>PAAM01000003.1 GCA_002699615.1 Rhodobiaceae bacterium | reverse complement strand
ATACCAAAAAAATATTTTCACAAAACATTTAAAAAATGAGGAAGGAATAACATGAAAAAATATCGAATACTTATACTAGGGGCCTCATATGGCTCATTATTAGGCATTAAGTTAGCTCTAGCTGAACATGATGTTGATCTAGTTTGCCTTCCACAAGAAGTAGAACTAATTAACAAAGAAGGAGCCATCGTTCGCCTACCCATTCGCGATAAAGATAAAGTTATCGAATTAAGATCAAATGACTGCTCCGGAAATCTTAGCGCTCTCGGGCCGAGTGATGCTGATATTTCGACCTATGATCTGATCGCATTGGCGATGCAGGAGCCACAATATGGTGCAGATGAGATTGCCGATTTACTTAAAGAGATTGGCTTGAGTAAAAAACCTTGCATGTCTATCATGAATATGCCCCCATTGCCTTATATAGCTAGAATTGAGGGACTCGATACATCAAAACTAGATGGGGCATATACAAAACCAGAAGTTTGGAAATATTTTGACTCAAATTATATGACTTTGTGTAGTCCAGATCCACAAGCATTTAGACCGCCTGATGAGAATATTAATGTATTACAGGTTGGGCTCCCAACAAATTTTAAAGCTGCGAAGTTTGAGTCAGATCAGCACACTCAAATATTGAGAGATCTGCAAAGTGATATAGAAAAAATTAAATATAATCTCAATGGTGAAATGATTGACTTACCAGTAAAGTTAAAAGTGCACGACTCAATTTTTGTTCCACTTGCTAAGTGGAGTATGCTCTTGTCAGGTAATTATCGTTGTGTCAAAGAGGAAAATGCTGTTGCCATAAAAGAGGCAGTCCACTCGGATCTAGTGCACTCTGAAGAAATTTATAATTGGGTGGGCGCTATTGCAAGAAAATTGGGAGCAATTGATTCCGATCAAGTGCCATTTGATAAATATGCAAGGGCCGCAGAAAGTCTTATCCGTCCCTCATCTGCCGCAAGAGCACTTTTTTCGGGGGCAAAAAATATAGAGAGAGTTGATAGGCTAATAAAGGTAATAGCGATTCAAATGGGAGAAGATACGCATTTGATTGATCCAATTATCGAACAAGTGGATCGGAGACTGGAAATAAACAGGGGTTCCTAACTTATCAGGTTAACAGAATGAAAGTTTTAGATGCAATTATAACTGTTCTCAAAAAGGAAGGTCTGGAATGTCTAAACTGCTTTCCAACAACGCCAATCATTGAAGCGGCAGCAGCACAGGATATAAAGCCAATAGTTTGTAGGCAAGAGCGAGTTGGTCTTGGAATTGCGGATGCATACAGTCGAGTAACAAATGGACAGAAATTATCAGCATTCGCAATGCAATATGGTCCAGGTGCCGAGAATGCATATCCTGGAGTTGCAACTGCCTTTAGTGACTCAACGCCACTACTGGTACTACCGCTGGGGCATCCTCTAGAAAGAGACGGTGTATTTCCTATGTTTTCAAGTTTAAAGTCATATGAAAGCATTACCAAATCCATTGAGCAAATCACGACACCATCAAAATCTATAGATGTTTTACGAAGGGCCATTGCGTCAATGAGAAATGGTCGGCCAGGGCCTGCGATGGTTGAAATACCCGAGGATATACTAAATCAAGATGTGGAAGATAGTAGGGTGCAGAATTACAAAAAAATTCAATGTTCCAAATCTATGGCAAGCAGTGAAGAGATCACAAATATTTCAAAAATAATATTAGGTGCAAAGAATCCAATTATAATTGCGGGTGCTGGGGTGTTATATTCCGAGGCCACAAAAGAGCTCGCCGACTTTGCGGAATTATTACAAATTCCAGTCATGACAACCATGGAAGGAAAGAGTTCAATTTCAGAGCGCAATCATCCACTTGCCTTAGGCAGCGGATCTGGCGTTATGAGTGATCCTGTGGTTCATTTCATGAAGAAGTCAGATGTAGTTATTGCACTTGGAACAAGCCTTACAAAACATCCAATGGTTACTACAATACCACCCGGTAAAACAATAATACATAACACCAACGATCCGAGGGATTTATATAAAAGTTATGATATTGATTACCCAATACTCGGAGATACAAAATTAGTTTTAGAGCAGTTAATTACATCTTGTCGAGATTATCTTTCTGGGAAAATTATTCGCAATGATGTCGCGGAAGAAATATCTGAAGTAAGAAAAAGATATCTTGAAAATTGGTCCAAACACCTAGACTCAAAGGATAAACCAATTAGCCCGTATAGAGTGATATCAGAATTTATGAAGAATATTGATCCAAAGGATGCAATTGTAACCCATGATGCCGGTAGCCCAAGATATCAAATGATGCCATTTTATCAATCTGATACCCCAAGATCGTATCTCGGTTGGGGAAAGTCACATCAGTTAGGCACAGGTTTAGGTTTTGCGATTGGTGCAAAACTTGCTGCACCCGATAAATTTTGCGTGAATTTTATGGGAGATGCCGCTTTTGGAATGACTGGACTTGATTTTGAAACGGCTGTGAGAACGAAACTTCCAATTACAACAATAGTACTAAAAAATTCGACTATGGCAATTGAGACTAATCACATGAAGATTAGTCATGAGAAATTCAAAGCTCGTGATTTAGATGGTGATTATGCCGATATAGCCAGGTCACTTGGGGGTTGGTCAGAGGTAATTGACGATCCTGAAGATATTGCAAGCTCTCTGGTGCGTGCCAAAGAGAAAAATCAAGAGGGTATTTCAGTATTACTACAGTTTAATACATCAAAAGACCAAAATTTTGCAAATATGAGGCCTTTTGGTTAATTTAATACAATTCATAAAAAAAGGAGTCTAGCATGGTAAAAATTTTCATCCCACAACAGATATCAGAAGTTGCTTATAAAAAGTTGCAAACTTTAGGTGATGTGACAATGTACGAAGGAACGGATGGTCCCATGCCGCATGATGAAATTCTCAAGGAGGTACAGGATAAAGACATATTATATGCGCTTGGAGAAGTTGAGTTTGATAGAGAAGTAATACTAGCAGCGAAACCTCTAAAATTAGTGTCGGCAATGCACATGAAAGCAACTTTTGTCGATAAAAAAACGTGTACAGAGAGAAAGGTACCGGTTTGTGGAATACCCAATTTTGTGAGCAAAACAACTGCTGAATTTACTTTTGCACTCCTTATGGCGACTGCATGGAGATTACCCGAAGCCCATGAATATCTTAAAAATAAGAGATGGACTCAAAACCAGTCAACGTCTTTTTTAGGCTCCAGGCTTTATGGGAAGACAATCGGAATAATTGGAATGGGCGCTGTGGGAACAGGGGTTGCAAAGAGGGCGGCGGCTTGTGACATGAAGGTAATATATCATAAAAGAAGTAGGTTATCAGCAGCAGAGGAATATGTTCTAGGTAATGCCGAATTCAGAGCTATTGAGGACCTGTTTATGGAGTCAGATTTTGTGATGTTATGCACATCCTTGACTAATGATACAAAAGGGCTTGTGGGTAAAGAATTGTTATCACTTATGAAGCCAACATCAATACTAATTAATACCTCTAGGGGTCCAATATTAGATGAGGGTGCATTAGAAGATGCTCTTAGAGAGAAGAAAATATTGGGGGCTGGGCTGGATGTTTATGAAACGGAAGTACCGGAACCAAACCCAGGTCCAAGACCAGGTTTATTTGATTTAGAGAATGTTGTGATGACGCCTCATATTGGTTCGGCGGCGAGAGAAACAAGGGACGAGATGGCCCTCCGAGCAGTGCATAATATTGAGAGATTTTTAGAAGGGAAGAGGCCTTTTGATATATTGAATCCTGAAGTTTATGGTGAAGCTGCAAATAATGATGAGGTAATTGGTTAATTCAGGTTTTTTATGGCAAACGTGAAGATTGAAGACTCCTGGAAAAAGCAGCTGATTCATGAGTTCGATAAGGACTACATGAAATCACTTAGTAATTATCTAAGAAATGAAAAGAAATCAAATAAAGATATATATCCCCCATCTCACCTCATCTTTAATGCTTTTGAACTTACAAAATTTGATGATGTTAAAGTTGTCATCATTGGCCAAGACCCATATCATGGCATCGGTCAAGCGCATGGATTAAGTTTTTCTGTTGAGTTTGGGATAAAGACCCCTCCCTCTCTTAAAAACATATACAAAGAGTTGAATGATGACCTTGGTATACCAATTCCAAATCATGGGAACTTATCTAAATGGGCGGCTCAAGGGGTATTGCTATTGAATGCAATTCTTACCGTGGAGAGGGGAAAGCCTGGATCACATGCAAATTATGGATGGGAATTTTTTACAAGTGCGGTATTACAGGCCCTTCATGAGAAAAAGAGAAATCTGGTTTACGTACTTTGGGGTCAAAAAGCACAAGAAAAATGCTCTTTTATAGACAGCGGTAATAATTTGATAATCCGAAGTCCTCACCCATCACCCTATTCTGCAAATACAGGGTTTTTTGGCTCAAGACCATTTTCAAAAACAAATACGTATCTTAGTGAGAATAAAATTGATGTTATCAACTGGAAGGTTGATTAACTGTAGATACACAAAATAAGTGCGGTGCATGACTAGCATTTTATCCAAATTGACCATATATTTACTATATATCGTTTAAAAATTTATAAGAGGTAATTATTATGGAAAAAGAAATGCTCGCAATCGCTTTTTTTAAAGAAGGCGAGGGATTATTTGAAAAATTTATGGGTTTTATGCAATCAGAAGAAGGAATGGGTGCAAGGAGTCAAATCGCTTATGTTGAGAAGACGCTCCCATCAGTTTCGCCAATGAAGAATTATGTTATGTTCAAAGTTCACGTTCATGATGAACAGGGCATGAGGGATTTTTGTGCTGGTCGTAATCCTGTAACAAAGTCTACATGGGATGAATGCATTGATCATATCCAATTATTTGAATTAACTAGTACTGACTTGGGTTAAAATAGTATTGATGAATGACAATTGAAGTTGCAAATACTAGCGTTGATTGGCGATGTAAGCATACATGGAGAAGAAGTGCAAATAACACAAAGTGGTGCCTGATTGGCTGCTCTATTGGTGATTTTGGCACCATCGCATACTTCCAATATACTGGCATTCCATGGTCGACAATGAGCATCATGTTACTCGCAATATTCAACGGTCTTGTAACCAGTATAATACTCGAAACATACATTTTGCTCCGGCAAAGTATCAAACTCACATCCGCTATTAAAACTGCAATGGGTATGAGCTTTATTTCTATGATTTCGATGGAAGTGGCAATGAATGCCGTGGACTGGTTCCTGACAGGTGGTGCAAAGCTAACCTGGTGGGTTATCCCGATTATGCTAACTATTGGATTTTTAACGCCATGGCCGTATAATTACTGGAGACTAAAGAAATATAATAAAGCCTGCCATTAACAGATTAATCCGCTAGTTTCAATAAATTTTAGATAGTTAACCATCATAAATATATTTTTATAAATTTGAGAATTGATGTTTGCAGAAGACCAAATAAGTGAGATATTGTATACACTTGGAAGCCTAAATAGACGGACAAGAATCTATTTTGGTTGTGACAGTGTCCGAAAGTGGAAAGATAAACATTGGCACGCGACTTATGCGACTATTGTTGCTATTCACAAAAACTCAAATAATGGATGCGCACTGTTTTATAATATTTCGAGTGAAATTGATTACGATAATAATGCTAGCAAACCGAGAATGCGGCTGATGAACGAGACATACAAAGTGTGTGAAGCATATTTGCAATTACAGCCTTATATAAGTGAATACAAAACTGAAATACATCTTGACATAAATACAGAATTAAAACACGGAAGTAGCTGCGTCGCAAAAGAAGCAAGTGGGTATGTTTATGGTTTAACAGGGCAAAAGCCAAAACTAAAACCCGATAGTTTTGCCGCAAGTTGTGGTGCGCATGGAATCGCACATGGAAGATGTGAGTATACTATCAGAAATGACAATCATATCTAATTACTCACGATTGCGCTATTTCAACCTTTACGGATAAATTTTCTTCCCCGCTATAATTGGTTGTTGTACCTTTTATTGTTGAAGCGTCGAGCGCATCAAAACCAGCACAGATTCTGATATAATTATCGTCAATACATTTTTTATAGGTTGGATCAAACCCAACCCATCCTAGATGATCAATATAAATTTCAGTCCAAGCGTGTGACGATGAAACAGCGCTATTTTCATCATACAAGAAACCATTAATATATCTTGCTGGTAAACCAATATATCGCGCAAGCGTAATCAGAATGTGTGCAAAGTCTTGACATACACCCTTTCCATCTATGAGCGCTTTTTGTGCTGTTGTATTAAATGTTGTGGTACCTGATTTATATTTGATCGCATTTGCTGCAATAAGATTTAACTCATGTGATAGCGAAATCTGATCATTCTTTCTATTTATTCCGTGGCACAAATCTATAACCTCAACGGACGGAGAGGTCAAATTCGTATATCTGACAAAGCATTCAGGATTGACTTTTTCCTTAGGCCCCTTCAAAACTCCTGAAAAGTCTTTTGTTTCAACTTCACCTTTCGCAATAATATTTTGAGATCCGGTAATATTCTTATTTGTCAGAGAATATGTTTGGTGACCTAAAGAGTCAGTATATAGGTATTTTATTTTTCCTTTATCTACATTAATTACCCAATTTATTACCGATTGGTTTTTGCAGATACTTGGATACAGGCGAAGCGATTGTGATAACCTTGGAACGGTTTTATCATAAGTATAAGTTGTTCTGTGGTAGATCGATATTTTCACTGTATCCCCCGAAAATATTTATGATTCAGGCAATCATATAGATCATCTATTTGCTCTAAAAAACTTTTTAAGAACTCGTGCAATCCATACTCTGAAATTTGATCTGGTGTTTGAGTTTTTAGTTTTTTAAACAGCTCTTTTGCTTGGTTATGAGCTTTTGAACTTTGGTTATAATAGTTGACGAGACTCCGGAAATGTTCACTGATTTTCCCAACTGAATAAGCAAGAGACCTGGGGCAATCAACATTGAGAATCAATAAGTCAATGATTCTTGAATAACTATACTCATTAGTGCCATATGCCCAGTTGTAAGCTCTGTAGGATGATATTGAACGCAGAAGCATGCCCCACTGGAATTGATCATTTGCGCTGCCAATGTAGTCCGAGCTTGGTAATAGAATATAGTACTTTACATCAATTAATCGTGCTGTGAAGTCAGCCCTCTCGAAGTATGTACCAATTGTTAGAAAATCAAATCCATCATTTAATAATTGTGTGTTGACGATCGTGCCACGAATTGTGTTCACTTGCCTTTTTACAATATCTATTATCTCCAAAAGGTTTTTTGTATTATATCTCGCATTCCCATAAGTTGAAAATTCAAAAAAACTTGTGTTAATTGCATTCCAGACTTCAAGTGTTACAGCAGTTCTTGCGATTCTTATATTCTCTCTGGCTTTTGAGAAGCAGTTTATAACCGATGATGGATTTCCTTCATCAAATAATAGAAAGTATTCAATATTTTTTCTATTAAATGCTTTATTTTTTGCAATAAATTCATCTTTTGATCCAATTGACTCAATAATAGCTTCCCACTCATTCCTATATCCTTTGTCGGTATTTGGTAATATAGATACACGATAGCCGACTTCTAATAATCGGACCGTTGCGTCGGCTCTTTCAATATATCGCGAGAACCAAAATAGATTTTCTGCAGTTCTACTTAGCATCTTTATCCGCTAATACCCATGTATCTTTTACTCCTCCACCTTGTGAAGAGTTTACCACAAGAGACCCCTCTCTTAATGCAACTCTTGTGAGTCCGCCCGAAACAAGTTTTCGAAAGTTATTTCCAACTAGACAAAATGGTCTAAAGTCAACATGCCTTTCAGATAAATTAGCGTTATCAAAAATTGGGACAGTCGATAAATCCATTATTGGTTGGGCAACGTATCCTGACGGGTTTTGATTAATTTTCTTCTTAAATAACTCTATATTGGCTTTACTTGTTCTATCACCAATTAACATTCCATAGCCTCCGGCACCATGCACCTCTTTGATAACAAGTTTCTGGATATTTTCTAGAACATATTTTTTTTCGTCATCTTTTTGACAACTAAAGGTCTGTATATTACTCAAAATGGGATTTTCACCGAGATAAAATTTTATTATTTTGGGAAGATATGCATAGATTGCCTTATCATCGGCAATCCCACTTCCTGGCGCTGAGGCGATAGTGAGATTATTCGATTTATATGAGTCAAAAAGTCCAGGTATCCCGATTAAAGAAGAGTTATCATATGAGAGTGGGTCTAAAAATTTGTCATCGATCCGTCTATAAATAACATCAATTTTCTTTGGCCCGACAGTCGTCATCATATAAGTCAGACCATCTTCTACGTAAAGATCGCTACCTTGCACTAATTCAATGCCCATCGTATCAGCTAAGTATGTGTGTTCATAATATGCACTATTAAGGGGTCCAGGAGTGAGAAGAACAACATTTGGTTCGCCATAGCAGTTTTTTGGTTTTAGGCTCATTAGTGTGTTCAAAAGATGCTGCGGATAATTATCAACTGACTCAACCTTCATTTGTTGAAAAATATCTGGAAACATACGCATCATAATTTCTCTGTTCTCAATCATGTATGACACACCTGATGGTATTCGACAGTTATCCTCAAGAACGCAAAAATCATTCTTACTAGTTCTTATTATGTCTGATCCAATTATTGGTGCATAAATGTGATGTGGAACATCAAACCCAATCATTTTGACATCAAATGCAGGGTTTCTGTAGACCAAATCACTTGGTATAATACCAGCCCTGAAGATCTCTCCTGTGTGATATATATCTCTCAAAAATGCATTAATGGCCACAGCCCGCTGCGTTACGCCATCATGGATTTTTTTCCATTCGGAAGCAGATATAATTCGAGGGAACATATCAAATGGGATTAAATGCTCGGTCATATCTGTGTTTGAATAGACTGAAAACGTTATACCGATGTTACGAATTATATCTTCTGCTTCGCTTTTTTTTCTTTTTATAACATCTGCGGATAAGTTACCAATGTTACCCAAGAGTTGTTTGTATTCTTTTCTTACCTTTTGATTTATGTAGACTTCACTGTACATATATTTTTCTCAATTAAGCGCGAAAAAATGAAGATGAATTTCTTGATAATATACTGCATCCATATTTTTTCTGATCAATGTTAATATATCTACATAGTGCTTATGCAAAAACTATGCCAGTTTAAAGTGTATATTAAATTTATTATTTCAATACAGTATCTTATATATTTTTTGTTTTTTTTATCACCTTCAATATGTATCTAGTATGACTAATTATTAGGCACTATATTTGATATCGATAAATATTAATTAGTTCAAAACTAACGTGAAAACCGATCATTGCTAAGGCAAATCATACTTGATATAGTTAGCATCATGGATTGGGTTATTTATATTTTCATTAGTTTATGCATGACTGGGCTTGTTTGTTATCTCTGGTCAAGGTTCTTGGCGTTACCATTAATAAGGTGGGCGCAAGCGGATGAGAGATCATGGGCAATAAAGAAGGCTGACGAAACAAAAAATAAAATAATGAAACAGCTTTTAATAATTGTTCTTTGTATTTTTGCCGCATCACCACCATTCGCGCTAATAATATGGGCGTTTGGTAAATTTGAGTACATTATAACTTAGAGAGCTGCGGTAATTTTTAATATGTTAACTGAATTGTAAAAAAAATTGTGGTTGTTATAATGAAACTGAATCCATGAGGAAATTCAGTTTGTAATGTTAGGCCATGGGTTCAGCAGAAATAGAATTGTTTCAACTGACAGCGCATAAGGAATTTCCTCACTTCACAAACATGTTGCTTTTAAAAACTTTTAATTTGCAGTGAACCATAATTTGTGTATGTTCGTTATACGTTTACTAAGACAACTGCTAAAAAGTTGACAATAACGTGCTGAAAGTTTTTTATAAAGCACAGTCAAACCTACTTATATTCTTCTACTGGTCTTTAAAACCATATATATAAGTCAAACAAACGATGAGGTATAAAATGAGAGAGTATATTTTTAACACATGGAATGGTGTGATGGATGCTAGGTATAACCCTTTAAAGAATATACCTGACCTACATGTGCAACATATGGTAATGCAAGTGCTAGCCTTCATGTGGAGTGTAGTATTTGGTGTAATGATTGCTGAAAGTGTATTTGCTTTTGGTATTAGTGCAATTGCACATACTGCGCTTCTTGCAGCCATAGTTATTACTGTTGCAACATTTAAAGTAGCTGAAAATTCCCCATATAGTTTCGTAAATGGATATCATTCAGTCAACAGAACAAGAAATTACATCTGGACAAATGGAACAAAAACAAAGCTAGATGATATGGATCCAGGCGGGGAACACGAGTAAAAATTTACTCACCTCGCCCTTAGCTCATAAATTAATTTACATCTATTGTTCTGCAATACTTGCAGACAATTTCACTTTTTGAAATTCTTTTTCCACATGCAGAGCATATTTTTTTGCTCCAGGTGATGTATTTATAATAAATAAACCCAATCGCGAGTAATAAAAGAATAAAACCACTGGTTATTATAAATAAGAATATTATTACCGCGGAAGCCACAAGTAATTTTATGATGTTGAGTAAGTGATGCATCTCCCCCTTTAATATAAAAAAATTTCAACCATTTCGAGTAATATACCACTATCATCTTAATAAAATATGATTATTAAATTGATGTGCACTAAACAATATCACAATTGCTTTTTGCACATATACCACCCAAAATATCAAAAATTTTACAATACGAATCAATGTTGCTGTATTTAAAATGACTGCTAAAAATTCACTGTTTGAGCACACCTATCTTAAATATTTTTTATTGTTGGCAATTCTCAATTTTCTGTCAATTTCATCAGCCTACGCGGAAGCAGAGCACTCGCAAACGAGCGCAAGCTTTAGCAACAAAGAGCTATATCCTACCGGGCTTGAATTTAATACAGATGGAGATAAGATGTATATCACCGGTACGCAAGGTAAAAATGTCACACAATATTCTCTAACAACTCCTTTTGATGTCTCGACAATAGCTTTTGAGGGCGAAACAGACAGTGCTGGCTACCTTGTGAGTGATGTTGCATTTAACTCTGATGGAACAAAGATGTTTCTCGTAGGATATAGGGACTCCATAGCTGAATATAATCTAGGGACGCCTTTTGATGTCAGAACAGCTTCACTGGTTAATGATAGTCACACCATAGCTGGTCTAGGTACTCAACCAAAGTCTTTTACATTTAATGATGATGGCTCGAGGATGTTCATTGCTGAGGACGAAACAATAAGTGCTTATGACTTATCAATCTCCTATGACGTCTCAAGTGCTGTTTCTGCAGAAACCTATGAGACAACATATGGTGTAATAACCGGTTTAGTGTTTAATTCTGATGGGTCCAGAATATTTACTACCGCTCAAGACAATGACTCGGTTAATGAGTATGCAATGCCGACTGCATATAATATTACGGATACCGTATATATCGGAAGTTTTAAAATTGATGTAAACGGTGAGATTGGCAATGAGAATAACCCAAAAGGAGTATCATTTAACTCTGATGGAACAAAGATGTTTGCGCTGGGCTTTCACAATAAACAAGTTTATGAATATACGATGAGTTGTCCCTTTCAGGTGACATCAAGCTCCATTTGTAGATCGGAGGTTTCTTCAGATCAGGCAGGTCTCATAGATGCCCAAATAAAGAGTTCAATTAGGTTAGCACAACAAACCTCAGATATTATCTTAGATAGGATTTCTCGCGCTCGAGTGCTAGATAGCACTGAGAAAATATCATCCAATATTGGAATTTCATTTACTAATCCAGAAGTCGCGAATATTGCAAATATTTTACCAATAGCAAATCTCGGCGATTATATTCCATTTCAGGGAAGCGAAGGAAATGATTGGTCGACGTGGATTAATGCAGATATTACTGTTGGGGAAATAGACGAGACAGGCACATCTTCCTCTCAAGAGATTTTAGCAAATGGTCTTTCATTAGGCTTTGATAAAAGGCTTAGCAGTAATAAGCTATTCGGTCTTTCAATGAGGATCGCCACTGACAGAGTTGATATTGGTAGTGAGGGTACCAACATTTCTACACAGTCCGTAAATATGTCGGTATATGGAAGTTATTTTGCTGACAATGACAGCTTTATAGACGGTCTTATCGGTTTCGGGCATCTTCAATCAGACATAGATCGAGTCAGTGGGGCAATTACTACCAATGGTGATAGAGAGGGAAGTCAAATCTTTGGATCATTAAAATTTGGAAAAAAGATGGGCTCTGAAGATGTGAATATATATCCTTATGGTAAAATTCATACAAGTTTTACGCAATTAGATGAGTACACCGAGGTTGGAGTTGATGCTATAAAGTTCGACCCACTATCAATAAATTCATTATCTGGATCTTTTGGATTGGAGTTAGATAAAGAAATGATATATGGGGATGTCCAGCTAGTGCCTCGATTAAAATTGGAATATGCAAAAGAATTTAGCTCAGAGTATATCCAGGATTACTACTACACATCAGATCTAAATACTAATTATTCGCATAGCGCTGATAATATTAATTCAGATATTATTATTCTAAATTTAGGTTTTGATGTCATTAATGATAATGGTCTTACATTTAGTTCTAGCTTTAAAAGAGAAGAGAGAAGTGGCTCCGAAAGCTATGACACTTTTTCATTGAGTACTAATTATTTAACGCAAGATGATAGTAAATATTCACTCTCGCTTCAGGGCAGCGAAGCCGATTTGACATCGTCCATAGAGGTTTCAAAAGGTCTCGATTTATTTGATCTCAATGCGCAATTTGAATATGATGTCTTCGCGCCAAATACAAATAAAATTAACATCAGTGCCATATATAATTTTTAGATATTAAAGAACATTAACAGAGTAAATGCCTATGTTTATAAGAAAATATAGAATGGTCAGCTGATATTGGATGTGTTAAAATTAAATGGCGAAGAATTATAAGGTCTTACAAGGATAACAGTATTTTCATGAAATCAATAGTTATTGGATCAGGTTTCGGAGGGATAGCGGCGGCTCTAAGGTTGAGATCAAAAGGCCACGATGTAACATTGATAGAAAAACACCCAGATCTTGGAGGGCGTGCTCGGGTTTTTAAAAAAGGTGGTTTTACATTTGATGCGGGGCCTACTGTGATTACGGCACCTTTTTTAATTGAAGAATTATTCTCACTTTTTGATAAAAACTACAACGACTATATAAACCTTACCCCATTAGATGTTTGGTATAGGTTCGTTTTT
>PAAM01000002.1 GCA_002699615.1 Rhodobiaceae bacterium | reverse complement strand
AATGGGAAGCGTTTATGGGGACGTAATAGAAGAGATTGATCACAATGTAGGTCGGCTAGTATCTGTGCTGAAAGAAAAAAATATTTATGACAATACAATCATTATTTATACTTCTGATAATGGTCCTTGGCTGATTTATGGAAATCATGCGGGATCCTCTGGGCCTCTTCGAGGTGGTAAGTTTGATGTATTTGAAGGAGGCTATCGAGTTCCATGTGTAATATCTTGGCCTGACGTTATCCCAGCAAATACTAGGGTGGACCAGTTGGTATCTACAATCGATATATTGCCTACAATATGTGCAGCTACCGGGGCAAATCTTCCTAAAAATAAAATTGATGGGGTTAATGTCCTTGAGCTTCTCAGAAACAAACCACAACCTGAATTGGAAGACCGATTTTTTTATTATCACAAAAACAATATTCTTTTTGGAGTGAGACAAGGTAAATGGAAATATTTGGCTCCTTCTACTTTCAGCTATATTGAAACCCCTGGAGAAGACGCTAAAAGTGGAAAAGGAATATGGGCAGTTGAACATGAAGAATCACTTTATAACTTGGATACGGATTTAAGAGAATATGATAATCGCGTTGAAGATTTTCCCGATAAAGTTGATGAATTGAAAGAGAAGCTTGCTGAATTCCAACTTGAACTTGACTCAGAGGCTCGACCATTGGGAACCTTTGATAACATAAATTAAACTGTCATTAGGACCACAAATCAATTATGATTTTACAAAATTCTTATTTGTGGTCTTTTGTTTGGCATCCTGATCTATTCCTTTTCGAAAATGATTTTTTCTCGCTGAGGTGGTATAGTTTTCTCTTTGCGCTTGGTTTTATAGTGGGTCGTTTTATTGTTGTTAGATCCTACAAACTTGAAAACGGCTACGATCAAACTGTTGATATGCAAATGTTTTATATGGTGGCAGGCACCCTTTTTGGGTCGAGAATGGGACATGTAATATTTTATGAGCCAGAAATTTTAAAAACTAATTTTTTTAAACTATTCTATTTTTGGGAAAGTGGATTGGCAAGTCATGGTGCTGCTATTGGGATTTTATTAAGCATGGCACTGTATTCATATGAATTACGATTTTCGGGATTTTCATTTAGGTTTGTTGACCGGCTAAGACGTGGTTATAGCTATTATCAAGTAATGGACCGAATGGTAATTGCAATTGCGCTAGGATGCGCATTTATTAGAATTGGAAATTTTTTCAACTCAGAAATTATTGGCAAGCCCACAGAATCAAATTATGGTATTGTTTTTACCCAACCAATTGAAAAAAAAATTAATAGTCAGTTGCCTTTTGTAAAGCATGTGAATTTCACCGCTAGCGGTAAATACTATGAACTAGGTAAGCCAATACTTCAAACTTCAATTGTATTTGAAAATAACTTATACATGGAGGATAGAATTAGAAATAGTGTTGAAAAGAGACTGAAATATATATTACCAAATAAGATTAGTACTTATTCAAATGTGATCAACCCTTATCAAGGTTCACTTGATTATTCATTTCACAGAACTAAAGATAAATTTGTGCTTAGGTTTAAATCTGTGGGAATCAATAGACACCCTGCGCAACTTTATGAAGCTTTGAATTACTTTATAATAGGGGTTTTATTGTTTCTAATTTGGAATAAACACAGATCAAGACTCCGACCAGGGCGCTTATTGGGTTTGTTTTTCCTAATTGCTTTTTCAACTCGTTTTTTTATTGAAGGCATTAAGGAGAATCAAGTTTCATTTGAAAATTCTCTTTATCTAAATATGGGCCAATTATTAAGTATTCCTTTGTTTCTTTTAGGTTTTTATTTTTTCTACAATGGGAAATCTATTAAAAAAATTCAACAATTATGAACAGAATTTTTTTTCGATAAAAAATCTTAATAAAATTCTAAATAATTAAAATTTAACTGTTGATTATATTTTTTTCAAATTTATAAGTGAGGGAAGTGGCGAAAACGGGTTAAAATCCTATAATAAAATAACTTACTTTTTTTTTAAATTCGGCACAACCAAAAACAAAACTATTATTTTTTGCTTAAAATCTAATACAAATCATCCAAATTGGTTTTTGATTGCCATTAAATATAGTTTTTAACAAAATGTTTAATTAAATCAATCTTTTATGAAGTTTAAAACACTGGCCAAAAAAAGTTCAACTAAAAATTGGCTGAATTTATTCCTGCCAAAAACTCTGTTTTTACTTACGAGTCTAACAATCATGAGTTTTTCTTCTGTATATTCTGAAGTTGATGATCCTGGAGAATCATCCAACTTATTACAAAAACAAGTTTCAGGAACAATTACTGATCAAAATGGAAATCCGCTTCCTGGTGCAGCTGTTCTTGAAAAAGGAACCGATAATGGAGTCACCACTGATTTTGATGGTAATTTTACTATTTCAGTTGGTGACCAAGCCACATTAACGTTCAGCTTTATTGGATTTACATCTGTAGATAAAGTTGTAGCTGATACTGATTCTTTTGATATAACTCTTTTTGAAGATGCTGCTAAATTAGATGAGGTGGTAATTATTGGATATGGTGCTGTTAAAAAGAGTGATCTTACGGGCTCAGTCTCTACAATCAAAACAGAACAAATCGAAACTATCCCAGTAAATAATGTCGGAGATCTTCTGCAAGGAAGAAGCACTGGTTTAAGAATTATTAAAAATACTGATGATCCCGAAGGGGGAATGAGTGTCAGACTAAGAGGAGCAAGTTCCTTGACGGGATCTAGAGAGCCACTAGTGGTTCTTGATGGAATTCCATTTGGATCTCTTACAAACCTAAACCAATTGAATGCTTCAGATATCGAATCAATTGAAATTCTAAAAGATGCATCTGCGGCCGCAATCTATGGATCCCAAGGTGCAAATGGTGTTGTTTTAATTACGACTAAATCAGGAAAATCAGGAACATTTCAAGGTTTCGTTGAGACTAGTTTCTCGACATCAGAATTTTCTAGACCATGGGAACGATATGGAAACCTTGTCGACATAGCAACTATTAAAAACCGTGGTATGCTAAATGATGATTTCGCTCCTGAAGATGTCCAATATAATGGATCAGATGATGGTGACGGATTTTATTATCCTACTCCAGAAGAGTTTGCTAGCGGAGCTTATCAATATTATGATTATGCTGCAATAACTATGAATACTAACCCATCTATACAGAGCCACAAAGCAGGTGTTAGAGGAGGGTCTGAAAAGAATAATTATCTACTCAGTTTAAGCTATTTTCAACAAGAAGGAATAGTCAAAGGCGATGAGTTTGATAGAATTAATATCTTCTTTAAAGATGAAATGCAGTTAACCGACAACTTGTCTTTTAGATTTTCTGCAAGTTACAATGATATAGACAGAGTTTATGGAACTGGAAGACAAATTGAGGGAAGAGCTTGGATAAAGCCATTTAATGATGACGGAAGCTACTATTTACCATTTGAGGGTTATACCCACCCACTTCAACAGAAAGATGATAATTTTAATACTCGAAAGGGAAAAGATTTAATTACAAATGCTTCTTTTGATTGGGAGATTATTCCTGGATTAACATTCAGAACAATTGGTAGTTATAACTCCTTGAAAAGTAATTTTGATCAGTATACAAAATCTCAATATACTTTACTTTCTCAAAGCTACGCCGGAAGAGGATTAGTAAGGGAACAGTCAAATGAGCAGACTTATTTTACCAACACTCTTACTTACAATAAAACCTTTGATGATATACACGATATAAGTGTTCTGGTTGGAAGAGACGACCAGATTAGAACTTTTGAAAGTATTGGTATAATTGGTCAAGATTTCGTTACTGATGCTTTATTTAATCAAAATTTGACCCTAGCTACAGCTGACAACCAGTTTATTGAACAATCTTATAACAGACAAGATCTTCAATCTTATTTCGGTAGAGCTAACTATAACCTAATGGATAAATATCTTTTTACACTTACCTACAGAGCTGACGGCTCATCTAAGTTTGGTGTTAACAATAAATGGGGTCACTTTCCAGCTGCTGCTGTAGCTTGGAAAATTCACCAAGAAGACTTCATGGCAGACAGTAAAATTAGTAATCTTAAATTAAGAGCTTCCTACGGTGTAACTGGAAATCAAGGTATAAATCCATATCAAACATTTGAAAGGTACGGTAGTTTGAATGTTTATGACTCTGCAGTAGGTTCAGATTTATTATCTGCTGGTCCTAATCAACTTGGAACTCCTGACCTTAAGTGGGAAACAACTACTCAGTACGCTGCAGCTATTGAATCAGGATTTTTTAATAATAGGTTAAGATTTAATATTGAATATTATTTCAAAGAGACTTCTGATTTGATTCGTAGTAAATTTTTACCTACTTCGTCAGGTTTTGCTCAGGTGCTGGTAAATGATGGAATTATTGAAAACCAGGGTATTGAATTTGAATTGGCTGGTGAAATAATTCAAAAAAGAGACTTTACATTATCTGCTAACTTATTTTTTAGTGCAAATGAAAATAAAGTTGTTGATATAGGTACTGTAGAAGATGCTGGATTAGTTGAGGATGATGCTGGTAATAAATATGTTTTTGCTACTAACGATGGTCAACAAGTTTATGCATTAGGACAACCTCTAGAATCATTTTATGGTTATACTTCAGGTGGGATAATTAATGAGGAATCCCAAAAACAATTTGCTTTTGGGGAATATAAGAAATTAGGTGATATGTATTATACTGATCTTAATGGAGATGATACAATAAATCCAAGTGACAGAACTGTAATTGGAGATCCAACACCAGACTTTATTACAAGTTTAAATTTAAATCTTACATATAAGAGATTTGATTTAAATATGTTGTTCAATGCAGTTGTGGGAAATGATGTTCTTGATGAAATGAGAGACAATAGACCTTATGGAAAACTAAGAGGATGGACACCAGAAAACCCTAACACAGGTTTTAAAATGGTTAGAAACTCAAATAACTTCATTCCAAGTACATTTTATGTTGTGGATGGTTCTTTCTTGAGATTACAAAATGTCTCAGCAGGTTATGACATTCCTTTAGGAGATTTTAATATAATTAAATCAGCAAGAGTTTTTGCTAATGTAACTAATGTTTTTACAATAGATAATTACGAAGGTTATGACGCTGAGGTTAACGTTGAAGGATTTGTTGACGGAGGTATTTACGGTAACAATTCACTCTTGCCTAGACTGAGAACATTCAACTTTGGTTTAAACATAACTTTCTAAATTTAAAAGAAATGAAAAACTTAAAATATTTAATTTATTTAACTACAATTATTGCTACTTTTTCATGTTCTGAACTTGAAGAAGTTCCACATGGGTTTTTAGCAAATGATAATTTTTATTCTACTGAGGAAAATGTTTATTCAGGACTTCAGTATGCCTATCAAGCCTCACAAAGGTCTGATTTTTACAGTATGTGGATTAACATTGGTTTATTGGGGGTGGGACAAACAGATACTAAACCTTCATTTACTCAACGTAATGCTACTCAGTTCAGAAACTGGACATTTAATTCAGCAACTGAAGCTTTAAGATCCTTTTTTGCTGGATGTTATACTGGTATTTCAAGAGCTAATACAGTTATTGATAATACAGATAAAATTGAATTTTCAGATGAAACATTGAAAAATCAATATCTAGGAGAAGCTAAATTTTTGCGTGCATTCTATTATTTTTACCTAGTAAGACTATATGGTGAAGTTCCAGTTTATACAGATGCTAAAAATCCAAATGTAACTTATGAAACCCCTGTATCAAGTATTCAGGAGATTTATGATCTCATAATAGCTGATCTTACTTTTGCATCTCAAAACGTTCCATCATTTTCAATAAGAGGACGCGCTGATGGAAATGCTGCTAAGGGCCTTCTTTCAAAAGTTTACTTGCATTTGGCTTCTAGTAAAGAATATGGATCACCAAAATATGATTGGGTAAGTGACCAATCTCAAATGTATGCTCTTGCGGCATCAAATGCTTCTCAAGTACTCAATAGTGGTACTTTTGCTTTGGATACTTCCATCTTACATACTTTTCCAGATCACAATCCATCTAGTAAGGAAAAACTATTTGTTTGGAGTTCGAATCCCGCTACTAACAATAGTACAGGTATGACGGGTTTACACACCACTTTTTCTCCCTACACATGGTACTCTCAGTTTTACACGAATGAACCACTTTCAGGTACAATAAAACCCTATTGGGGAGGTTGGACAGTAGCTTGGTATCATTCAGACAAACTTGCTACTCATCATCAAGATGATTTAAGACGTGAATTGTATACGAGTATTACATATGGAAATGCTTCAGGTGCTAATCCATCCAATAGATCTGAGAATTATAACATGAAATACTTCGCTAATACTCAATCTTTCTATAGCGGTGATACATCATGGCCATGGCTTAGAACTTCAGATATAGCATTAGTTCATGCTGAAGCCGTTGGACCCACAGCAGAAGGATATGCTTCAATCAATGCCATCAGAAATAGAGCTGGTTTAGCTGATCTCACGCCTGGAATGTCTAGGAATGATTTCATCAGCGCCGTATGGCAAGAGCGAGAGTGGGAACTTGCAATGGAAGGTCATCTATTGTTTGATATTAGAAGAACCAAAAGAGTGGACAGTCATGTTGGGAAACAAGTTAATTTCCCATACTTCCACCCACTGCCTCAAAGAGAGGTTGATTTAAATAATGGGATTGAGCTTGATCCTGAAAAGGAGTCACTGCGTTAATCAATTTATTTTTAAATAATTTTAAAACGGTTTGTACATTATCCTTATGTATAAACCGTTTAAATTTAAATCTATTACGTGATAAAAAAATATCGTTCAGTTAAATTCCTGCTTTTTCTATTCTCAATATTTTTTGTTGTAACTATTGGCTGTCAGGAAAATATTAGCGTAAATAATTCAGCAGAGTTAATCATCAAAAAAAATATTTCTGCTCAAAATGAAAATATTATTTTCCATGGGCGAGTTGGTTTCTCCAATTTACAATCTCCCAAAATTTTTTGGCCTGGAAGTGGTTTTACTCTTTGGTTTGAGGGAACCTTTATAGAGGTGGTTTTGGATGATCAAGACGGAAGTAACTACTACAATGCAATTATTGATGACGACTTTCCCAATCGAACAGTAATTGACTGTGTCAAGGGAACAAAGTCCTACGTGATTTCAAAAAATTTGACCCAAGGAATTCATAAACTCCAGCTACTTAGAAGAACAGACGGCACATCTCCACAAACTATTTTCAAAGGAATTAATATAAGTAAAGAAGGTAAAATCATATCACCTCAAGAGAATTTGCCCGAATTAAAAATTGAATTCTATGGCGATTCAATTACTTCTGGGCATGGCAACCTAGATGAAAGTCGTGAAAACAATGACGATAAATCTACATGGGATAATTATCAGAGTTATGCCTCAATTATTGCACGAGAATTGAATGCAGATTTACGATGTATCTCAATGAGTGGTATTGGTATTATGGTGAGCTGGTATCCGCTAATAATGCCTCAAGTATATGATCGAATAAATCCTAACAGTGAATTCCCTAAAAATGATTTTACTCAATGGCAACCAGATATTGTAGTTGTGAATTTATTGCAAAATGATGATTGGCTTATCAACAGACTATCTCCAATACCAGATACCGAAGAGAGAATAAAGCATTATGCTAGTTTTATTCAATCTATTCGAGATCAATACCAATTTGCAACTATTTTCTGTACCCTTGGCAATATGAATATTACGAGAGAAAAATCCCCATGGCCTTTAGTAGTTCAAGCCGCTGTGGATAGTTTGGGTGATTCAAAACTCTTTTTCACCACTATCCCTTACAAAAACACAGGGGGTCACCCAACGGTTTCGGAGCACCGTCAAATGGCAAATATATTGACTCCGTTCATAAAGTCAAAAATACAATTGTAAAAAAAGTGATTTAATAAGCCTATATAATGCAATATTTAAAATCCTTTTTTGAAAACTTTAAGTTGATAGAAATAGCATACATAAAAAACTACTCTAAAAAGCTAAAATGGTTTGTAATTATTATTCTGATCATATCAATTAACTCTTGTTCGAACGAACCCGACTACTATATTAATTCAGAGGGTCTCCCCTACTATAAAGATCTCAAAGAGATAAATACTCATTTAACAATAAACCCATCTGGTATATCACCCCTTACTGCCAATATTGATGTAAGAATGGATATTGAGCACAGCGTTTCCATTACTATAAAGGGAAAAAATAATGATGATATTACACATGATTTTGAAAATATTGGGTTGAATCACAAGATCCCTATTCTGGGACTTTACTCAAATCATCAAAATCAAGTAATCATTTCAGCAATTGATCGATCAGGAATAAGAATAGGAGAAAAAAGTGTAAGGATAAATACTGATTCCATTCCTATTTCTCACCAACTTCCTAAAATCGAAATAATATCTTCCGAACTATCTGAAAGGTATACTTTTGTTGAACACCACAAATTTTTCACCAAAGCCATTCCACTAATCTTTGATCAGCATGGTGAAGTTCGTTGGTATTTTAAATTTGAAGAAAATACTGGAGAATTTCCTTTTTTTATAAAAGGGCCAAATAAAATTATCGTAGGTAACAATAATGCGCCTATTTATTATCATTATAATTGGCTTGGGGAAATCACAAGAGAAATCTCCCTTTTAGAGGACGATATGACCGTTCACCATTCTATAACTCCCCATCCTGATCGCGGAAATATTGTTCTAGTTGATAATGATGCCGATATTGGCTCATTGATTTATCACTTAGACGAAAATGGAGCAGTGATAAAATCATGGAATTTGAATGAAATTTTATTGGATTATCTCCCCGAGGATCAAGACATGATGGTCCCAGCTACGGATTGGTTTCACAGTAATTATGCAGTTTATGACCAGTCTGATAAAAGTATAATTGTATCGGGAAGGTCATCGATAGGGGTTATTAAACTTGATTATAACTCCGGTGTTATAAAATGGATTTTGGGAGATCATGACAAAAAATGGTATAAATATCCTGGACTAAAAGCATTGGCATTAAAACCTTCACCTGGAACTGAATTGCCATTAGGACAACACTGTCCGGTAAAACTCCCTAATGGAAATCTTCTCTTGATGGACAATGGTTGGGATGGATATGAACGAAATGGATCTGAAGATGGTTTAATAAATGGAGGCAGACAATACAGTCGTCTGGTAGAATATAAAATAGACCCATTTAATTTAGAGGTTACCCAAGTTTTTGAATTTGGGAAGTCTTATGGATCACAAATTTATTCACGTTACGGAGGTAATGTAGGATATGACTCAGACCTAGGCTCGATTTGGGGAATTTTTTGTGCGGTAATTAATCCTACGACTCAAGACAACCCAACAATAGAGGGCCATGTGGTTGAAGTAGACCAATCTGGAAGTGTTCTATTTCACGCTAAAGTCTCCTCTGAATCTGGAACCGACTTTAATTATAGAACTGAAAAAATCGATTTTTACAAATAATTTCTAAACCACTGATATCTCCAAAAAATGATAAAAAGATCCTTTAAAAATTTTCTAATTCTCCCATTATTTTTTAGCCAATTATCCGTTGCGCAATTAGTTAAACATCAAATCCCTGGTTTACCTGAATCCTCAGATTTTAAAGTATGGGTAAATGATCAAAAAATATTTACTACTAAAGCTGGAGGAGACTACAGGGGAAGTTATTCTTTTGCAAATTTTGATTTTAATGGTCCTGTTAAAATCAGAGTAAAAGCCAAACACGCAATCAAATGGCTCGAGATCATGCCATCTATATTGAAGATTAAATCAAAAATAATAGACGATTATAACTTCGAATTCACCCTTAATAAACCAAAAAAAATTACTATTCTACTAAACAATGACAAAAGAAATGTCCTACACTTACTGACCAATTCCATCGAGGAAAAAAACTTCGATCCTGATGATAGTGATATACTTTACTATAAAGGCGGAGAAATATATGATATCGGTGTTTTAGACCTAAAGGACAATCAAACACTCTATTTGGAAAGTGGTTCCAGGCTTAAAGGTATGGTCAGAATAAGAGATGCCAAAAATGTTAAAATATTAGGTAGAGGCATCATTGACGGTACGGATAATAAAAGCAGCGGAAATGGTCGATTTAAAGATGAGCCTTGGCGACTTATTTATATGGAAAACTCCAGTAATATTGAAATTAAGGGTATCACGCTTTATAACAGCCTCAAATGGACAGTCCACCCGTATAATGTTAGCGATCTCCAAATTGATAACATCAATATTGTAAATTGGGATTATGGATCGGACGGCATGGACCTTTCATCTTGTCGAGATGTAAAAATTTCTAACTCATTTTTAAGAACCAATGACGACTGCATCGCTGTAAAAGCAATCAGTTTTGATGAAAAAATGCATTATCCAAATCCTCGTATACAAAACCCAAATATTAAAAATATATTAGTAGAGGGTTGCACCTTTTGGAATATGGAATATGGTAATGTATTCGATATAGGCTTTGAATTACGATGCGAAAAAATTAGTGATCTTACTTTTAGAAATTGCGATGTTTTGATTCAGGAGGGTAGAGGATCTGTTTTCACTATTCACAATAGTGATAATGCCCTTATTGAAAACATTTTATTTGAAGACATCCGAGTTGAAAATTCAGATCTAGTTTCAAATAGTAAGCTGATTGACATTGCCATTTTATTTTCAATTTGGAGCTACGACAAATTTGAAGACAATGAGATGATCAAGAAATATCGTTACAACGATAGCTGGGATAATTTGATTCCAGTACTGCCAGGTAAAGAAGAATTTCATGCGTCTCACAGGGGCCATGTAAAAAATATAACCCTAAGGAATATTCAAGTCTTAGATGGCAAGCTTCCCTACTCTGTTTTTAATGGTTTCGATAAAGATCATATCGTGGATGGGATTCGCATAGAAAACATAACGGTTGGGGATAAAAGAATTAAAAATGAAGAGGATTTAAAGTTATACACAAAATTTACTGAGAATATCACCATAGAATAATTGAATGACTTTACTAATTGAATAAAAATTCATAAAAGTTTATAAATAGAAAAGTGAAGAATGAATTTAGATTATTAACCTTTTTCCTCCTTTTTCTATCTCCATTACTGGTTTTCTCACAAACCTTTAGGGATAGAGCAATAGAAATGGGAATTGATCATTTTTCTCTAGATTCAAATATAATGAGCGGTGGGGTGGCAATTTTTGACTTTAATAATGATGGCTTTGATGATCTTTATTTCAACGGTGGTGAAAATCCAGATAAACTTTTTGAAAATATCGGAGGAAAATTTTTTAGAAATATTAGCTCCTCTTCAGGTATAGCCTCTATCCTCAAAGACGTGAATACTATGGGGGTGGTAGCGGGGGATATAAATAATGATGGGTATACAGACCTCTTTATAACTACTGCTCAAAAAAATCATTGCTACTTACTTAAAAATAACCTTGGAACTGGCTTCACCGACATATCCCTTGAAGCGGGAATTGACCAGGCAGTTTGGAGTAGTACTGCAACTATGGGGGATTATGATCTTGATGGTGACTTGGATATCTATGTAGGGAATTATGTAGAATATAATGGGTATCCTTTTTCGATTAATCTTACGAATCCTATTATCGATTTTTTCTATCAAAACAATGGAAATGAAACCTTTAACTTGCTGCCCTCTCCCCTTTTCGAAAAGGATACAGGAGCTACTCTGGTAGCATCATTCACTGATTTTGACCAAGATGGAGATTCAGATTTATTTGTCTTAAATGATTATGGTGACATCTATGAACCCAATAAACTATTATTGAATACATACCCGAAAAAAACTATGCAAGAAATTTCTGTTTTGATAGGTTTTGATAATGAAATGCAAAGTATGGGATTAGCTACAGGCGATATTGATGAAGATGGGGATTTGGATTATTATATAACCAATCTGGGAGATAACTACCTTCTAGAGAACCAAAATGCATCCAGTTTTAAAAATATCTCTAATGAAAAAAATGTGATTGATGGTGTAGGGTTTAGCTGGGGTACAGCATTTATTGATATTAACAATGATAGCTATCTAGATCTTTATGTGGCTAAAGGTTCAATTTTTGCTGATAATGATAGCCAAGCAAATAAACTTTATCAATATGACAAAGTAAGTGAAAAGTTCATTGATAATAGCATTGCGGAGGGAATGGCAGAGCCAAACAGAGGAAGAGGCATGGCGCATGGCGATTTTAATCAAGATGGAAAAATAGATTTTGCTGTTTCCAATGTAAGAGCAAAAGAATCAAATGAGGGAAGGGCTTTACTTTACATAAACCAAAATCGAAATAGTGGCAATTGGGTTAAAATTATACTTGAAGGAACTGAATCCAATAAAAGTGCTTATGGAGCTTCAATCATTTTATCTTCCAATGGACGTAAATTTATAAAAGAAATCTCTGGGGGAACAAGCTATCTTTCTTCACACAGTAATACTGTCCATTTTGGTATTGGAGAAATTGAAAAAATTGATCAATTAACTATTAATTGGCCTGGTAAAAAAACTGAATCTTTTTACAATCTTTCTGTCAACAAAACTTATAAAGTCATTGAACAAGATAAGATCTATAGTTTTAACGCTAATTATGTTGAAATTTGCGAAGGAGAGAGGATCTTTATTAATGGAGAAAGAAAAACTTCAGCTGGTATCTACAGAACCATCTTTCAAGGGACGGATGGCTTAGATGAAATTTCAATAACTAGGCTTGAGGTGAACAAATCTGCTGATTGTGTGGGAAAAAATATAATTGAACAGCAGCCGATTAACAACAACTATTCGGTAGCTAGAAAGTGGAACGAACTTCTTTTAAAGTCAATTAGGAATGATTTTGCTCGTCCTACAGTTCATGCAAGAAACCTTTATCACACCTCAATTGCAATGTATGACGCTTGGGCTGTGTTTAGTGACGAGGCAGTTCCCTTTTTTCTTGGTAATACATTAGGAGAATATGCTGTTCAATTCGAAGGAATAAATACCTCAAAAAATATTGAAATTGCAAGGGAGGAAGCGATAAGCTATGCCTGTTTTAGATTGTTGTCACATCGTTTTAAAAATGCTCCAGGCAGTATTGAGTTACGTTACGATTACGAAGATTTGATGAATGAGTTGGGTTATGATACATCTATTACATCCACTGACTATAGGCATGGATCCCCTGCATCACTTGGAAACTATATTGGTCAGCAGCTAATTGACTTTGGACTTCAAGATGGTGCTAATGAGGCTGAGGATTATACCAACCAACATTATCAATCCCAAAACTCCCCACTGGACGTAGACAAATCCGGAAATCCAAAAATAAATGATCCAAACAAATGGCAACCACTAACCCTTAGCATTTTTATTGATCAAAGTGGAAACATAACTGGTAATAATACTCCTGACTTTCTTAGTCCCGAATGGGGAAATGTAACACCATTTGCACTTGAAAAATCTGAAAGTACTACCTTCAGTAAAGATGGTTTTGATTATCGAATCTATTATGACCCTGGAAAACCGGCTGAATTATCATCTTCTTTAAAAGGACTAAATGATCCCTATAAGTGGGGGTTTGCAATGGTTGCAGTTTGGTCTTCACATTTAAACCCATTTGACGGAAAAATGATTGACATTTCCCCAGGAGCTATAGGTAATCTTAAACTCTCAGATTTACCTAAAAATTTTCAGCAGTATAAAACATTTTACAATATTAAAGAGGGTGGTGATCCTAGTCCAGGACACAAAAAAAATCCTATTACAGGAAGTTCATATATCCCACAGATCGTTCCACGAGGAGACTATGTAAGGGTTTTGGCTGAATTTTGGGCTGATGGCCCAGATTCCGAAACCCCCCCAGGCCACTGGTTTACTATTTTAAACCATGTAAATGATCATCCTCAAAATGAAAAAAAATTTGCTGGAAGAGGTAAAAAACTTGAAGATCTTGAATGGGATGTAAAATCCTATCTCGCTTTAGGAGGGGCAATGCATGATTCTGCTATTGCTGCATGGGGGCTAAAAGGTTTTTACAACTATATAAGGCCCATATCCGCAATAAGATATATGAGTGATATAGGACAAAGTACAGATAAAGAGCTAGATAATTATCACCCTGAAGGTATCCCTTTGATTCCAAATTATATTGAAAGTATAAAAGAAGATGATCCGATTGCAATAAACTATCCAGAAAGGGTTGGAAAGATTAAAATTAGGGCATGGAAAGGAGACCATTTTATTAATAATCGAGATTCAGATGTTGCAGGAGTGGGTTGGATCATGGGTAATGAATGGATTCCCTATCAAAGACCATCATTTGTAACACCCCCATTTGCTGGTTATATCTCTGGTCATTCAACTTTTTCCAGAGCAGCTGCAAATACACTTGCATTAATTACCGGAAGTAATTTCTTTCCTGGTGGTATTGGTGAGTATAACGCTAACAAAGATGAATTCTTAGTTTTTGAAAACGGCCCCTCAAAAAAACTTACCTTACAATGGGCAACCTACCAAGATGCTGCAGATCAATGTAGTCTATCCAGAATTTGGGGAGGAATACACCCACCTATAGACGATATCCCTGGAAGACAAATTGGACATCTAATCGGTATAAAAGCTTTTGAAAAGGCAAGTAATTACTTTAATGGGAATCCCTACATTGAGAAAAAAGCATTTGAAATTTCAGTGTATCCAACTCCTGTAAATTCATTCGAAACCCTAAAAATTATGTCTTCAGAGACTGTAACTAAAAATATTAAAATTCAATTATTTGACCTTAGTGGCAAACTATTGTGTCAGGAATTAACTAGCAAGAATAATGACAAAGAGTTCAGCTTTGATATTTGTGCTTCAAATAGTGGTATTTATATTCTTGTTGGAATTGAAAATGGAAAACGAATTTTCTCAAAAAAAATATGGGTGAATTAAACTAATATTTTATAAATCCATCAATGCCTCCTT
>PAAM01000005.1 GCA_002699615.1 Rhodobiaceae bacterium | reverse complement strand
CTTTTTTAAAATTGCTTTAGATCAGATTCAATCTGTCAGATCATCGGACACACCTGTTGTGGTTGCAAAAAATGTTGGAAGAAAAAAAGAGTTCATCGAATGTTTAAAACTTCATGAAGTTAAAATAGATAGCATTGATATGTTTACATTATTAATCATTGGGTCGACCCAAACAAAGAGCTTCATGGAAAAAGAAGACTCTACTAAAATATATACACCAAGGGGTTATAAATTAGAAAAAAATAGGAGTATAGCTTGATGATATTTTTTATCGGAGCAGGCCCTGGGGATCCAGATTTGTTAACACTAAAAGCACATAAAATTCTCAGTAAAACTAAAATGTGCCTCTATGCAGGCTCTCTCGTTCCAGAGGAAATACTATCAATTGTGCCAAAAGATGCAATGTTAATCGATACATCCGATTTAACAATGAAGCAGATCGAGCAGTTATTTATAAGAGCAAAAGAATTAAAGGTCGACGTTTCGCGGGTTCATTCAGGAGATGTAAGCGTTTATGGCGCATTATCGGAGCAAATAACCATTCTTCAAAAGCACGATATGGATTACCAAATAATTCCTGGTATCCCCGCTTATGTTGAGGCGGCGGCACAATTAAAAACTGAGCTGACCGCGCCAGGTCAAGTTCAAAGTGTAGTTTTAACACGAACTTCGTTTGGCTCAACACCGATGCCCGATGGTGAAGATTTAAGTACCTTTGCTTCAACAGGGGCGACTTTAGTTATTCACCTGTCTATAAGGAGGTTGAATTACATTTATCGTGAATTAAGCCCTATTATTGGAGATGACGCACTCGTTGCAGTTCTTTACCGGATAGGCTGGCCCGATCAGCATATTATAATAGATCGATTAGATAATATTGCATCAAGAGTGAGAGAAAAAAAAATAACGAGAACAGCGCTGATAATTACTGGAAAGAATTTTAAAAAGAAATCAGATTTAAATAGTGTGCTTTATGACGAAAATTTTAATCACCTGTTTAGGCCAAAATGATTGAGCAAATTAGCTTTAATCTTGTCGTGTGACGTACCCTTTTTTATCGTATCTTCTTCTCTAGCCACCATTATAATGGGTATGTTTAATACCCTGCAGGCGTAAATTTTTGCGTATGTCTCCACACTACCACTGTTACGTGTAACAAGGTGCGTTATTTTATTGTTTCGCATATTAATTAGCTCGCTTGATATGTGAAATGGACCTCGACCTATTATATATTTCTTTCCTTTGCTAATAAATTCTTGGTATTTATCTATAGTTCTAAACATCATCCAATTTTGTGACTTTTCAAATATTTCCAAATGTTTTTTGCCGATCGTTAAAAAGATACGTGAATTACCTGGAAGATTATTAGATAAAAAGCAAGCTTCAGCGAAACTCGAAACTTCAAACCAGCGGTCGGACGGGAGCTTCTTCCAAGCTGGCCTATGCAATTGGTAAAGTTTTATATTTAAGTCATTTGTTGCTCTTGAAACATTTTGAGATATTTGTTGTGAGTAAGGATGGGATGCATCAACTACTGCATCTATAAGCTCATTTAAAAGATAGGCTTTCAATCCCACTACGCCACCGAAACCGCCAATTCTACTCGAATAATTACCTAATCTTGGTTTCGCTGTATTGCCCTGAAGTGAGAGTATTGGGATAAAATAATCGGATAGTGAGTCTGCTAACTTATAACTCTCAGATGTTCCCCCAATTATAAGTATCTTATGCATCTCTATTCTCTGTTTTCGCTAAAATATCGCCTATTCTATCAACAATCATAATATCAATTGCGATATCATCTTTTTTGAGGTATTTGACTACCACATCATGTGCGGTATTAGCAACGTTCTCAGCAAGATCATATTTTTTTGGACCAAGCATCGACAAACATTGGTTCGCCGTACTAATTTTATTTAGCTCAATATGATTAGTATTATTTAGATTTAACTTTTCGATCTCTGATCTTAGTTTTTCTAAATTTACTTGGCTTCTGCTGGAGTGTAAGTCCAACTCACCTTGTGATAATTTTAGCAATTTTGCAAAACCTCCGGCAATTGTAACTCTTGGGACGGTATTCTTTTTCAGATACTTCAACATACCACCAACGAAATCGCCCATATCAATCATAGATTGTGGGGGTAAATTATATTCTTTTTTTGCTACTCTCTCCGACACAGAGCCCGTGCATGCCGCAATATGAGTTGTATTTGTTTTGATAGCTACATCAATACCTCGATGTATTGAGTGGATCCAAGCAGCGCAGGAAAATGGAATAACAATACCTGTTGTGCCTAATATTGATATACCATTTAAAATTCCAAGCCTCTCGTTCCATGTTTTTTTTGAAATTTCTTTGCCTTCAGGTACTTCGATAATAATATCTATATCCAAATTATTTTTGGCAATAGATAATTCCTTCAAGTTATCTTCAATCATTTTTCGTGGTCCGGGATTTATTGCTGGTTCTCCAACCTCAAGGGGTAATCCTGGTAGTGTTATAATACCAACACCACTGCCGGCTTTAAAATTAATGCCCATCTGATCATTCCTTTTTACTATTTCGGTTATAATCAATAACCCATCGGTAACATCAGGATCATCCCCAGCATCCTTTATAACTCCAGCACTCATAGATTGATGACCTGCATTCTGATATGCTATGTTAAATTTAGGGGATTGGCCATTGGGTAATTTAATGGTAACCACATCAGGGCATTTACCTGTCATAAGCCCTATGAAAGCAGCTTTTGCCGCGGCTGTTGCGCACGCGCCTGTTGTCCATCCTCTGCGTAGATTTTTTTTTAACATGATTACAATAATAATTTTAAATTTTTTAAATGCAAATATTCGATAAATTAAAATTACCAGAATTTAATTGTGGAGAGGTCTGGCTTGTTGGTGCGGGCCCCGGGGACGTAAAATTATTAACCATATTTGCAGTGTATGCATTATCAAAAGCTGATGTTATTATATACGATGCTCTAGTTTCTGAAGAAATTTTAAAATTTGCAAAAGATGATGCTCTTTTAGTTTATGCAGGTAAGAGAGGGGGCAAACCATCCCATAACCAAACTGATATATCAAAACTTATTATTCAATATGCAAAAGATGGGCATAGAGTGCTGAGACTTAAGGGAGGTGACCCATATATTTTTGCAAGGGGTGCTGAAGAGTCATTTATCTTAAATGAGAATAATATATCATACCGTGTTATTCCAGGTATTACATCATCGATTGGGGGTATGGCGTCTGCTTCGATTCCAGCAACTTCAAGAAATACAAACTCTTCTATTTTATTTTTAACAGGTCATAATACAAACGGCGAGATGCCTGACGATATTAATTGGGAGGCTGTTGCAAAAATCCCTGTCGTGGTTATGTACATGGCAATCAAACATTTACCTATAATTGCTCAAAGACTGATAAAAGAAGGAAGGCCATCCGACGATCGCATCGCAGTAATACAAGATGCAACTCTAAAATCGGAGCGAGTCCTCGAGTCAAACTTGATGAAAATAAATAGTGATATTGAAAAAAATCAAATTAAGGCACCCGCAATCGTTGTTCTGGGTTCTGTTGTAGGATTAAGATCAAAATTAATTCAGAATGTTATAAAAGATGCCATCAACTAAGTTATGTATTTCTTCTTCGATGACTGGTAGCGGAAAGACAGTTTTCACATCAGCCTTAATTAAATCATTGATGAATAATGGTTATGGCGTATCGGCAGGAAAAATTGGTCCCGATTATATTGATCCAACATATACGAGATACATAACAAATAGAGCTGTATTTAATTATGATACTTGGGCAATGACTGAAGAAAAAATCAGGTATCTCATCCACGAATCAACTCAAAAAAATGATATTCATATTATTGAAGGCGTAATGGGTCTCTTCGATGGCACAAAAAATCAGTCATCTTCAACTGCAGAGTTTGTAAAAAAATTTAAAATTCCTGTTCTGCTTATCCTTGACTCAAGCGGTCAATCCCAAACCTTAGCAGCAATATGTAAGGGCATAATGAATTACGATACTGAAATTAATTTTATCGGTGTTATTTTAAATAATATCTCAAGTGAAAGACATTATAATTTGATAAATGAAGAGCTAGAGAAAAGTAAAATAAAGGTTTTAGGATATCTACCGAAATCAGATGATTTAATTTTCCCCAGGCGTCATTTAGGGCTCTTCTTAGCTGAGCATGTTGAAAATTACCAATATTTAATTAATTGTGCAGCTAATCTAATAGAAAAATATATAGATATTGAAGAGATCATCAAATTATCAAATGTCTTAGATGGTGATCAAGAATCCACAATTAGAGAGTTAGGTAAGGCTTCGATTGATCTCGGTCAGAGAATTTCCATTGCAAAAGATCCGTCTTTTTCTTTTATCTATGATAACACATTAAGACAATGGGCAAAGGAAGGGCGTGAAGTAGATTTTTTTTCTCCACTTCATGATGAAGGCCCATCGGTCAATTGTACCGGTATATATCTCCCAGGCGGCTACCCTGAGTTGCATTGCGAAACATTGGCAAATTGCAATAACTTTGTGAATTCTATGAAAAGCGCAGCTAAACAAAGAAAATTTATATATGGAGAGTGTGGTGGCTACATGGTTTTAGGAAAGTCAATTATTGATAAGGATAACAAAGAGCATGCCATGTTGGGGCTTTTGAATTTAGTCACAAGCTTTAATAAGAGGAAATTAAGTCTTGGCTACAGAGAAGTTAAGGCAAAAGAGTCAAACTGTTTTGTGAGAGAGAATGCTTACATGTGCCATGAATACCATTATTCATCAATCATAGAAGAGTCCGGACAACATCTTTTCGAGAGTCTGGATAAAAATGGTGCTCAAAGAAAATATGGTTTAATAAATGAAAATGTATTTGGTTCATACTTGCATATAATTGATAATAGATTAATGAAAACTGGAGATTAAAATGATTTATGAATATCAAAATAAACTACCTCAGATTGACAATAAAAGCTGGGTTGCGCCAAACGCTGTGATAATTGGTAGTGTCATCTTAGAGGAGGAGACGAGTATCTGGTGGAATGCTGTATTGAGGGGTGATAATGAAAAAATACATGTAGGTAAAGGCTCAAATATACAAGATGGATCTGTAGCTCATACTGACCCTGGCTTTGGTTTACATATTGGGCAAAATGTTACTGTGGGTCACATGGCTATGATACATGGATGTACAATTGGTGACGGTTCACTGGTAGGAATTGGATCAATTATTCTCAATGGGGCAAAAATTGGGAATGGTTGCTTGATAGGTGCTAATTCTTTTATTGCGGAAAATAAAGAGATTCCAGACAACTCAATTGTGCTTGGTGCGCCTGGAAAAATTATTGGTGAAGTTCAGGAAAAACATAGAGCTATGATGGAAAGAGCACAAAAGAGTTACGTGCGAAGATCCGTTGCGTATAAAACAGATTTAAATGATGTAACAGATAATTTCAAATATTAGGAATTGAATTGAATTATTTAAAAATTGTTGTAATATTAAACTATAAAGTTGATGTAGTTAAATAAGGAAAGTCACCATGAATAACAAATTAGTAATTGGAGTTATTGTTGTTGTGGCCGTAGCTGTGCTTGGATATTTTGTTATGCAACAAGCTGGAACAGACAGGTCCGCTGACTCAGGTACAGGGGGTGAGCTCATGAGAACAAATCAAGTGGAAGGTCCGATTGATATTGGAAGTAAAACTGTTGAGATTGAGTTACTTGATGAATTCGCAACTTACGGTCAATCGTTTAATTAATTGTTTATATACATATGCAAATCAAAAGAGGGCTATTTAATAGCCCTTTTTTATTGCCTCCACATGATGTTTATCATATAAAATTAACACAAATATACTTATTTGAGTCTTAAAGCATAACTAAATGTTGAGTAATGAATTTAACCATTAGTGACAGATTTGATCGACTGGTAAAAGATAAAGAAATTCAATTTGATCAAAAGCAATATGAATTAATAAAAGCTCTCGAAGAGAAGAGTGAAGAGTTTATCGATTACACACAGCAATCTCTATTAAAAAAAATCATTAACAAAAAAATCAATAGACCACACGGCATGTATATATATGGTCATGTTGGCCGAGGTAAGTCCATGATTATGGATCTATTTTATAGTAACATAGATATTTCACAAAAAAGGCGGGTTCACTTCAATGAATTCATGAATGAGGTTCATGAGCAAATATTCATTTGGAGAAACGAAAACGAGTCATCAAAAAATAGTGGTACTGATCCTGTTTTGATGGTTGCTAAGTTAATAGAAAAAGATTGTAAGGTACTCTGCTTTGATGAATTTCAAGTTGAAGATATAGCTGATGCAATGATATTGGGACGGTTATTCAAGATTTTATTTGAAATGGGCATATTAATTATTGCAACATCAAATATTCATCCAAGAAATTTATATTCAGAGGGATTGAATAGGGATACTTTTATTCCATTCATTGATAAGTTAGAAGAGAATATGGATATTTATAATCTTCAAGCTGCAAAAGACTACAGGATAGATAGAATTAAAAATAAAAGGGTTTATTTTTCCCCAATGAACGAGCAAAATAAAAAAAGTTTTTATGAAGCTTGGCAAAACCTTATTGGTAGTATAGAAGTTACAAATAAATCTATACCCCTAAAGGGAAGGGAGATAGAAATTTCAGTTTCTGCTGGAAAGTTTGCAAGCTTCTCATTTGAAGAATTATGCGTGAAACCATTAGGTGTTGCTGATTACTTGGTAATATCAGATAATTATAATATTATTTTTATTTCAGGTGTGCCGAAATTGGACTCAAAAAAAAGGAATGAAACGAAAAGGTTGATAAACTTAATAGATACATTTTATGAAAATAAAAAGATATTGTTCATATTAGCAGAGACCCAACCAAAAGATATTTTGATTGGTGGAAAAGATGCTAATATCTTTCAAAGAACTGTTTCACGTTTGGAAGAAATGCAATCATCAGACTATTTGGATAGTGTAATTTCAGAATAAGAAAAGAAAGGATTTGGAATGGGATACCGAAGAAATAAAATATCACTTATAGGCGCTGGACAAATTGGTGGCACTCTCGCACTTTTGTCTGGTCTAAAAAACCTTGGCGACCTAGTTTTGTTTGATATTGTCGATGGGGTTCCACAGGGAAAAGGTCTTGATATAGCGCAGGCTAGCACCGTAGAGATGTTTGACTCAAAAATTGAGGGCGCATCTGATTATAGTGCGATAGAAGACTCTGATGTGATAATTGTAACAGCGGGTGTTCCAAGAAAGCCTGGTATGAGCAGAGACGACTTGTTAGAGATAAATCTTAAAGTGATGAGTTCCGTCGGGGAAGGAATTAAAAAATATGCTCCAAACTCTTTTGTCATTTGTATTACAAATCCACTTGACGCAATGGTCTGGGCACTTCAAAAGGCAACCGGGCACAGCACAAATATGATTTGTGGAATGGCTGGGGTTCTCGATTCTGCACGATTTAGGTATTTTCTTGCTGAAGAAATGGATGTTTCAGTTGAAGATGTTACAGCATTTGTATTAGGGGGACATGGCGATACAATGGTGCCGCTAACTAAATACTCAACAGTGGCTGGTATACCCTTACCAGATTTAATTAATATGAAATGGATTACCCAGAAAAAACTGGATGAAATCGTTCAAAGAACGCGTGATGGTGGTGCAGAGATAGTGTCTTTACTCAAAACTGGATCAGCGTATTACGCGCCTGCGAGCTCAGCTATAGTTATGGCTGAGTCTTATTTAAGAGACAAAAAAAGATTATTGCCTGCGGCTGCCTACTTGAATGGCGAGTATGATGTTAATGGATATTACATTGGTGTACCAGTCATAATTGGTAAAGATGGTATTGAAAGGATTGTTGAAATAAATCTTGATAAAGATGAGAAGGAGGAATTTAGTTCTTCTGTTAAGTCAGTTATCAGCCTAGTTGAAGCCTGCCAGAAGATTGCTCCAGAATTAAAGTAATTTTCACGTTGATATAAGTAGTATTTAATGAATATACATGAACATCAAGCAAAAGAGCTTTTACGTGAGTATAAAGTACCTGTATTGAAGGGTTTTATAGCTTTTAATTCCAAAGAATTAGAAGAAAATATGGATATCCTGAAGGGACCAAAGTGGGTTGTTAAAGCTCAGATTCATGCCGGTGGCAGGGGTAAGGGTGGCGGCGTAAAGGTTGTTGATAATCTCGGTGAGGTAAAATCAGCTTTCAACAAAATGTTAGGTATGAAACTTGTAACAAACCAAACTGGACCTGATGGTAAAATAGTAAAAAGGGTGTATATAGAAGATGGCTGCAACATTGATAAAGAATTTTATTTATCATATCTAATAGATAGAAAGACTAAGTCAATTTGCTTGATAGCATCATCAGAAGGTGGGATGGACATTGAAGAGGTCGCTGATAAAAATCCCGAAAAGATAGCTAAAATATATCTAAACGCTTCAAAAAAAGAGCTCAATAGTGAGAATATTGATGAAGTTTTGAAGATTTTAAACCTTGATACCTTATACAAAGAAAAATTAACGGCTATTTTAAATAATTTACTCTTACTATTTATAGAAAAAGATGCCAGCTTAATCGAAATTAATCCCTTAGTCTTGTCCGCTGATGGTCATCTAATATGTTTGGATGCGAAAATGAATTTTGACTCAAATGCTCTTTTTAGGCATCAAGATATAGTAAGCTTGAGAGATCCTGAAGAAGAAGACCCCCTCGAAATTGAAGCTTCAGAACACGGATTAAGTTATGTTAAGCTTGATGGTACAATTGGCTGTATGGTAAATGGTGCTGGTTTGGCAATGGCAACAATGGACATTATTAAGTTATATGGGGAAGAGCCAGCAAATTTTTTAGATGTGGGTGGTGGTGCTACGAAGGAGCAAGTTATGAATGCGTTTAAAATTATCCTCAGCGATAAAAATGTGAAGGGGATATTAGTGAATATATTTGGTGGAATAATGCGCTGCGAAATAATTGCTCAAGGAATAATCGAAACTGCAAACGAGCTAAATTTATCTATACCATTGGTTGTGAGATTGGAGGGCACTAATGTGGACTTAGGTAAAAAATATCTAAAAGATTCAGGTTTAAATATTATACCCGCAAATGATTTAGATGAGGCTGCCAAAAAAATAGTAGATGCAGTCTCAAAGGAATGATGAATAATGTCTATCTTAGTAAATCATAATACAAAAGTTATTTGCCAAGGTTTTACTGGTAAGCACGGGACATTCCACTCGCAACAAGCCATTGATTATGGAACGCAATTAGTCGGCGGGGTAACCCCTGGTAAAGGTGGCGCTGAGCACCTAAATCTTCCGATTTTTGATAATGTCGCTGATGCCGTTACGAGTACTGGCGCGAATGCGTCTGTAATTTATGTTCCACCAAAATTTGCTGCTGCGGCAATAATTGAAGCAATAAGCGCTGAGATGGAAATTATTGTCTGTATCACAGAGGGTATACCTGTTCTGGATATGTTAGAAGTGAGAGAGCGTCTCAATAACTCTAATTCTATTCTAGTGGGCCCCAATTGTCCGGGAATTATTACTCCCGGAGAGTGTAAGATTGGAATTATGCCGGGTCATATACACAGGGCTGGTTCAATTGGAATTGTTTCTCGCTCAGGAACACTTACATATGAAGCCGTTGCACAAACTACAGCTGTGGGTTTTGGGCAGTCGACGTGTGTTGGGATAGGGGGTGACCCAATTAAGGGGATAGACTTTATCGAAGTTATTGAAAGATTTTATTCTGACCCAAAGACAGAGGCAATAATAATGATCGGCGAGATTGGTGGATCAGCGGAAGAGGAAGCGGCTGAATTTATAAGAAATAACAAACAAGGCAAACCTATTATTGGATTTATTGCAGGTCTTACAGCCCCTCCCGGAAGGCGCATGGGGCATGCTGGCGCCATTGTCGATGGTAATTCAGGCTCTGCAGATACTAAAATTGATGCAATGAAAAGTGCAGGTATCGTGATGTCGAGTTCACCTGCAATGCTCGGATCGACGCTCAAAAATATCAAATAATTACGAGTTATCAGAGACTAGTTTCAGATGACGCGTCTTATTTCTAGGGTGAGCTTTTTTATGGACATCGAGTAATTCCTTTTGATTTACTTTTGTGTACATTTGTGTTGTAGACAAACTTGCATGACCGAGTAACTCTTGTATGGATCGGAGGTCGACTCCAGCTTGTAGTAGGTGTGTTGCATATGAATGCCTTAATGAGTGAGGGGTTGCATTTTCAGGTAAATCAAGACTAGCTCTCATTTTTTGCATAATTATTTGTACAATGCGGGGGCTCAGCCTATCCCCTCTTACCCCAATAAATAATGGGTCATCAAAATTATATTTTTTTGGATATATTTCTACATATTCTTTTATACTATCCTTTACATCAGATAATAAGGGAACTTCTCTATATTTATTCCCTTTCCCTCTCACCCTGATAGTGTCTTGCCATTCTTCGATTGGGGCATCTTTTATATTTAACTCCAGAGCTTCACTTATTCTAAGGCCGCATCCATACAGCAGAAGAAAAATACATTTATTTCTTATTTGGACCCAATCCGGTGTTTTCTCATTATTATCACACTTTTGTGAGTCGATAATTAAATCCTTTGCCTGTTCATACGTTAAGGGTTTCGGAATACTTTGAGGTAGCTTTGGCATTCTAACGGTGTTAATAGCATTATTTTTTAGTATTTCAATTTTTTCAAAATATTCAAATAAAGATCTAATACTGGACATCAATCTTGCAATAGTTCTTGTACTATTTCCATCCCTTTTCTTTTTCGCCATAAAAGCTCTAAAATCGGATGCTAGGAGTGTCTCTAGGTTCCTCAAAGATAATGGTCCACCAATATGCTCAATTAAGAAGTGAATGAAGGAGTTGATATCTCTATAGTAAGCATCGACTGTGTGAGGGGACACTCTCTTCTCATTTTTAATATGGCTTATCCATGTATTTAATGCTTGATTTAAATCATCTTTAGCTAGTTCTATATCGAAAATATTAGTCATTTGCATATTTTGACTTATTTTATTTTTTGACCTGTTGAGGCCCAGTCATCTAAAAAATTTTTTAGACCTATATCAGTAAGTGGGTGCTTAACCAGTTCTTTTAATATTTTTGGTGGTATTGTTGCAACATCTGCTCCAATCATCGCAACTTGTGTAACATGGCTTATATTTCTTATTGATGCAGCTAAAATCAAAGTATTAAGGTCATCATAGTTATCATAAATTGCTCTAATTTCTTCTATGAGGTCGACTCCGCTAATGCCTATATCATCGAGCCTACCAATAAACGGAGATATATAAGTTGCACCAGCTTTTGCTGCAAGCAGTGCTTGGGGAGCAGAAAAACAAAGAGTAACATTAGTGGGAATTTCTAGATTACTAAGTTTATTACAGGCTTCCAGACCTGCCCATGTCAGAGGAAGTTTGACAACAACATTTGGCGCTATACCGTGAAGGATTTTTCCCTCTTCGATCATCTCATTAGTATCGTTTGCTGTAACTTCAGCACTAACTGGACCTGATATTAATGTACAGATTTTCTTTATCGTATCTTTTATATCATTACCTGATTTTGCAATTAATGATGGATTAGTAGTAACTCCATCAACTAAATTCATGTATGAAAATTCTTTTATTTCTTCAATTTCAGCTGTATCGACAAAAAATTTCATATTATCTCCAATCAGGTTAAATAGGGAAATTATCTACATAAACCAAATGACAAAGCCTTTAAATTTACATAGACTTTTCAATAGTATTTTATAATTATTATAACTTAGTTAAATATTCATAAAAATATCTTTGTTAAATGAAAAATTCACATCTGTTATCAGTTCTTTTGCCAATAAATATAAATTACCCGTTTACATATTCTTACTCTGAAATTCTGGATATTGGAACTGTTGTTAAGGTTACTTTTAGGGGTCGTGAACTATACGGGGTAGTTTGGTCGCACGTGACTCACGATATGAACCTTGACCAAGAAAAAATTAAGCCAATAATTTCTAAAAAAATAGTGGGTGATTGTATTTCTCTTCCAAAAAGTTTAATAAATTTTCTAAATTGGGTTTCCGCTTATTATATGATGCCACTTGGGCTTGCTTTGAAAGCATCTTTTAAAAAGCAATTCTTTGAAAAAGCGATTAAGAAAAAAATTTATTACACTCTTAATTCATCAGCACCAAAAAGAATCACAAAAAAACAGGAAAAAGTAATTGAACTATTTCATACACGCGAAGCACTTGATTGGGATAAAATTGTAGCACTATCTGGTCTCTCAAGAGATATAATTAGAAGAATGATTAAGAATAATATCTTGATAGAAGCGGAGTCGTATGAAGAGCTAGAAAAACAGATATATTTAGATACAAAGATTAATTTTACTCATCAGCAAAAACTTGCAATGAGTGATTTACTCGCTTCACTAAAAGAACAAAAAGTGACGTTAATTGATGGAATAACTGGCTCAGGTAAAACAGAATTATATCTGGAAGCGGCGACAAAAATATTAAACCAAGGAAAACAGGTTTTAATCATGTTGCCTGAAATAACTCTGACACAAGAATTTATAAAAATTTTTAGAGGTCGATTTAAAAATCAGATTGGTGAATGGCATTCTGGTTTATCAGAAGGAAATCGAAAGCAAGTTTGGTTTGATATCTTGAATAAGAAAATAAAGCTAATTGTTGGTGCGCGGTCAAGCCTTTTTTTGCCCTTTGCTGATCTTGGAATGATTGTTGTTGATGAAGAGCATGATCAATCTTATAAGCAAGACGAAGGTGTAATTTATAATGCTCGTGATATGGCAATCTCAAGAGCATCTTTTGAAAATATTCCAATAGATCTTGTTTCCGCAGTTCCATCAATTGAAACATATGAGAATATAAAAAAAAGAAAATATTCTTACTCTAGAATTTTTAATAGATATAAAAATGCTCAACTTCCTAAACATCAAATTATTGATTTAAATAAATATAAACTTAATAATCAATCTTGGATTTCATCAAAAACAATTGAAAAAGCAAAAAGTCATTTGGAGAATGGTGATCAGGTACTTTTTTTTATAAACAGAAGAGGATTTTCACCTTATGTTTTTTGTCAAAATTGTTTAAAAGTTTATTCATGTCCACACTGCTCAATTAACTTAGTTTATCATAAGAATAAAAAAAAACTTTTATGTCACTACTGTGGCTTTACAACTTCTTTAAAAAGAACGTGCGATAGAAATATAAGTGGTAGTTGTAAATTTATTTTGAGTGGACCAGGCGTAGAAAAGATCTTTGAAGAAGTAAAGAATTTTTTTCCCAATTACCAAACATTAATTTTTTCTAGTGATACAATGAATAAAAAAAAATCCTCAAATGATCTGCAAAAAATTATTAATAATGAAGTTAAAATTTTAATTGGTACACAATTGATATCTAAAGGTTATCATTTTCCAAATTTAAACTGTATTGTTGTTTTAGATATTGATTTATCATCACTTGGTCATGATTTAAGAGGAGCAGAAAAGAATCTTCAACTATATCACCAGCTATCAGGTAGAGCTGGTAGAACAGGAAAACCAGCAATTGTATATTTTCAAACCTATAATTTAAAATCTGATACCATTTCTAAACTTACTAATTCAGATCCATTTGTATTTTTAGAAAACGAACTTCAGTTAAGAAAAAAAAATAACCTACCACCGTTTGAAAGATTT
>PAAM01000001.1 GCA_002699615.1 Rhodobiaceae bacterium | reverse complement strand
GCTAAATACCTAACACTTGCCTCCAAACTAGCTTTTGCTAAACCCATAACGTTATAATTTGGGAGTGTCATTTGAGAACCAAGATAAGACAAAGTTAATAAAGAGCCATTCCTGCCTTTCATCATGTTTTTAGCTTCTTTAGCAAGACCTATAAAACTATAACTACTTATTTCATGGGCTACCTGGAAACCTTCTCTGCTCGTTACATCAACAAACTCCCCATCAAGTTCCTCTCTAGGAGCAAAGCCTACAGCATGAATTACCCCATCTAAACCATCCCATTCCTTAGCTAGGCTTTTAAAAGTCTCCTCTATTTCGGTATCACTTGACACATCGCAAGGTAAAAAGGTTGTAATATCTAGATCTTGGCCAATCTTTTCAACATTATTTTTTAGTCTCTCATTTTGATAGGTGAGTGCAATATTCGCACCATTTTCAGACATTGATTGTGCAATACCTGCGGCTATAGAATGTTTATTTGCCACGCCAACAATCAAGATATTTTTATTTTTTAGTAAATTCATGAGCATATTTTAGTTTTTTTTTAAAAAAAAGCCTAAGAATAGATTTTCAATTTTTTTAATAAAATCACATAAATGTTGCTAAATAGACACTATTTTATTAATGTAGCAAGAATATGTGCCTGTTTTAGGCTTTTTTTATTATTTATTGGGGTAGGTAGTATGAAAAATACCATCACTTTTTGGACTAAATCCTTTTTTGGATTGTTTATTGTTTCTCTTTTATCAATCACTTCACTTTCAGTATTTGCTGATGAGGAAAATAGTGCTGATGATGTAGAGGAAGTTGTTGTCACTGGTTCTAGGATCAAAAGATCAAACCTAGATTCACCAGTGCCTTTATTAACACTTGGCGAAGAACAAATAGAGCTTACAGGTGAAGTAAATGTTTTTGATATATTGTCAGAAATACCTGCTAATGGTTATGCTTCTTATTCAAGAGGTACTACTAATTTTAGTGTCGGAACTGGAGGTGTACAGGCTATAAACCTAAGGGGATTAGGTGCTGCCAGAACGCTTGTTTTAGTTAATGGCAGAAGATGGGTCCCAGGTATTCCGGGTACTCCCATAGTTGATTTAAACTCAATACCAACAGATTTAATTGAAAGGATTGAAGTTATTACTGGAGGTGCTTCAGCTGTCTATGGTTCAGATGCGATTGCTGGAGTTATAAATATTATCCTAAGAGAAGACTATTCTGGTTTAGGTATAGAGTTTACTGAAGGAGCATATGACGAAGGTGATGGAGAAACAACAGGTTTTAGCTTAACTTTAGGTTCGGACTTTGATGAAGGCAAAGGTAATGCTGTCTTTAATATTCGATACGATGAACAAGGTGGAGTATGGGGTAAAAATAGAGACAAAACTGATAGAGACGTATTTTGGTATGGATATTATGGAGCAAGCGGATTACTTGATCCCGGATTTTCATCTTATCCCCCTCAAGGAAGATTCCAGTTCTATGATGCAGCAGGAGCCTCTGGTGGTTACTTGACTACAGATTGTTCTCAAAGAAATGGTATAGGTGCTGCAGGTGGATTTGCAGTAGTTAAATCTGATACTTGGCAAACATATGGAAGTTCTGCTGCTTGTGGATTTAACCGTAACCACTTTAGATACATAGAAGTTCCAGTTCACAGATATAGTGCTTTTGCGAAGGCTAATTACAACCTAGACAATGGAACTACTCTATTCGCTGAAATCAATTATAACGAATCTTCTGCAACTACAGGATTAGAGCCGTTCCCTATGAACAGTGTAAGTGACGTTTACCTTGATGGAACTATTGGTGTTCCTATGGATAACCCTTTCATACCAGCCGGCTTAAAAGCTTTATACGAATCTGAAGCTGCAGCTTATAACTTAGCAAATCCAGATACTCCTAGGGCGGGATGGGATGATTTAACTCATATGCACTTCATAAAAAGACTTATAGATGTCCATACAGGTGGAGCAACTAATAAAAGAGATACAATTAGGCTTGCGTTCGGGGCTGAAGGAGACTTAGGAAGCACTGGATGGGAATATTCTGCTTACTATCAATACGGTGAAACTCAAAGAGCACAAGTATCAACAAGACAATTTAATGCAACAAACTTTAAATATGCCTTAGATGCTGCCCAAAATGCAGATGGTACTTATTACTGTAAAGATAAAACAGCCGATGCGTTTGGTTGTGTTCCAATTAACGTCTTTGGTATAGGTTCTATTACACCAGAAATGTCTAATTGGATAATTTATAACCCAATGACTTTTTCTAACATCAAATTACACGTAGCTGCCTTTGACACTACAGGTGATATAACGGTTGGGGATTATACTTTTAGTGCTGCTGCAGGTATTGAAAGGAAAGAGGAAAGTTCTTTTGAACTTCCTGATGGTTTACAACAAAAAGGTCTTCATGGTGGAAATCAGATTCCTGCTGAAATTGGCGATCAAGATTCAACAGGAATGTATGTAGAGTTACTCTTCCCACTGATTGAAGGAATGCCTTACGTTGATAATTTGGTTATGGAAACTGCATTTCGACAAGATGACTACTCTACAATAGGTAAAACAACCGCTACAAAATTTGGTCTTCTATGGACAATCAATGATGAGTGGAGAATTAGAAGCGTAGTTGGAGAAGCTGTAAGGGCTCCAAGTATCAGTGATCTTTTTGCTGGAGCTTCTCAAACATGGACCGGTATACCTGATCCATGTGCAGGTTTAGGTACTGAACAAGGCGGTTCAACTAATGCTAATGTAATTGCTAACTGTAATTCTGTTGCTTCTGTTGCAAATGCTATAACAAATGGAAGTTTTGATGCTGAGCAAGGTTTAACTGTTCCAGGTTTAGCATACTCACAATTAAATACACAGAACATATATGGTATGGTTGGGGGAAATAGAAATGTTGGAGAAGAAACTGCAGACACTACTACTTTTGGTATCGTTTGGACTCCTACTTTTGATCCTAATCTTAGCGTTACCTTAGATGCTTATGAAATAGAAATAGAAGATGTTATCTCTCAATTAAGCGCTAGTGTAGCCATCAGAAAATGTTTTGAAGCTGCACCAGCTTCCTTCCCAAATGCTTTCTGTGATCAACACACAAGATTTGCTTCAGGGCATTTAGAGAGTTGGAGCTCGTATGTTGTTAACCAGTCGTTTTATAAAAATAAAGGAATGGATTTAGCCATTGATTATACTTTTGATGACTTAGGAGCTGTTCCTGGTTCGTTGAGTACTTCGCTTGTTATGACTAGACTTGATAATCACATGTATAGAGCTAACGACGAAGATGCTGGAACTGACTATGTTGGTGAAATTGGTCATCCTGAAGATAAAGCTAAGCTGAGATTTTTATATACAAATAATGATCTTATAGTCTCTGTTGACACTACTTACATAGGTGATGTTGTTGATGATCTAAGCTTCAACCATGGAGTAGGGAATACCGACAATGCAACATGTAATGATATTTCATGGCTTACTTGTGAATTGGCTGACTGGCAGGTGGGTGATTATCTTTACGTTGATATGCAAGTTAGATATCAATTCACAGATGGCATGCAAGCTTGGTTCGGTGTTGATAACTTAACTAACAAACAACCTCCTTTCTTACCTGGTGGAACCAATAATGGTGAGACAGGAACTTATACTGCCTCAGGAGTTTATAGACCTTGGGACAGTCAATACTGGTATGTTGGTTTTAAATATAAAATGTAATTTTATTATTAAAGAAAAAAAGGTCAGTTCTTACTGACCTTTTTTTTATATAAAAATATGAAAAAAATAATATATATAGCTTTAATTTTCCTAACAGCCTGTTCTTCCTATGAGAAGCCTGTCGATTCATCTTTAGAGACACAGGTTCTATTGATAGGCAATGGAACTGAGCCTCAAGATTTAGACCCGCATATCGTTACTGGAGTTCCGGAGAGTAAAATCTTGATGGCTTTGTTAGAAGGCCTCGTCATCCGACATCCGGATGGAAAATCACCATTACCTGGCGTAGCTCAGTCATGGGATATTTCTTCTAATGGACTTATCTACACTTTCAATTTAAGAGAAAATGCTAAGTGGTCGAATGGTGATACTGTAGATGCTCATGATTTTGTCTATTCTTGGAAGAGGGTTTTATTGCCATCACTCGGATCTCAATATCCTGATATGCTCTATGACATTAAAAACGCTGAACTTTTCAATAAAGGAGAAATTACAGATTTTAACGAAGTAGGCGTAAAAGCCATCAATGACTATCAATTACAAGTCACACTAGCAAATCCTGCGCCGTATTTCATAGAGTTATTAACTCATTACACCACACGACCTGTGCATAAAGAAACTATTGAGCAGTACGGATCAATTGATAGTGTTGGAACAAAATGGACTAGACCAGGTAACTTTGTTGGTAATGGTCCTTTTAATCTTAAAGAGTGGCAATTAAATAAAGTTATCGAAGTAGAGAAAAGCAATACATATTGGGATAATTCTACTGTTAAATTAAATGGTATTAAATTTTACCCTATAGATAATGTTACTAGAGAAGACTTGATGTTCCGTTCAGGTCAGCTTCATATCACTGGTTCTATTCCGCAAGAAAAAATTGATTCATATAAAACTCTCTACCCTCAAGAATTAAAAATATTTCCTTATTTCGGTACCTATTACTATCGAATAAATATCAATAAACCCCCTTTGGATGAAAAGTTAGTTAGAGATGCTTTATCCTTGGGATTGGATAGAAAAGAATTGGTAGATAAAGTTGCTAAAGGAGGTCAAGAACCAGCATTTTCATTTACGCCTCCAGATAAGAATGGTTATTATCCAACCACTAAACTAGAGTTCAACCCTACTAAGGCTAAACAAATACTTAATGACCTTGGATATTCAGAAGAAAATCCTTTTCCCAAGATAGAGCTTCTCTACAACACAAGTGAAGGTCATCAAAAAATAGCTCAAGCCATACAACAAATGTGGAAGACTAATTTGGGCGTAGATATTGAGTTAACAAATACTGATTGGAAGGTCTACTTATCTAGACAGCAGATAGGAGACTTCTCTATCTCTAGAGCAGGATGGATTGGAGATTATCCAGATCCTAAGACTTTTTTAGATATGATGGTGACGGGAAGGGGCAACAATCAAACTGGATGGTCAAATAAAGAGTATGATGATTTATTAAAAAAAGCAGCAAACGCCACCAATCAAACTGAGAGGTTCAACTACTTTAATGAAGCTGAGCAGATACTCATGGATGAAAAGCCTATAATACCTATATACACTTATACCAGAATGTATATGTTGCATCCTGACGTAAAAGGATGGAAATCTAATTTGTTGGATACGAGGCCATATCAGAATATAGAATTAATAAGAGATTAGTTTGATTAGTTTAATTTTTCGAAGGTTTTTGACAGCCCTTCCTGTACTGCTGGTTGTTATTACAGTTACTTTCTTTATGGTGCACTCCGCACCAGGAGGGCCTTTTGATGCTGATAAAGCTGTGTCTAAAGAAGTACTTGAGCAGCTTAATGAGCGATATAATTTAAATGAACCAGTCTGGAAACAATATTTCATTTATTTATCTAATGTTATTCAAGGAGACTTTGGTCCGTCTTTCCGATATCCAAGTAGATCTGTAACAGAATTAATATTAACTGGTCTTCCTATCACCTTTGAACTTGCATTGTATTCAATTATTTTCGCTATTTTTATAGGAGTTAGTGCAGGCTTAATTAGCGGTTTAAAACCTAATACTTCCTATGACTATGTACCTATGACTTTAGCAATGGCAGGTATATGTATACCATCTATTATTCTTGGACCTAGCCTTTCTCTGATTTTTGGAATAACGCTTCAATGGGTACCTGTCTCTGGATGGGGAGATATACCAGGAGATAAGATCTTACCTGTAATAACACTAGGCACTGCTTATGCCGCTTATTGTGCAAGATTAACAAGAGGAGGTATGTTAGAAATCCTCAACCAAGATTTTATAAGAACTGCAAGAGCTAAAGGTCTTTCTGAAACAAGGGTAGTTTTAGTGCATGCACTAAGAGGTGGCCTGACACCAGTAGTAGCCTTCTTAGGTCCAGCTATGGCTGGTTTGCTAGCAGGTTCTTTTGTAGTAGAAACAGTTTTTGGTATACCGGGCCTTGGAAGATTTTATGTTGAAGCTGCCTTTAATAGAGATTACACAATGATATTGGGTACAACTATCTTTTTTTCCTCCCTGATTATCTTCTTCAATCTCATTGCTGATTTAGTTGCTTCAGCACTTAATCCAAAATTAAGATAAATGGCAAATACTGAATCAAGCTTATATGAAGATGCATTTAGAAGGTTATTTTCTAATAAGCTTTCTCTTTTTAGTTTTTGTTTTATAAGTTTTATTACAGTTTTAGCGATCCTTACTCCTTGGATAGCGCCTTATGATTATGCATATCAAGACTTAGATTTAGGACCGTCTGGACCTTCTACGGCCCACTGGATGGGCACAGATGTGCTGGGTAGAGATCTTCTTACTAGAATTTTATATGGAAGCAGAATTTCCTTAATGGTTGGATTTCTTGCAACAATAGTAGCTCTATTTATCGGAGTAATTTGGGGAACTGTTGCAGGTTATGCAGGGGGTAAAATAGATACGGTTATGATGAGAATAGTAGATGCAATGTATGGTGTTCCATTCATTATTCTGATCATATTGCTTATGGTAATCTTTGGAAGGAACCTTATATTGCTATTTGTAGCGATTGGAGCAGTTGAATGGCTAACGATGTCTCGCATAGTAAGAAGTCAAGTTAGAAGTCTTAGTCAACAAGAGTTTGTTTTAGCAGCTCGTGCAATGGGTGTAAGTAGAATAGATATTATATTTAGGCATTTAATTCCAAATACAGTAGGCCCTGTAATAGTTTATGCTACCCTAACAGTGCCTCAAATCATGCTATTAGAGGCTTTTTTGAGCTTTCTTGGCCTAGGAGTGCAAGCTCCAATGAGTTCATGGGGAATTTTGATAAGAGACGGAGCAGTATCAATGGAAGAATATTGGTGGTTACTCATCTTCCCATCCTTACTTTTTTCTCTAACTCTTTATTCTCTAAATTTTATTGGTGATGGTTTACGCGATGCACTTGATCCAAGGACAATGCAAAACTAAAATACTCGTATAACTTAGAACAATTATGAAATATCTGAAAAATTTTCTTCTTATATCCCTTTTATACTCTCAATTTCTTTATTCAAATACTTTAGAAAACTTCTCTGAAAATTCTAAATTACTAGGTGTATCTTTGTCACCTTACGGAGATACTTTAACTTTGATAGCTGAAAATAATTTTGGTGAAGAAGTTTTGTACCTAATAGATGCAAATAAATTTACAGACAATAAACTAACTGTTATCAATAGTTTTGGTGCACCTAACCTTCGACAAGACGGTGGTTATAGCGTCACAGCTTCTTCTATATGTGGCGTTACGTGGACTGGACCTGAAGACTTTATATTTCAAATTTGCGGAAAATCAACTAGAAATGAGGGCCAGATAGCTACAGGTATTTGGTATAAGGCTAATATTCAATCAAAAAAACCAAAAAAATATATAGATAGCGGATTTTCTAGAGAAAGAGGAAGTTTATATGATCCACTACCTTTAGACCCTGATTATGTTTTATTCGAAAGCGGTGATTATCAAAAGCTTAATGGCTTATGGGATTTTGAATCTGCTGCAGTTATTAAAGTCAAAACTAATAAAAGAAACGCAAGCGTTCAAGGAAGTACATTATTTAGATCCAAAAAATACTGCTACGAAGATTGCCAAAGGACTGGCATATTCGTTTCAGCTGCTAATGATCCAGAAAATCCAGTGGCGATAATAGGTTCGAGTGATTATGATGAGGCCCAACTTCATTTATATAAAAAAGAAGGTAATACTTGGGAAGATACTCCTTCTCTAGTTCTTCCTACAACTTTGAAGGCACCTTTTGTTGGTGAAGGGCAAAAGATTTGGTATCAAGGGTCTTTAGATGGTAAGTCTGATACTTTACTTGTCTCGAATTCTTTAGATGAATTACCTGAACCTGTAAATTTAGGAAATTGTAAGAATGTGAGGAATATGTATTTTCATCCTGACTCATTAGACCCTTTCAGTGTTCTTACTGATTGCGGTGACTCATTTAAAATGGTTTATCTTGATAACAATAGCAAGGGTGCGAGATGGCATAAAAGTCTAGTGAATCAATTCCCAAATTCAATTATTCGACTTGGGTGGACCGAAGACGGCAAGAGAGCTTTTGTAGTTATAAGTTCTTCTACCAATCCAGGTGATTTTTATCTTCTTGATACGGATAAGAAATCTATAAACTATATAGGGTCTTCTAATCAAACTCTCGATCTTGATCTTCTTTCTAAATCAGAACTTTTTAAATTTACTTCTAGAGATGGTATGGAAATTCATGGCATCTATAGTCATCCTAAAGATATTGAAGGTGAGGTACCCTTAATTGTTATTCCTCATGGTGGTCCAAAAGGCCCTTATGATACTCCTCGATATGATCCTTGGGTACATGTTCTAAACTCCTTTGGATACGCTACTTTAAAAGTTAATTTCAGAAGTTCAGGTGGCTACGGAGACATCCTACAAGATGCTGGTGATAAGGTATGGGGAACTAAAGTCATAGATGACATAACAGATGGAGTTAAATGGACTATTTCTAATAAATCTATCGATAAAGATAAAATATGCGTAATTGGAGCAAGCTTTGGCGGATACGCAGCAATGATGAGTCTAATACGCGAACCAGATTTGTATAAATGTGGAGTGCCAATGATGGGTGTTTATGACCTTTCTATTATGTTTACTAGAGATAGGGCAGACGCATCTAGAGGACAGTCTAGAGGCATTGTTGATTATAAAACTAATGTTATAGGGCATGGTGATGAATCACACATGTTAGTTCATTCTCCTCTTAATAATGCTGATAAAGTAAAAGCTCCAGTTTTCTTCATTCATGGAGCTGAAGATAAGAGAGTTCCCATTATTCATATGGAGAGAATGCAGACTGCACTAAGTAAACTGAACAAGCCTTATGAAACTTTGGTATTTGAAGATGAAGGCCATGGCTGGAG
>PAAM01000004.1 GCA_002699615.1 Rhodobiaceae bacterium | reverse complement strand
TTTTCTTTGTTAATAATTGATGGGACCGATAAATGGACAAGAAAAGCTGTTAAGTGGATGGGCAAACTTGATGATTGGATAAGAAAATTTATAGATGATTTATTTGAATGGATTCAACAGAAGAATCTTAAGTTACTCTCCAGCATTATATTGTTAATTATTTTTGGTATTCTTGCTCAAATAGGAATAATACCTAAGCTGATAACTTAATTTATAAATAATCCAATACTAAATTAAAAAATGAAAGACATTTTTAAGGAGACTAAAATATGGTTTTAGCATTGGGCGCACTCATAGTTCTTGCGCTAATCTTTGGCCCATCTTTGTGGGTGAAGTTGGTTATGAGGTGGTATTCATTGGAAAAGCCTGAAATGCCTGGTACTGGTGGAGAGTTAGCAAAGCATCTGATTAAGCGATTTTCTTTAAAAGATGTGGAAGTCGAAGTAACTGAGCTAGGAGACCACTATGATCCAATCGAAAAAAAAGTTAGGCTTCTGCGTGAGCATTATGAATCTAAATCGTTAACCGCAATAGCTATTGCGGCTCATGAGATTGGACATGCAATTCAAGATCAGCAAGGCGATAAACGTCTGGCCACCAGAACAAAGATGGTTCCCATTATTGAAAAGGTAGCCCGTTGGAGTGTTGCCATTATCTCTTTATCACCAGTGATAGGCATTATTACGCGGCATCCAATGCCATTTTCTTTATTGCTCCTACTAGGACTATCTGGTTTTATCGCTCGTATGATGGTTCATGCGGTGACATTGCCGATCGAATTCGATGCTAGTTTTTCCAAAGCGCTCCCTTTATTAAGGGAAGGAAAATATGTATCACAGTCAAACGAAAAAGCCGTTACTCGTATTCTGAAAGCAGCATCCCTTACATACGTTTCTGCTGCACTAGCCGATATTTTAAACCTTGGTCGTTGGCTCGTTATACTATTAAGGCGATGAAAAAAAATGTAAGCCAGAATTTCTTAAAGGATTATTTATGAACTCAATAGAAATTTTTGAATTAACTTTTACTCTCAAAGTAGTTCTTTGGGTAGAGGCAATTGTATATTTGGGCATCGGTGTAGTTGAAATTTTTGATGATTTTTTCAGAAAATTACCTGCGTGGACAAATCTCAATGGAAAGCTTAATGCATATTTGTTCATGGAAGATAAAATGCAACATAAATTCCATGCTGCAATTTGTTTCTTTCTAGGCTTTATAGCACTTAATGGAATTTTAGAAGGGTCAGTTACAAGATTCGAAATAGAGCTTTTGTTTATAGGGCTAGCTCTAATAATGATGCTACTTTGGATGATATTACCTCCAGGAAGATTAGCTCTGTTAATGTTACTTACAAAACCTGAAACATATCTCTCAGTAATTATGTTTCTTCTTTTTTCTGATTTAATAAGAGCAGAAATGTTCTTTCTTTGTTTAGGGTTGAATATATGGGGTTTAATAGTTTATTTTTTTAATACAAGGAGTAATATAAAACCCTATACTTACAAGAGATTTCATGATGATGTTGTAGAAGCCGGTATCTCTGAGTCAAGAATCAAAGCTATGGATAAAATGGCGGGTTTTAAGGATACTTAACGTAGAAATAATGTTATTTACTAGTTCAAAACACTAAGTTTCGATGAGGCAGACTAAATGGTGATCAATAAGAGATGAAATATTTTTATACAATTTTACCACTTTCGTTATTAATTTTTTCTTTATATCTAATTTTTATTGATAATTATTTTGCCTCTTTGTCTCTTTTTATATTGGGAATTTTATATGTTCTTATGGGATGGCAAAAAAAAGCACAGTTTTACTTTTTTATTGGATTGCTTATTTTAATTATTACCTTTATTGGTGAATTTGCCTCTGGGTATATAAATCAGAATACTTATGAAATTTTGCAAGAAACTATAGAAACTTTGCGATCAAGCCAGACATAAATTAAATTAATAAAATTAACGGAGTAACTTTATGATTGATATAAATACTTTTGATGAATCAACAATTGATTGGAAGCCATTGCCAGGGCCTGATGGTGAGCCCACAGAGCATATTTCATTGTCTTTTTTAAATGTTGATGAAGAAGCAAAGATCGTTGATATTTTATTTAAATTTTCTGCAAATGAAAAAATTCTTATGCATCGACATTGTTCAAACTATAGCACCTTTACACTTAGTGGCGAGCTACGAACCTATTTGCCAGACGGAACATTAAAAGATATTCGACCGGCAGGAGTCTTTAAAGTTGGCGAGCCTGGAGAGGCTCACACAGAAGGTGGAGGAGACCAAGACGTAGTTTGTTATTTTAGTTTACGACCATACTCAGCCACCGATCCAATTTACGAAATACTGGATGACAATCTTGATGTTCTTCAAGCTATGACTTTTGACGATCTCAAAGGACTTAACGCAGAATATTCACAATAAAAAATATTTTAAGATAGTTTCTTTTGTGAAATACCTATTAAAAAAAATTAATTTTTTAGTCTTATTATTAGTGTCTATTTTTATTTCATCCGAGCCCATGACGGAGCATTCAATAAGCCATGAGTCAATTAACAGAACTTACTTAAAATATATTCCTGAGAATATTGATTTTGAAAATGAAGTTGACTTATTTATAGGACTTCATGGTTATACAGGAACAGCCACTGGATTTGAAAAACAAACAACCGGTGGATTTAATAGTGCTGCCAATAAATATAAATTTTTAGCAATTTACCCCCAAGGGCTTTACTTTAATAGCATTGAGAATGACCCCAGCTCGTTTGTTTCCTCTTGGAACGATTTAGCAGGCTCCAAGACCAAAACACCAAATGGTGAAATATGTGCAATCGATGCAGACATTTATCCTCAGTATCCTAATTGTAGTGAAGGAGGACGCTGTTCCTGGGCAAGCTGTAGCGATGATCTTGGTTTTATAAAAAAAATAATTGATCGTGTTAACGAAGATCATAAGATTAGAGACATATATTTATTAGGTATGAGCAATGGCGGCATGATGGCTCAAGCACTGGCCTGTAAATACCCAAGCATTTTTAAAGGTGTTGTAAATGTTGTAGGCATGCAACAAAAAGATCTGAGCTGCATTCCTAAAGAACCAGTGAATTTTATTATCTATGGAAGCGTCAAAGACACTGTCGTTCCCCCAATAAATATCAGAGCATCAGACGGTTATTTTTATGAGCCAATGGAAGATACATTTAATGCTTGGTCAAAACAATTTGAATGTAAGACTTTCAAAAAATCAGACTTTAATTTATACGATGATTTTGAAAAAAATATAGCTTCAGGTTGCAAGAGTGATGTTCAAGTTATCAGCCTTTTAAATAAAGATGCAGGACATTTTTGGCCTGGCATTGATAGAAATGTAGGGTTTTGTTACTCGCCACCTCAATCAAACCTTGATTACTCAGAGTGCAATTTTTCAATTGCTAATGAATGGGGCAACGATTTTTTAATAAATCTGTTATTTGACCTTAAAAATTAAGCTAGCAGCTTTAATGTGCCAACAAACTTGTGTTTGAGACCTAATTACATTATAAAATAAGAACTTAAATACATTCTTTCGGGGGAAAAAGATGTCATCTATTTATTTAAAACCGCTTTTTGAAAAAAAAGCAGATCCAGTAACCCATATATTAAGGGATATATTCAAAGACAATAATTTTGCCTTGCCATATCTTGGCGCCTTAACACTTGGACTAGGCGTAGCTCAATCATCAAATGTTTCTGCTCAGGAGAATTTAGAGGAAGTTGTTGTAACAGCGAGCAAAAGGTCAGAAAATCTGCAAGACGTTCCAATGAGCGTTCAAGCAATAGGTGCAGCTGAACTAGACCTCAAGAATGTCAAAGGTCTCGATGATATTGCAAATCTATCTCCAGCCGTTACATTGGATGCCGGCGGGCCAGGTAATTCTACTTTTTATATCAGAGGTGTCTCAGATGGTGGATTTGGAAATCCTTCAGGAGCGGCCTCAACAACAGCCTTATATTTAGATGAGCAGCCTTTGACCACAATTGGCCAAACACCTGATTTGCATGTTTTTGACGTTGAGCGAGTGGAAATTCTTAGTGGGCCACAGGGAACTTTATATGGCTCAAGTTCAACTTCTGGAAACATAAAAATTATTACAAAAAAACCCGATGTTACCTCTGTAGATTACGGTTTTGACCTTGAGTATGGGTCTATTGAAGATGGATCAAATGATCAATCGTTAGAAGCATATATAAATATGCCTCTTGGTGCTAATACTGCTGTAAGAGTCAGCGCATATGATCTTCAAGATGGAGGTTGGATTGATAACGAACTGTCAACTAAAACTTTTACAAATAGCGGCTACACAATTGATAACAGCACATTTGCAGAAGATGATTACAATGAACTTAATAAAAGTGGATATCGAATTAGATTAGCTTCAGAAATCATGGGGCAAAACCTTGATCTTTCTATGCTTGATCAAACTTCTGAATTTGGTGGATCTTGGGAGACTGATGAAGCTGTCGGTCCGAGATCAAATTCTCGATTTAATGAAGAGTATTTTGATGATGATTTTAGTCAAATTTCATTATCATTGAGCGGTGATTTAAATGATAACGTTGAATATATTTTTACAGCCTCATCTTTTGAAAGGGATGTTGAATACACTTATGACTATTCAGAATATGTAGAATATTATAATTATGACGGTCCCACCTATACCTGTGACTATTATGACTACTATTATTATTACAATATTTCAGGTTGCCAGGATCCAAGAATGTCATACACGCAAATCGACAATCATGAAAGAGATTCATATGAAGTAAGAATTCAATCAAAAGGCGACTCAGGTTTTCAGTGGATACTTGGCGCCTTTAGTGAATCCTCTAAAAGAGATTATGAAATTGCTTACCTGTGGCCTGGATCAAATCCAGGTAATTTGTCATGGAATGTTCCCAATGGCCAGTGGTGGAATCTTGATAACACAAGAGAGGAAGATACAGAGGCCTTTTTTGGAGAAGGTCGCTTCAACCTTAATGATAAAACTAAGTTAACCCTAGGCTTCAGGTCATATGACCAAGATACCATGGTGGATGCTAAAGATGGCTACTTTGGTGTATTTGATGGAGTAGACAAAGTATTTAATTCTAGTGATTCAGGAGTTGTACCAAAAGTTAATATAGCCCATAACTTAAATGAAGACATGATGTTGTATGGTACTTATTCGGAAGGCTTCAGAGCCAGTGGTATTAACAGGGTTAGGCCCGCTCAAACTGCTTTTATTCCTGAAACATATGACTCTGACTATTTAGAAAGTCTTGAGCTTGGATTCAAGTCAACCCTAGCAGACGGAAAACTTATTCTCAATGGGGCGTACTTCATGATGGATTGGAGTGATTTTCAATCTACCACATACAATTTGGCATATTCCACAGTAGCCTTCGTTGATAATGTGGGTAATGCAGAAATTAATGGTCTTGAACTTGATGCCACCTACAAACCTAATGACTCATTAACTTTGTCAGGCTATGTTGTTTCTAATGATCCCTCTTTATCAGAAGATTACTATGATGTGTCTGGAGTTCTTCAGGCTAATTCAGGAAATAGACTTGCATACGTTCCCGAGCTCTCTTATGTTTTAGGATTAGATAAGGTGTTAAGTATTTTTGGTATGCCCGGATATGTGTCCGTCGACTACTCATATACAGGTGATAGATACACTAGTCAGGCAAATGAACTTAAGCTGCCTTCATATGCTATAGCCAATATGAGAGTTGGTGTTGAATCAAATAATAGGTCTATGGAAGTCTTTATTAGCAATCTTACTGATGAAAATGGATATCTATCAAGGTATAACGATTTTGGAGATATTAGAAGGACTCAAAATAGGCCAAGAGTTATTGGTTTAAGATTCAAGTATAGATATTAGATATAGTTCTATAAATCATAAGCCTTTATCAAAAGATGAAGGCTCTATGCTTTTTTAATCACAATAATATTTTTAACTATTGAAATCATCAGCAATAGATATACAAACAATAACGGAACTGAAAATATAACCATTATCCACTTAAACGAATCAACCCCACCAAGAAACATTAAGAGGGTGGGTTGAATAACAAGCAAAATTGCAAATATCAACCTTAAATTACCTGAGCTCTCAATATTTGAACTTTTCATAGATGCTGAAGCTAGAATGTATGAGGTAGAGTCATAGGTTGTGCATAAAAAGATAATACAAATTATTCCAAAGCCAATTAAAAGATAATTACTAAAACTCAAAGTCGATAAAGTTTTAATAATTATTTGCTCTCTATTTAGCATCCCGTCTTCTAAAAGCATGGGCGAATTCAAAAGCCCTGATTCAAATAAATATATTGATAAATTTGATAATACAGACATGCTTATCATGCAACCAACGCTGCCAATAAATATTACTCCTAGAATAATAGATCTTAATGATTTGCCGTTAGATATATTAACAATGAAGGCGCCAACCATTGGAGCTAATGCCATCCACCAAGCCCAATAAAAAACTGACCAATCCTTACTGATTGCTGTACCAGTTGTGAAACTGAATTCAGGATATTGTTTAAATAAGAACAAGTAACTCTCGATTGATTTAGAAAAAATATATTGCGTTGGCCCCAGAATAAAAACCAAGAATAAAAATAATAAAACTAAAATAATATTAAAATTGCTGAGCCTTTTTATTCCTTTTTGAATTCCAAGATATGCACTGGTTGCAAATATTGACAGACAAACAGCTATCGTAAAAATATCTAGATTAAAAGTTTTTTCAATATTGAAGACATTTGATAAGATCGAAGAAATTAACGGGAAGGATAAGCCAAGTCCAACTCCTGCTCCACAAAGTATTGCTCCAATGAACAATGAATCAAATAAAACCTCCAAGAGTTTATTTTTGATATTAAATATTCCTGAAAATGTTAATTTAGATTTTTGATTTATTGTGATTGCCAACCCAAACGCAATTGCAGGTAAGCAATATATAGCCCAAGCAGTAAATGACCAATGAAAAATAGGATAAGTTCTTGAATACAACAACGCTGTATCTATATCTAAGCTCTGGGATCTTAATATATTAAAATAATCTATCCATTCAATTGTTGCCCAGTACAAAAGAGCTGCGCCAATACCTGCGGCAAAAAGCATTGAACCCCATGAAAAAAATGAATGTGTTTCCTTATTTTGTAAAGAAATTTTTATATCACCATACTTTGATAGCGCAATAAAGATTAGAAAAATTAATACCGAAAAACTTCCATACATATAGGTCGGTTCAAAAATGACTGTCAAAGAATCATATAATTTGAAAAGTAGCTTTGAACTTCCAACAGGATCAGACAACACATATATTGATAAGAGCAAAGATAGTACAATCGCAAGTGAGATAATAGTTTTATTCCATTCTGCACTTATTTTTATAAACATATGTCAGAGAATACCAACCTTAAGATTGCATTAGATAACGCTAGTGATTTATTTAACAATAATAATTTAAATGAGTGTATAGAACAACTTGAAGAAATTTTAAATATCCATCCTTCTAACCTTAAAGCCTTGTCTTTACTTTTAGATATCAATATAAAATTAAATAGGGCTGAAAAAGCTTTAAAAATTATCAAAAAACTTATTCAACTTGAACCTGATAGCAAGGAGCATCATGAAAAATTAGTAAAAGTTCATCAATTTCTTAATGACAATAGCGCATACGAGTCTGCATTAATTGATTTTCATAAAAAATTTCCATCCATTACTACCGCTCGTTTAATTTCAAATATCCATATTGAAAATGATAGGGAAGAGGAATCTGATCAAGTTATTCAGAGCTTCTTTGAGTCAGATAAAAAATACGGCGATTTATATAAGGGAATTAGACACGTCAAAGCAGGAAGATTAAAGCTTGCTGAAGATGCATATAAACGAGTTCTTAAAAAAGATAAGAATAATGTCGATGCTTTAAGGTTATTAGGACTGCTTGCATTTAAAACAAAAGATTATGAGGTATCTGAGAGACTTTTTTTAAGAGTCCTTGAATTAGATCCAACTTTTTCATTAGCTTGGGATAACCTTGCAAAACTTTATAGGATTCAAAATAAACTTTCAAAGTCTGTCCCAGCATTTAAGAATCTCATTAAGTTGGATCCAAGTAATTTTGAAGCATTGGTATCTTTAGGAACTGTTTATATTAAGTTATCTAAATATCAAGAAGGTATTAAATTATATGATAAGTCATTAAAAATTAATCCTGAAAATCCTCGAGTCTTTCTCAGTCTTGGCCACGCATTGAAAACAGTTGGAGAAAGAAAAAGATGTGAGGATGCATATCAAAATGCAATAAAGTATTTTCCATTATCTGGTGAGGCATATTGGAGCTTAGCAAATCTAAAGACTTATGAATTCTCAGATAAAGAAATTATTAACATGGAGTCATCTCTTAACAAAAACATACATCCAAAAGAGCTAATTCAGATGCACTTTGCACTCGGAAAAGCCTATGAGTCAAAAAAACATTTTGATAAATCATTTAAACATTATGCTCAAGGGAATTGGCAACAAAGAAAGCAGACAAAATATAACGCCGAAGACTATAAGATCTCTGTCGATGAGTTAATAGATTTTTTTAAAAAAAATCGAGATCTATACAAATTAAAAGCTAAATCAAGCTTTGAAGATCCAATTTTTATTTTGGGTTTACCCAGATCAGGATCAACAATGATCGAACAGATTCTCGCATCTCATTCTTTAATAGAAGGCACACAAGAATTACCAAATATTATGGCCATTTCTAGAGATATAAAGTTACTTGATCAAGAAAATGGGTATCCAAATAACTTATTAGCACTTGAGCAATCTTCATTTGAAGAGCTAGGAGAAAAATACATTGATGAAACAAAATGGGCTAGATCTTCTAAACCATTTTTTATTGATAAAATGCCAAATAATTTTGTTCATATAGGTCTTATAAAATTAATTTTACCTAAAGCTAAGATAATAGATGCAAGAAGAAATCCTATGG
>PAAM01000029.1 GCA_002699615.1 Rhodobiaceae bacterium | reverse complement strand
TCGTAGAGATACAGAAGCAGGTAAAATTGAAAAACAATTAGATAAAGTAAGTCCAAAGTTTAGAGAACAATTAAAAAAAGAACTAGAAGAAGAAGCAAGAAAAAAGAAACAAGAAAAATTAAAGTCAAAAATAAAAAGATTACGAAAAAAAAGAAAATTTAAAAAAGAATTTAGAGCAAAAAAGAACTTTTCAGAAACATACTCGGGATTTACTAATAAAGAAGTAGCAGAAGAAAGACTTCAAGATAAACAAAAAAAGAAAGCAAAAACAAGAGGTAGTGGTGGCAGAGGTGGTGTACCATTATCTAATAAAATTTTAAAAGGTGGCTTTGGTAAAAAAATATATTAGTTATGAGTTCAGCTACAAAATCAAATCCTTCTCTATGGAAAAGAATTGTTGCTCGTGTAAAAGCACAAGCATCTCACGGAACGGCCGCAGGTCAATGGTCTGGCAGAAAAGCACAAGCGGCCGTCAAAGCATACAAAAAAGCAGGTGGTGGCTATAAGGGTGGCAAAAAATCTAGCAACTCGTTATCCAAATGGTCAAAACAAAAATGGCGTACAAAATCAGGTAAAAAATCTTCAGATACAGGTGAAAGGTATTTACCCGAAAAAGCTATTAAAAGTTTATCCTCAAAAGAATATGCGAGAACTTCGGCAAAGAAAAAACAAGATAAAGCTAGTGGAAAACAATTTAGTAAACAACCTAAATCAATCGCAAGAAAAGTAAGGAGATTTAGAAAGGTATGACAATGTTTACTAAATATTCTATTAGAGAAATAGAAACACTTCGTACTGTTGTTAAATCACAACATATGAAACATTACCCAAAAGAGATGGTAACTAACTATGAAGCTGATAGAATAATAGAATCTCTATCTGAACAAGCTAGAGAAAAATTATATGAACTAGCAGTTAATTATGGCATCACTAAGTTATAAGCCAGACGGCGAAACAATAAAACACTTTCTTAAAGACGATACTTTCTTTAGAGGAATACGAGGGCCTGTTGGCTCTGGTAAATCTGTAGCTTGTTGTATAGAAATAATAAAACGAGCTATATCACAAAAGCCGAATGATGAAGGGATTCGCAAAACAAGATGGGCGGTCATTCGTAATACTAACCCTCAACTCAAGACTACTACAATAAAAACTTGGCTAGATTGGTTTCCTGAAGAAGATTGGGGAAACTTTACTTGGAGTGTACCTTATACACACAAACTAAAAAAAGGGGATATTGATTGTGAGGTAATCTTTCTAGCGTTAGATAGACCTGAAGATGTTAAGAAATTACTNTCTTTNGAACTTACAGGAGTATGGATCAATGAGGCACGAGANATTCCTAAAAGTATTGTTGATGCTTGTTCTATGCGTGTTGGTCGTTTTCCATCTATGCGTGATGGTGGCCCAACTTGGTATGGAGTCGTTTGCGATACCAATCCACCTGATACCGATCATTGGTGGGCAATTATGGCAGGTGAAACTGTTATACCTGATTATATAAGTAAACAAGAAGCTAAGATGTTGATTAAGCCAGATAATTGGAAATTCTTTAATCAACCACCTGCTATGTTAGAAATAAAGAATAAAAACAATGAGATACAAGAATATAAAAAATCTGAAGTATCTGAGAATAGAAAGAATCTTACAGAAAATTATTATAGTAATATTATCCGTGGTAAAACAAAATCGTGGATAGATGTATATGTTCTTAATAAACTTGGTACTGTTGAAGATGGTAAACCCGTATATGAATCATATAGACAAGATGTACATATGGCTAAAGGTGAACTTGCACTTGCAGAACATCTTCCTGTTTATATGGGGATTGACTTTGGTCTTACACCTGCTTGTGTCTTTGCACAAAAGATAAGAACTAGATGGATAGTATTTGAAGAACTTGTAGCTGAAGATATGGGTATTGTTAAGTTTTCTGATTTAATGAAACAATCTATGGCACGATATCATCCTAGAACTTTTTATATATTTGGAGATCCTGCAGGAGATCATAGAGTACAAACAGATGAAAGCACACCATTTCAGATACTAAGAGGTAAAGGTATTACTGCCCGACCTGCTCCAAGTAATGATGTTACATTACGAATAGAGTCTGTAGCTACCTGTCTTAATAGAATGGTAGATGGTGAATCAGGTATTCTTATTGATAAAAGTTGTATTAATTTACTTAGAGGATTTGCAGGTGGATATCATTATAGACGACTTCAAGTATCTGGTGAACGCTATGATGAGCGACCAAATAAGAATAGATTTTCGCATATACACGACGCTTTACAATACTTATTACTTGGTGCAGGTGAAGGTAGGTCTTTGACAATCGGTACTAAATATAGTAAACCTATAATAGCTAAAAAAAATTTTAATGTTTTTGATATAAAACCCAAGAACATTTATGAAAGAAGGAGATAGCTTATGTGTGGTGGTGGCGGTGGCTCAAGACCTGCTCCTCCTCCTCCTCCTCCTCCAATCTCTGCATCCCAAAGGGCACAGAGAGCGGCAGATAGGAGGAAGCAGTTGAGAGAGAAGGCTGAGTTGAAAGAAGAAAGATATCAAGATACACTTGCAGAAGTTTCTGGTAGAAGAGGCAGAAGGTCGCTTATGTCAGGAAGAAGAAGTGGATCGGGTTATTTAGCAGTACAAGGCACAGTTAGTCGTGGCACTCTTGGAGTGTAAATGGTTGTAGATGTCATACCTCAAGCACCTGTTGATTTTTCGGAATCAAAGGTAAAACAACTTCTTGCTAAATATAGACGAGCACAAGCAATAAAAGATCAATGGATTCCTATCTTTGAAGATTGCTATGAATATGCTTTACCTCAAAGGGAATCATTCTATTCAGAAAGTATAGCAAAAAGAAGAAGTGAAAGAATCTTTGATGAAACTGCTGTTGTAGGAGTGCAAGAGTTTGCATCTCGTTTACAATCAGGCATTGTACCAAACTATGCAAGATGGGCAGAGTTTACAAGTGGTACTGAAATTCCAAAAGATGAACAAAAAGAAGTAAACGAAATGTTAGATACTGTTACTGAATATGTATTTGAAATTTTACAAAACTCAAATTTTTCACAAGAAGTTCACGAAACCTTTTTAGATTGCGCAGTAGGTACAGGATGTCTACTTGTTGAAGAGGGAGATGCTGTACACCCAATAAAATTTAAAGCAATCCCTTTACCTCATTTATTATTAGATGCAGGACACGACGAAAAGATAGATCATATATTTAGAGAAAGAAGAATTAAATTTAGACAAATATTAAATGCTTATCCTAATGCAAAATTACCTGTACGGATGATGGAAGAAATGGGCAAGAATCCAGATAAAGAATGTAAACTTATTGAAATAGTTTATCGTAATTATAACAATACAAAAGAAGAAGAATACCAATTCTGTGTTATTTCAGAAACATATGAAGCAGAATTATTTTCACAAACATTCAAAGGAATGGGATCAAATCCATATTTAATATATAGATGGAGTAAATGTGCAGGTGAAGTATATGGAAGAGGGCCACTACAACTTGCCCTACCTGCAATTAAAACTTCTAATCTTGTTATTGAATTGATATTAGAAAATGCACAAATGGCAATATCTGGTATGTATCAAGTAGAAGATGATGGCGTAATTAATGTTGATAATATTCAATTAATTCCCGGAACAATTATACCAAAAGCTGTTGGCAGTAGTGGACTTACACCTGTTCAACCTGCAGGAAACTTTCAGGTATCAGATTTAGTATTACGAGATATGNGACAAAATATAAAGAAGGCACTATATAATGATATGTTAGGTACGCCAAACGAAAAAACACCTATGTCAGCAACAGAAGTAGCAGAACGAATGGCTGACCTTTCTCGTCAAATAGGTGCGGCATTCGGAAGATTACAAGCAGAACTTGTTAATCCTGTATTACAACGAGTAGTTTATATATTAAAGAAACAAGGGCGAATACAAATTCCAACTGTTAATGGTAGAGAAATAAAAATAAGATCCTCTTCGCCACTTGCACAAGCACAACAACAACAAGATGTTGCTACTCTAGATAGATTTATAGGAATGTTACAAGCCAGACTCGGCCCACAATTAACTAATATTCTTGTTAAGCAAAACGAAACTGCTAAGTTTTTAGCCAAAAAACTAGGTGTTCCAGAAGAGTTAATTCGTTCTGATAAAGAAATGGGACAAGCGGCAGGTCAAATAGGAGAAATGGTTCAAGGGTTACAACAAACAGGTATGCAACCAAGGGATTCCATTAACGCTTTACAAAACATTACAAAGTAGTATAAATAGAGTATGAAAGCAAAACCTAATCGTATAGTAGGATTAGATAATTTTGAACGAAGTCCTGACGAAGAAACCCGTCTTAATTTTATCTTTGAAAGTGTATTTAAAACTGATGCAGGTGCAGAAGTATTAAAATATCTACGAATGATTACAATAGAAGCAGTTGCAGGTTCAGAAATAAGCGATCAGCAACTACGACATATTGAAGGTCAACGCTATATAGTAGGTTTAATACAACGCCGACTAAATAAAGGAAGAAGTCAAAACATAATACAGGAGAAAAAAGATGTCAGATAATACAGAACAAGCAGAAGAAAATACTGCAGAAGTAACAGAATCTACTGAACAAACGGCTGAACAACAGCCACAAGAACCACAGAACTTATCTGAAAGACCAAATGATACTTTGGTTGAACCAACAGCAGATGACTTAATTCTTGGTAAATTTAAATCACAAGAAGATTTAGAACAAGGATATAAAGAATTAGAAAAATATGTTGGTGGTAACAAAGATGAACTTAGAGAGCAAATTATAGATGAACTTTCACAAGAAGCTGATTCTGAAGTTCCAGAAAATTATGAATTACCTTCATTACCAGAACATATAACAGAAGATGATGTTATGGAAAATCCTATGACAGAATGGTGGCGAGGTCATTGTGCAGAGAATGCCTATGATCAAGAAATGTTTGAAAATGGTATTAATGCTTATATTGATATGATGGGAGAGTATGCTCCTAATGCAGATGCAGAAATAGAAAAATTAGGTGAAAATGCTCAAGCACGAATACAAGCTGTAGATAGTTTTTCACAAGCATACTTTACACCAGATGAACACGAATACCTTAGTCAAACTATAGGTACAACTGCAGAGGGTATTGAAATACTAGAAAAAATAATGCAAATGAGAAATGAGAATATATCTTCTTATCAACAACAAGAACCTTTAAATAAACTAACCCTAGAAGATGTAAGAGGAATGATGAAAGACCCTCGCTACTTTGACCCAAAAGAAAGAGATGAATCTTTCGTAAGAAAAGTAGATGATGCATTTGCTAGACTCTATAGATGATATACCAAGACTTTTCTACGCCTGATGATGCTTTTGAATTAGCATTGCATATGAAGAGCAAAGATAGGTTTGAGATAGCATTATTTGGTCTTGATCCACTTATGGCACTATTATATCCATTTAGAGCAAACCGACCAAATACAATAACTTGGACAATTTTTGATGGCAAAAAACCTATTGCAATGTGGGGGTGTGTTCCTATTAAAGGTCATACAACAAAAGCTACTTGTTGGTTTCTTAGTGGTGAAGATGTAATGAAGAATATGCGATTCCTACGCCAGACAAAACGGGCATTTAATTGGACAATTTCTCATTACCAACACTTGCATAACTTCGTTACAGAAGAACAAACACAAACTATAAGATGGCTTAAATGGTTAGGATTTAAATTCCAAAATGAACCACTACTTGTCAAAAATGTAAAAGTAAGATATTTTTACTATGAGTCTTGCGAAAAGACTCAAGTGGAACCCATTGATGATTTATGTGGCCCTATATGGAAAACCCGAATGAATCAAACTATGGACAATTCTTAAACTGTAATATTAACTTTATTAGGAGATAGTTATGGCAACTTCCATTACTACTGCCTTTATTAAGCAGTTTGAATCAGAAGTCCATATGGCATATCAGCGTATGGGATCAAAACTGAGGAATACAGTTAGACAGCTTAATAATGTAAAAGGCAATCAAGCGAGATTCCAAAAGGTGGGCAAAGGTAGTGCAACTGAGAAATCAAGACACGCTAATGTTCCAACTATGGAAATAACTCACAATACAGTTGATGTAACTCTATCTGATTTCTATGCGGCGGATTATGTTGATAGATTAGATGAGTTGAAAACTAACATAGATGAAAGACAAGTTCTTTCACAATCGGCGGCTTCTGCTCTAGGTAGAAAAACAGATCAACTTATTGTTGATGTGTTAGATGCAGGGTCTAATAGTAACAATGTCGTACACGGCTCTGCAGGTCTTACACTTGCAAAGGCGTTAACAGTTTACGAAAATTTCGGCGAAGCTGATGTTCCTGATGATGGACAAAGATATTTTGTTGTATCTTCAGCAGGTTGGGCAGATTTATTACAAATTGACCAATTCTCAAGAGCAGAGTATATCGGTGAAAAAGAATTACCATATGCAGGTGGTATGACGGCTAAGAGATGGTTAGGGTTCTTATGGTTCTCTTTCTCTGGTCTGTCGCTTTCTAGTACAACTAGAGATTGCCACGCTTACCACAGATCNTCTGTTGGTTTAGCTATGGGTTCTGATATCAGAACTGAAGTAAACTATATACCTGAAAAGGTCAGTAATCTAATCACTTCATATATGTCTATGGGTGCTGTGATGATTGACAATGATGGTGCGATAGAATGTCAAATAACAGAATAGGAGAAAACTAATGGCTTTTACTCAAGCAAACTTAAAAAAGATTGCAGGTGGTGGAGATCAAAATGTTTATCTCTACAACTCTGCAGATGCTATAAGTACTATTGTAGGATCTGGATATTTTAACAGTGCTACTAATCAACTTCATCAGAATGATGTAATCATTGCTGTTGGAGCTACAGGTGGCACAAGAACAGTAGATGTTGTTGTTGTATCAAGTGCAACGGCGGCGGCTACTGTAACAACTATTAATGGTACATAGGGTATTGGGGGAGGCAACTCCCCCGATATTTAAATTATGGCAAGTAAAATAGATATATGTAATCAAGCACTTGTATTAGTAGGAGCGAATGTAATATCTGCTCTTACAGAAAACAATACAGAAGCAAGAGTGTCTAATCAATTATATGAATCAACATTAAAAAATTTATTAACAAAAGCAAGATGGAGATTTGCTAGTAAACAACAGCAAATGTCTAAAAGTTCTACCGACCCTTTGGACAAATGGGACTCTGCATATCAAATACCAAATGATGCATTATTAGTGCATACAATTACAGTATCAGATAATGTAATTCCTTTTGATAGATATGGTGAATTTTTATACACTAATAGTGGTGCTAACGATACTGTAATACTACATTATACTTATCAACCACACGAAGATCAGTTTCCAGAATATTTTGTTCAAATATTAGTATTTGAGTTAGCAAGTTTATTTGCAGGTGCTATAGCTAGAAATGATAATCTTTCTGTATTATATCAAAAGAGAGCAAATATTCAGCTTACACAAGCTAGGGGTATGGAATCACAAACACAAACTACAAGAAAACTTAATACAAGTTTACTAATTGAAGTAAGGAACAGAGGTACAGCAGATGGAGTGAGAGCAGTTGTACCAAGTAGCAGTTAAATGATATGGCAATACAAAGAGTGCATCAAAATAGTTTTACCCGTGGAGAGGTTGACGAAACTGTTGTAAGTCGTACAGATGTACAAGCATTCCAACAAGCACTTAGAAGAGGAAGAAATATCTTTTGTCTAAATCAAGGTGCAATGGAAAGACGCCAAGGTACTTTGTATAGAGCAGATTTAAATGAAGAAACTAGGTTAGAAGCATTTATATTTAATGAGAATCAAGAATATATACTAGCTTTTCAAAATACTAAATTACTTATATTTTCTACAAACGGCACACTATTAGGCACATTAACAGGTTGTCCTTGGACTACTTCTAATTTATTTGAATTTACATTTACACAATCTGCAGATACAATGATTGTTGCACATACAGCATTCAGACCACAGTTAATTGTAAGAACAGGAGCAACAACATTTACTAAAGCAGATTTTCAATTCGCAACCAACTTTAATGATACAGAAATATTTCAACCATATTTTAAATTTGCAGATGCCAATATTACTTTAGATATAGATCAAACAACTGCGCAAACAAATGTTAATTTAGTAACAAGTGTTGCTTATTGGGACTCAACTATGATTGGTAATATTATACGATATCATAAATCAGAGATAGAAGTAACAGCAGTAACAGATGGTACAAATGCTGTAGGTACTTTACGAAAAGATGTACGAATAGAACTTGATGATGATCCAATGAAATCTGAACAAGGAACAGCTAAAATAATTGTTTTGCATCCACAACACGGATTTTCTACAGGTGCATCAATTACTGTAGAAGGTGCAGAAAGTATTCTAAATGATTCTGGTTCAGGTTTAACAGCAACAAATATAAATGGTACATTTACAATAACTGTCCTTGATGACGATCGTTATGAATATACAGCTACAAGTGGTACAGCAGGAGATTCTCAAGATGGTGGTGGTACAAATGTTAGAATTATAGGACATCCACCTACCAAACAATGGGATGAAGAAGTATATAATACACATAATGGCTTTCCAACAGCAGTAAGGTTTCATCAGCAAAGACTTTTTTTTGCAGGTGGATCTATAAGTGATTTTATTTGTGGTAGTCAAACAGCAGACTTTTTTCATTTTGGTTTAGGAGATGGTGATGATACAGACGCTATCCAGATAAATATTGCATCAGACCAAGTAAATAGAATACAACATTTAATTTCTGGTAAACATTTAGAAATCTTCACAACAACAGGTGAATTTTATTTAAAACCTCAAGTAGGTAAACCAATTACACCGACAGATTTACAAGTATTAAAACAAAGTGATCTTGGTTCGCAACTTAAATGTATGCCAAGATTATTTGATGGTGCGGCAATCTTTGTTCAACCTAATGGTAAAACAGTAAGAGAATATTTTTATAATACTGCTAATGAAGAATATACACCTACAGCATTATCTATACTTTCACCACAAGCTGTAAATAGTCCTACTGACTCTGCAATAATAAAATCATCCGGAATAAGAACAGAAATGTTTATGTTGTTTGTAAATGACAATGGAACAATAGGAGTGTTTTCTGCAAATAGACAAGAAAAATTATCAGGTTGGGTAATATGGGAAACAGATGGTGATTATATATCTGTAGGAGCAACAACAAAATTTATGTATGCTGTAGTTAAACGAACTGTAAATGGTGCTACTAAATATTATCTAGAGCAATTTTCTAACTCACAATATGAGATACCAACAGATGCTTCTGTATCTAAAGTCTTATCTTCGTCATATCAACCACACGGAACGCCTTTAGTAAAAGGTGCAGTTACTAGTGCTAATACTGTTATAATAGATGGCTTAACACAAGTACCCAGAGCAGGGGAGCAATTTACCTGCAATTCAATAAGTTGTACGATACAGAATGTAGCAACAACAAGTACATCAGGTGAATACATAGTTACAGTTGTACCTGCTCTAACAGCATCTGATAATGCATCAATAGAATTTACTACCTCTTATACATTTACAGGGTTAAATGCTTCACCAGATTTACGAGGTAAAGTAGTACACGCTACATCAGGTACAGGAGAAAATGATACAATAGTTTATTATGGCAGTAGTACAGTTGATTCTAATGGTGTTGCTATATTTCAAAAACCTGCTTCAGGTATTGATATAGGTATTGATTATACAGTAGATGTTTCTACATTATCTATAGATGCAACTTCACCTGTAAGAGGATTAGGTTCAACATACGGATTACCTAGAAAAATAGGCAAAACTATATTAGAATTATCTAAAACACATAATTTACAAGTAAACAGTAATGATGTAATTGTAAGCAATGGATTTGAAATGACAGGATATACAGGTAAAAAAGATGTACATAGTTTAGGTTATAGCCAAGAACCTTTTATTACGATTACACAATCTGTGCCATTACCTTTCAGAATATTATCTATAACAAGTGAGTATTATTTCTAATGTGTCCTCCAGCCGCCGCCATTCCATATATTAGTTTAGCTTTCACAGTCATAAGTGGTGGCTTTCAAGTATATTCTATGATGCAACAAATGAATGCTGACGATACAGCAAATTCATATGAACAACAAATGCTAGAAGAAAGGCGTAGGCAACAAGAAGAAGAAGCCAAAGCTAGAGAATTGCAAATGCAAAAAGATTTAAATGATAGAAAAAGAGAAGCACTTAAACTACACAAATCAAACAGAGCAAGTTTAGCCGCTTCTGGTGCTGAAATAGGTTCACCAAGTTTTACTAACTTTCTTTTAGCTAATAGAGAAGCTGAAGGACGAGATCAATCTAATATTACTTTGATGGGTAGAGAGGCACAAGCACAAGCACTTATGGATGCAAGACAAACAGGTATTGCAAAAGACGCTTCGTTATCAGCTTACAAATCAAGAAGGAAAGCAAGTATATATAGTGGTGTAGCAGGATTAGTTGGTATGGGTGCTAATGTTAATTGGTCAGCATTTGCACAAGAAGATGATGCACCACCACCGAAAGAAGAAACATAATGGTAAAACGATCCAAAGATATGGTTTCATATAGAGAGCAGATAGGAGTAACTGCTCCTGTTGGATATCAGACAGCAATACAAAAAACACAAGAATCTGCAGTAGCTTGGGATAAAACCTTTGAAAAAATATCAGATACTTTTACAGCATTACAGAAAAAAACAGATCAAATAAGAATGAAAAACGCTGTGCAAAATGCAAAGTTTGAAATGGAAGAAAAACAAATAACTGATGAAGAAACAGGTGAAGTAAGAACAGTTAAAACAATGAAGCCATTTAAAGCAGATAGATTTTTTTGGCAAACAGATCAAGATGATTATGATAAAATGATTGTTGCTAAAATGAAAATGGATCTTGGTTTACAGTTTGAAAAAGAAAGTATGGCACAATTAGAACAATCGTTTAATGCCAATGAAGATGCTAATGGATATGTAAATAGAATGGCACCAATTTTTGATTCATATAAACAAAACTTGCCTTCAAAATTCTATGATGTAATACGACCTACCCTCGAAGCACAAATGCTACAAGATCAAAAGAAAGCACAAACTAAATTTAGACAACAAAGAGAAGAAGAAACAAGTGCTTTTGCAGATCAGTATTTTAGCAAAGCAGAACAACAATTTAAAAGAGATGTGTTGATTGATCCTAGTAGTGCTAAAGAAATAGCCAATGCCTCAATAGCTGAAATACCTGAAAATCTTGTTGGTAAAAGTATTACGGAAAGAGTTAAGTTTCAATCAATGATTAATGGGTTACATAAATTTTATTCGTCAGAAGTTAGTGGTGTAAACTTACAACAGCTACTTGATCCAACCACACCAAGAAGTCAAACTAGTTTTGGTAGAAAAGAACAAGAAAGTAACTTAGTAGCTATTCGTAATTTAATTGATGGTAAGGGAGGACAGCAAATAGCATTTGGTGGTAAAGTATCAACTATTAAACAAGATGATTTTAATAAGGTATTAGATGGTCTTACTGAAGATGAAATAAATGCTATTGATTCTAACCTTACAGAACGATTAGCTAATACATCTGGCTCTAGTGAACTAGGTGAATCTATAGCAGGTTTTACTAATTATACTCAACAAAGACAAGCATCTACAAATTATACTGATCCATTTATACAAAAAGATATGACAAGGGTAGCTAAAGATGATCCTGCAGAATATTTTAAAATACTTGCACAAAGCTCAAGTAATCCATCCCGTTTAGCTAATTTAACTACATATGACCAAGCTATGAGAACACCAGAGTTTTATGAAGCACACGGCAGACTTGGAGCAATGCCTACTGTAATTAAGGATTCTATAGAACAACTTATATTATCAGGTGATGCTGATGTAATACAAGCAATGCTTAATCCTATGGTTGCATCAGCAACACGATTGTCAGGAACTATGTATAAAGGTAAATTTATTAGAACAGACAGTTATGAAAAAATGTTTCCTAGCTTATCAGATAAAGCACATAATATTTTAGAAGGTGTAAGAGTACGATCATTAGTTAATGATAGAATAGATTTTACTACAGTAGCTACTGAATTATCTACAGCATTTGATTCAAATATTAAAGATACAAGTAATGCTTCTGTTGTTAATAAAGCAGTTNATGATGCAATTAAACATGTAATTGATAAAACAGGTATTATGTTTGGTGAAGATAATTTAGCAACACCATTAAGAAATACTTTAAGAATGTATCTACGAAGTTCTACTATATATGATCCAAATGTTACAACTGAACCAACTAAAGGTTTTAAACAAATGGGTATGAAGTTTTATAATACTCTTACTGAAAAAGGTATAATAGGCAAAAGTAATTTTAATTATATGGCAGGAGGTGATGCAGGAGAAAGTGGCGTTGTATTATATCCATTAGAACGACATAAAGTAACTGATCCTAATAACCCTAATAGAATGATTAATGACCATCACGAACCTTATATTATGAATGAAATTAGCCAATTTAAGAGATATAAAAATGTTGACAGAAATAAAATGAAACTTGGTAGAGATTTTAGAGTATATCCTGTTAATACTAAAAATATGAATCTAACAGATGATACAGCAAATATTTCTTATTATTTATTAGAAATAAATAGAGGCACAGGAGATGCTACACCTGTACTAAAAGATGATGGCACATTTTATTTTTACACACCAAATGATGTAAAACAAAAACTAGATAAAGCTAGAACACAAGATATAGAAATTGGTATGGTACTTAGTAAAGATATTACACATTATGACTCACTTAACGAAGCTAATAAACAAAAGATAAGAGAAGCAGAATACTTTGCAGAAAATTATCCAACAACATTTAATGCACTAATTCCTGATTATGGCAAGAATTAATACTACATCAGTAGATAGTCTAAGTAGTAATCAACAAGATTTTTTACGAGCATATAACTATGCACAGCTTAGACGAGTGCCTGTTATGGCTAAAGAAAGCAAGTATATTCCTAACAATTCTTTCTTTGATGATGTTATGGATCATTATAGTTTGTCTTGGCTTAATCAATGGGCAGAAAGTACATCACCTATAGATCAACAAGTAAGTGATACCTACGATCCTAATTATGATGTATTTGCTGATAACTTTGAGGCTTACCTGCCTTATATGAAAGAATTTATTGGTATTAAAAATAAAGAACAAGCTGATTTTTTAAAACAAAAAATAGATAGAAACAATGCTAGACGAGATAGATTAGAGCAATCAGGCAGAATACTTCCGGGATTTGCGGCGGCGTTTCTTGATCCAACTACATACTTACCTATACCTATGGTAGGAGGATTAGGATTTGTTAAAGGTGCAGTACGAGGTGGTGTAGGCGTTGGTGGTATTACAGCATTAACAGAACCTATACGACACAATCTTGATCCAACTTCTACATTTGAAGAAACTACAGCAATGATTGGATTAAGTGCACTTGCAGGTGGTTTTATCGGAGGAGTGGCAGGTTCACTTTCAGCTAATTTAGGTAGCAAAACTTTAAAGAGTGCATTGCCTAAAGGTACAAAAAAAACATTAGATGACTACGACAAAGAATTATCTGAAAACGAAGGTATTAAAGATTATAATCAAGAAGAATTTTATATAAATCCAAAAAAAAATTTTGAGGATGTAAATATAAAATCAAAGCGAGGTAAACAAGCTAGAGAGCCAGAACCTATTAAAGATGCAATAGATGCAATAGAATATCTTGATCCTAAAGGTTATAAGAGTCTTAGAATTATTGATGGCTATACAGGTAGACACGATAAAAATGGTAGATATAAGAAAGCATTTTATCAAAGAAAAAANAATACAATACGAATAGATAGAGAAGCTATAAAACGAACATTTATAGATTTGCCTTGGACTAAACCTACAGTAAAAGGTGTTGATCCATTACCAAGAGATACATTTAATGATGCAGATGAATGGGCAGATTTTGTTATGTTGCACGAATATTCACATAGTAAAATAAAACAAAAATCCGGACAAAGTACAGCAGATTATGAAAATGCAGTTAATCGTAATGCTATGAAAATACTTGGTAAAATTAAAGATTTTAATAAAGGTGATGCTATTCGCATAAAATCAGTAAGTGGTATGAAAAAATTTAGAGCATTACCCGGAGAGTCTGTACCACAGCTTAGAGGAAGAATGCAACAACAACGAGAAATAGTAGATCAGACATTTACACAAACAGGTGTACAACAAGCTATAGAAGAAACAGAAACAGCAGGTGTTCGTAGTAATGTAGATGATGTTGTGGCTAGATATAACAATCTTACTAATGAAGTAGAATTAGATATAGTAAAAGCAAAAGCACAGTTTGAACAAAAAAAACATTTAGAACAACTAAGACAGGTTGGAGTAACACCACCTGCAAATTTATTTAGAACAGCAGATGATTGGGTAAATTACACAATAAGACGAGCAATATTTTCAAGTGAAATTATGCCTAAGACACTTAAAGAATTTAAAGATATGCCTGTAAGTGAATATCTAAGCACTCTTAATAAAAGAGTAATTGATGACATTGTAAAAGATAATGTGTCTAAAGGTGCAGAAACTAGTGGTATTAAATATTTAAGAATATTAGAAGAAGTACAAAACCTTGGAGGCGTAGTTAATGCTGTAGGTAGAAATGTTAAAAACAAAAAATTAAGAGAAAGAGTAGCACGAGATATGCTTGAACTATTAGGCGATCACGGAGTTATGACTAAAATGAATAGGGAAGGTTATTCTGCTACACCTGATTCTGTATTATTGAGAACATTTACTCAATACCAACCAAAACTTAGAGATGCTATATTTGAAATGGAAGATGCNTATTTTGGGTATCACGGCATTGCTTCTGATAAAACAGGTGGACAAAGAACTATTGCTAGAGGTGTATTAGCTACACAACAATTTGGCTCAAAAGTTAAAAATGCTTTTAATAAAACAAAACAAGGTGAAGTGCCACCAGATGTAACGCTTAGAGATTATTATAGTATGGTTGGTAGATACATAATGGATGAAGATGTATTACAAGAAACACAAGATATTGCATTGCAGGAAGCTATTAAAAAAGGAGCAATACCNTTTAANANATTAATGAAAGAATTTAATGATGTAGCAAGTANTNTGCAAATGTTTAAATCTCAAAANAGTTTTCAAATAATGACAAAGAGGGCNGAACTTACTTTAGCTAAAGCATTAGATATGCAAAGAACAGGTAAGTTTACGGGTGAACAAGCAGAAGCACTTGCTAAAAAAATACAAAGCAAAAGAGAATTTTTAAAATTACAACAAGCTGAAATAGATGTTGTAGCTAACGACTCTTTAACAGCAGGAAAAGAAAAATATTTTACTAGATATTTTAGACACGACAAACTTGTAGAAAATGCAGATGAGTTTAAAGCAATATTAAGACGACATTTTGAAACAACATTACCACAAAAAATAACTGATCCTAAATATCTTAAGCGTAGAAAACTAGCAGAAAAAAGAAATAAACTTACTGCAAAAGAAAAAATACCTGATGATTTAACAAATAGAGAAAAAATATTAGATGCAGAAGTAGAATATCATTACAATCAAATCTTAGAAGGACATTCAAGATGGGGTGATATAGAAGGAATACACGGATATGGTATTGATGTTGATGGTCAATACAAAGTAGGAGCAAGACAATTACTACAAAGAGAACTTGATATTCCTAACAAAGAACTAAAAGATTTTATAGAACAAGATGCAGAAATTGTTATGCGACAATATGTACAAAGAATGGCACCTGCTTTAGAATTGCATAAAAAATTTGGTGATGTGCATTTAACAGAATATTTAGATAATCTTGAATTAGATTTAATAGCAGATAATGTACCACAAACAGCAAGACAAAAAATAATTAATGGTTTTAGAGATGGAAAAGATAATCTATTAGGTACGCTTTATTCTGATGATCCAACAACATTAAGCGTACAAATGGCTAATAGTATTCGTAATCTTGCAAGTTTAGCATTTATGGGAAAAGTTACAATAAGTGCCTTGCCTGAGATAGCTAGACCATTAATGGTAAATGGTTTTCATAGAACATATAAAGATGTAATTGGTGCTTATGTGGGAGGTTTAGAAACTATTGGTAAACATTCTAATATTAATGAACTAGATCAACTTGTACCTATACTTGAAGGTGAACTCTCTAGTGCCTCTTCTCGTTTTGTATTTGACTCTACAGCGCAACAATCAAAAAATTTTGGTGGATATTTTAATAAAGCTGTTGGTCAATGGCTTGAACGCCCACAACAAGCATTTTATCAAGCTAACATTCTTACTCCATATACAAGAGCAATTAAAAGAATTGTACGCCGTATGAGTATGCATAGATTTGTAGAAGATAGTGCAAAACTTGTAGCAGGTAAACTAGATGAAACAGGCATTGCCCGTCTTGCATCATATGGTATTGATAAAAATGTAGCTGAAGTATTTAGTCGTATGCCAATAGAAAAAAGTAAAGGTACATATTATTTAAATTCTATGGCGTGGGATGCACTGCCCGGTGGTAAGATGGCAAGACGAAAGTTACAAAGTGCAATATATGCAGATATGAATAGAACTATTGTAACGCCTAGTGCCGCTGATCAAGTAAATATGATGCACGGAGTAATTAGAATTAATGATGAAGGAATTGCTGAACTTATGAACAATCCATTATTTAAGGCAATGGGATTCCAAAAAACAGATATGGGTGGTAAAATAAATAATGCTTGGCTTGGTTTATTATTACAGTTTTATTCTTGGGGAATAAGTGCAAATCGTAAAGTGTTAATAGGTTTAGCACAAGGTAGAGATGGCAAAATGGGACAAGCTATGGCAGGTGTATCTAGTGCTATAGCATTAGGTATGATGGCAGATTGGGCAAAAAATCCTAGATACTATGAAAACAAAGATTTAGGAGAAAAAATTGTAAGAGGTGTAGAATTGTCTGGTACAACAGCATTATTAGGTGATGCTAACTTTATGTTAGAAACTACAAGTGGTGGATTTTTTGGAGAATCAATAGGTGCAAGACCATTGTTAGGATTAGATCAACGATTTGGAGATGCTGATGGAGATGATGCAGTTAAAGAAATAATAGGTAGTGGGCCAAGTATGTTATTTGATGTAATAAGTGCATTTTCTAACGACACCTTGTCAGATGTTGAAAAAAAGACTATGTTAAGAAAGTTGATACCTTTAAATAATTTTTGGTTATGGGATCAAGCATTTAGAGATTTATACAATGATGTGGTAATAGAATGACAATATCAAGTGCAAATAATACTCCAAGAGTAATTTATACAGCTACGGCAAGTCAAACAGTTTTTACAATACCATTTGAGTTCTTTGCTGTAACTGATGTTAAAGTATATGTTGGTTCTACTTTAGCTACATACAGTACAAACCCGACAACAACTACTCAATTCAGTATTCAAGCAACAACATCTCCATCAGATAGTGCTTATGAATATGGTTCAGGTGGTACACTTACATTTGGATCTGGACAAACTGCAGGTACAGTAATTACTGTATTAAGAAGAATAACAATAGAAAGAACAGTAGATTTTCCAACAAGTTCTAGTTTAGATATTACAAGTTTAAATACTGAACAAGATCAAGGTATTGCTATCTTTGGTGATCTTAATGATAAAATATCAAGAAGTATTACACAAAATGATTATGATGAAAGTGCAACATTAACATTACCTGCTAAAACAGATAGAGCAAGTAAAACTCTAGCGTTTGATTCAAGTGGTAATGTTATTGCTCAATCTGCACAAGGTGTACAAACAGTAAATGTTGCTACAGGTGATGCAGGTACAAGTGCAACTTCAACATATGATGCTACCACAGGAGTTCTAAATTTAACTATACCTAGAGGTTCTGATGGTACACAAGGCCCTGCAGGTTCAGACGGATCAGATGGTATTTTTCTATCTATTGCTAGTCAATCCGAAGCACAAACAGGTACAGAAAACACGAAAGGTATGACACCTCTTCGTACAAAAGAAGCAATTAATGCACAAGTTGGTGCAATTTCTACCATAGCTAGTAAGTTTTTTGGTCTTAAAAAAACAGTAGATGGCACAGGTAGAAGTATAGCAACACAAGAGCATACATTAGTGGGAGGATCAGAGAATCTAACGATTTCTGATTATGATACATATTTCTTTGCAACAGGCTCAATTTTTATGAGTATTGACACTAGTGGACATTTGCTAATAAATATGCCATAAAGGAGGTAGAAAAATGGCAACAGTTGATTTAGGAAAAATAAAGTTTACTTGGAGAGGTGCATTCTCTACAAGTAATACATACGAAGCAGATGATGTAGTGTCGCATTCTGGCTCCTCTTGGGTGTATGTAAATACAACTTCTAAGACAGGAACAAATGCAGGAGCACCTTCCTCAACTAATACTACACATTGGAATGTAATGGCACAGGGTACAGGTACATTAACTACATCTGGTGATTTGCTTACACATAACGGATCGGTTGAACAACGAGTACCTATAGGTTCAACAGGACAAATTTTAAAAGCTAGTGGAACATCAATTACTTGGTCAAACTCTGATGCTTTTTATCAAGTAGATATTTTAGGTAGTAATGTACCATTATATGCCAATACATTTAAAGCTACTACTGATGAAGGTACTGATGGTAAAAGGCCGTGGTTAGCAGAATACAATGGTAAATCAGGTGCAAGTGCAGATTGGATTCCTTATGATGGTATGCCAAATCCTGAATGTGGCCCTGTAAAAAGAGCAAGAAACGATATGCATTGTAATACACCTACTCTTTGCTACTTAAATGGTAACTACGAACCATTGATGAGAGGGTATAACTATTATAGTGCCGCACCTTTAGGCAATGCGGCGGCTGATAATGTTGTACTAAAAAGTAAAATGTCTATGGAATTTGGTGGATTGAAGAGTGGAGAATACTTTGTTCGTATGTGGAATAAAGGTGGAACTTCTTGGGCATTAACAAACAAAGGTAATATGTTTGTTACAGGAGAGAATGGTAGTGGTGAATTAGGATTAGGAGATACAGTAGATAGATACCAATGGGTTAAAAATCCATACTTTGGGCCAGATGCAACTAACAATAGTGTTACTTGTGAAATTGCTTGTATCGTACCAAATTGGTACGGAGGTTATCAATGGAGTACAAATATTAGAGTATTTGTTATTTTACACGACGGAAGAGTTATGGCATTTGGTCATAATGCTCAAGGACAATTAGGAGATGGTACAAGTAATGCAAGGTCTGTACCTACTGTAATTACAGGTATAACAAATGTTAAAATGATATCTGCAGGTCTATATTGTACTTGGGTTGTAGATGGCAGTGGTAATTTATTTCATTGTGGTAGTGATACAAATGGTGTAGGCGGTGGTTCTGCCCGTACAGCATTTGCACAATTAACAGGAGTAAGCAATGTTGAACAGGCTGAATTGCATTGTATGGGGTATTATTCNTCAGGTGTATCAGCACAAGGGTATGTTATACAAGCAAATGGCGATTTATTTTCCATTGGTTATAATGGTAATGGTCAATTAGGTATTGGTAATACAACTAACCAATCAGCGTTTCAACAAGTTGGAGGATCAGAAAACTTTAGTGCTGTACAGATAACAGGTAATGCACAAACATCATCAGCCGTGCTTTGGTTAGGTAATTCAGATGGAGGTAATGCAAATACTACAGATGGCCCGGGTGATATGTATCATCTTACAGTAGCTAATAACACAGGTAACGGCTTTAGAATGGTTGGATATAACGCTAATGGTGCTCAATTACAAGGAAATACAACAGGTACTACAGGTGTTAATATACCTTCTACTGCTTCATTTGATACNTATCAACATTATACAGTTAACTCAAGTGCTGATGGTACAATTAGTAAAACTGCATTAGTATTCCCATCAACAACAATGAAGGCTTGTTTTCCAATGAGAACAAGTGGATATAATACTCCGGGGTGGTATGGCTTAGATACACAAGGCCGTTTATGGTTGTGGGGTTATCATTCTACTGCACACCCATATCAAGCTACAACAAGTGCTACAAGTTATTATGGTGCATTTTTATATCCTTCGCCTTGGAATCATACAGAATCATCAGGTTCTAGTTATATAGGTAATACAGATATTGCAATAGAAGATTTTTTATCAGTAGGTCATTACTATAGTGGATATTGGACACACTATGTCCGTACATCTGATGGAACAGTATATGGCTATGGTAATAATTATTATTTTAATTTAGGATCAACTGTTAATACTATGTACAATGGTTGGCACAGACTAAGACCATAGGAGAATGTTATGAAATTATATCACACAACAGAAAAAATGATTGATGTTAAACACCCTGAGTCAATGAAAGCATCTGAGGATTGGACAGATAAACAAACCGATAATGAGTGGCACCAAAAACAAGTTTGGTGGTGGGGTGAGATAGATGGAAAGACTTATGTATCTTTATCGGATGGATATAANACTAGCTACGATAGTGTTAATGAAACTAATTTTACTAAGTCCAATGCTACAGGAGTCAAAGCTGTAAAGGCAAAATGGACTAATATAACTGAAGATCAACAAGCATATTTTTTGGACATCTCATAGATGGACACTCGTTCCCTCAAAGCAATAGCTTCTGAGATGGAAGCGCACGAGCGTGAATGTGTCGTGTATAGAGAAATGACAAAGAGTGCAATTAAAAGTTTAGAATATCGTATTAAAAGGCTTGAGCTATTGATCTGGGGTTCATCAGCTACTATTATAGGAGTAATGGTAACTGTTATATTGAGTCTAATACAATGGAAGATATAAAATTAACTTATAAGGTTATTCGTAATAAAAAGAAATCCTTTACTGTTCTTATNATAGCTAATTATTTTGAATCAAAAGAAGATGCTATAGAGTTTATAGAAGCGTCTTGCTTTGAGAATGATGACTTTGTTTATCAAAGGTTGCACTAATGATAGATCCAATNTCAGCATTNGCCGCAGTTAAAACGGCACACTCAGTAATTATGCAAGGTATTAAAGTAGGTAAAGATTTATCTACTATGTCAGGATATATATCTAAATGGGCAATAGGTGAAGCAAACCTTGATGTTAAAGCAGAGAAAAAAGGTAGTAGTATATTCGGCAAGTTTAGTAGTGTGGAAGCTGAAGCTATAGAAGCACATCTTCGTAAAGAAGAACTTAGAAATATGAGAAATGAATTGCGAGAAATNTTTCTTTTGTATGGCTCGGCAGGTCAATGGGAAAGGTTACAGGCAGAGATTGCATCTGTTCGTGCCGCAAAAAAGAAACAATTAAGAGATATGAGAGATGCACAAGAAAGAAGAAAAACTTTAATAATAAGTGTAGTAGCTATTGCAGGTCTTTTAGTTTTCATTTATTATGAATTAAAAATATTAGGTATCATATGATTGAAGTAAACTTTGAAGATTTAGATACAATGGCTAGAACAATGTGGGGAGAATGTCGTGGCTGTGATACTGATGGTCAGATTGGTGTAGCTAATGTTATTAATAATAGAGTTAATGCTCGTAGATGGTATGGCAATACTCATCAAGAAGTTTGCTTAAAAGATTGGCAGTTTAGTTGTTGGAATGAGGGTGATCCTAATAAAGATAAAATGAAAGAGTTAAGTATGGTTGATCCTATATATATAAAAATGCTTGGCATAGCGTTTCTTGTCGTGTCTGGTAAGATTGCAGACAATACACAAAACTCTACTCATTACCATACAAAAGCAGTTAAACCTAAATGGTCATATGATGTACAACCTGTTTGCGAATATGGTGAACATCTATTTTATAATAATGTTATATAGGAGATAGAATGTTACCATTACTTGCACCCATAGCTAAATCAATATTCTCTACTGTAGATAAAGTAATTACATCTAAAGCAGAAAAAGAAAAAATTAAAGCTGAGTTACAGCATAAAATTATTACAGGCGATCTAAAAGAAATAGAAGCCGCCGCTACTGTAATACAATTAGAAGCACAAGGCACTTGGTTGCAAAGAAGTTGGCGTCCTATAATGATGTTACTCTTTGCAGGATTAATGGTTGCTCATTGGTTTGGATTTACAGCACCAAACATTCCTGAGTCCGTGCAAAATTCACTACTAGATATTATAATGATTGGTGTTGGTGGTTATACTGTCGGGCGTAGTGCAGAGAAAATTGGACAACAATGGCAAAACAAAAACAAAAAACAATAATAGATTACTTGGAGGCTAAAATGTCAGGCATAGAGAAGGCTAGAAAGGTATGTGGCAAGGTTTGGGGTAAGATTATACTTCAAATTGCAAAGTACCCTCTGTACTCAGCTATAGGCGTTGTAGGACTAATTCTACTTCTATTCTACCTATAAGCTAATCATCTTCTAAATAATGTCGGTAATGATACTGATATTCTAGTGGTACAACTATAACTTGTCCTTTGTGATCTTTGATTGGAACTCCGTTCTCGTCAACTATTTCACCTTCATCATTAATCTTGTGTTTCATTATCTGCTTGTTTTAATATATCTATAAATAAAGGCAAGTCTAAACATACCATTGTTGTGCCGTGGTCTTTGTGTAGGCACAGTAAGTCAGCACCAGACTTCCATCTTTCTAGCGTTTTAAATCCTGCNCCGTCTTTTCTTGCTTTCACTTCTACACTTAACTTGTGCCAAGGTTCTTGTCTTATTTCTATGTCGTAGGGAAAGTCCGGTATTGCTCCGCTCATTGGTTGTCGTCTTGCTTTTATGCCGTGCTTAACAAACTCCTTTACAAGTTTCGCTTCTACTCTATATCCTTTGCTTTTACTAAACTTACCCATCATTCACCTCTGTCAGTTGTGCTTCTTTAAATGCAGAATCTACATANCTTAGTTTTCCTTGTATTTCAAATCCACCTTTGTCTTGTAATATGTGTCTTGCCTCTTCTTCAGTATTAGCTTCTATTTCGTAATCATAAAAACATTCAACTGCAAAATTATATTTCTTTTTATTTTTCATCTTTTCTCTCCGTGTCAGATGGCAGGTCATCTAAGTGTGTATCTGTTCCCATCATTTCTTCTTCTGTAGGTACACCCCACATCTTTGCTAATTTGTTTAGTGTTTCCTGTCCACTACTTGATAGTCTATCGTGATCCCAAAACAATTCTGCAATTAGTTGTGCAGTTCTATCTTGTTTTAGTTTAGTAATAGGTTCTATTTTAGTTATCATTTTATCTCCAAGTTTCTGGCACCAACACCTTTANTTAATTTGTCTTTCTTTACCAACTGCATACAAATTTTGTGTGCTTGTGAAGGTGAGGCAAAGGTAAGCTGTTCAGCGATCTCCTTGTACGAAGGACTAAATCCATACATCATCAAAAAATCTTCTACAAACTTTAAGACTCGTGCTTCATTTCTTGTCATAATTATATATCCTTTTATCTATTCTAAAGTCTTTAACTCTAGTACATTTCATTGCAACAATGTTTAGTGGAGTGTGTAGGTACTGCTCTTGCACACTCCACCAAGTAAAGATATCGCACTTGTGTTGCAATGGCANAGCNTANTTAACATANAGTTGTCCGTCAAATGCAATCCACAAAGTTACNATNANNTTTTTAAACATTANAATGGAATGTCGTCATCAATNATTTCACCTATGTCAGCCATTGGTTTTGGCTGTTCTATAGGTGCAGACATTGGCACACCATCAGACTTAGAGTCCATCAACTTCATCTCTGAGTTGAATCTGTCCAAATGAATCTCGGCTTTTATTCTCTCCTCACCAGATTCGGTCTGCCATTTTCTGTATGTAAGTCTACCCTCCAATAAAACTCTACTTCCTTTCTTAGTATATTTAGCTAAGATGTCAGCAATTTTATCGTCCCAAACGACACATTTGTGCCATTCGGTTTCTTTCTCGCCTTTCACTACTCTGTTTGTAGCTACTGACAACAAGGCATAGTTAGTACCTGCACCCGTTTGTTTAATTTCGGGATCAGCACCAAGGTTGCCAATGATTTGAATCTTGTTATACACTTTGTAGTTCCTTTCGTTTAGATTCATATTTAGCTACTGCCATTTGATACAATCCNGGATTGGANTTNTTGGCTTTAGCTATGTTTACTTTNGCCATTTCATAATATCCTGTAGCTTGTTTTACAGTTTTGCTACCCTCAATATTAGTAAGAAATGTTTTGATAGCGTCATCATCTGCAGATCCAATCTTCTGGTCTGTAGTATCAAACTCATCTTCTGAATACACAAAGCCGTGCAATCCAACAAGTTTAAGTATGGCTCTATCTACTGCTCTTTTTTCAGCCATTGCATATGGATAAGCAACCTTACTATTCTTAGGACTAGCTTCTCCGTAGGTAATGACTTTCATCTTGTCATTGTGAGCATAGCATTTAACTACTGCTATACCTTGTGCAGAATTAGTTTCTACTTCTACAATGTCATCAATAACAATACCTGCTTTAGCTCCAACAAGTTCGCAGTATTTATGCAACATAATTAGTGTTGCTTTGCCACCTCGTTTGAGTTCCCACAAAGCGTGTTCGGGTTTAAGATCATACTCAGCAAGTATCTTCTTTACCCTTGGTTCTATATTAGCCATCATATTAACCTCCTTTGTTTTCTTTGATGGTTAGGTGTCCTGCCTTTGTTCTTGATATCTTGATACCACCACCTTCAGCAAGACGACAGTTGGCAGGTATTAGTTCTTTCAATACCTTACCAACTGCTCGGTGTTGATCGTATGGAATTTTCGTTTCACGCCAAGTATGTGCATTAGCTACAAACTCATTGTTCTTCTCCATATCTATACGAATCATCTCATTTACTTTTATATTGTCTGTATAATTGTGTACTATTTTTTCTGCTTTTATATTCTCTGGTTCTTTATCTGTAAGTATGTGTTGCTTCCAAAAGGTATCTTCCATTTCGTAAAGCATCTTTATGTAATCATTATCGTATGTTATTTCACACCATTCGTATCTCATATTACCAAAAATTACTGAGAGGTACGCTCTATCCATCATTGCAACTTGCATATAATGTTGTAGCTGTGGCATATATTTTCGTATAACATTTTCTAAAGTGTTGTTGGCATTGGTATGCTTACACTCTAGGACACATATTTTGTCACTAACATTAACTAATCCATCAAGACTAGCGTGNCGAAATCCATCTGTGAAATCGTGTTGNTTACTAGCTGATAATAGTTTATGCCCTGTTTCCTGTGCAAACCATAGCTTGTTTAATCCTTCTGTAACAATGCCGATCTGAACAGGTAACACCCGATCCAAGTTTGCAGGTTCTTGACGCCCTGTTTTTTCTAGCCAGAGTGTGTGCCAATCACCTTCCATAATGCGAATTGCATCTGAACCACCAAGTGTTTTTGGTCGCTCTACTTTTTTCTTTGGTTGCATATTATACTCCTTTCGTATTTAGTTTATAGCACTTTTGTACTATGTTTGCAAACTTTTTTGTNTTTAAATATGTATTTTCTATGAACAACATTCCGTGTTCGTATGGTGGTTCATAGATAGCAAGAAAGTCTGCAGGTACAGGCAACCTCCTGTACTTGTAAGTCTTAATTAGTTCTATTGTATATTGTTCTATTATGCATCTTGGGTATTTAGCTAAGATATCTTTGTATATTTTTAAACCAAGTTCATTAGGTACATCACANCCAAATGTAGAGGCACACATTTCTATTGCCGTGCCTATATACTTGGGGTCAGCAGGTTTCATATAATCGTTACAATCTAGTAATGCATTGTTTAGTCTATGTAAATTTAGTAGTGCTGCTTTTTCTGTAGCTACATACTCTTCAACCTTGTCCTCTTTTATCGCCAATAGCAAAGACATTATGTATTCGTTCACGGCGTTCTTCAGTACCTGCGGAGGTGTTAGAACTATTGGTCGTGAATTTTTTGGCACGGAGTAACCAAGATCGGAAAGCATAGTGCCAATCTGATTTAGTTGTTCCACTTGCCCGATAATGGTTGTTAAAGATTTTAAGTTCGTTTTCATAATTATACCTTTCACCAAACTCTTTTACAATCCATTGCTTAGTATCAAAGCTAGGTGTAAATCCCTTTGGTATTTGTGTTAAGTGAACATTGAGAATGATATTAAAGCCAAGTACCTGACACCAATTAAAAAAATTTATAGTGCTTGGTTGCTTCTTACCACATTCCCATAGTGATACAAGACTATCCGATACACCTAGCTTCTCTGATACTTCTTGAGAAGATAAACCTAAATGTTGTCGGCGTTCTTGCAAATCTTTAATTGCATATTTATACATAAGGACTTATCAGAATTTCACATTCGGAATATGATAAATCATCTGCACAACTTTGTCTAACTTCAAGGAACTTTGTGTCCTTAAACCTAGGCAAAGATAGCAATAGTCTTGCATAGAATGGTTTATGGTTATTATTTATTTTAAATTTTTTATCAGTTGTATCTACCATTGTTTCCCAACGAACACGATTAATAAGCATTTCACTTGATAATCTTTTATGTCCAAGGTGAACCATATCTGTAGCAAACGATAGGTACAGATCCCACACTCTTGGATTGTCTAAATGAAAATCAATGAACTCGCAAGTGTTTGGTGACTTACCAAACTTTAAAGTCTTGCGATCAAACTTTAAGTTAACATTATACTTATCCATAATATACTCCTTTGTTTTAATGGATTAATGGTGGGCGTTTGCTCATAACTAGGTACGCCCAAACCTAACCAAAACAGGGGACACAAAATTTAGTAAAAATTAACCCTGTATTTGATACTATAAATATTCAGACCAAAATTCATTCCACATTTCTAATGTTATAGCATTATATTCTTCGTCGTGTTTAAGTGATGGCTCAATAGAACCTTCTGCTCTTGCATTCGGAAAAAGTGGTGATGACATTATAGTTGGTTTGAATGGTCGTACTGCATACCGGAACTCCTGAATAGTTTCAGACTCTCCAAGCCTTGCAACGACTTCATCAAAGATTTGATCTTCTCGCATAATATATCCCTTTCGTACTACTATTATACTATTTATATTCTACTATGCAACTAGTTCTTGCCATTGTTTTGAACCAAGTGCTTTAGCTACTTCATCTTCTCTTCGCTTACGAATGGCGTGTCCACGCTCTCCGTCAGTATGAGTAGACCAATAAGTCATAGCATTGTATAACGCCCACTTAGTTCTTCCAAGTGTTCGTGCCTCACGATCAAAACCTTCAAGTAATGTTTCTGTTCTCGTTACATTGAATGGTATTGAGTTAGAAGAACGCTTAAATGTTTTAGCTACAGTTTGTTCTAAAAATTTCTGCACAGAGTTTGGATGTAACTTGATATGTGCCCATTGAGCATAATCCATACCAGANTCCATAAAGAAATCAACGCCTGTCTTTACACGATCCGTGATACTTTGAATATTTACTTTCGTTGTATGTTTGAATCGTAAAGTAGAAGCATTGACAGGTGTTGTACAACCATTCATACACCACAAGCGTAAGCCATCACATATAGTAGCGAATGCCCACGATTGGTCATATGAGTTGAAGAAGTTGATACGAAACTTTATGATATCATCTTTCTGTGGTTCAACGACAAGATTTTCAAATGTTACAGATCCTCTCATCTTTGCGCCGCCTTCAAATACTTTGATATCTGTTTTGTAATCAAACATACCTGTTTTTTCAACGCCTTGCATAACTTTATCAACAACATCTTTGTGTGCTATTGGTTTNTATTTACTGCCGTGAATACCAAGAACTTGNCCGGTATCTGTACGAACACACGCTCTTGCCATATCAGGAGGTACAGAATAATTCTGATTACCAAAATTATCTGTCCTGTTTAGTGCTTCAAGTTCCACCATTTCTGTTGGAAACTCGTAGTCTTGCTTAATATCATCTAACATTTTTACTCCTTTGTTTTTAATTAGATTTATATTATATTATAGTACATCATACTTTTCCTTTCGTAAAAGATCAGCTAATCCCTTTGCTTGTTCTTTAAGTATGACTAGAGAAGTGGTGATGTGTTCAAAATTACTTTGCGAAAGCTGTTTACTCTCGCACGAATCCAACGCCACTTCTATTGCACCTATGCATTTTGTGATTACTTTCATTTCATACTCACATTTGATTAGGTACTGCAATGAGTAGAGTTCCATATTTTGTTCCCACTCATAGCGTTCTTCAAGTGCTTCTATTGCCAATACATATCACCTCCTTTATGCTTTGTATTGTTACTTTGCAATCTTTTCTAACTCATCTACAGCGTGAGCAATTTCTTTCATACGCTCTTCATATTCTGGAGCNTACAATTTGTTTTCTATTTCTAATAACGATAGATTTGTAAGATGTTCCATAACACCATAGTAATGTTGTGCTAAGCCAAACTTACTGTGAGATATCAAATCATCAGCATATTTACTTTGTATGACATCTTGATACTCGTTTGACATAGTTCTAAATGTATTGACACGATTGATCTCGTGCATAGTTTTTTGATGAATCTCAGCTTCATAATGATGCTTATCTTCATCAGCTTTAAGATATTTAGACATATTCTACTCCTTGTGTTTAAGTCTAATAAAAGTGTAACTTGTTTGTTAGTCGTCAAGTAGGTACAAGCTACAAAACCTTAGTCCATAATTTGTTTGTCCACTTTTCCGGTGGTAGCTTATATGTGGCATATGTTTACAGCTGACATATAAGCGTATAGTTGTTAGTAGGTACAAAATTACAAAACCTTTATTGTCTAACATACGACCTCTTACAGTTTCTGTGACCAACAATAATTGCCAAGCATAGGACTCAAACCTATTTAGTCTTGGCTTGGATGCTCGTGGAATCTGATTATCCGGAACCACGCTATTTGCAACCATAGTGCAGGACAACTTATGGGGAAGGAAATGTGTTTGTCCTGCATTACGGGTGCAATCGCTGTGCATATGTTGGGAGTGTGGTGATGATAGTGAATAGGTTGCCACCTGTCCCACACTCCGTTATTTATTTAGTATTATCAGCTAACCACCAGATTAACTGCTGTATCATTTTCATTCCATAANATAAACCAAACCCTGAAGCTAACAACGATATACCATTGAATACAGGATTTAGATATACAATAGCAACTAGAATGAAAATGACTACTAGCTTATCAACAATTAAAGACATATGATTATCTCCATAAAAAAAGGGTAGCCATTTCTGACTACCCTACAATTATTATTTTTTTAGTGAGTCAAGATACTTCTCAGCAGATTCTAACCTTTTGTTCTGCGATTCAGTATTCTCTTCACTTGAGGACTTCGGCTCATATGGAAGACTCTCACCTGTGATACTTTTAAAGACTCCTTCCATCTCTTTCTGAAGTGCCTTGTATCGTTCAATCCAAACCTCGCTGTTTTCAACTTGGTCTAGCAGATAGCTGAATGGCTCTGATTTGGATTTCCTATCGTGTATTTGCTCAATCTTTCTTGCGATTGAACCTTGATGGGAATAGATAACACTTGTCGGAAATTTACATATTGCTCGTAGAATCCTCATCTGCTCAATATGTGAGGAAGTAACCTTGACATTGCCTGGATTAACTGGCTTGGTCAAATCATCATCATCATTGGTGAATGGCTCTAAAACAGATGCAATCCCCTCAACACACGACTTAAGTGATTTAAAGTTAATATCTTTTGAATGTATTTTTTGTGTATTTGATTTAGACATATTTACTCCTTTTTGTTAGTTAATATCAAAATCGCCACCCTTATAGGATATGTCTACACCTACAACAACAATACACCATCCCAAGGAGGGACGACGACGATGGCCTGTCTAAAAAAATATATGCAACAAACCAAGGAGTAGGGGAATTTCCCCAGAAATTCATATTTTTATGCATCCCCAGATGCCTTAAAAATTGTCCTACGACTATGGGATTGTTAGTATATATTTATTTAGATGTATTCGTTGTTGTAGGTGTAGCACATATCCTATGGTGGCATAATNATTTTGATATTAACTAACTAAAAGGAACAGTAAATTGTCTAAATCAGATGCCAAAAAATCATTCACAAAGATATTAACTTTAATGAACGCCCCCCAACACACAAACTCTACATATGGGGATTGCATCTGATTTAGAGTCATTCAGCTGATGTTCCTTGATGATTTGCCGTTAATCCAAGCAATGGAATGTTACAGCCGAACTGAGCAGATGAGGATTCACAGAGCACAAATTTCCGTCAGTTTATCTTTTCCCGAATGTTCAATCGCAAGAGATTGTTATACAAATCCACGAATCCAAATCTGAGCAGTCAGCTATCTGCGACCTCATAAGTTGTAAACAGGGAGTTTGCGATACAAGGGCGTAAGAAAGAATGGAAGGAAGATTTATCTCAGGGGAGGTCGCACCATATAGCCGAAGTCCGACAAGAGAATCTGAAACACCAGAACAAAAGTATCTGCGAAGTTCTTGACTCACTACAAAAATTAATTGTACATAGGTAGTCGGACTTGGCTTTTTTTTATGGGAGTAATCATATGTCAATACACAATGCCTTTCGGAGTATGTTGACTTTTTCAACCATACTTGATATATGAAGAGTATGTCCGTTGCTAAACAAAAAGCAAACACGATTACTCCGAAAGCCCGAAAACTTGTTGATACGCTCGTAGCCTCTGGTTGTACTATAACCGAAGCCTCCAAAGTAGCAGGATACAAGGGAAACAGTTCCAGAGTAAGTGCCTCCCGTATGCTACGAAAACCAGAGGTACAGCAGTATATGTTTGAGCAGATACAGAAGAACCTTGGTATGTCCGCTGTCAAGGCACAACANAGACTACTTGACCTATGCAGTTCAGCCAAGTCGGAGTATGTACAGTTGGAAGCATCTAAGGACATATTAGACAGGGCAGGATTCAAAGCACCAGATAAACATCAGCACTTGGTCAAAGGAGATTTCAGTATTAACATAGACTTGAAGTAACCCTGCCCTTGTCGTCAAAAGGTTTTCTGTATCNGCGTACATATGATTACTCAGCCAGATGGTGTTTTCTTGTCCCCCNTATTTNACCATANGGGGGTTCAGAAAACAGATAGCTNGGCTGTATATATGTCCTACTCACTCATTANAGTCTTTCAAGGTTCGTTGCAATTTTTTTTTTTTCTGTTAAGGTTTTGTTATGGGCAAAACAAAAAAAGAAGATTTTGGTAGATTNAGCACTTCGCTTTTAAAAAAGAAGTACGGAAATAGTTTTAAAGTAATAACAGAAAAAGATTATAAAGACTTAAATAAAACACAAAAAAAAATATTTGATTCAACAAAGTCTGAATATAAAAAAGATAAAGGCAATAAATTTATTGTAATTGGAAAAAGAAACAAACCAACATTAGGTGTAAAACCAAAACACAAATTTTCAAATGTTTCTGAAATAGATTCAAGATCATCAAAAATAAGAACGACACAAGAACAAAATATTGCAGGAGGTTTATTATATAAAAGAAAAAAAGATTTAGATGAAAAAAGAAGTCAAGTTTTAGCTGATACAGATTTTGATGATATTGAAAAGGGTAAAACAAGTGCTATGTATTCTGGTGCTATAAGAGGTGGAAAAAATCCATCTACCTATACCCCNTCACCACAAGCAAGACCAAAAAGAACGAAAAAGAAACTAACTGATGCAGTAAAAAAAAGGAAGATATTAATTAAAAAACTGAGAGATAAAAAATGATTACATACTTAGTAGTATCTACAATGNTACAAATAACTTTACACATAATNTTNTAATGCCTANCACACCGGCTTGGACAAGAAAAGNAGGNAAGAATCCNAAAGGTGGTTTAAATGCAAAAGGTCGTGCTTCTTATAAAGCACAAACAGGNGGNACATTAAAAGCACCTGTNAAGTCNGGNGATAATCCNAGACGAGCATCTTTCTTAGCACGAATGGGAAATATGCCCGGCCCCGAAAAAGATAGCAAAGGTAGACCAACTCGTTTACTTTTGTCATTAAGGGCGTGGGGTGCATCTAGTAAAGCTGATGCACGGCGTAAAGCAAAAGCAATGTCAATTAGATTAAAAAATAAAAAAAAGAAAGGAGGATAAAATGCCATCAGGAAAAGGAACTTACGGAAAAAAAGTTGGTAGACCACCAATGAAAAAGAAAAGGAAAAAATAATGATACCTGCAATGTTTAATCGTTCTGCTATGGCACTTAAATATGCCATAGACAGAAAACCCAAAGACCAATCTCAGATGAATAAATTGCAACGGGAGTATCATACTATGTTTGGGTTTCCTAAACCAATACTATTGTATAGTCCTAAATATGGTTTTAATAAGGATGGAAGTGGGCCAATATCAGATCAACAATATAAACAAATGCAAAAAGCGAAAACAAAACCTCCTGTTGCTAAAAAAAGATTAGGTGTAAATAGACCACGATCCCGAACAAGTTTAATGGGAATAAACAATTTTTTACCAAGAAGAATATTGGGATAGTTGACAAACTACAAAAAAAAGAAATAATGACATTATGAAAGAATTTAGAAATATGACATATAGCCAAGCACTTCGTAAGTACCCTACGAATTATAAACTAAGAGCAATGGGTAGAAGGTCTTATGATAAACAGTTTGGTCAGACAGATCAAAAAGGTAATAAAACTGTTACCAAACTTAAAAACAATAAATTTCCAATGGCTCCAAAAGGTAGAGTATTTCTTATTGCTAATAATCCTAAAGGTGGTACAGCAGATGATTTCAGATCAAAAGAAGGTCGTAGAATAGAAAAAGATAATAAACCATCTACATCAGATAAAGAAAGACGAATAGAAAAAGATAATAAACCATCTGTAAAAAAGAAGTCAGATAAACCTGAAGTTAAAGCAAAACCAGACATACCAAAAAAAGATTTTGATAAACTTTCTTTTAATGAAAAAATAGAAGTTTTAAATAGAAGTAAGTCAGAGAAAGATAATGAACGAGCAAAAAAATTAAGAGAACAAATGAAAAAAATTAAAGCACGACTCAAAGCTCGTAGAGATTTAAGAAACAAAAAGAAAGATCAGACATCTGGTGCCAAAAGTAGAAAAGAAAATAGAAACTAAAGCACAAAAAAGAAGTGCAAAATTAGCAGAAGCAATGGTTCGCACAGAAAAAGCAGACCTTGAATTGCACAGAATGAAACAAATCAAAGACTACGCTGAATACAAAATGATGAAAGGTCATTCAAAAGAAACGGCCTACCAAATGGCAAAGGCACACATTTTGAACAGTAATGACAAAGCGTAATTACCGAAAAGAATACGACAAGTTCCAATC
>PAAM01000028.1 GCA_002699615.1 Rhodobiaceae bacterium | reverse complement strand
TATCTGACTGATTTTGTTATATTTAGTTACCTTTGCCATCCCCATAACTTCTTCTGCCAGAAGGTCAGCAATAATATAATTATCGCCCTTCTTTGCCCAGACATCGCCATCTGTCGATACTACTTCATAGTGGCTATATGTAATATTTGATGAAAATGATATTGCTCGGTTTCCAGGAATTGTCCAAGGAGTGGTTGTCCAAATTACAATTGAGGTATTTTCGGGTACTTCATGACTTTGATTATGATCGGCAAAAGATTTCTTGGTATTTACCTCAAATTTGACCCATATTGCATCAGATGTATAATCAAGATATTCTACCTCAGCTTCCGCTAGAGCAGTCTTTTCGATAACTGACCACATAACTGGCTTTGATTCCATATACAGAGCATCTTGCATACCAATTCCTAATAGCTCCTTTGCAATCAGTGCTTCAGATCTAAATTTCATGGTTGTATATGGATTGTCCCAATCACCGATTATGCCCAATCTTTTAAATTCATCTCTTTGTACGTCAATCCAATGGTTTGCAAAGTCCCTGCACTCATCGCGGAAATCATTTATTGGTATGGTGTCTTTGTCTAAGCCTTTATTCCTGTATTTTTCTTCCACTTTCCACTCGATTGGTAAACCGTGGCAATCCCAGCCGGGGATATAAGATACATTATAATTCATCATGAATTTTGATCTCACTATCAAATCTTTTAAGATCTTATTTAATGCATGACCAATATGAAGGTTACCGTTAGCATATGGTGGGCCGTCATGAAGGGTAAATGTTTTATTTCCTTCGTTTATTTCTCTATTTTTTGCGTATAAGTCAATATCGTTCCAATACTTCAGAAGCAGAGGCTCTGCGTCGGGTAGATTAGCGCGCATTGGAAACTCGGTATTAGGCAGTAAGATTGTTTCCGCCCAATTTATCTCGCCATTTGCTTTCTTGTCCATTCGTCTAACTAAATTGTTCTATATTTCTAATAAACTAAGATTTTTGTCGTAATTTTGCAATTTATTTAAAACATTATCACAGTCAATTTTCATCTGCTCAGCCAGCTCAACATCATCTGAAAATTTCATATCACCTCTAATAAAATCAATGAACTCAACTCTCACAAATTTACCGTATAAATCGTAATTAAAGTCGAATATATACGTTTCAAGAAATTCTTCATCCCCATCGAATGTTGGCCTGGTTCCAAAATATGAAGCCCCACCATATTTCTGTCCCCTAATATAAATATTTGTTGCATATATTCCATGCGCCAGATTTATGGTTTTATCTAAACTAAGATTTATTGTTGGAAATCCCATATCGGTCCCTTTATTCTGACCCTTAATGACTACCCCATCGATGAACCAGTAGTAGCCCAAAAAATTAGTCGCATTAACAATATCACCCCTCGATATAAAATCACGTATACTTGATGACGAATAAATCTGCGCGTTACTATCCATCTGCTTATCAATAGATTGAAAACTAATATTATTAGCTTCACAACACATCTTTAAATAATTTGCATCGCCACTTCTTTTGTGACCAAATTTAAAATCAGATCCAACTGTGACATGAACGAGACCAAGTCCATCAATCAGAATATTATTAATGAATTCGTCGGGCGACATAATTGATAATTCATGATTAAATTCTATCTCATAGAGAATATCAATTCCTAATTTTTCAAATATCTCGTATTTTATGTCTTGGGAAGTAATCTGATTTATTTCCTGGCCATTAGCAAAAAAATTTTTGGGGTGTGGATTAAAAGTACAAATAGCCGTTTTTTTATCTTTGATCTTAGAAAGCGCAATTATGTTATTAATGAGGGCTTTGTGTCCATTATGAATACCATCAAAATTTCCTACAGCCACGATCGCGCCCTTTTCACTTTCGCTTATTTTTCTATGGTTTTTAATTATTTTCATTGTCTACTGTTGAATTTTCATAGCAAGTTTAAGCTATTCATAATGTACTTTGGTGTAACAACATTCGTATAGTACTTATTGATGTAATCTCTAACGGTGTTGTTGTCAATTTCAGATGTTTCATTATTTTTTTGGAATTCTCTCTGATGAACACCATTGATAATGAAAAATGAATCTATTCCAAAATTACTTGCACCTGCAATATCTGTATTTAAGCCATCACCAATAGCAAGTATGTTTTTTTTTGATAAATTATCATGTTTTGACGCAAGAGCTCTCTCAAGTGCCAACTCGTAAATAAATGAGTGGGGCTTTCCAAAGTACACAACCTCACCACCCATCCGTGAATATGACTGTGCGATTAATCCAGCACAAGGAAGCTGGATATTACCTTTGTTAACATATAAATCAGGATTAGCGCAATGTAAGGCTATGCCTCTTTTGAGTAGAGTTTCTAATATTTTTTGATAGTCATCAATACTTTCAGTATACTCATCGAAAAAACCAGTGCAGATACATTCAAGACAATCAAATTCGTTGACTTTTTTTAGGTCTAACCCAAGAAATAATGAATTATCTTTTTCGGGACCAATATGAAATACTGGGTTATCTTTGATGGAAGCTAGCCAAGAGTATGAGCAATCACCTGATGATACTATGTTACGACATAGATCATCTTTGACTCCCATATTTAATAAATAATCACGTATAATATCCGATTTTCGAGGCGCATTTGTGATCAGGCAAATATTACCTCCAGTTTCTAAATAAGATGAAAGTGAATTTATAGCTTCAGGAAAAAGATTATTTCCATTGTGCACAACGCCCCAAATGTCGCACAGTATAAGTGAGTAATTATTAGATATTTCACTCAGCTTTGGTTTTGTCATCGGCCTCTCGATAGAATAAGTGATTAAATGTTATTATTGGGTTTATAGATTAATATTTCAATAAAGGTTTTAATTTATTTTTTATTGGAATTAATATTCTTCCATCATAGCTATTGACAAATTTGACAACAAAACATATATCTGGTTTAGCACTCAATTAGGGTGAGTGCTATTATTAATATAAATTAAATTGGAGAATATGAAATGAGCTTTCGTCCTTTGCATGATCGTGTATTAGTTCGCCGAGTCGATGAAGATGAAAAGACAACTGGCGGCATTATAATTCCAGATACTGCCAAAGAAAAACCTAGCCAAGGTGAAATAGTGTCAGTTGGTCCTGGTGAAAGAGATGATAACGGAAACAGAGTTACTCTTGATGTTAAAAAAGGTGACAAGGTCCTATTCGGAAAATGGTCTGGCACTGAAGTTAATGTAGATGGTGAAGAACTCTTAATTATGAAAGAGTCCGACATCATGGGTATTGTAGAATAATTTTTATAAAGAGGAGAAAATAATGGCTGCAAAAGAAGTAAAATTTTCAGCAGAAGCAAGAGATCGCATGCTCGACGGTGTCAATATCCTTGCAGATGCTGTTAAAGTGACACTAGGACCAAAAGGTCGAAATGTCGTTTTAGATAAATCATTTGGTGCACCAAGAATAACCAAAGACGGTGTGACAGTGGCAAAAGATATCGAGCTTCAAGATAAGTTCGAAAATATGGGAGCGCAAATGCTTCGTGAAGTTGCGTCAAAGACAAACGATGTAGCAGGTGATGGAACCACAACTGCTACAGTTCTGGCTCAATCAATTGTGAAAGAAGGAGTCAAAGCCGTTGCCGCTGGTATGAATCCGATGGATCTCAAAAGAGGTGTGGAGGTTGCAGTAAATGCAGCCATAAAAGACTTAACTAGCAAATCAAAGAAGATTAAGAGCTCAGATGAAGTATCACAAGTCGGCACTATATCTGCAAACGGTGAACTAATTATTGGTGAAAAAATTGCTGAGGCAATGCAAGTTGTTGGTAATGATGGAGTAATTACAGTTGAAGAATCAAAAGCATTAGAGTTTGAGTTGGATACAGTTGAAGGAATGCTTTTTGATAGAGGATACCTCTCACCATACTTCATAACAAATGCAGAAAAAATGATATGTGATCTTGAAGATCCTTACATTTTACTATTTGAAAAAAAGCTTTCCACCCTGCAACCAATGCTTCCAATTCTTGAACAGGTTGTTCAAAATGGAAAACCATTATTAATTATTGCGGAGGATGTAGAGGGTGAAGCGCTTGCTACACTAGTCGTTAATAAACTTCGTGGTGGACTGAAAGTTTCAGCAGTGAAAGCTCCGGGTTTTGGTGACAGAAGAAAAGCGATGCTTGAAGATATTGCAATATTAACAGGCGGCCAAGTAATATCTGAAGATATTGGTATTAAGCTGGAAAATGTGTCCCTAGAAATGCTCGGAAGCGCAAAGAGGGTAGCAATTACTAAAGAAGAAACCACAATCATCGATGGGGCTGGAACGAAGAAGGATATCGAAGCTCGTGTTAGCCAAATTCGTGCACAAATCGAAGATACAACATCTGACTACGACAAAGAAAAATTACAAGAGCGACTAGCTAAACTCTCTGGTGGGGTTGCCGTAATAAAAGTAGGTGGAGCAACCGAAATCGAAGTGAAAGAGAAAAAAGATCGTGTGGATGATGCGCTTAACGCGACCCGTGCAGCTGTTGAGGAAGGTGTTCTGCCTGGTGGCGGGGTTGCATTACTCAGATGCACAAAAGCGATTAAGGCTCTCACAGATGCAAATGCTGACATTCAAGCTGGCATTAATATTGTTTTGAAAGCATTAGAGGCTCCAATTAGACAAATATCTGAAAATGCTGGTGTTGAAGGATCAATAGTAGTTTCCAAAGTATTAGAGAATAATACTCACAGCTTTGGCTTTGATGCGCAAACGGAAACATACACTGATCTAGTAAAAGCAGGGATTATCGACCCAACTAAAGTTGTTAGAACTGCTTTACAAGACGCAGCATCTGTTGCAAGTCTGCTTATTACTACAGAGGCAATGATCGGAGATCTTCCAGATGATAAGCCTGCAATGCCTGCAATGCCTGATATGGGCGGTATGGGCGGTATGGGCGGTATGATGTAACTAACCCAACCCGTTTTTAAAAAAATATCTGAACCCTCTCCACGGAGAGGGTTTTTTTATTTCTTCAATAAATTCAATATTTTGGAGATGTGAGTCTTATCCGAACACAAAAGCGTTAGAAGGTTAGACATTGTAACGATTTTATCTTCGCTCCAATTTGTTAACCCAGAAAAGAGGCAGGCTTGGCTCTTAAGTATAGTTCCTGATTCAATTCTTTTTAATTGGTTTGCAGCTAATGTTGAGCCAGTGCTGGTTATATCAATTATTATTTCCGAAGAGCCGTAAGATGGGGCACCTTCAGTTGCTCCGTGACTGTCAACAAGAAGGTAATCAGATAAGCCAATTTTTTCAAAAAAATTACGTGAAATATTTGGATATTTTGTTGCAATCCTTAGTCTTTTCCCAGTTGATAAACGGAAATCGTAAATTATATCCTCTAAATCATTAATACTCGTAACATCAATCCATGTAATTGGTACAGCAACCACCACATCCGCTTCACCAAAACCGAGCTCTAGTGTATTAAGTATGTTCATATCCGGAAAAAGTACATTCTCATTAATCAAATCCAAACCGGTAACTCCAAGATCAATTGATCCTTTCGTAAGTTCAAGTGAAATTTCTTTTGGTGAAAGAAAAATCAAATCAATATTATCATATCCTATCAACTTACCAATATATCCTCGATCCCCCCTTCCACGATCTATCTCCAGACCATACTCTTTTAGAAAGTCTACTGTTTGTTTTTGTAATCTGCCTTTATTTGGAATAGCTAAAATTAAGTTACGACTCATTATTACCCTCACCGAATAGTAACCGATCAACATAAATTGAACATCCAACAGCCGGAATTGGATCTGCTGAGCCTAGCTCTTCAAAAATTTTATCGTAACGACCTCCAATGGCAATTGGCTCATTCCTATTTTCATTTTTCATTCTGATTTCAAATATCAAACCCGTATAATACTCAACCTTTCGAGATAGTGTTGCATTGAATTCAATCATATCATTTGGTATTTGATTTTTTTTCAAGATTTTTACTCGATTTTCTAAATTTTCAATCCCTTCTGCGAAATTAATGTGATATTTTTTCTGAAAATTATCCAATAATCGGATTATTTTAGAAACGTCTCCCTTAACCGACAAAAATTCTGTTATTTGCTCGATTATTGTGTCGTTAATCTCATTGTCATTGCTGAATTCAAATTTATCGATATAGCTTTTTACAATATCATCTGGATGCCTGCCTGAAAATATTGATATATCTTGGGATCCAGTTAATTTTTGAATTAATGCAATACTAGATAAATTATTATTCTTATACTCTTCTATGAGATCTAGGCGAGGCTTTAAGTCAAAACTTGTATTAATAATTTTTTTTATTGAGTCTTTTATTTCAGTCGCACTAAGACCTCTCCAATAGAGCCTTCTAACTCTATTAAATAGGTGTCTATCAATTTTCAGATGATTAAGTAACTGATAAAACATTGAGATGTCACTAATTTTTATTTCTAAATGACTATCATAAAACGATGAGAGTATTTCATATGCCTGAGATATGATATCACCCTCAGCGTTTATCTTATTTTTATCTCCAAAATTCTCAATACCTATTTGCCTAAACTCCGGACAATATCTTGTTTTTTCATTTAGAGATGGAAATCTGAATGCATAACCATCATAAACAAACTTATTTGCGTCGAATTCATTATTTATATAGCTAATGGCTAGCGGTAGGGTAAAATCCGGTCTCAAGCATAGCTCGTCTCCACCAGGCGAACTTGTGAAAAGTAATCTGTTTCTCACATCTTCGCCCATAAAGTTCATAACAATATCAGCCGGTATTGTCATAGGTGGGTTACAGAATGTGTATCCTTTATTGATAAAAAATTCTCGTATTGAGGCAGGGTTTTTTTCAATATCTTTATTCATATTCAAGTTATATTTATTTTGAGAATTTGTGAGATTTCTCTTACAACTTCATTTCTATCTACTTCAAATTGGATTTCATTATTTTTGATCCAATTATCTCGGCTTCCAATTGATGCTGATACCTCTTTTCCCTTTATAAGGTTTTTAATTGTTACAATACCTTTTTCTCGTTCAACAGTACCCTCAATAATTACCAATGGTGAATTTTTCTTATCTGCATATTTCATCTGGGCCTTCATACCAGCCATACCAAGATAAACCTCAGCCTTAATACCAGATGCACGAAGCTCTTGCGCCATTTGATAGTAGCTATACTCGTAATCTTTATCCATATTTAAGATGAGTATTGGACCATAAAATTCATCCAATATCTCAAAGTCCATCATTTGCATTACAGTACAAAGACGGCTTATCCCAATAGAAAAACCACTCGCACCAACCTCGTCTCTTCGGAATCTTGATATCAACTCATCGTATCTACCACCTCCACCAACTGAGCCAATAATTGGCAGATCTTTTTCGTTATCCGTGGATACCAAATTTGCCTCGAAAATTACCCCTGTATAATACTCAAGACCTCTTACGATGGAACTATCAAAAATAACGGATTTATTGTAATTCAACTTCTCCAAGATTTTGTTAATCTCCTCTAATTCCTCTATAGCTGATTGGCCTAAGTCATTTTTACCCACAAGCTCGACAGCCTGACTCAAAAACCCATCTCTGCTTTCTGAGTCTATCGATATGAAGTCGAGTATTTTTGAGATACTATCTTTTTGTAGCCTTGCCCCAATAGTATAATCACCTGACTCATCTTTTCTACCTTCCGATAATAATCTTTGAACTCCATCGATGCCAACACGATCAAGTTTATCAATTGCCCTCAGTATAGTTAACCTACGAACTTCATCTATATCCTCAGAATCTGATACAAGTTCGAGAATAGCATCTAATAACTTTCTACTGGATACCCTAATATTATAATTTTCATCACTCAAGCCAAGTGAACTCATAGAGTCAGCGGATAGCATAATTAGTTCTGCATCAACTCCGTATGAGATTGAACCTATAATATCTGCATCTAATTGTAAAAACTCTCTGTATCGACCCGGTCCTGGTTTTTCATTGCGCCATACATTCCCCAGTTGGTATCTCTTATAGGGTTTGGTAATTTTATCATAATTCTCTGCTACATACCTTGCGAGTGGCGAGGTTAAATCATATCGTAATGAGAGCCATTTCTCGTCATCATCTTGGAATGAAAATACACCAGCATTTGGTCTATCGGAATCTGGCAGAAATTTACCAAGTGCAGAGGTGTACTCAAAAGAAGGCGTTGATAATTCCTCAAAACCGTATGACTCATAGACAGGAATTATCTTAGAGGTTAAACCCTTAATAAGGCTTAATTCAGAATTTTTTATATCACGTAAGCCTCTTGGTAGAGAAGCCTTCAAGGTATTTTTTGAGCTATCTTTGGTCATCTTTTTTGTCTGATAAATAGATTATAATTCACATCTTTTAAATAAATTCTGAAACTATACTAGTTTATCAGTATTACAAGAAAATTATTAATATATAAATAATTTGAAGATCATTTTATTTTTAGTAAAATTTACTATGAATATATAAATACGTATTGAAATTAGAACAAAATGCTATTATATTAGAATAATTAAAATAAAAAACTAATATACTAAGGGCAGCATATGGCAACAAAACTAGACAGAATTGATCGAAAAATACTAAACCTTCTCCAAGAAGATTGTACTATGTCTGTATCGGATATTTCAGCGAAAGTTGCTCTTTCTTCAACTCCTTGCTGGAGAAGAATTCAGAGAATGGAAAAAGAAGGAATAATTTCAAAGCGTGTTGCGTTATTAAACCCTAAAAAAATAAATGCCGATGTTACAGCTTTTGTTGCAGTCAAGACAAACGAGCATAATAACCAATGGCTCTCAGAATTTAAAAAAATTATAAATTATTTCCCTGAAGTCGTGGAATTTTATCGTATGGCGGGGGATATCGACTATTTATTGAGAATTGTTGTCCCTGATATTGCCGCTTTCGATCGATTTTACAAAAACCTCATCGAAAGAATAAACCTAACAGACGTTTCTACAAGTTTTTCTATGGAGCAAATTAAATACACCACAGCACTACCACTAAACTATACAGAAGAAGTTTCAAATAGTGATTTAAGCTCCTAACTAGCCGCCCGTCACAGACATATGCCTAGCCACGGCTGGCGTATTGTTGTATTTATCAATTTTAAAATCATGGCTTTTTGGTTTTAAACTAATCGAGCGGTGTATTAATTGAATTATACTATCGTCAGAAGCATTGTCCCTCATCAATTTATTAAAGTCTACAGCGTCATCTTGACCCAAGCACATATACATTTTCCCTGTGCACGTAACTCTTACTCTGTTACAATCAGCGCAAAAATTATGACTTAGTGGTGTAATCAAACCAATTTTACCACCTGTCTCGTTAGCTGTGTAATAACGCGATGGCCCCCCAGTATGATAGTCTGATCCTGTCAGTGTAAATTCTTTTTCAAGGACCTTCACATAATCCATTAGTGGCAAATAATTTTCTGTTCTATCACCATCAATGTCACCCATTGGCATTGTCTCAATGAGCGTTATATCCATACCATTGGAGTGAGCCCATCTTATAATTGAAGGTATTTCATGGTCATTAATTCCTTTTAGAGCTACAGTATTAATTTTAATTCTAATACCAGCATCTTGAGCTGCCTTTACACCATCCAATACTTTTGATAAGTCTCCCCATCTAGTTATTTTTTTAAAGAGTTCACCGTCCAAGGTATCTATAGAAATATTAATCCTTTTTATTTTATTATTTGCAAGATCAGTCGCAAAGCCCGCAAGTTGGCTTCCATTTGTTGTCATTGTTATTTCTTCAAGATTGGATTTACCAATTTTTTGAGATAGTTTTTCAATTAGCCATATCAAATTTTTCCGTACGAGCGGCTCACCACCTGTAAGGCGAATCTTGCGAATGCCGCATTCAATAAATAGTGAAGCCAGCCTGTATAATTCCTCTAAAGTTAGGAGGTTGGCTTTTGGAAGAAATGTCATATTCTCTGACATACAATAGACGCATCTAAAATCACAGCGATCTGTAACCGAAATTCTTAAATAATTTATATCTCTGTTAAAAGGGTCAAGCAATTGTGTGCCTCTATTCAAATCTTGTAGTTTTCTGAATATAACATAATCATAACAAAGTTCTTGTGTTAAATAAATTCAATTTATATTATATGCATATTTGTATTAAGACAAAAATTGAGAGATACATGTCATCAAAAAAAGTTTATCAAAATGCGCATGAAGCAATGCAAGGAATTCTTCGTGATGGTCTGACTATTTTATCTGGTGGTTTTGGTATTTGTGGCATCGCTGAAAATATTACAGAAGAGATTAAAAATAGCAAAGTGAAGGATTTGACAGTTGTTTCAAACAATTGTGGTATTGACGGATACGGTCTTGGTACACTATTGCAAACACGTCAAATCAAAAAAATGATATCGTCCTATGTAGGCGAAAATAAAACATTTGAGGATCAATATTTAAATGGTGTTCTCGATTTGGAATTCTCTCCTCAGGGCACATTGGCAGAGAGATGCCGAGCAGGAGGCGCTGGTATACCAGCATTCTATACAAAAACTGGAGTTGGGACTGTTATTGCCGATGGAAAAGAAACGAAAATAATAGATGGAGTTGAATATCTGATGGAGAAGGCAATTAGAGGAGATTTGGCGATCATAAAAGCATGGAAAGGTGATTACTCAGGGAATCTAATTTTCAGAAAAGCTGCAAGGAATTTTAATCCACCAATGGCTAAGGCAGGAAATATCTGTGTTGTAGAGGTCGAGGAATTAGTTAAAACTGGGGATTTAGACCCAGATCATATTCATCTTCCAGGTATTTATGTCGATCGAATATTTAAAGGTACATACACTGAGAAAAAGATAGAATTTGTGACGTTAACTGAATAGTAAAGGATATTAATTTGTCTTGGACACGTGAAGAGATGTGCAGTATTGCTGCATTGGAACTAAAAGATGGCTACTATTGTAATCTTGGCATTGGTATGCCAACAAAAGTTGCAAATTACATACCTAATGGCGTAAATGTGACCCTTCAATCAGAAAATGGTATGCTTGGCATGGGCCCCTTTCCAAAGGAGAACCAAGTAGATGCAGATATTATAAATGCTGGAAAACAGACAATTACCGAACTCCCAGAAACCTCTTACTTTGATAGCTCAGAATCGTTTGCGATGATAAGAGGTGGTCATATTGATCTCTCTATTTTAGGAGCATTACAAGTATCAGAGGAAGGTGATTTAGCAAATTGGATGATACCAGGAAAGATGGTGAAAGGTATGGGTGGAGCTATGGATTTAGTGGCTGGTGTCAAAAAAGTTCTGATACTCATGGAACATAACGCAAAGGATGGGAAGCCGAAGCTATTAAAAAAATGTACATTACCACTGACAGGAAAATCTGTTGTAAATACAATTATAACAGATCTTGGTAAATTTGATATTTTACCAAATGGGGTAAAGATCAATCAAGTCGCACCAAATGTTAGCATTGATGAGATCCGCTCAAGAACAGAGGCTAATATAATTAACTAATTTTTAGTTTTAACTAATTCGCGATTAATAAGTATTATTGGAATTAGCCCTGCGATCACAATTGTTAAGGCCGGTAGGGCGGCCTCCTCAATCTGGGATAAGGATGCATAAGTGTAAACATGTGTCGCTAGAGTATCAAAATTAAATGGTCTTAATATTAATGTTGCTGGTAATTCTTTCATTGAGTCTACAAAGACTAATAAAGCTGACATAATGAGAGCAGGCTTAATTATTGGAAGCTGGATTTTGACGAGAGTAGAATACTTTGACTGGCCAAGAACACGTGATGCTGCCGTAATATTAGGATTTAAGCTTGTAAACCCGGATTCAATTGTTCCATATGATATTGTGAGAAACCGAATTACATATGCATATATTATAGCTATCATTGTACCAGAAAAAATTAGACCAACTGTAATATCAAAATATTGGCCCAATATATTTTTTATAAAACCATCTAACGTTATTAATGGAACAATAACGCCTAACGCAATTACAACGCCCGGAAGGGCATAGCCAAGCCTAGATATTGTGACGCATAATCTTATTATTATATTATTTGATGTAATATAAGTGTTTACTAAAAAAATACCCAGTATGATGGTAAGTATGGCAGCGCAGGTCGATAAAAAAAGTGAGTTAAATAGTAGCTTAGCATATCTTAAGATATCCACTTCCAATATTCGCTCTAATACAAAATCAACAAGCACTAAAGATGGAAATAAAAAACCAACCAGAATTGGTATAGTACAGCACGTCAAAACAAAAAATGATTTTCTTTTGCTCAATTTTATTCTATTTGAGCTCAATAGTTTCTTATTATTTTGCGCAAAAGATCTTTTCTTTCTGAGACCTTTCTCAATCACCATAAGTAAAAATACGAAAAGTAACATAAAAATTGCTATTTGCGCTGCGCCACCAAGATTATTTTTTCCAAGCCAAGTAATATAAACCCCTACACTGAGAGTATCAACACCGTAATACTCAAATGCGGCAAATTCATTCATGGACTCCATAATGACAAGTATAAGTCCAATTATTATAGCAGGTCGCGCCATGGGTAGCGCAATGTGAAAAAAACTATACAACGATGACTTTCCTAAAGTTGAGCTTACCTCTATTAATGTCATAGACTGCCTCAGAAAAGCAGCTCTTGAAGTTAAATATACATATGGATAAAGTACAAATGACATCACAAAAACCGAGCCACCGATTGAATATACACTGGGGAACCAATAATCCTTAATCGAATTCCATCCAAAAATAAATCTCAAACTAGATTGGATGAACCCAGTATAATCTAATAGATCACCATAAGCATAAGCAACAATGTACGCGGGCATTGCGAGCGGGATAAGGCACAACCACTCCATAACCCGTCTCATTGGAAACTCATATACGGTCACAATCCAAGCTAATCCGACCCCTATAAATACTGTTATAATTGAAGTGCCAGCAAGTACGAGAAAGGTTGTCATAATGTAACCCGGAAGAACAGTTGAAGACAAATGAGGCCAAATATTATCGTCCGCTGAAAAGGCTATATAAAATATTGTGAGTATTGGTATGGCTATGATAGACGCGACAAAGAGAGCTCCTAGCGTTTCTAGAAACTCTCTTTGATAGGCAAATTTATTGATCGTCGACCTCATGACCAATGGTCATACCATTTTAAAATTAAATTGTCATATAATTTTAATGGTACAGATTATTCGTCGAAACCAACTAAATCAACCATCTCACTGGCCATTTCACGACCATTTGCGATAGTTATTAGATCTAAGGTATCAGCATTTAGTTCACCAAAAGATGCCACCATATCGGAAATACCAACATTGCTTTTTAGCGGATACTCGTGGTTCACACCAGCATACATTGCTTGTGCGGTATCTTGAGTTAAAAATTCTATCAGTCTGATACCATTATTAGCATTTGGTGCATGCTTGGCTAATACTGCGCCAGATAAGTTCATGTGCGTTCCACGACCATCAGCATTTGGCATGATAATCTTCGCACTGGCAGCCCATTCTTTCTGCTCAGGCTCTTTATCATTAGTTCTCATCTTAGCCATGTAGTAAGTATTACCAATAGATACATCGCACTCACCAGAATAGATACCTTTCACCTGACCTCTATCATTGCCTTGCGGTGTTCTAGCAAGATTGGCTTTTAGACCTCTTAGCCAATTAATTGTCTCGATTTCACCGTGATGGGCAATTAGAGATGAAAATAAGGCTAGATTATATGCGTTTTGACCTGATCTTACGCAAACCCTACCCTTCCATTCTGGACCAGCTAGCTCTTCATACGTAATCTCATTTTCTGGCACACGATCTATTGATGCGTAAACAACACGAGCTCTTGCAGTAAGACCAACCCAATGCCCATTAGGATCGCGATACTGTTGGGGAATATTTGACTCAACAATTCCCGATTGGAAAGATTGTGTTACACCGCTATTTACAGCCCCGCTCAAACGTCCGATGTCAACTGTTAGAAGCACGTCCGCTGGGCTATTTTCTCCTTCTTGCACCATCTTATCGACAAGACCTTTTCCTGCAAATAAAACATTTACTTTTATGCCTGTTTCTTCAGTAAATCTTTCAAGCATTGGCTCAATCAAATATGGTTGCCTGTATGAATATACATTAACCTCTTCATGATTGTGTCCTAATGACCAAGACTCTGTATAGGTTGCAGTTAAAATAAAAATAGATAGTGAAAAAAGTAGAATTTTTTTCATAAACTTCATTAATTTCTCCTAGTTTAGAATTATTATAATTTGATGTATGAAAAAATTTCACGCGGGAGNANTACNCNNAAANGAATATTNTGTCAATAACTATTTTTTATTTNNTTTNGCNNTCTTAGCNGANGCNATTATTTCATTTGCAATTTCAATCGCGTCATCTGGATTAAAATCAATGGGCAGGCTGATTTCTTCATTTTGAATAAATAATCTAACCATACCTTCAGAAGTNGGACCAACTTGTAAGTCTGTTTCTTTNTTATGTTTTGAATTGATTCCCATAGGTTGAACTTTATTAAAAAATGATATAGTTATCTTAGATATTGATTATTATACCTGCTGTTTGAATTATTTGGTATATAATTTATTGGGGTAATATTGTGCCGCTGTAGCTCAGCTGGTTAGAGCGCCTGATTGTGGATCAGGAGGTCCTTGGTTCGAATCCAAGCAGTGGTACCAATTTTAACTCAAACTGATTTAACCTTATCACTATAACCACCAACGTTTTTAAACTGAAAATCAACTCTTACAAAATAATATCAAATATAAAACTAACCAAGCCAATAATCACCAATAGGCGTAATTACAGTGGTAGATGAAACATCAGCTCCAGCGTCCTCACGAGCTTTTTTGATATCAGGACGTAAACCGAATGTTTGCATAAATTCTGGATCAGGAACATCCATCATTACAAATACAGATGACTCATCGGGGTTTGTGCCAGCCCATATAATTTTNGCACCATTTGCACCAGCTTCATCTTCGAGTGACCTTGCCATATCAGTCCAGGTTTTAAAGCCTTTTGATATATTCACTGTTATCAACATTTTTGGCATAAAAATATCCTCCTTTTCTCTTAAATCGCTTTATTAAGCNTCTCTTATATTTAACTAAAATTATTTCTTCATTGCAATGGTTTAATGGTCTAAAATCTGACTCAAGAATAGTTTTGTTCTGTCTGACTCTGGATTCTTAAAAAATGACTCAGGATCGTTTTGCTCTACAATTTGCCCTTCATCCATGAATATAATCCTATCTGCAACCCTATTCGCGAAACCCATTTCATGCGTGACAACTATCATTGTCATACCAGAGTCTGCGAGCTCAATCATTGTCTCTAACACCTCTTTGATCATCTCAGGATCGAGTGCGGATGTAGGCTCATCAAAGAGCATAATACGTGGCTGCATACACAGGGCACGTGCAATGGCAACTCTTTGCTGCTGGCCACCTGATAGTTGCCCTGGATATTTGTCAGCTTGATCTGGTATTCGAACTTTTTCAAGAAGCTGCATTGCCATCTCTTCAGCTTCAACCTTTGATTTTTTTCTAACCCATATCGGCGCTAAAGAACAATTTTCGAGAACAGTGAGATGTGGAAATAGATTAAAATGTTGAAATACCATCCCAACATCACTTCTAATTTCCGTTATTTGTTTTATGTCGTCAGTTAATTCAATGCCATCTACTTGAATAGAGCCTTCTTGATGGACNTCAAGGCGATTAATGCATCGTATAAGTGTGGATTTTCCAGATCCTGACGGACCACAAATAACAATTTTTTCCGTTCTGCCAACTGATAAGTCGATATCTTTGAGTGCATGAAATTTCCCATACCACTTATTCAGCTTGGAAATTTTAATTATTGAGTCACTTTTTGTCATTCATCGTTCCTATCCGTATCTAGTTTTCTTTCTAATTTCTGACTATAAATAGACATTCCGAAGCAGAATATCCAAAAAACTAAACCAGCAAACATGTATGCTTCAATATCATACCCATTCCAATCTAAAGAGCGAGAAGAATTTTGTGCAATTTTTAATAAATCAAGCAAACCAATAATTGAGACCAGTGAAGTATCCTTAAATAATGCAATGAAAGTATTCACGATAGAAGGAATTGATATGCGCAATGCTTGCGGTAAGATTATAAATATGGTTTGTTGCCAATAACCCATACCAAGGGCCATAGATGCTTCTGTTTGGCCTTTATCTATGGCTTGTAAGCCTCCCCTGACAGCTTCAGCGGTATAAGCAGATTGAAATAATGTAATTCCAATCATAGCTCTTACAACTTTATCAAATTCTACGCCAGATGGAAAAAATAATGGNAGCATAACTGAGGCCATAAACAATATGGTAATTAATGGGGTNCCGCGCCAAAATTCGATATATATGATACTAAAAGATCGAACAACTGGCATTTTCGAACGCCTCCCGAGTGCTAATAATATACCAAGGGGTAACGCTAGAACAATACCGACGAANGCAAGAGCGAATGTTAGCAATAAACCTCCCCATTCGCTCGCATCTGATTTAGGTATTCCAAATATGCCGCCGCCAACTGTTGAGATGAAAAAAATAGGATATGCTATTAACAAAATTAGCAATAACCATTTTTTGTATGGAGTTCTATCAATTGCCAGAGGTGTGAGAAGACCGGCAAAGACTATAAATGCCATGATTGGTCTCCACATTTGATCAGGGTTTTTGGCAAAATATAATCCAAATANTAATTGCTCTATTCTAACTTTTACAAAAGTCCAACATGCACCAGATCTATTTTCATCACATGTAGTTCTATCATTACCTGATATATTAGCATTGAACACAGCCCATTCTAAGAAAGGNGGGACATACAAGAANATCAAGTAGAAAAATAAGAGTGTAATTATTGTATTCGATACTGAACCAAATAAATTTTGCTTGATCCAAGCAACCCAACCAACAGTATTTACTGGAGGGAGCCTATCTGGTAGTTTTTCAAATTTTACAGTATTCATTGTCATAATTAGCGCTCGGCAATTTGTATTCGTCTATTGTAGATGTTCAATATAAATGAAGTGAATAGACTGCAAATTTCGAAAAATATAATAGTCATAGCTATGATAATTAGTGCTTGACCTGTTTGATTCAGGGATATATTTGCCCATACAGCTACAACTTCTTCATAACCAACNGCCATNGCAAGTGATGAATTTTTCGTGAGNTTCANGTATTGACTTATGGTCGGCGGGATTATAACCCTTAGTGCCTGAGGAATGATTATAAGTTTTACCATCTGAGGTCGTGTGAGGCCGATTGATCTTGCTGCTTCAATTTGCCCTTTTGATACAGACGCAATACCAGCCCGAACATTTTCAGCAATAAATGCAGATGTATATATTGTGAGCGCAAACCAAAGTGAAAATAGCGGTAATGGCAGCTGACCGCCACCCTTAAAGTTAAATTTACCTAGAACCGGCATATCAACAGTTAGAGGTTGACCTAAAATATAAAAAGCAGATATGCCAACAATGATAATAAAAGAGAGAGAAATGCTGAAAACTGGAAGTGATTTACCCGTTTGATTACGTCTTTTTTTTGCCCAATTTCTAAAAATAAAACTCGTGATAACAGATAATATTACAACGCCCAACCATACCTTAAAAAGAAAATTATTTTCGATAATCGGAACAGGTGTTTGAAGACCTCTGCCATTTAAGTAAAATACTCCAAATTCTAGTGATTGTTTTGGTGGAGGTAGAAATGCCAGAAATATTGCAAAATTCCAGAACATTATTTGTAATAATAACGGCATGTTTCTAAAAATTTCAACGTAGGTAAGAGCGAATTTTTGTGCTAACCAATTATTAGAGGAGCGAATTATACCAATAAAAAAGCCAAGAAATGTTGCGGCAACTATACCCAATACTGCCACGAGTAACGTATTTAACACACCAATATAAAATACTTTGATATATGTTGTCTCGCCTAGCTCAAAATTTAAGAATGGACTAAACCCAACTTTAAATGGAGCTACCTGATCAAAAAAGGATGTGCTTGTTTTGATCCCCCTCTCTTCGAGGTTATAAACTGTTGTTTGATATAATGAGTAAAACGCGTAGGCAACTAAAAATACTAGTAATGCCTGTATTATTACAGCCCTGAACTTTGGGTTTCGGTATATAGTTATTGGAGATCTACCCACGATTTTTTCCAAAAGATAGTATTGGTCAAAGGCGATGATGCCTTTGACCAATTATTTAAGTATGATTTAGCGAAGTGGTGGTGAGTAGATAATCCCGCCACGAGTCCATAAATCATTAACAGAACCAGCTCTTGCAATTCCAAGAGGCTCCACAGTTCTTTCATAGACTTCACCATAGTTACCAACTTGCTTAATTACTTGGTAAGCCCAATCTTGCGAAAGTCCAAGTGATGGACCAGTTTCACCTTCTGAACCAACAATCCTTGCAACACTTGGATTTGGTGAGTCCATTCTCATAGCATCCACATTTGATGAGTCGATGCCAAGCTCTTCGGCATTGATCATGGCATGCAATGTCCATGTTACGATATCCATCCATTGGTCGTCACCTTGACGAACAACAGGGCCAAGAGGTTCTTTCGAAATAATCTCTGGAAGCATCGTCCAATCTGATGGATTTGAGGTTTCGGAGCGTATAGCAGCTAATTGAGATGCATCAGATGTTATTGCATCACATGCACCACCTTCAAGACCTTCTCTTGTACCAACAGATGTAGAGTAACCCACAGGTGTGTAGTCCAATCCTTTATTTCTAAAGTAGTCAGCCATATTAAGCTCAGTTGTCGTACCGGCTTGTACACAAATACTTGCACCATCTAGATCCATAACAGATGAAAGTCCATCAGCAACAGCGACCATGAAACCTTGACCATCGATAAAGTTATAGTACGTGAAGTTAACACCAAGAGTTGCATCTCTTGTAAGTGTATGTGTTGTGTTCCGTGATAGTACATCAACTTCACCTGCGGATAGAGCGGTGAAACGCTCAGCAGCTGTTAATGGTACATATTTAACTGCGTCAGCGTCACCTAAAACTGCAGCAGCAACAGCATCACATATTGAGGCATCAATACCGACCATTCTGCCAGCATTGTTGGGAGCTGAGAAACCTGCAACCCCACCGTCAACACCACAAACTAATTCTCCACGAGCTTGAACCTCCTCAAGAGTAGATGCAGTTGCAACAGAACTATATGTGAAACCAATAAGAGCGATTGCTCCTAAGATTAAATTAATTTTTTTCATATTTATCTCCTAAAATTATTCATTTTGAGCTGAGAAATAAATATATTTTAATCTAATCTTGAGCTCAAAAAAGAATTAAAAAAAAGTTAACTTTGAAATCGTAATAACTTTCATTATTGAAAACAAGTAAATTCTGTAAATAATTGAAATAAATTACTTAAGTGATACTCAATTTTATCATTATCAAATTTTTTTATGCTTTACGATATAACTATTATCAGTCCTGTATTACATCACATAGAAACAAATTCTTAGAAGAAGTTATTATGCTTGTCCAAAGAATGTTTAGTTACATGACCACAGATCAATATGCACTTGGCTCAATTCTGAGCAGTTATGCAGAACTTAGTTCAAGCTACCTGGTACTCGAAAAGTTACATCTTCTTTTACTGCCTCAACTTCTTCAATATCAAGATAAAACTCTTTTTTTAATTTTGATATAAACAACTCTACAAGAATTTCAGGCGCAGATGCACCAGAGGATATACCAATAGTCTTACAATTCCTTATCCTATCAATTGGAAATTTACTCTCGGAGTTAATTAGCTGCGAGTCTGGGCACCCAGTCTTCTGCGCAACCTCGACCAACCTAACTGAATTAGATGAATTTCTACTACCAATAACAAAAAACATATCACATTTATCGGCAATTTGTTTTACAGCTATTTGGCGGTTAGTTGTTGCATAACAAATATCCTCTTTTTTTGGTGAGTGTATTTTAGGAAATCTTTTACTTAAGCAACTAATTATTTCACTGGTATCATCAATTGATAGAGTAGTCTGCGTAATATACGCTAAATTCTTATCTGTTTTTGGATTATAGTTTTCAGCATCAGTAACACTTTGAATTAAATCAATAGCGCCATCAGGTAATTGACCCATCGTACCAATTACCTCAGGATGATTCTCATGCCCTATGAGTATTATATGCATTCCGTTTCTGTGTAAATTTTCTGCTTCCCTATGGACTTTTGAGACTAATGGGCATGTTGCATCAATAAATATCATATTGAGATTACTTGCTTCTTTAATCACGGATTTTGGTACCCCATGCGCTGAAAATATCACAGGCCTTGATTTATCATGAATTTCCTCTAATTCTTCGACAAATACAGCACCAATTTCTTTTAAGCTTTCGACGACATGCTTGTTATGGACAATTTCATGCCTGACATATACAGGCGCTCCATATTTGTCGAGACTTTTTTTAACGATCTCAATTGCTCTATCAACGCCAGCACAGAAACCCCTTGGGGCCGCTAAATAGATTTTAAGTTTATTATTTTCCATTTTTCTCCAACATATACTCGAGGATGATATGTGGGAAAGTAAGAGCTGCAAGCCCCACAAATATCACCTTATTTATACTGCTATTAATATCATACTCACTCATTAGAAAAACAAATGCAACGACAAATATTGATGCTGTAACTATTGTCAAAGGCAGACTTTTACGGATGAATATTTTAATGGATTTTGAGAGATCTTTATCCAGATCTTGCATAAGAGTAATAGAGTGACGCGCCGAATGTAAAAAACAAAAATATAATGTAAAAGCAAAAAGTGGATGCAAAAAATAATTCAATATGAGGATCGCGAATAAATCAATTATTAAGATTGAAGCATATAGATTTCTTGCAATTAAGACAATTGCGATAGATGAAATGATGCTAATAAAAAAACAGGCAATAATGAAAGAATAATCTCTAAAAATGAATAAGTCAGTATTCATCCCAATGGTGTTAAATATATTTATTGTATCAGTATAATGAAACAATAGTGGTGCCGAAATTATAACTAATCCTTTTAAGAAAAATAAAATATCTAAGTAGAACTTTTTGGACTGAAAGAGAAATTCTGAGTCTTCTTTCCCAAAATGATAAGAGGCAACAAGTAAAAAAAGAAAAAGTAGAAAAGTTGACGACAGGAGCCAAATACAAATCACTAAGACACTAATTGCCGAGTATCCCGCATAAAAAGTCAACATACTTTTCATATTAAATATTTTTAATAATTGAGCTCCCTTCATGTTATCCATAGCACCGTGTGATATTCCAATTGATGCAACAAGTACTAAACATACAAAAAGAAATGGACTATTTCGAAAATAATCAAACGATGTGATGAGTATACTTACAATCAGAAAGAGTATTGAATGCCGAAAGTTAATCTTGTCTATCATTTATTTTCCTACTAGAGCACTTAGAAATATTTTTTTTGGCATCCTTCGAATGACTGCGAGATCCTCTGAAAAAGTAGACTCTTCAGAGAGGAATTTTATAATTGTATCTGTCTTACATCCAAACATTCTATAAAAAACCTCGATCATTTTGGAGGAGTTATTCGATAAAACACTTAAAAATATACTATCTAAATGTTGATATTTCTTCCTAATTGAAAAATTATTTAACTTATTCATAGATTGTATATTTTTCTGAATATAGCTAGATTGTTTTTGTATATTTGTAAATGTATATCCTGTACTGAGCCGTGTCATTCCTCCAGCTGTTCCAATTTGAATAATATTGTCACCCTTTATGTTCTTTGTATTAAACATCGGTATTTTACCAATTTCACTATAATTTATTTTATATTCCCCAATCTTTAAAACATCTTTTATGTAGTCATGGATTTGATCACTATAATTCAATTCACGTGCATCATTCATCCGTGATATCCAAGTAGTTTCAATGAGCGCTGTTTTGGGAGAAAAAGGTAATACATAAAAAAAATGGACACTATCTTTTTGATCACAATTAAAATCCATCAATGTCAGAATCTTATCATCAAATATATCTCTCTCTACTTCAATTTCATATCCTTGAAAATGTTGCCATAGCTCACCGCTATTTTCTTGCTTATCAATCACACTATTGAAGATAATCGAGCTATTTTTTCCTATATCTTTTTTGTGTTTGAAAAAGCTTATATTGGTATTTTTTTTTAAAGTATTCAAAATTTTTTCATAAAATAGACCGCTATCAATACACTGATATGGATAACGTGAGGATGAATGTGATTTTATTCCTTTTTCTGCCTTAATCTCAAATTGTGTCCAGCTTTTTTTTACACAATCATCAAAACCATGCTCATAAGTCTTCCAGAATGACCAAGATTTATCACGTTCGTATTTTTCTCTAGGCTCAATGATAGCCAGCGATTTACTACTAAGTTTATCATTAATCTCAAGGCTATACGCCAGAGATAAACCTGCGCATCCACCGCCAATTATAACGTAATCAAAATCTTGCATTGTAATCTATATCTTCATTGATTAAACGATGGTATTGCACAGTGATATCTGCACGTTTCTTTACAAAAGATAGCTTTAATAGATCAAAGAGAGATATTATTGTTTCAAAAATCTTTTCAATATTATGTACATAAATCCTTCCAGATTTTTTGTAGTTTTCGAAGTTACCACAGCTTAAAATTTTATAGCCAATTTTTCTATATACTCTTCTCGCTACTATTATAGCGAAACGCATTCTGAGAGGTATTGCCCTGATAGAAAAAAAAGCATTGTCATAGAATTTATCAGCAATATCTATTGTATTCTTCAGATCACCAAAACTACTTTTTATGTAGTACCTATTACTTATTTTGTCTTCAATAACATCTCTGGAGATATTTGTCAGCTGCATTGCAATACCTAGGTCGATAGCACCAAGTAGAGCCGCCCTGTCATTTACTTTTAATATCTTTGCCATCATCAAACCGACTGTGCCTGCGACTCTGTAGGAATACAAAAAAATTTCTTTTTCTGAAAGGAACTCTAACTTATCTACTAAATCAGTCTTAACCCCATCAAAGAGATCAAATATTATTTTATCCGAGATATTATATTTAATAATTAGCCTTTTCATATCCGTAATAATTTCATCATCACAATTTTTTGAATTAAAGCTATTTATAAAGGTATTAAGTTTTTCAACTTTTACGCTCAGCTTATCACTACAATCGGCTATATCATCGACTGATCTGCAGAAGTTATAGAGTGATGAACAATCTTCATAAGTTTCCTTGGGCAAAAATGCTCCGGCCCAATTGAATGATTTTGCATAAATAGCTAAAAATTTTTTTTTGCTCATTATAAAATTTTGTCTAAGACTTTGGCCGAGGAAAGAACGCCTGGAATGCCAGCACCAGGATGCGTACCAGCTCCAACGAAATATAACCCATCGAAGACTTCGGATTTGTTATGAAAACGAAAGTAGGCTGACTGTGTGAATTTTGGTTGAATTGAAAAACCTGATCCATATTGGGTGTTTAATTCATTCTCGAAATAATCAGGTGTTAAATAAAAATCTTCAACTATGTTATTCTTAAGATCAGGAAGAAGGTGCTCTTGCATCTTTTCTATGACTAATTTCTTAAATTTTTCACCCTCACTTTGCCAATTTATATTTGATCTATTATTGGGAACGGGGACCAAGACATAAAAACAATCGTGGCCTTTTGGCGCCATGGTTTCATCCGTCGCTGTTGGTCTATGAAGGTAGTAACTTATATCATGGTTTAACTTGTGGTTACTGAATATATCCTCGAGGTGTTCTTTATACTTTTTTCCAAACTTTATTGTGTGATGCTGCACATTTTCATACTTTTTCTTTGTGCCAAAATAATACACAAAAAGACCCATAGAATACTCCATTCGGGCCATTTTTAGCTTAAAAAATGGACCCTTAGTATGATTTTTTAGCATCTTATTATAAACAGATGGTGGATCTGCGTTACAAACAACGTTGTCTGCATTTAGGCATTCACCATCTTTACATCTTACACCCACAACTTTTCGATTTTGCACCATCAGCTCATCAACCTCGGTAGCTTTGAGGATATCAATTCCCTCTTCGATCATTAATTTTTCAAGAGCATTGATTATGTTGCCTGTACCTCCAATCGAGTAGTGTATGCCCCACTCTTTTTCTAAGTACATTATTAATCCATATATGGACGTCGTGGTGAATGGATTACCACCAACTAAAAGTGGGTGCATACTAAAAACTCTTCTCAGTTTCTCATTTTTTATGAATGAGCTTACAAGTGCATACACGGATTTATAACTTTTTAGTTTTAAAAGTGCTGGAACTTGCTTCATCATGAACTGCGGTTTATTGAAGGGAACATCCGATAGTTCACTGAAACCTTTATCAAATATTTTTTTTGAAAAGCTCACCAACTCTTTGTAGCCCGATACATCGTCGCTACTGAATTCGGCAATTTGCTTAGTCATTGTGCGCTCATCACCGTTGTAGTCAATGTAGGATTTATCCTCAAAAACGAACCTATACCAAACATCTAATGGGGTAAGGTTTATATAGTCGTTGTAGTTTTTATCAAAAAGTGAGAATAATTCTTCAATTAAAAAAGGTGCTGTTATCACAGTCGGACCTGCATCAAATATAAAACCACCTTTTTTAAAAACTCTAGCACGCCCACCTAGATCTGGGTGTTTTTCTATCAATGTTACGTCGTGGCCTTTTGATTTCAACCTTAGAGCCGCCGCTATCCCTCCAAAACCTGATCCAATGACTATTGATTTCATATAAATATTGCTGCCCTTGTAAGATTTTATAATACCTAACGATACAATTTTAACA
>PAAM01000027.1 GCA_002699615.1 Rhodobiaceae bacterium | reverse complement strand
AAATGTTTTTCGACAAGAAGACTCTTTCCTTATTTATTTCACAGTCAGGGGAAACTGCTGACACACTTGCAGCACTTCGGCATGCGAAAGAGAACGATCAAAAAATAGTTTCCGTTGTCAATACAGTAGAGTCATCCATTGCAAAGGAGTCTGACCTTGTGCTGCCAATATTTGCTGGCCAAGAGATTGGCGTGGCCTCGACAAAAGCATTCACTTGCCAGCTAGCAACCCTGGCTAGCCTGGTGCTATTTTTGGCAAAGAAAAAAAGGCACATTAATGAGTCACAAGAGAAAGCTCTTATAGAGGAACTGGTCCATATACCAAGTCAAGTTTTGGATGTGCTGAAGTATGAAAATGATATAAAAAAGATCGCTAAAGAAATCCACAAATCATCAAGTGCGATATTTATGGGACGCGGCGCAACATTACCACTAGCTCTCGAGGGCGCATTAAAATTAAAAGAAATTTCATATATACACGCTGAAGGTATTGCATCCGGTGAACTCAAACATGGTGCAATAGCTCTGGTTGATAAGAAGCTACCGGTAATTGTTTTAGCTCCTGATGATATATTCTACGTAAAAAACCTATCAAATATGAATGAGGTGTATTCGCGCGGGGGAAAAATTATCCTTGTGGGCAAGGTTCAAAATGATCAATTAAAAGGCTTAAAATTGACCGGAATTAATATTGAGGTAAATGGTAAATTAAATATACCTATCATTATGTCGATACCACTCCAGCTTTTGGCCTATCACGTAGCAAAATTAAGGGGAACGGATATTGATCAGCCGAGGAATCTCGCAAAAGCCGTAACCGTTGAATAGACAAATAGTTATAAAATAAATTCTCTGAATTCATGCTGCTATGCAAAAAATAAAGGATATACAAACGCCAAAAACTCTTGAGCAGTTTAGGGTAAATCTGAAGAAATTTTGCTTGGGTAGTGAGGATAATATATTCATACTCAACAAAGCAGACGGCAGAGATTATAAAGTTGATATTGAGAAAATATCAAAAATTTCTGATGTCATTAATTTAATTAGGCTTATGAGTAAGCAAGAGATTTTTTTGGATGATGTTAGTATTGTTCTGATGTGTGATGTATCTCATATAAAAGCTAGAGATCTTATAATCAAAAAAGAAGATGCAATTCTGTCATTGAAAGAGGTATATCTTTTCAATAGTCAGGATAGAGATGAAAGGAATAACTTCCTCTATTCTACACCACATGCAATAGCAATAATTCAATCTGGAGAGAAAATTGACAACGAAAAGGATTGCAGGCCTGCGCAAACGTCAATTATGAGCCCTCATTTAAATGGATTATTCATCCATCTTTTTGGTGAATATTTCGATACGGTAAATAAATCTGAAAAAGGTTATCATTTATCAAAATATAACTAAATGACATAACCTTTTCATAAAGTAGCTAAGCGACTGACAGATCATAATTTTATTCTTTTCAAACTTGAATGAGTCTTCCTGCAATGTATAATGAAGTAAAAGTGAGGATTTTATCAGTAATTTAGAAAGAAAATCTGTTCTCAAAGTCATCAATTTACTCAGTGAAGCGGGGCACAGTGAACAAGTAGTTGAGCTCACTGATACTGCTAGGTCCGCATTGGACGCTTCAAAGGCACTCGGCGTTCCAGTGGGGGCAATTGTAAAGACATTAATATTTATGATTCAAAATGATGAAGGTGTAACCCCAATCGTGTGCCTCATCTCAGGTGATATGCTTTGCGACACGAGTCAAATTTCTCAAGTAGTTAATATTGATGGTAAAGTGAAGCGTCCTGACGCAGATACGGTAAAGGATATTACTGGCTATTCTATTGGTGGGGTATCCCCAATTGGCTTACCGGAAGACATTGGGATTATTATGGACTCTGCTCTGGCACGTTTTGATAAAATTTGGTCGGCAGCCGGTCACACTCATTGTGTTTTTCCGGCAACCTTTGATCAGATTCACGAGATGACAAACGCGGTAGTATCAGACGATATATCTATTGAGCCAAAAGAATAATAAATCAAAATTCTGGGTTTGGTGCAGCAAGTGATTTTTTTGTAACCCTCATCGAGCCCCAGTAAAATTCTAATCTATTTCCATCTGGATCAATGATATAAAATGAGTGCGATCCTGCACCACCATAAAACTGAGCTTCTTCATCTGTGAAGAAACCTGACTCATATGCATGAACGCATGGCGGGACAACAAATTTAACATTATTCGATTTCATCGTTTCGATGGCGTTTAACCAATCTTGACGTTCTTTTATTTCAAAGGCTATATGATCTAAACCAGTATTTGGTCTCGTCGCTGTATCCGTCTGGTCAATATCCTCACGATTAACCCTCTCATCAACCTCGAAGAATACAATTTCGTGGTGCATATCATCAATTCTAACAAAGCATTGCTTGTTATCCTCCCAATACGCAGTGAGCTTAAATCCTAAAATATTTTTATAAAAATCTAGTGATCGTTTTATGTTTGTAACACGAATGCCTACATGCCCAATTCTGCTTATTCCAGTAATCATATATTGCCCACTTTATGCATCAATTAGCCAATGTTCATATATCTCAAGCTCTATAGTATCAGAAGCTTTACCTGAATAATTATCCCAGACATCCATTTGCTTAAAGCGGCATCTGTACAGCGTTACTATTTGTGGATCTTTTTTGCACAAAGCAATCTCTTCTGGATTAGGATACTGTCCACAAATTCTTTCAATAACACCTTTTTTTCCCCTTATATATGCGGGTGTCCTACAATGACCCGCAGAACTCCTGCTATCAACAGTTATTTCATCATTTATTTTGAATTTTGTATCCATAGCTTTACTTCGGTAATCTAACTCCAACAAGATAATCTCGTGCCACAAGTTTTGATAATTCAATTTCGGATAAGTCTTCAGTATTCGACGGCCTTGGTGGTAAAATTAAATACCTCATATCAGCGTTTGAGTCATGGACCTTGATTTCTTTGCTTTCGGGGACAATTGTACCAAATTCTGCTAATACCTCACGTGGCTCATGTACAACCCTAGATCGGTAACTTCTTGATTTATACCAAGAAGGTGGCATGCCGAGTAAAGTGCGCGGGTAGCAAGAGCATAATGTACAGACAACAATGTGGTGAACAGTATTTGTTTGGGGCATGCATATAATATCAGCAAAAGTCTCAAGCTCCATACCAATATCAGATATTGCTTTTTTGGCATCCTTTAAAAGCGCTTCTTTGAACAAGTTATTATGCCATGCTTTAGCTACAACAGCTTTTCCTCTATTTGGAAAAACATTATCAAACTGCTCAATTTTTAAGGTAATATCATCATTCGTAATCAACCCTTGATCAATGAATATTTGTGCAATCGCGAGTGTATCAAAATAGTAATCAGGAGGTCCATCCCCGCTTTCATCTTCTTGAAAGTCTAATACGTTATGTGAATGTGGTTTGCCATCGTGTATGTGATTGATACTACCCACATCTGGTAGGTCTACAATTGGCACATCGAATTCAGAAATTTTTTTTGATTTTATTTTCTGAAAAAGCTCCTGGTCATATATTCCTTTTTGGATACAGATATTATGAAGAGATAAACAGTTTCTTTCAAAATATCCAATTTGAAAATATTTATCACCGAGCGCTTCAGTAAAGTATCTAAGTTCATCCAGTGTAATAATTCGTTTTGAAGAGACTACAATACGCAGAGCATTTGCATATTTTTCCCAGTGCGTCATATCACTATCAGTGGTATCGATTGGCAGTGATTCTTCGCCACCGACGTCATGGGGTCCCATTTTTAAGTAATTATTATCCATATCAATTATTAGCGTCTGTAAAACCTATATTTTAAAGCAAAAAGCTTGACTTTACACAACTTAATTTTTAATTCTATAATATAACATATTTTGAGGAGTAAAGAATGTTTGACGACCAAAAATGTCCCATAATTCATGGCTCGATTGTGAGCAATAATTCAAAGAACAGCGGTATCACAAATAAAGACTGGTGGCCTAACCAACTTAATCTTGGAATTTTACATCAGCACGATAAAAGATCAAATCCAATGGATGAAGATTTTGATTATAGAAAAGAGTTTCAAAAACTTGATTATGACGCTTTAAAGAAAGATCTTGAAGCACTGATGACTGACTCACAGGAATGGTGGCCTGCCGATTATGGACATTATGGACCTTTTTTTATAAGGATGACCTGGCATGCTGCTGGCACTTACCGCGTTGGTGATGGTCGTGGTGGTGGTGGAACCGGGGCACAAAGATTTGCGCCGTTAAATAGTTGGCCAGATAATGGAAATCTTGATAAAGCAAGAAGATTGCTATGGCCGATAAAGCAGAAATATGGAAATAAGATAAGTTGGGCAGATCTTCTTATACTTGCAGGCAATGTAGGGATCGAGTCAATGGGTGGAACAACTTTTGGTTTTAGCGGGGGAAGGCCAGACATTTGGGCACCTGAAGAAGATATAAATTGGGGTATCGAGTCGGATTGGCTCGGTAATGATAGATACACCGGTGAACGTCGTCTGGATAACCCACTTGGAGCAGTTCAAATGGGACTGATTTATGTTAATCCAGAGGGACCAGATGGTAATCCCGATCCACTGGCAAGCGCAAGGGATATTAGGGAAACGTTTGGTAGAATGGCAATGAATGATCGTGAAACTGTTGCCCTGGTTGCGGGGGGTCATACCTTCGGAAAAGCACATGGCGCAGGTGACACAGCAAATGTTGGAAATGAGCCTGAAGGTTCGCCAATCGAGAATTTAGGATTTGGTTGGCATAACAATCTTGGCTCTGGTGTTGGTAAAGATGCCATTACTAGCGGAATTGAAGGTGCGTGGACAGCTAATCCAACTCAATGGGATAATGGTTACTTCGATCTACTGTTTAAATACGAGTGGGAATTATCAAAAAGTCCAGCAGGCGCACACCAATGGCATCCAGTTAATCAGGAAACTGATGACATGGCGCCAGATGCACATGACCCAAATGTAAAAGTTGGCACTATGATGACAACAGCAGATATGGCACTCCTTCATGACCCAGAATACAATGCAATTTCAAAAGATTTTCATCAAAATCCAGATAAATTAGCTGATGAATTTGCAAGAGCTTGGTTCAAGTTATTGCATAGGGATATGGGGCCAAAAACAAGATACATGGGACCTGAAGTTCCAGAAGAAGAACTAATCTGGCAAGACCCAATTCCTCAAGGTAAAAGTTTTGACGTAGATAGTGCAAAAAGTCGAATCTTAAAATCGGGATTAACAAATAAAGAAATGATTGAAACTGCATGGTGTAGTGCATTTTCATTCCGTGAGTCTGATCTCAGAGGGGGTGCAAATGGAGCAAGGATAGCTCTGGAACCACAAATCTCATGGGACTCAAATAAACCGGACCAACTAGCAAAAGTCTTACCAATATTAACAGAAATTGCCGCTGAATCTGGGGCTTCATTAGCTGATATTATTGTATTAGCTGGAAATGTAGCAATTGAAAATGTATCAGGAATGACCGTACCATTCACACCTGGTCGAGGGGATGCAACTCAAGAGCAAACAGATGTTGACTCATTCGCATACCTTGAGCCAATTGCAGATGGTTTCTTAAATTATAAAAGAGATGATGTTGACATTAAACCAGAGGAGATACTCCTAGATAAATCCCATCTTTTAGGTTTAACAGCTCCTGAAATGACCGTCTTGGTTAGTGGTTTTAGATCGCTGGGAATAAGTACAGATAACCAAGGTGTCTTCGAGGTGGATACAACTAAACTTAATAATAGTTTTTGTACGCATTTGATGGATATGAATATTAGATGGGAAAAAAATGGCGATTTCTCATATAATGGTATTGATAAAAGCACTGGTAAAGAAATAAGAAAAGCCTCAAGTGTTGATCTCTCATTTGGATCAAATTCTCAGCTGAGAGCAATTATTGAAGTTTATGCATCAAATGATAATGAGGACAAATTCAAAGCTGATTTCATAAGCGCATGGAATAAAGTTATGAACAATGATAGATTTGACGTATAATATATCATAATATTTAATACGGATAAGTTTATGAGTATCTTTGATCAAGATCTCACAGAAGATCAAGTAATGATGCGCGATGTATGTCGTCGTTTCGTAGATGATACTATAATTCCTTTTATATCAAAAAATTGGAAAACAGAGTGGGATTTAACACCTGAGTCTAGACTGCCGAATTCTATACTTGAAGATGCAGATAAAATCGGTATTAGGACATTGGCTGTACCAGAAGAATATGGGGGTATGCCAATTGACGCCGAGCATGAGGTTAGAACTTTTGCGATCATATCAGAAGAGATCGCACGAGGTGACTCAGGTCTTGCAGATAAATTAGTTCAAAATTGGAAAGTTTCAGTACTACTCAGGGAACTCGCATCAAAAGAGCACCAAGATATGTGGTTTGGTAAATTAATGGAGGATCCCAATTTTTTGTTTGCTCATGCTTTAACTGAACCAAAGGGAGCATCTGATCGCTGGCTAGGCTATAACGCACCGGAAGCGGCTATGGATACAAAGGCCAAAAAAGTTGATGGCGGATGGCTTATAAATGGTCGGAAGCATTACATAAGTAATGGTTATGATGCCGGGCTTTACGTCGTTTACGCAAATACTACTCCAGGAAAAGGCATGATGGAGGGCACATCATCTTTTATAGTCCCAAGGGGAACAGATGGTTTTAATATAACAAGATGTAATGAAACTGTGGGATGTAGGTATATGAATAATGGTGAGCTCGAGTTTATTGATTGCTTTGTACCAGATAATAATTTGCTCTATGAAGGTACGGCATTAAGTAAGGCAGGTGTGTATTTTAGGCCAGGGAAAATAATTCAGTCTGCAAAAAATCTTGGAGTTGGGCAAGCGGCATTGGATAAAACGGCTGAGTTTGTGCAAAACTATAGCAGAGGCGGCAAGCTCCTTATTAAACACCAAATTGTAGCTTCAAGACTTGCCGATATGGCTACAAAGGTATCGGCGGTAAGAAGCTTGGTGATGAAGGCAGCATTTGCCTGTGATATGAAGACAAGCGATGCTGATGCTCTATGCTGGCAGTCAAAAGTATTTGCATCTCAGCAAGTATTGGATGTTTGTCAAAACGCAATGGAGCTCCATGGCGGTATGGGAGCAATGCTTGATGCAGGAGTTGAAAAGCTGATGAGAGATGCAAGCATATTCTTGCACATGGATGCCACAGTCGATATTTCACATTTTAAGATCGTCAAGGCGCTTTGGCCAGAAACAGCAGGCGTCTACGCTGGCCCTGAAGAATAGTCCTCATTTTGGTTTCTATAAGTGCATTTGTTAAATACTACATACTCGAAAAGACTTTCTTTGCATTCATAATGAGGTGGTGTAGGCAAATTACTGTTACGGGAGATATATGTGCCAATAATTAAAACCAGTAGTAATATCAGTATCAGCCAGGATGTTTTAGTCATACTTAATAAATTGGTAGGAATTTCATGATCAGTCAACTCTTAAAATTATTTGGTGTTAATAATGTTACAAAATTAGCTCTCGTTTTTTTGGTATTCTCATTAAGCGGCATAATTGCACTTTATGCCTCTGATATACTCACTACCTTTTTGTTAAAGTTTATAGATAATAATATACTGATATTAATCTTGAGAGTGGTAAGTATTTTTATACTATACCAAGTAATAATTATAATAACAGCAATACCATTTGGGCAGTTTTCATATTTTATAAGTTATCAAAGAAGATTAGTAAAAAAAATTAAGTTACTGTTTTAAAATATAAAAATTGATTTCTATTTTATTATTAATACAATCCTTTAATTCAAAATTATCATTTTTTTATAATTGGCGTATAACATTAATATTGTTAATATGCCATATCTAGAAGGGCTGTAATGCTATGAATAAAATATTGATAAAAAATGCACACTTGATTTCTATGGATGATAATATTGGGGATCCATTGGATACTGATATACTTATTGATGATGATACAATTGAACGAGTAGAGCCTTCAATTAGCGCGGAAGCGGAAATAATAGATGCAAAAAATTATCTAATTTGCCCAGGGTTTATTAATGGACACATTCATACATGGCAAACGGGTTTGAGGGGAATTGCAACCGACTGGACCTTATCCGATTATTTGGCTTCTATTCACGCTGGTCTGGCTTCATTTTATGAACCCGATGACATGTATATCGGAAATTATATCGGTGCTCTTTATCAGATTAATACAGGTTCGACGACAATTGTAGATTGGTGTCATAATAACCCAACTCCAGATCACACGGATGCTGCGATAAATGGTCTGATAGACTCAAAGGTAAGGGCAATTTTCCTACATGGATCTCCAAAACATAAACCAAAAGAGGGGATGCCCCATTACAGTGAAATACCTCATCCTCAAGATGAAATCATCCGACTTAAGAAGGGTTATTTTCTAGATGAGGATATGTTAACACTTGGCATGGCTGTTCTAGGCCCTCAACAGTCAACACTTGAAGTTTGTAAATCTGATTTCACATTGGCTCGAGATCTTAATTTAATAATCAGTATGCATGTTGGTGGTAGTTTCCTAACACCACATGGATTTAGCGCACTAAAAAAAGAAAATCTGTTGAATAAGAATACAAATATTGTACACGCAAATAATATACCAAATGAAATGTTGGATTTACTGGTTGACTCATCTTGTACATTTTCAATAACTCCCGAGGAAGAATTGCAAATGGGATTTGGTAATCCGCTCACCAAGAGGTTAATAGAAAGAGGTGGCACTTTTAATTTTGGTTCTGATATTGAATCAGCTATGGCGGCTGATATGCATAACGTAATAAGATTTGCGCTTCAGGCCGTCAGGCATGAATTTACACTCGAAAATTACGAGAGAAATAATTCACCTCCAAGCTCGATGAGTATAACGACGAGGCAGGCATTTGAATGGGCAACAATTGGCGCTGCAAAGTCATTCGGGATAGATGATAAAGTTGGCTCCATTACCCCGGGAAAGAAAGCTGATTTAATTATGTTCAAAAAAAATAAAATAAATTTTGTTCCCATGCACGATCCTATTTCAAGCATTGTGTTCCATTCAAACTCGAATGATGTTGATACTGTTATTATTAATGGAATAATTTTAAAGCGCGATGGACAGCTAATTTCGAGAGATCTTGATACAAAGCTTGAGACTCTTGAAGCTAGCGGGCATAGAATTATGCGTCAATATAAAGAAATGCAAGCTATGGAAAGAAAATAAAGATGAGCAAAAAATTAATTATTTATTGTTTGGGTATATTTATTTTTCTAATGCTATCCATAACCAATCCATCAAAAAGTGATTTTGACCAGTATATTTCAAGTTATATACGAGATTATGTAATGCAAATCAGCGAAGATAACGATACTGCAAATCTTGCATCTGGTATTTCATTTCTCATTTTGCAATCAAATAATAACATTATTAAACATGATAATTATATTATCTTTTCAAGGTTTAAATTAGATGCATCCATGATAAGAACATTTGGTTATAATGCTGACGACATTGTTATTCTGGGAGTTTTTAATAAATTTATACCTATTGGTGGTATAAACTAAAATATTATGTAATAGAGACTGAGCCACCCCAAAAATAGTAGCCGAGCCCCATAAAGAATAGTGAATTTCCATATAAAGAATGTTCAAACGTTACAAGGGCGAGTGAATTTGTTTTCTTGTACGTATTTGCAAATATTAGGCCGCCAAAAATTGACAAAAAAGGTGCTATAAAATTTATAAAAAGAACATGAGCGTATGTAAATATAATGGCACTGGTCAAAATTTGTAGTTTTTCTGGTATTAAATTCTGGTATCTACTGAAAAAGAAAGTTGTGAATATGAACTCTTGCGGTAGAGCGGAGAGTATTGGATAAACAAAAAAGATTACAATCAAGAAATATGGATTCTGTTTTTGTATTGTAAATAATTTATCATTGTAGAAATAAAAAGTTATCAAGTATATCACAATTGTAAGCAATAGCCATCTCACCAGAATTATATTTACATTTTTTTTTGTGAAGGCCTGAAAATTCATTATTTGTTTGAGGTTTGATCGATTGTGGTATTTCAGATAAATAAAGCCGCCATATAGAGTTATTAACCACAATATTAAGATTACGTTTTCTGCTAGACGATAAACCAGAATGAGAGTTGGTATAAGTAAACCAATAAAGATTAGCTCTGATGATTTGTATACTTTATTTAATATAATTTTATTCATTTTTTTACTTGATAAATGTTTTATTAAATATTGTTGTATTAAAATATAATTTATATTCAAGAAATATTTGTTAAATTTCGATATCAAGTCACAAATGAAAATACCAAAAAAATTATTCCTTTTACCACTCATTATTTTTTTATTTTCCAATATCTATGCCAGTAACGTGAGTGCTAATGTTTATTTAGAAGATCTTGAAAAGTCTATAGATTTCTATGTAAATGAGGAGTATGAGCTTTCAATATCAATGCTTGATGACCTTATAAAATCAGGTGGACTGGATGAGGTATCACTAACACGCGCTTTCTATTATCGAGGACTTTCAAATTATAAGTCAAATAATTTTATAGCAGCAATTACAGATATCACTAATTCCCTTTGGCTTGACTTACTAACAGATGAAGAGAAAATTAATGCACTTGAGACGAGATCATTGGCACGGTCACAAATTGGTCAAGATGATCTAGCTATTAAAGATGCTGACTCGATTGAGATGTTATCTAATATTGATAATCTTGAAGAGAACTTAGATGCACAAAATATTGAGGACATAAATGTTGAAGGGAAAATAAACAATATTAGGGATAGGTTTTCACTAAATGTCGGTAATTTTTTTGGTAAAGAAGAAATAGATTTTTCAGATAGCCCCACGACAGATTATGTATTGAACGACTCAGAGTTATATAATAATGTTTTAAATTTTAAACCAGAAGATAACGGGAGCCAAAGCCCGATATTGGACATTGAGACAAATGAAGTGGAAGTTAGCAGTGAAGATACTATGATAGCTGAAAAAACTCTAGAAATTATTCCAGATGAGAAATTGGAGATAAAGCAAAATGTTGAAAAAATATATAATGAACAGGTTAATTACATACTAATTAGTAAAGACCTAGACTTATCTTCTGCTAAAGTTAAAATAAACAGAATAATAAATGATAACTTTAAGGTACTCAGCGGTATTAAGCCTCGAATGATTGAAAGTCTTAAAAATGACGGATCAAGTAAATTTGATATAATTATTGGTCCCTTTGCAAATAAATCGAGGTTGGATATGATAGCTAATAGTCTAACTAAAAACAATTATTCGTTTACAATTGAAAATGGAAAGTAAATTGGTCACAAAAAAATGATAAAGAAGATACGTTCATATTTCTTAACTGGGCTTGTTGTTTCAGCTCCAGTTGCAATAACGCTCGCAGTTGGCTGGTGGTTTATAAATAAAATTGATGCAATTTTTACGCCATTATTGCCTAATAAATTTCTTCCAGAAAATTTATTACCGTTTGCAGTGCCAGGAGTTGGTTTGGTGATTGGCTTTATCCTCTTAACTCTATTTGGTTTTTTAACGGCAAACTTTCTTGGTACGGGCTTTTTAAGATTCGGTGAGTCATTACTAAACAGAACACCTGTTTTGAGAAGTATTTACAAAGGTTTGAAGCAAATTTTTGAGACAGTTTTTTCTGAAGGCGGAAGAAATTTTTCAAAAGCAGCTGTCATAGAGTATCCAAGGAAAGGTGTTCACTGTGTTTGTTTTGTTTCAACCGACACAAAAGGGGAGCTTTTAAAAAAAATCTCAAAAGATAATGAAGTTTATTTGTCTGTTTTTTTGCCAACTACTCCAAACCCAACATCAGGTTTTTTATTATTCTTGCCAGAAAAAGATGTCAAGATCCTTGATATGTCTGTTGAGGATGCCGCGAAATTGATAATTTCAGCTGGGCTAGTTAATCCTGACTGATGCTTTAGCTGATGATATACTTATATTCGTGAGCTTCATAGAAATCAAATAGCCTTTTATATTTTGACTTATACTCATCATCATTTAATATTCTGTCAAGCATAAGCTTGCCATCATGTTCTGCTTTTTCACCTAATTCACTAATTAGATTTTCATTTAAAGCCTTAAAATCTTTGAATCCGGATTGCCTATAACCAAATATATCTCCATATCCACGGATTAACATGTCCTCTGTTGCAATTTTATAGCCGTCACTGCTTTCTTTTATAATTTTAAGCCTACCCTTTGAAATCTCATTGAGATTATTGTCATGTAACAATATACACCAAGATTTTTGATCATTTCTTCCAACGCGCCCTCTCAATTGATGGATCTGACTCAATCCGAAATTATTAGCATTCTCGATTACAATAATATTTGCAGCTTTGATGTCTATCCCTACTTCAATGACTGAGGTTGCCACTAATACATTGGTCTTATCTCTGAGAAAATCAATCATTTGCCCATCTTTCTCTTTCTCTGACATTTTGCCGTGGATAATAGAAATATTGTGTCTCATATGTTCTTTTAAAAACTTATATCGATCATTAACTGACATATTGCTACTATCATTGGTCAAAATTTGAGGACATACCCAAAAAATTTTATTCTTATTACTACAAATATTATTCAATCTATCTATAAGTTTTTTAAGCTTGGATGTTGATATGATAGTTGTTTCGATCTTTCTCTTATTTGGAAGATCTTTCAAATCAGATACTTCTATATCTCCATACCTAATTTGGATCAGAGTTCTTGGTATTGGCGTAGCAGTCATTAGTAGTAAATCAGCTTTACCCGCAATAGATTTTTTTTGCAGAGATAGTCTTTGATGAACTCCAAACCTGTGCTGCTCATCTATGATTACCAAGCCGAGATTTTTATATATTATTTTTTCTTGAAATAGAGAATGTGTTCCAATTATTGCATCTACCTCGCCATTACTTATTTTTTTTGATATTTCTTTGCGTGCCTCAATTGGCGTATTTGATGTTAAGAGACAGCACTTAATATTAGATTGAGAGGTAAATTTTTTAAAATTATCAAAATGCTGCTTTGCTAATATTTCTGTTGGAGCCATTAATGCAAATTGATGCTTTGAAATTATGCATTTTAATCCTGCGAAAAAAGATACGATCGTCTTACCACTGCCAACATCACCCTGAAGTAGTCTAATCATTTGATTGGGTTTTGCCATATCAGTATATATTTCACTAATCGCTTTTTTTTGTGTTTCAGAGAGCTCAAAAGCCAGCTCATTCCTTAATTCATCAATAATGGAATTTTCTCTAAACATAGATATACCATTAGATTTCTGACGAATCCTCCTAATATGTTCAATTTTAATCTGATTTATTAGTATTTCATCATATGCCAGTCTTTTTATCGGGTTGTTATTTGAGTCATTAAAATAATCTTCATTTGGTAAGTGAATATCTTTGAATGTCTCAGTAATTTTTTTCCAATTATTTTTTTGAAGGAAAGTGTCTGAATGCCATTCGATAAAAAGTTCTAACCCATCAATGAACTCAAATATATTTTCTATAGTTTGTATTATTTGTTTATTTGATAGCCCAGCCGTTAGAGAATAGATTGGTTCAAATTTTCTTTGAGATGAAAATTCATCTAATGAGAGCAGCAGATCAGGATGCGCCATTTGTGTCTTTAAGCCCGTTTTTTTTACCTTACCAGAAATATACTTCTCATCACCGATCTTTAATTTCGACTCCATGTAAAACGGTAATTTGAAGTAAATAAGACTTAAGATACCAGTCCCATCATAAATATCGAATTGATGCGGAGCATTCCTGAAACCTTTTCTGTGCTTTTCTATTTTACCACAAACGGTTTGAACCTCACCTTCAATGAGGTCTTTTATTTTTGTTATATTATTTCTTTGAATAATTTTATTTGGAAAATGCCACAGTAAGTCTACAATCCGAACTCTATCTTTTCCTAACAACCTACAATACTTTTCGTAGGTCTGGTTTCCGATGCCTTTGATTATTGATAAGTCTGTGAATAATCCATTAATTTCATGATTTTGCATAATAAAAATTGTAATTTTTACAAATGAGACATAACTTACTAATATCTGATATATTATTTTAATTTTTATGAAAAACGAATTTCAAAATAGACTAATCTACAGATCTTGGCACCGAGGTACAAAAGAGCTAGACCTTATACTAGGTAATTTTATCTCAGAGAATATTGAAGTAATGTCTGACGATGAAATAAGAGAATTTGAGGCACTATTAAACTCAGAAGATCCTGATATATACAAGTGGATTGTAAAGTTTGAAACTCCGAATGATAAATATTTAAATGGTATTATAATTAAAATCCGAGAATATCTAAAAGTTAATCAAATTAATGTTCTCAGCTGATGAATTTCATAGAAATATTTTTATCAAAGATGTGCCCAATAGCTCGCAAACGCTAGCACTTCTTCAATATTACCTCAATCATAATGAGAATTTAATTTATGTAGTGAATACCAATGATGAGATTGATCACTGTTATTCCTCAATAAAGTTCATAAATAAGGCTATCAAGATAGTAAAATTATGTGAGTGGGATTGCCCTCATTATGACAATTTTGGTCCATCTAGATCAATAAAAGCTTCACGAATTAATAATATTATAAAACTTAAGAGATATATAAAGAACCATAGTAAATTTATATTGATTACAACTATAAATTGTTTATTGCAGAGATTCCAAGATATAGATAGTTATTCAGAGAGAAGGATCGAGACTAATGTGGATCTTATATATTCAGATTTTATAAATTATATTGAAAATATTGGATATGAAAAGGTTGATAATGTTATAGAAGTTGGAACATACGCTAACAGAGGAGGAATCATTGATATATTCAGCTCAAATTATAATTATCCGATTAGATTAGATTTTTTTGGTGATAATATCGAGACAATCCGTTACTTTGATTATCAAAGTCAAAAAACAATCAAAAATGTAAATAGTATAAGTCTCTTCCCATTTTCCGAGATATATCTTTTTGAAGATAACATTAATAATTTTCGTCGTTCTTATATCCATAATTTTAAAAGGAAAGAAAAAGACTATATCTATGAAAGTGTAACATCAGGTCAGAGAATAAATGGCCTCGAACAGTATCTACCACTCTTTTTTGAAAAGCTAAAAACTCTCGACTATGCCATACCAAATGCAAGAGTTGTTATATCTGAAACATCTAGATTTGAAGCGGATATCGCCGCTCAAAACATTCATGAATTATATACGTATAAGTCATCCTTGAAAGAGAATGATGACTTTGTAAAAGATATGATTAAGCCACTAATACCAAATGAACTTTTCGTTAACGAGGCCGAATTAAATAGGATATTCAAAAATAGAACTTTAGTGATATCTCCAGCGCAAAATCCAAATATTCAAAATATCGAACACTATCAGAATTTTGACGTAGATATCCGGTTAATTGACAAAAATAATTTCAAAAATAATCTTGATATTCAACAAAGACAAGAAAATATAATTTCTATAATAAATAAATATCATATGAAATATTCGATTGTGGTGACCGCACAAAATACAAAAAATGCCGCCTCATATTTAAAGGACATCGTACCTCAATTTAGTAAAATTAAAGTGATAGATAATCTAGATGAGGTAGTTGAAATAAGCTCTATATACGTAACAAATAAAATTGATACTGGAAATATTCTTACTAAGAATTACCTTTATCTGTCATATGATAAAACATTTAATATTAAGAACAGTATAAAAAGTCAAAACAATAAGAAATCAGTTAACTATCTGAAAGAAATCACATCATTGAATGTTGGTGACTTTATCGTTCATAGAGATTACGGTATTGGTAAATTTGAAAGTCTAAAAAAAATTACAACAAATTCAGTCACATATGATTGTTTGGAGTTGAAATACCGTAATGACGACAAAGTTCATCTTCCTGTCGAAAATATAGACCTATTATCATTATACTCGCATTCTAATAATGATAATATTGAATTGGATAAATTGGGGGCGGCTAATTGGCAGTATAGAAAGGCCCAAGCAAAAGATAGAATAAAAGAGATAGCATTCGAATTAATAAACATTGAAGCAAAAAGGAAGACATCAATTGCTCCAAAAATAATTCAAGATAATAAGTATAATGAATTTATATCTTATTTTCCATACTCCGAAACCAATGACCAGGAAAAGGCAGAAAAAGATATATTGGAAGATCTGAAAAAAGGTATTCCAATGGATAGACTTATATGTGGAGATGTGGGGTTTGGAAAAACTGAGCTAGCTCTCAGGTCAACTTTTTTGTTAGTTTCGAGCGGGTACCAAGTCATCATATTGGTTCCAACAACATTGCTTGCAAAACAGCATTTTGAGAATTTTAATGATAGGTTTCAAAAATTTTCTGTAAATATTGAATGCTTGAGCAGACTCACCTCTAGAAAAAAGCGAGCTGAAATTTTAGAAAATCTACAAATTGGAAAAATAGACATAATTATAGGCACGCATGCGCTATTAAATGACGATCTTACGTTTAAAAATTTAGGTTTAATTATTATTGATGAAGAACAGAGTTTTGGTGTGAAGCAAAAAGAATTCCTCAAGAAGCACAGCTATAGCTCTCATATTCTATCGCTATCAGCAACTCCGATTCCACGAAGTTTACAGCTCTCACTCAATGGAATTCGTGATATGTCATTGATTTTTAGCCCTCCGGAAGGTCGTCTTCCAATAAAAACGTCTGTTAATTATTTTGAGCCATCATTAATAAGGGGTGCTATTCTGAGTGAAAAAGAGAGAAATGGTCAGTCTTTTATTATATGCCCAAAAATAAAAGACATTCCAAAAATTGAAGACTTTGTTAAAAAAAATATTCCAGAAGTAAAATATGCAATAGCACATGGGAAACTAAAAAATAGTGAAATAACTAAAATTATTGATGATTTCTATGAAAATAAATACGATTTAATAATAGCCACATCTATAGTTCAATCAGGGCTAGATATACCAAATGCCAATACAATTGTGATTACAAATGCACATAATTTTGGCTTGTCTCAAATCTATCAGATAAGAGGTAGGGTAGGTCGTTCAAAAATGCAATCCTCAGCTTACATAACGCTACCTCGCCGTAATATGTCCAAGAATGCGCTAGCAAGATTACAAATTTTACAGAATCTAGATAGTTTGGGTATGGGTTTTGTTCTCGCTTCCCATGATTTGGATATACGTGGGGCTGGTAATTTATTGGGTAGCAAGCAATCTGGGCATATAAAAGACGTCGGAATTGAATTATTTAATGCAATGTTAGAAGATGAGATTAATATTTTAAGAAATAAGCCACCCGAAGTAAATGATTGGTCACCTGTGATCAAAACAAATAATTCCTATTACATACCAGAAGAGTATATTAATGATATCAAAGTAAGAATGGGAATATATCGCAGGTTATCTGAAGCAAAAACACAAGAAGAACTTGATATTATGAAAGATGAGCTCCTGGACAGATTTGGTATGTTGCCAGATGAAGTAAAAGAGTTATTGGCAATATTAAAGTTAAAAATAAAATGTAAAAATTTAAATATAAGCAAAGTAGAGTTTTCCGATCATGGAGTTAATATCTCATTTAATGAAAAATATTTTTATTACCATGACAACCTATTCACTTGGATCGAGAGCAATAAGGATATCGCACAAATAAAAAGAAATAATCTGTTATTTCTAAAAAATCTCAATAAGGTATCACTTAATTCTCTTGAGGTTATTAAAATGATAGATCTCTTAGGTAAAGAGATTACTCATCATTAATAAACCAGCTATTAATTTTATAACCATCAAGCGACAATGTTTGGGGCTGTGCTACTCTATTACTTACTGCAACCCACTGGTGAGGCCAATGAAAAAGTGGTATAATGTAATGGCCCGATATTAGCAATCTATCAAGTGATCGTGTCGCGGCAATAAAGTCCTCTTTCTTTTTACTTGCTATCATATAATCTATCATCCTATCGATATTTTGGTCATTTATTCCGGCGTAGTTTCGACTTCCAGCCTCATCAGCGCTTTTACTGCCCCAATAAAAGTATTGCTCATTACCAGGTGAAAGGGATGCATACCAAAAGTGTTCAATTATGTCGAAGTCAAAATTTTGTTTTCTTTTTTGATATTGTGTGGAGTCAGCCATTGTAATTATGAGTTCAATTCCAATTTTCTCAAGATTTGCTTTATAATTTAGTGCGTATTTTTCTTGTCTTTTATCTGATATTAAAAATTCTAGAATAAATGGCTCCCCAGTCTTGTTATTTATTAGCTTTGAATTTTTTAAAATATAGCCTTCAGTTTTAAAAATACTCAAGGCATTTTTTAATTTCTCTCTCATATTTGTTTTATTTAATAGCATAAAGTCAGTGTTATTTTTTTTATACTGATCAACAAAATCATCACCCATAATTTCGACCTCATAAGCTGAAAATGGAGCATTTACAGATGATAAATATGAGTTATCATAAAAACCGACAGTCCTCTTATATAAGCCGTGATAGAGGTTTTTATTAATCCAATCAAAATCGAATAACGAAGATAGTGCCATTCTAATGTTTACATTAGATAATTTTTCCTTTCTTGTGTTTAACGCTAAACCTAGCATACCTGCGGGAGTCTTCCGAGAAATATTTAATAGCAAAATATTACCATTTATCACATTCTTTTCCGACTTCAGGTTGCTCCATTTGGTTGGATCCCATACTTGATAAAAATCAAATAGACCTGCCTTAAATGCTTCAAATCTCGAGTTATCATCTAAATAGTAATCTATTGAAATTTTTTCGAAGTTATGCAAACCACTATTTACAGGTAAATCTTTTCCCCAATACTCAGGGTTCTTAATATAGGTTATATTTTTACCTTGCTCGATCTTCTGCACAATGTATGGACCTGATCCAATTGGAATATCTAAATTTGCCTTTTGGAATTTCCCATCATAAATATGCTCTGGAAGAATTGGCATTAAGCCTAATATTAGAATCAACTCTTGATCATCGTCATCATCGTTTATTGTAAATCTGATAGTACTTTTTGAGGTTATTTCAGCTTTTTTCACTCTTGAGTAATAGTTACGATGATTTGGCCTTCCAAAATTCTTCAGCTGGTTAAATGAAAAAAGTATATCAGAGGGCGTAATTTTATTTCCATCAGAAAAATGAGCCATTTCGTTTATATGAAATTCAATCCATTTACGGTTCTCTGGGTAAGTTATTTTCTCAGCTATTAGTCCATACAATGTGAAAGGCTCCGAGTAATTTCTTGATAATAAGCTTTCAAATATATGGCTGCGAATACCATACGCAGAACGCCCCTTTACAATAAAGGGATTCATAGAGTCGTAAGTACCAAGTGAGGCTAGCCTCAAAGTGCCACCTTGAACTGGATTTATATTCACATGTTGAAAGTTATCAAAGTCTGGAGCTAGAATAGGCTCTCCATGCATGGATATTGCATTTCTTTCATAGACTTCACTAGCCATACCCACTGTAACTGACTGAAAAATCCAAAAGATAAGCAAAAGTATGATGCTTGTAATAATTTTTATGTTTAATGTCATATAAAATCTGTTATTATTCTTAGAAGTTTCTGTCTTGTAAAATTTTTAGTGATTAGAGTATGTTACACCTTAATAAATATATAATAACATTTTTTGTTTTTTTGTTTATGATGTCAACTGCATTTGCGGATAATCACGATAATAAACCTTCCTGGGATAAGATTTGCGAGACAGAAAATGCAAATACCATTTGTCAAATCAGCTATGGTCAAAATATGGATTATGGAGATCAAACCATCTGGTTTTCTCGAGTAGGTGTTGTAGAGCTTAATCGTGAACAGAAAAAGCTATTCATACACGCTCCACTCGGTGTAAAACTTCAAAGCGGAGTTCTCTACCAAATAGATGATAATCAAACTAATTCTATGCCATACAATGCATGCTATAATGTGCAGGGTTGCCAAGGTCTTCTTGAGATTGATGACACGACTATCCAGCAATTAAAAGAAGGAAATATCATCAAGATGAGATTCACATCTGTAAATGGTAAATCTATTGACGCTTCGGTGTCTTTAGTAGGCTTTACCAAAGCATATGATAAATAAAAAATTAATGCTTGAGATTTCTTATTGATTTGTAGCTGCCATCAACATATTCATCAAAGAAATTGTATAATTCATCGTGGGTGATTGGTTCATCAGAGTCATCTAATTCAAGATTTTGTTCGGATACGTATGCAATATATTCAGTTTCGCTATTTTCAGCTAATAGATGATAAAATGGTTGGTCTTTGGTCGGTCTAATCTTTTGAGGGATTGACATGAGGTATTCTTCAGTATTTGCATATTCGGGATCTATATCAAATACAACACCCCTGAATGGGTAATATTTATGTTTTACAATTTGTCCTATATTAAATGTAGCTTTTTTACTATTCTTCATTTTTTTGTTTCCATTTCTCGTGGTTCCAGAGCCACCATTCGGATGGGTTTGATAATATCCAATTACTATAAATATTATTTATTTTAGTTGTTATATTCAAGATAGTATTATTTTTATCCTTGCTTTTTCTGACATCAATTTTGTCAATTACAAAGGAATAATTTGAATTCCTCTCTCGATCGGCTTTTATGGCATAAATATCGGCACCTGTTCTGCGCGCAAGCAAAGCAGGAACAGTATTCGAGTAAGCTTTATGTCCTAAAAAATCTATATTTATTCCGTTGAACCTTTTTTCATCACAAACTAAAGCTACATTAATATTATTATTTATTAGTTTAACAAGGTCCATTGCAGTTACATTAAATTTTTCATAACATCCGCCGTTGTAAATTAACGATCTTCGTCTCAACACAAACTTATCAATGAATGGGTTGCTTATATGCCTATACACACAGGCAGTTTTTTGACCTGATTTGTATGAAGGTATACCAGTAACTTCCCAATTACTAAAATGCGCTGCGACATAGATATTACCTTTCCTATCTTGACTTGGTAGTTTGGGATAACGAAAGACTTTCTTTTTAAGCATCGTTTTTATCATAGCTAATTCCGCTATATTCTGCCCAAAATGGTAATAAATTAATTTCGTGTGTCGATGTGACTCTTTATCGTTCAAATTTAGATATTTACGAAGTTGTTTCTTAACCTTCTCTTTTCTCTTGAGTGACAAGGACATAAAAACCATCATACATAAATATCCCGTTATCTTTGAGCCTATGGACACAGGGAGTAATGAAATCAGTGAATAAAATAAGAGAACAAATAAGTATTCAATAAATTGTCTTATTTTTTTCATACTGCTTACACTATTCATTGAATGATAAACCCTCTGTTAAGAGCATATTTCTGATCTTTTTGGATTTATTTAAAGTTATGAAACCGATATTTCTCAGGGCAGAATACCCAGCGTTATTATTCATCATACTCTGATATAATAAATTTACAGACTTATACCTCTTATAAATATCAAGCCATCGAGCATTATTGTAACTACTTAAAATAGTTTTCGAGCCTGGATCTTTTTTGTCGTGATTGGACAATATTTTATAAAAAGAAATTATATCGCGCAATCCAAGATTGAGACCTTGAGCTCCAATTGGAGGAATTACATGCGCAGACTCCCCAACTAGCATTACTCTATTTCTATATAGTTTTTCTGCATTAATTGTTTCACTAGGAAATATAGAATATTTATTACTCACCATTGTATTTCCTAAATATACGGATAGACTTTCGCGAATTATTGTATCAAGATTATCTGTTGTAATATCATCAATTATTTGAGGCTGATCAATCATTACAATTGCTGATGTTTTATTCCCTGTAGGAACCGATGTAAGTAAACTTCCATTTCGATGGATTTCAAAACTTGTGTTATTGTTTTGAGCGCTATGCTTGATTTCCGTTACTAAAATATTCTCCTTATATATTTTTTTTGAGAAATTTATACCCGCTAACTCTCTTATGATTGAATTTCGGCCATCAGCACCGATTACTAAGTCGAATTCTATCGCACCATCTGACGTATTCAAAATTGTTTTACCTAAGCTATCCTCTAAACCTCTTACAAATTCATTTTTGCAAGCAATTGAGTCATTTTTTATTATTTCTGTATAAAGTCTTTCAGCCAAATAATTATCTCTTATATTATAGGCAAAACTATTGAGATTTATTTCAGTGGCATCAAAATCTATAATTTTCTGTTTTGATTTTAACTCATCTATTATTTTAAATTTCTTTAATTTTGAAATTTGTGGATCTGAAACACTAAGTCCTAATAGTTGTTCATATATATCGAATGATGTTGCCAGTATAGCTGTAGTTTTAAATTGGCTATATTTTGGCTTTTTACCATATAAAGTAATATTTATGTGCTCAATACTGCTCAATTGCAGAGCTAATGTCATACCAATTATACCAGAGCCTATGATTGCAATATTATAGTTTTGCATCTATTCAATATTCTTAAATAAATTAAATAGATCATTTTGACCTTCAAAACCAATTCCAGGATTATCATTTAATTGAAGATATCCATCATTTAATTTATAGCTATCGTCATATCCTGAAAAAACGCCAAACACATTAGGGTAAGCTTCGCACATTGATAAGCCAAAACCACATGCAATGTGAAGTGACATCTGGTTGCCACCATGAGGCATAATCGAACTGACATCCCAGTCAATTTCTTTTAGCTCCTTCAGTGTCTCATTAAAATAGCTAATTCCATAACTTTGAGGAACATCAATTTGAATTATGTCAAGATTTTCTCTAAAACCTCCATATTCTGCTAGATTTAAAAAATCTTGTATCGAATATAGATTTTCGCCGCCCGCTACTGAATTGCCATAAAGATTAATAAATTCACTATATCTGGAGAAATTAGATGGATGTGTTGGTTCCTCAAACCATTTTAGTCCATAGGTGGAAAGCTCCTTCGCGTATGTAATATAATTACTCTCCTTTAGTCCACCATTGGCATCTAATGCTACTTTTTCAGCTGATCCGGTCGCTTCTATTGCTGCCTCAACTCTTTGGATATCCTCTTTCAACGGCGCCCCGCCAATTTTGATTTTCATTAGACGGTATCCATTATCAAAATTTCTTTTTATTTCATCTTTAAGATCGCTAATAGTTTTTCCATCATCATAGTAACCACCACCTACGTAGCAAAACATTTTATTTGTAGATTTGTATTCTGGAAATTTCATAGATAATAATTTATACAAAGGTAGGTCTTGTGATTTGGATATAGCATCCCATAATGCTGTCTCAATTGTACCAATGGGTACAGATCTCTCCATATCACCTCCGGGCTTTTCTCCTACAAGCATAACATGCAGTGCCTTCATAGTATCAATACAGCCATCGTCATCTAGAAGGTCATTATCGCCAGCATTTAAAAGACGTGGTATAAATCTATTACGCATTTGATCTCCGCAAGCGTACCTTCCAGTCGAATTGAATGCATAGCCAGTATGCACATTTTTCCCATCATCAATATCTACCTTAATAATCGAGGTTGTCATCTCTTTAAAAGAAAACATTGAATTACTAAGAGAGAGATTTAGTTTTATTGCATTCTCTTTGATATCTAAAATCTTCACTTCTGACTCCTATTGATTTTTGTCATATATGATGCAAACGGTATACATGATAATATTAAAAAAATTCTTAGACAATGACAAGTTGCAATGAAGGCTGACTCAACTCCAATTGCCAGCGAAAGTAGTAACATCTCGGTAAATCCACCTGGCGCCATCGATAAATACAGGGCTCTTGGATCCATATCAACAATTTTATGACTTATTACTGCAATGATAAGGGCAGTGCTGATCATAATAATTGCCATCACAAATCCGTGAGTTACTGTATCTTTAAATTCTTCCTTGGTAATGCCATGAAATCTGACACCAAGGCTTGTCCCAAGGATAACCTGCGCCGATGCAACAATAAATGAAGGTGGCTTTACATCTGTTAGTGACGTCAAATGAAAGAGAGCACTTAATAGTAGTGCGCCGAACAAGGCACCACCGGGTAATTTATACTTTAGGCCTAAAACACTTCCAACCACAGCACAAAAAAGCATTATGAACCAGTCATTAAAACCGATAAGATGGAGCGGAGGATTTTTTATAATTATACGTGCAAAGTCAGTATTGAAATAAAATTTTATTATCAAGGCGCTTGTTATTACCACTAGCGCGATACGCAGTGAGTGAACAAGTATCATTTTCCTTTCATCAGCGCCAGCATCAGAACCAATAAATACAAGTTCTGCAAGACCTCCTGGTGGCGCAGAGAATATTGATGTTACTACGTCCCATTTTGCAACTTTACGGTAATATATGTAGCCCACAATCGATACTATAAATGCATAGATAAATACAAGAGCTATACCCTTTGGCCAATCATAAATCTGGGCTAAAATTGCTGGTGTAAATGATGACCCGATTAGGACACCTAAAATCGGCAGTGCAATTCTTCTTAATCTATTATCGATATCGAAATATCCTATTGGAATTGATAAAAAAAGGGAAATTGTAAATGAACCAAGCATCCATGGAAGCGGAAAATTATATACAGCAAAGATAAAACCACCAGCAAAACCCATTAATAGAGAAATAATATTCTTAACTATGAAATTTTGCATTAAGTGTGAATTTGGTTATTCATTAGTAATTATAAAGTAATACAATAAATTATTATTACAAGTTGTAATTAGGACAGAAATTTTGCATCTATATGTCAGCTCACGATGAAGATCTGAATTAATGTTAGCATCAACAAACCCGCCATAATATAATTAAACATTTTTAATTTGAAACTGCTTGTCATTAGCTTACGAAACTGTTGGCCAAGCAATGCCCAAAGGCATTGACAGGGAAAATTAGAAATCGAAAAAGCAATCGTAACAAGGATAATACCCGATAGTGCATTTGTTGGTGAGTATATGGTGATTGCGGAGAGCGCCATCGTCCAGCCTTTTGGATTGACCCACTGAAATAGCATTGCTTCTGTGAATGACAACGGTCTTGATTTCTGTTTTTCATTTTTATCTGTGCTCGTTGAAGACGTCGCGATCCTATATGAGAGATAAACTAAATATCCACCACATAGTGATTTTAAGATAATTTTTATCAGTGGGAATAAATTAAACACCTCCATCAAACCAATGCCAAGACTGAATGTCAACATGCTATAGCCGATATTTATTCCAAGTATGTGTGGAATAGTTTTTCGAAAACCAAAATTAGTACCTGAGGCCATAAGCATTATATTATTTGGACCTGGCGTTATAGAGGAGACAAATGCAAAAATGAATAGGGCAAAAATTAACTCAACACTCATCATTTAACTTTGAGTTAAGTTTACTTTTTATATAATCTTGAGCTGTCGACGTATGATATATAATGTCAGATAATCCCAAATCTATTGGATTCGGATCCACTATTTCAATAGTGGCATTATTTTGTGCTGCGTGTCTCAGGGCAATATTTGTTATGTTAACACTAAATGATGTACCCATAAATATATAGTGATCAGACGACTTCATCCATTCTTCTGCTTCCGTCATTCTATACTGATCGGTGTAATACTCATCAAATAACAAAATAAATGGACGCAGGGATTTACGTAATTCAGGCACTTTTGTTTTTTTTGAGATCTTAAATGCATCAAGAAGTTTTGCTTTTGTGTCATCGTCATTTCCGTTAGTTAATTTCTCAATATCATCCCACGGAGAAGGAATTAATTCTGAAAATTGATCCATCTGATCATAAACTAGCGCTTTGTCGAGTCGACCGTGAATTGGAATATAGTCCGGATTCCCAGCCTTTCCATCCAGACCATCAACATTTTGCGTAATAAGCCTCTTGTTGGATAAAAAAAAATGCACATTATTTGGTTCAACCGCACGATAGGTGGCAAACCTCTTGTAATACCATAGAAGAAATTCTTCAGGATTATTTTGATACATATATCGTGTTGCCATTTCTTGAGGGGTATAGTTAGTGCTTCCGATAGTCCAAAAGCCATCATTCCCTCGAAAAGTCGGTATACCGCTTTCTTCACTCACTCCTGCGCCTGTTATATATAATGGCTCACTATCCATTACTGAATTTCATCTCAAAATTTACACATTGTCAATTGCTTTAACAAGGCTATCTGAGACTCCGATCGCTGCGGCTTCGTATGCATCAAAAATGATATCAGCGCCCAAGTGTTCCAACTCTTTTGTATCATCTTTGGTTCTTGATGGAACTATTATCTTTCCTGTAAAACCATATTTTCTCGCCTGTATTATTGATCTTTTTTGCGCTTCGTATTCGGGTAGAGCTAAAATGATGACTCTCAATTTACCAAACCTTAATTTTGACCAAAATCCTGGATCTTCTGCGTCTGCAAATGCCACTCTTCTATTTTTTTGTATAAAACTTTTTACAAGATCGGTATTACTATCAAACCCAGCAGATTTAATCTTATTTTCTTGTAGGACTTCAAGAATTGCGCCACCAAATCTGCCTAAGCCAAGTATCATAACTTCGGAATCACCGCATGTATGCGGTTCTTCATCTGGATGATGCGTTTCCCTTTCGACTCTGACCAGATAATCTTCAATTAACTCATATATCCTGTGGGCATGCTTATTTAGAATTGCAGCGATAATAAAGCTTACGCTAACTGATAAGATAATACCTGATATAATATTTTCATCGATAATAATTTGACTGCTCAAAATAGATAACACAATAAGAGAAAACTCCGAAAATGTTGTTAGTGATATCATCATGAGAAAGGCCGTATATGCTCTGAGCTTAAAGAATATGAGTAATGAAAATAGTATGATTGATTTTATTATTAGCAGTGACATCAATATCAAGAATAATTGAAATGAGTCATTGGAGAGGTTTATTTGCATTCCAATTGAAACAAAAAAAGCGAGCAATAGTATCTCTCTTAGACTCCAAATTTTTTCAGATAGTTTTTCAGCTGAACGATATCCAGATAGGAGGATACCTAATACAAGCGCACCGATTTCTCCAGTTAGACCGAAATACTTAAATACATATGCACCTAGGAAGAGTGCGATTATCAATGTTGCAAGCAGCAACAACTCCTCATCATCCTCAATCCGGTTAAGGATAAATTTTATTAATGGTATAAATAAAGGTAAAGCAAGAAGATAGAGTGTATTTAGAGATAAATTACTTGATTGCATATATCCCAAAAGAAATAGGGCTATGATATCTTGAAAAATAATAATCAGAACAGATAAACGCCCATGGAATGAGGTTAATTCCTTTCTGCTTTCAAGTGACTTAGTTGCAATAACGGTACTTGAAAAGGAAAGAGAAATACAAATAATAATTTTTCCTTCTAACGGCAAGTCAATTCCAGATAAGAGGAGGTAAATAGTAGTTATGAAGATGGTATGGATGAGTACAACTATTAGCAAATATCTGTTCAAAAAGGCTGAAGGTTTTATCTTCAAGCCGATAGAAAATAATAATAATTCGACACCAATCTCGGCTGGCATACTTAGAAGTCCAATATCATCCGACATTCCCAGCATTGTGAAAATATATCCAGACAATATGAACCCAACAAGGGGTGGAAGGGATATAATACGAAATAGTTGACCGACCAAAAATGCACCGGTCATCCAGAGAAGCACTAATTCCATTTATTTAACTCCAAATTTTTACCCCTCAGATGAGTTATCCACATGGGCAGACGATATTAACCATCCATTAACATACCTAGATTGAAAATTATATTTATCAGAATTGATTCTATTCAAATGCGGCATTTTGATGAATAATATTATACAAAGATTTTTTATGAGAGCGCCATTGTTATTTGGCGTTATATTCATTTTTCAGTTTATACATACAGTTCCATCTCTCGCAGACAACGGTATAACATCCGTTAATAGCTTTGTTGAGGAAAAGCATTCGGCTACTGACTTTCGATCACGAAAACAAAACTCTAATGGTCAAAGGTCAGACTCTGGATTTGATTTTATAATAACACTCGAACGTGAGAATATATCGAATGCTGGTACACTCACAATGGACTTTGATGATGACGGTAACACCAATGTTTCAATAAATACAGCCAGTACACCGGTCAATTCTTATTTGGTCTTTATGAATGATACCCACTCTAAATCTGACAGGGTCAATGAAATTGGTCAAATTATTTTTGATAATGAAATATATGGATTTTCCCATGACCCTACGAAGACCATTTTTTTGTCAAATGTATCTAAAAGTGGTGCCACATATCCAGTTTCAAGTAATGACGGTTTCAGTGCAAGAGAATTAGAAAACCTCAATCTTTATACTGATACAACAACTTTTTCAACAACATCTCATGACTGGGTCTCAATTGGATCAGATAGTAAAACCCTCAGAATAGGTGTCAAAAACGGAACATATGGGGATTACATTAGAGTATTTACTGCCGTTGAACAGGAGCCAACTGTTGACTTTAATCTCACAAGCTCTAGTGCGGCAGAGTCGTCTTCATCAGCTAATTTAACAGTAGATTTATCTGACTCTTATTCAGAGAACGTGACTGTAGACTATACTGTCACTGGCACGGCTACAGGCAGCGGCACCGATTATACGTTAGCAAACGGTACATTAACCATAACATCAGGTAATACATCTGGTACAATAACAATAGCGAGTATTGTGAATGATACATTAGATGAAAATAATGAAACGGTGATCGTTACCCTCTCTAATCCAAGTAATGCAACGCTTGGCTCTGACACTGTTCATACATATACAATTATTGATAATGATAATTTACCAGTCGTAGATTTTAACACAACCACTTCATCTGGCGCTGAGTCTGTAACTTCAAAAGCTTTAACAGTTGATTTGACACCGGTATCGGGTAGGGATGTGACTGTTGATTATGCTATTACTGGAACAGCAACCGGTAGCGGAACGGATTATACCCTTGCAAATGGGACACTAACTATATCAGCGGGTGATACAACAGGTACAATTACAATAGCAAGTATTGTTGATGATGCATTGGATGAAGTGGACGAGACAGTAGTTGTTACATTATCTAATCCATCCAACGCCACTTTGGGGTCTGATGACACTCATACTTACACCATAACTGACGATGATGATCCTCCGGTTGTTGATTTTAATACAACAAGCTCATCTGGATTAGAGTCAGTTTCATCAAAAGACTTGACAGTTGATTTATCAGCCGCCTCGAGCAAAGACGTAACAGTGAACTTTACTGTTACTGGAACTGCTTCAGGAAGTGGTACGGATTACACTCTAGATAATGGTAATATTACTATAGCAGCAGGCACTACATCGGGTACGATTACTATCTCGAATATCCTNGATGATGTTTTAGATGAAGCAAATGAAACCGTTATTGTNACATTGTCTAACCCGAGTAATGCAACACTCGGCTCCGACGATGCGCACACTTATACCATCACCGATAATGANGATGCGCCAGTGGTTGATTTTAATACAACGACATCNAATGGTGCTGAATCAACTTCNTCCAAAGCAATAACAGTAGATTTATCTGCAGCTTCAGGTCAGGANGTGACCGTAGATTTTGCNCTAACAGGAACAGNAACAGGAAGCGGNACNGACTATACACTGGCTAATGGGACCCTAACGATATCTGCAGGTAATACATCGGGTACGATTACAATAGCGAGTATTGTGAACGATACTTTAGACGAGGCAAACGAAACCGTTATTGTCACATTATCCAACCCAACTAATGCATCACTTGGATCTGACGACGCACACACATATACAATAAACGATAATGATAATCCACCAGTCGTTGACTTTAATACAACAAGCTCGAACGGTGCTGAGTCTGTTAGCTCGAAAGCGTTAACGGTTGACCTATCAGCTGCTTCTGGCCAAGATGTAACAGTAGATTACGCTGTAACGGGAACAGCAACGGGCGGCGGCACAGACTATACCTTAGCTAATGGAACACTAACAATAACTGCTGGAAATACATCCGGTACTATTACTATTGGCAGTATTGTTGATGACGCGCTTGATGAAGTCGATGAGACGGTTATTGTCACATTATCCAATCCAAGTAATGCAACGCTAGGTTCCGACGACGCCCATACTTATACCATCACAGATAATGACGATGCGCCAACGGTTGACTTTAATTCCACAAGCTCTTCTGGCGCTGAGTCTGTAAGCTCAAAAAATCTTACCGTTGATGTTTCAGCTGCATCGGCGAAAGATATCTCTGTTGATTACACGGTAACAGGTACCGCTACGGGAAGTGGCACTGATTATACATTAGCAAATGGCACACTAACAATTCCAGCGGGGAGTACATCCGGTACGATAACTATTGCCAGTATTGTTGATGATGCTCTAGATGAGGCGAACGAAACCGTTATTGTCACATTATCCAATCCAAGTAATGCGAGCTTGGGCTCTGATGATGCTCATACCTTCACCATAACCGATAATGATGACGCACCAGTGGTTGATTTCAATGCTGTTACATCTAACGGCGCAGAGTCAGTCTCATCCAAGGCCTTAACTGTTGATTTATCCTCTGTTTCTGGTCAAGACGTGACTGTAGACTATACTGTCACTGGCACGGCCACAGGTAGCGGTACTGATTACACTTTAGCCAATGGAACGTTAACAATTAGTGCGGGAAATACATCCGGTACCATTACCATTGCCAGTATTGTCGATGATAATACGGCTGAAAGTAATGAGACAGTTATCGTAACCTTATCTAATCCATCGAATGCCACACTAGGATCTGATGACGTACACACTTATACTATTATGGATAATGATACTGCTGCGGATAACACCATTCCAACTGTTGATTTTAATAGCGCATCATCATCGGGGGCTGAGTCATCATCTTCCGCAGCAATCACTGTAGATCTATCCTCATCTCACAGCGCTGACGTAACAGTTAATTTTTCAGTTACCGGTTCCGCAGCAGGGNGTGGTACAGATTACACTTTGGCCAATGGGACGCTCACAATACCGGCTGGTAATACCTCAGGNAATATTACCATTGCNAGTATTGTNGATGATGCCTTAGATGAAGATAATGAAACGGTAATTTTATCTCTTTCAAGCCCATCAAACGCTAACCTTGGGAGCGATGATACGCATACCTATACCATCACAGATAATGATGATGCACCGACGGTTGAGTTTTATACAACAAGCTCAACTGATCCTGAGTCTGTATCATCTAAAACAGTGACTATCAAATTGTCTGCTGTTTCCGGTAAAGTGGTAACTGTTGATTATGCCGTCACGGGTACAGCAACTGGAAGCGGAACGGACTATACGCTGCCAAACGGAACGTTAACAATAAATCCTGGTAATATTTCGGGAACAACTAATATAGCTGGTATCATCGATGATACACTNGATGAAGCAAATGAGACTGTTATTTTGACTTTATCTAATCCATCCAATGCTACTTTAGATAGTGATGATGTATANACTCACACCATAACAGATAATGATAGNCCACCAGAAATTGANTTTAATACAACTTCTTCATCTGGCGCAGAGTCTGTGAGCTCAGCTGCATTAACAGTAGACCTTTCAGCTCCTTCTGGCCAGGATGTGACAGTAGATTACGCTGTCACTGGCACAGCCACAGGTAGCGGTACNGATTATACCCTAGCTAATGGAACACTAACCATATCAGCTGGTGATACAACCGGCACAATAACAATTGCCAGTATTGTGAATGATGCCTTGGATGAAGCAAACGAAACTGTGATTGTGACCTTATCGAATCCATCAAACGCAACAATAGGCACAGATGAGGTTCATACCTATACAATTACGGATAACGATGATGCACCAACAGTCGATTTTAATTCTACGAGTTCATCCGGTGCAGAATCCGCCAGCTCAGCGGGATTAACGGTTGATCTATCAGCTGCTTCTGGCCAAGATGTAACAGTAGATTACGCTGTAACGGGTACAGCAACTGGTAGTGGNACAGATTACACCTTAGCCAATGGAACGCTAACTATATCAGCGGGTGATACATCTGGTACCATTACCATTGCAAGTATTGCAGACGATGCCCTGGATGAGACTAATGAAACCGTGATTGTCACGTTATCCAATCCAAGTAATGCAAGTCTAGGCTCCGATGATACGCATACCTATACCATAACCGATAATGATAATGCACCGACAGTTGATTTTAATGTAACGTNATCAAGCGGNGCAGAGTCAGTAGACTCTAAAGCACTAACTGTTGATTTATCTGCAGCCTCGGGACANGATATTACCGTTGACTACNCTGTAACTGGAACAGCTTCAGGTAGTGGTGCAGATTATACACTTGCCAACGGAACCTTAACCATACCGGCTGGAAGTACAAGCGGTACTATTACCATAGCAAGTATTATCAATGATACGTTAGATGAAGTGGATGAGACAGTTATCGTTACTTTGTCTAATCCTAGTAACGCAACCCTTGGATCCGATGANGCTCANACCTATACTATCACTGATAATGATGCTGCACCAACAATTGATTTCAATACATCGTCTTCAAGTGGAGCAGAGTCTGTTAGTTCAAAAGCTGTTACAGTCGATCTATCTGCTGCCTCGGCAAANGATATTACAGTTGATTTCGCTGTAACCGGAACTGCTACAGGTGGCGGCACTGATTACACTCTTGCAAATGGTACATTGACTATATCAGCAGGAAATACATCTGGAACTATAACNATAGCAAGCATTGATGATGACTCACTAGATGAGGCAAACGAGACCGTTATTTTGACGCTCTCTAATCCTTCAAATGCAACTGTTGGTTCAGATGACACTCATACCTATACCATCACAGATAATGATGGCTTGCCGACTATTGATTTTAATGCAACAAGTTCAAACGGCGCTGAATCTGTCAGCTCCAAGGCACTTACTGTTGATTTATCAGCAGCTTCTGGACAGGATGTAACAGTAAGCTATACGGTAACGGGAACGGCCACAGGTAGTGGTACCGATTATACACTAGCTAATGGAACGCTAACAATATCAGCGGGTGATACATCTGGTACAATTACAATNGCAAGTATTGTTGACGANNCNNTAGATGAGGCAGATGAAACNGTNATNGTNACATTATCNAGCCCGAGTAATGCAACACTNGGCTCTGATGATACGCATACTTACACANTTACNGATAATGATAGCGCTCCAGTGGTNGACTTTAATTTAGCCGCATCAAGCGGCGCTGAGTCTGTGTCATCAGCAACAATTNCTCTNGACNTATCTGCTGTATCATCCAAGACCGTAACGGTTGATTATGATGTAACTGGAACAGCAAGCGACTCCGGTGTTGATTATAACTTCATATTATCAAGCGGNACATTAACAATAAGCCCTGGATCTACNTCCGGGGCACTTACAATTGGTAGTATTTCCGACGATAATCTTGATGAAGTAAATGANACTGTNATTGTCACNNTATCAAACCCATCAAATGCTTCATTNGGANCTGACGATGTGCACACNTANACNATTATTGANAANGATGANCCNCCGGCNATNGATTTTAATACAACAAGNTCAACNGGNGCNGAGTCTGTGANNTCGAAAGCAATTACTGTTGATTTATCNGAAGTNTCAAGNAANGACATNACTGTTGACTATACNGTAACNGGAACAGCNACAGGTGGNGGTACNGANTATACNNTAGCNAATGGNACNCTNACNATATCAGCNGGNGATACNACNGGNACAATNACAATTGCAGNAATNGTTAATGATACNNTNGATGAGNCNGATGANACNGTTATNNTTACATCTATCAAACCCTTCAAATGCAACTGTTGGCTCGGATAGTGTGCATACTTATACTATTACTGATAATGATTCCGCACCAACTGTCGACTTTAATGCAACAAGTTCAAATGGTGCAGAGTCTGTGAGCTCTAAGGCGCTTACTGTTGATTTATCTGCCGCTTCAGCACAAGATGTAACGGTTGATTATACGGTGAATGGTACAGCTACAGGAGGGGGAACTGATTACACCCTTGCTAACGGAACGCTTACAATTGCAGCAGGTGACACATCAGGTACAATTACGATTGCAAGTATTGTCGATGACGCCCTAGATGAGTCTGATGAAACCGTAATCGTGACGCTG
>PAAM01000026.1 GCA_002699615.1 Rhodobiaceae bacterium | reverse complement strand
CTTGCTAATTGATCCCAACAGATCTGTTGATGACCCAACATCAATAATGTATTTTGCGGATAAGTTTATAATTCCTGGCAATCGGGGTATAAAAGATCAGGATATAAGCATAAGAGCGAAAGAGTTTTATAATCCCTATCATGAGAAGATTGAAGAAACTATAATTTCTCTATTGAACAATAGTTTTGTGCCGCTTTTGATCTCTCTTCATTCATTTACCCGAAAATTCAGAGATAGGATCAGAAAATGGGAAATATCAATTTTGTGGGACTCTGATGATAGAATATCAGCCCCTCTTATTGATTTACTTGAACGTGATAAAAAGTATGTAATAGGTAATAACCAGCCCTACAAAGGTTATTTAAGAGGTGATACATTATATACGCATGCTACATCAAGGGGGTTGCCACATGTTTTAATTGAGGTCAGAAATGACTTGATTACTGATGATAATGGCCAGGAAATAATTGCGAAATATCTGACAAAAAAATTAAGCCAAGTAATTGATGCAAATATAAAAAATATTAGTAAACTGAAGCAGTTTGGTACGAAATCATACTGATGGAGAAAGTCATGAATAATGAAGAAAAAATTAAAGCGGAAGTACTAGATAGGCTTATTGAACATTTGCGGAAAAGTACAGACTTACAAAACATAGATTTAATGGATCTTACGGGTTTTTGTAGGAATTGTCTTGCAAAATGGTATATGGAAGCCTCAACTAAGAACTCTATCCCTATTGGGTATGAGGACGCAAGGCAAGTGATATATGGAATGTCATATGAGGATTGGAAGAAAAAATATCAGAAATGATTATTTAAAAACTAATCAAAAGGCTGTCCCAATACGTTTAATTTTTAGAGGTTACAATGCTACAAAAAAAAGTTGGTACACTACCCGAATGGGATCTTACAGATCTTTATGACGCACCTGATAATAAAAAATTCTCCGCGGACATGGAGCAACTTAAAGAAATGGTTCATGAATTTGAAAAGGAATTCAAGAATGCCATTTTAATCCAAGACGCACCAGTCAGTGATAATGCAAAACGGTTAAAAAAATCAATAGTTGCGTACGAAAATATTGCAAACGCAATGGGAAGATTGTCTGGTTTTGCCACATTACACCACGTAACCGCGACAAATGATCCAGTGAGAACAAAATTTTATGGTGATACGCAAGTTAAAATCACTGAAATTTCAAATAAAATAATTTTTTTTGAACTTGAACTAAATAACTTATCAAATGAAATACTTGAAAAGCTGCTCAATGATAAAGTATTATCATCATATAGGACATGGTTTGAAAATATTAGGAAATACAAGCCGCATCAACTGTCTGACGAAGTTGAACAAATATTTCACGATAAAAGCGTGACGTCATTTTCTGCTTGGAATAGATTATTTGACCAAACAATATCCAATATGAAAGTTGATATCGATGGAGACTCGATGAGCTTAGAAGAAGCATTAAATTACCTTTTATCTTCTCAAGAAAAGGACAGAAAAAATGCTTTTCTAAGTGTGACGTCAAAGCTTAAAGAGAATATTTCACTATTCACACATATTATGAATACAATCTGCCAGGATAAGTCTATATCTGATAAGTGGAGGAAATATAAATATTCAGAGCAGTCACGACATCTCGCAAATAATATTGAACCTGAAGTTGTAGATGCGTTAGTCAATACAGTTGAGCTGAATTACTCAAATACTAGTCATAGGTATTATAAATTAAAATCAGAAATGCTCGGAAAGAAATATCTTGAAAGCTGGGATAGAAATGCGCCATTGCCTGAGGCAAAATCAAAAGAAATAAAATGGAATGATGCTAGAGATATTGTTATTGAGGCTTATGAGGAATTTTCTCCTGATTTGGCCAAAATTGTTAAAAGATTTTTTGATGAAAAATGGATTGATGCAAAAATTAAAGATGGGAAGGTAACAGGTGCTTTTGCCCATCCAGTAACAACAGATACGCACCCATATATCCTTATGAATTATCAGGGAAAACCACGTGATGTGATGACACTCGCCCACGAATTAGGTCATGGAGTACATCAAGTATTGGCATCAGATTTAGGACCACTTCTATCGGATACACCACTTACTCTTGCTGAGACCGCGAGTGTTTTTGGTGAAATGCTAACCTACAAAAAGCTTATAAAAAATACTGAAGATGAATTTGAGCGAAAAGTTTTGTTAGCATCAAAGATTGAAGACATGATTAATACTGTAATAAGGCAAATATCTTTCTTTAAGTTTGAACAATTGGTGCATCACAGCAGAAAAGATGGCGAGCTTACATCTGAGGATATAAATAATATTTGGCTAGAAACACAAACAGATAGTTTGGGTCCTTCGATCAAACTACATAAGCAGCATAAATATCTCTGGTCTTATATACCTCACTTTATTCACAGTCCATTTTATGTTTATGCATATGCATTTGGTGATTGTCTGGTAAATTCTTTATATTCTGTTTATCAAAAAGATAGGAGTGGATTTGTACAAAAATATACAGACTTATTAGCCTCTGGTGGATCCAAGCACCACTCTCAATTGTTGCAACCATTTAACCTTGATGCAACTGATCCTAGCTTTTGGAATAATGGGATCTCTCTGATAACAGATATGATTGATGATCTTGAGAAATTCAGCTGATGAACAATAAACTGTCTGAGAAGAATAATTATACCAAAAGATTATCAAGATATTCGAGTGTTGGAAAAGAGTTTGGTAAATTTACGACAAAATTTCTCATTAATACCATTATTTCTGATAATAAATCTGAAAGAAATGCACTGGCACTAAAAAATGCACTTGGTTCACTGAAGGGCCCTCTAATGAAGATAGCTCAACTCTTATCAACAATTCCAGGCGCTCTACCAACCGAGTATGCAAATGAATTATCTCAGTTGCAAAGTATGGCGCCGCCGATGGGTAAGGGGTTTGTTAGAAGAAGGATGATGAGCGAGCTCGGTACTAATTGGACGGACTACTTTGAAGACTTTGAATATGGCCCATTTGCCGCAGCATCACTCGGCCAGGTTCATAAGGCTGTCACGAAAGAAAATCGTGAGGTTGTTTGCAAGTTGCAATATCCTGACATGAACTCAGCAGTAGAAGCGGATCTTAAGCAACTTGATGTGATATTTAAGATAAATAAGAACCTAGATCCAGCAATTGCAACTGATCAAATTCGAAAAGAAATTGCTGAAAGATTGCGTGAAGAGCTTGATTATGTGAGAGAAGGCAATCACATGAAATTATTTGGAGAGATACTAAAAGATTATAATGACATCATGATACCCGAAACAATTGATGATTTATGTACTGAAAAACTACTCGTAATGACATACTTACCTGGGGAGCCTTTGATGGATTTTAAAAACTCCACTCAAACTATAAGAAATAAAATTGCTGAGTGTCTATTCAGAGCATGGTGGATACCCTTTGGGCAGTACGGTGTAATTCACGGTGACCCGCATCTCGGTAATTATTCTATTATCAAAAGAAAAAACCAGGTCTTGGGTATCAACCTACTCGACTTCGGCTGTGTGAGAAGATTTCATCCAGCATTTGTTGAGGGGGTTATTAACTTATATGATGGATTAAAATATGATAATAAGGATCTCGTCGTTAGCTCCTACGAAAAGTGGGGATTTAAAAATCTAAGTAAAGAATTAATTGATATATTAAATATTTGGGCGAATTTTATATATGGTCCTTTACTAGATGACAGAAAAAGAACTGTTGCGGATGGTATAGAGCCAGAGCTATATGGAAGAAAAGAAGCTTTCAACGTTTACCAAGCACTAAAAAATATTGGCCCTGTTGAAATACCAAGGGAATTTGTTTTCATGGACAGAGCCGCTATTGGTCTTGGATCTGTATTTCTCCATTTAAACGCAGACTTAAATTTACACGATCTATTTGAAGAGGCAATTGATAATTTCAGCGCCTCAAAACTTTCAAGCAGGCAATCAAAAATTTTTAAGAAAACAGGTGTTGATTATGGCACTTGATCAACATTTTACTCTTGAAAATTGGGTATATTTTGTATAAAAATATATCATACCAAAATTAACTATTACTTGGAAAATATAAATGGATTATGAAGAACACAATAAGACTTATAACGGTTTTATAAAGTTCACCAAATACACAACAATTTTGGTTATTTTGATTTTGATTTTTCTTCTATTATTCATATATTAATTCGTAAAATATAATGCAAATTTCCGTATTAACCGAGCACGATAAATTAGAAACGAGAGTTGCTCTATCTCCTGATACAGTAAAAAAACTTGTCTCAAATGGTCTCAATGTCATAATCCAATCAGGGTGCGGACAGCAATCAAATTATTCGGATCAACAATATGAAAACGCAGGCGCAACTGTGACAAGAACAATAAGTGATAAAGTACTGAGCTCTGATATTTTGGTAACCGTGAAACGGCCAGATGATAAAGTTTTAGCCAAATTAAGTAAAAGTGCAATTGTGATTGGTCAAATGGATCCATATGTAAACCCAGCCGAGATGGAAGAATACACTAAGTATGGACATCAGCTTTTTTCAATGGAGCTAATGCCTCGTATCACAAGAGCGCAATCTATGGATGTGCTGTCATCTCAATCAAATCTTGCTGGGTATAAAGCGGTAATAGACAGCACAGCAGAATATAAGAAAGCAATTCCCATGATGATGACTGCTGCTGGAACTATTGCGCCTGCAAAAATATTTATTATGGGTGTGGGGGTCGCCGGGCTTCAGGCAATCGCGACCGCACGAAGATTGGGCGGCATAGTGACCGCTACAGATGTCAGGCCTGCCACAAAAGAGCAAGTTGAGTCACTGGGAGCTAAATTTATTGCTGTGGAAGATGAAGAATTTAAGGCTGCGGAAACAGCAGCAGGTTACGCAAAGGAAATGTCAAAAGAGTATCAAGAAAAACAAACTCAGCTTGTTTCAGATCATATTAAGAACCAAGATATTGTGATCACTACGGCTCTAATACCTGGAAGGAAAGCTCCAATACTTATTAGCAAGAAAATGGTTGAAACAATGAAAGAGGGCTCTGTAATTGCGGACCTCGCAACAGAAAGAGGCGGTAATGTCGAGATAGCTCAGCCAGGAAAAAATGTGATGCATAATGGGGTTACAATATTAGGTACTGAAAATTTTGCGAGGCTATTACCAACAGATGCCTCAAATTTATATGCACAGAATGTTATGAAGTTTTTAGATGAAATAATTGATAATGAGACTCAGCAATTATCAATTAATTATGATGATGAAATAATTAAAGGAATCCTAATCTCAAGGGGTGGCAAATTAGTTCATCCAATGTACCAGAAGGGAGATTAATCATGGCGATGGAGGAGACAATGAATAACATTGCAGACGTTGCATATAATGTTGGATTAATGGGCTCTGTTGACCCATTGATGTATAAGTTCGCGATATTTATTCTTGCAATTTTTATTGGCTACTATGTAATTTGGAGTGTTACACCTGCCTTGCACACGCCTCTTATGTCAGTAACAAATGCAATCTCATCTGTCATAATAGTCGGAGCACTCTTGTCACTTGGTGCTGAATTTGTTGAAGGTCAAACGAGCATCACAAATTTTTATATTGCGAAGGGTTTTGGTTTTGTTGCACTAATACTGGCATCTATTAATATTTTTGGTGGTTTCTTTGTTACTTATAGAATGTTATCAATGTACAAAAAGAAGGTAAAATAACGTGTCTGCAAATTTAATTTCATTCTTATACTTAGTATCTGGGATATTTTTCATCTTAGCTCTGAGGGGACTATCAAATCCTGAATCTGCAAGAATGGGAAACTATTTTGGTATAACTGGTATGTTAATAGCCGCGGTTACCACGATATTCATATCACCCCCCGCTGGTCTAGATTTATTATTACTTTTGGGCGGTTTATTGATTGGCGGTACGATCGGTTTAGTTATTGCAAAAAAGATAGCTATGACAGCCATGCCACAACTCGTGGCAGCATTTCATTCACTGGTTGGTCTAGCTGCTGTTCTAGTTGCATCCGCAGCGCTATACGTACCATCGTCAATGGGAATAGGTACAGTTGGAAATATTCATCTTGCAAGTTTAATCGAGATGGGGCTTGGTGTTATAATTGGTGCAATAACATTTTCAGGTTCTATCATTGCATTTCTTAAATTACAAGGCTTGATGTCTGGTTCACCAATTGTATTTCCAAAGCAGCACCTCCTAAACCTACTTATAGCTTTATCTATTCTTGTACTTCTTATTATTTTTACACTCACAGAGTCCCACTCAATCTATTGGATAATCGTAGTATTATCACTTCTAATTGGGTTCCTAATTATTATACCAATTGGGGGCGCTGATATGCCGGTTGTTGTATCAATGCTTAACTCATATTCGGGTTGGGCTGCAGCGGGCATTGGTTTCACACTTGGAAATATTGCTCTGATTATAACAGGTGCGTTAGTAGGTTCTTCTGGTGCAATATTATCATACATAATGTGTAAAGGCATGAATCGGTCTTTCTTCAATGTGATACTTGGTGGATTTGGTGGCGAAACATCATCAGAGAGTGCTGGTAGTAGTGAGGATAGGCCTGTAAAACGAGGCTCTGCTGATGATGCGGCATTTATTATGAAAAATGCTGGGTCCGTTATAATAGTGCCAGGTTACGGTATGGCAGTAGCACAGGCGCAACATGCACTTCGTGAAATGGTCGATATGTTGAAAGAGGCTGGAGTGAATGTCTCATATGCTATTCACCCTGTAGCTGGTAGAATGCCGGGACATATGAATGTTCTATTAGCAGAAGCTCAAGTCCCATATGATGAAGTGTTTGAATTGGAGGACATCAACTCACAGTTCAATCAAACTGATGTAACTTTTGTTATTGGTGCGAATGACGTCACAAACCCTGCGGCAAAAACGGATACAAGTAGTCCAATCTACGGGATGCCTATTTTAGATGTCGAAAGATCCGGTACAATTCTATTCTTAAAAAGATCGCTTGCCTCAGGTTATGCTGGCGTTGAAAATGAACTATTTTTCAGGGATAACACTATGATGTTATTTGGTGATGCAAAAAAAATGGTTGAAGATATAGTCAAGGCCTTTTAGCCCGTTTTATCTTTATCAATTCCTTTTTGGCCCTTGTATTGTTACGCTGTTCGGATAAGATATTTTCATAATCGATTATAGCCTCTTCAATTTTATTTAAACTTTTCAGAACATCTGCTCTAATAAAAAGCGCAGGAACCAAAGTTGGATCATAATTTAGTACCTGATTTAAATCATCTAAGGCGCTGTGAAGCCTGCCCAGTTCATGGTAGGATAAGGACCTGTAGTATAATGCCGTAATGTTATTTGGTTTTTGACTTATTGAGTAGTCAAAATCCTGAATTGCGTCAAGATGTAACTTGTATTTTTGCTTAATTTTTCCTCGCATTTCGTATGCTAAGAAATTTTTATCATTATATTTTATTGCACTATCTAAGTTTATCACTGCTAATTTTGAATTATTGAGATCATCATAATATATTGCTCTGTTATAATAGGCTTGAGAATAATTGGGGTTAATATTCAAAGCTATATTAAAGTCACTCAAAGCCTTATCAAAGTTACCCAATAAATATTGAGCCTCTCCTCTATAGTTGTAGGCCTCAGAAGATCTCGCATCCGCATTTATTACAATAGTAAAGTTATTTATTGCATCAGGAAAATTATTATATTTCATATACTCTTTTCCTAACAAAATATATAGATCTTGGTTTTTCTGATCATTATGCAATGCGGATTTTATTGATAAAATACTTTTCTCCTTGCTCTCGTTTTGAGAATAAATGGAGTTTATTTGGCTCTTTGGAGTTAGATTACTCGAAGTAGTACATCCATTTAGCATAATTAATATGCAAAAGGATAAAATAATTTTCATTTTGTTCATATAATAGTAATAAACCTAAATCAATAGGTTCCAATCAATAAGTTCTACTATTCTAGTATAATGAGGGGGCGTTAATATCTATTTAAAAAATACCAGGTCCATCTCGCAGAAGTTTTTTTCTTGCTAGCTTTCTACCACGACGTATAGCTTCTGCCTTTTCTCTTGCACGCTTTTCAGATGGTTTTTCATAATGATTTCTGAGCTTCATTTCTCTAAAGATACCTTCTCTTTGCATCTTTTTTTTTAATGCTTTTAGAGCTTGATCAACGTTATTATCTCTCACAGTGACGTGCAATTTTATCTCCAGTTATTTATTTAAATCCAGATAATATTTTACTTATAACTTATTATATACTTTTGTAAACATAAATAGGACTAGTTGATGAATATTTATTATTATTCTAAATCCTCAAGAAAATTCACATGTCCCATCTTTCGACCTTTCTTTATATCAGCTTTTCCATAAATATAAATCTTTTCATTATTTGAGTTATTCTTATTTTTCCAGATATTTATATCGTCCCCTATTAAATTAAGCATTTTCGTCTTATAAATTAATTTTGGGGTCAATATTTTGAGTTGTGAAATAGCTCTTATGTGCTGTTCAAATTGTGATACCTCAGATCCATCAAGAGTCCAATGCCCTGAATTATGGACTCTTGGAGCAATCTCATTCACCAATATTGTATTATCTTTCAATACGAAGAACTCTACTGCAAGAACGCCAATATAATCTAAATTTGTTATCATTTTTGTTGATATATCTTTGAGAGCATTTTCAGTTTTCATGTTAATGGATGCGGGAACATTGGAAGTGTCAAGAATATGGTTCTTATGAAAATTTTCAGCTGGAGGGTATGTATAAGTATTGCCGTAAGTGTCACGTACTGATATTGTTGAAGCTTCTAGCTTGAAATCAATAAATTCCTCCATGATACATGGTACTTGACCAAATTTATTAAACGCCTCTTCAGCCTCTCTTTTTGAGCTTATTATTTTCTGTCCCTTGCCATCATAGCCAAGTTGACGAGTCTTCATTACACTTTTCTTACCGTAATTCCAATCGGATAGATCTCCTGTCTTTAGTACATTTATGTACTTATTTGTAGCTATTTTATTCTCTCTACAAAAATTTTTTTCCTTCAAACGATCTTGGCTTATTTTAATTGCATCGGAAGGTGGAAACAGTTTATTTGATTTTGCGATAAAATTTATTGTGTCTGATGGGATATTTTCAAACTCAATTGTAATGTAATCAACACTCTCTGCGAATTTGGTTAAATTTTTTTTATCGTCGAATTCAGCAATCGTTTGATCCGTTGAATAGTTTAATGCAGGACTTAAATAATCCGGGCTATATATATTTGTTTTGAAACCAAGATTTTTTGCAGCGGTGGCAAGCATCATACCGAGTTGACCCCCACCTAATATACCGATCATTTTTTCTTTGTTAGTCATTTTGGGGTTGTATCTATCAACTCTGTTTGTTTATTTCTATAAGATCTGAGCATCGCGGATAAATTCTCATCTCCGATTGATAATATTGATATTGCCAATAAAGCTGCATTAGTAGAGCCAGCTGCTCCAATAGCAAGGGTCCCGACTGGTATGCCTTTGGGCATTTGTACAATAGATAAAAGGCTGTCAACACCATTTAATAACCTAGACTCGATTGGAACACCTAAAACTGGTAAGGTTGTAATTGAGGCAACCATACCAGGTAGGTGTGCAGATCCACCAGCCCCTGCAATGATTATGGAATAGTTCTTTTCTGCATCTTTTGCAAAATTATAGAGTCTATCAGGCGTTCTATGTGCGGAAATAATTAATTTATCGTAATCTAGCTCAAATTCATCGAGGACGTCAGCTGCAAATTTCATCGTCTCCCAATCTGACTGTGAGCCCATGATTAATGCTATCTTATTCATACATCAAACTCCAATATTAAACTATTATATTTGTGAACCCGTCATATATGAGTTTTATACTCACTAAAAATAACAGAATATAAATTATTTCATAGAATATTTTTGTTGGTAGCTTTCTTACGATCCAGATTCCTAAAAATGTAAAGATCAATGATATAGGAAATAATATCATTGATGTCGTAATCGTACTCCTTGTCATCTCGCCCAGCATCATAAATGGAATTATTTTGAGAATATTATTCATCCAGAAAAATATCATAAAAGTCCCAGCGTATGTTCTTTGATCGAGTTTGAGTGGAAGGAGATACATTTGGTATGGGGGTGCGCCAGTTAATGTAACAAAACTTGTAAATCCCGTTATACTTCCCCAAACAGTTCCCCTAAATATACTATGCCCTCTTGACCCTCTATCTTTTGCAGTTCTCCAATGGGATATAGTAAATGATATTGCAATGAAACCTATTATTACTCTAATCCAATCTGGGTTAACTTGAGATACCAAAACTGCGCCGATGATGATACCAATAATTGAGCTTGGGATTGTTATAATTAGAGTAATTTTATCAAATGACTTTCTGTAAGTCCATACCGCGACAAGATCTAATATTAATAAAATTGGCATAAGTACAGCAGCGGCTTGCATTGGGGATGCAACAATTGCCATTAAAGGAACTGCCAGTACACCAAGTCCGGTTAGCCCACCTTTCGATAACCCAATCAGAATTACAGAGGGAACAGCCATAGCATAAAATAATGGATCAATTATCATGTTGGGGCGTAAAAAAAAGTTTTATTATATAGCCTTATATTTATAGCTATTCGAGTGTATCTGCTGTTGGCTGGAGCGTTTTATTCTCTTTTTGCGCTTCCCGTTCAACTCTTTTCGAAGCCCTCAAAACTAACTTATCAAGGTCTATCTGTGAGCATAACCCAAGAACAACAGGATCCTGCGGTTGGATATTTCCTATGTTCCAATGTGTTCTATTTCTTATAGACTCAATTGTTGATTTTGTTGTACCCACTAGTCGAATTACTTCGCTATCTTTCAACTCAGGATGATTTCTGACAAGCCATGCAATTGCCGTTGGTCGATCTTGTCTTCTGGATAAAGGCGTATACTTTTTTTGTTTTTTTGTTGTTATCTCAGGTAGCTCAACAATTGTTTGGTTTAGTTTGAGCGTATGCTCACTATTAATTTCTGCGGCCTCAAGCTCTAATCTCGTGAGTTCACCAGACATTATTGGATCCATACCCCTAATTCCTTGGGCAACATCGCCATCTGCAATTCCCTTGACTTCAAGCGGGTGTAAGTTACAAAATTCAGCTATCTGGTCAAATGTTAAGGCTGTATTTTCAACAAGCCAAACCGCCGTTGCTTTGGGCATTAAAGGTGTTTGTGCCATGATTTACTCCATTAAGTCAGTGTATAGATTATTAATATACCAATATTAAAATTGTTTCTACAGATATTCCAAATTTTTTTATTCTTTGGTAAGGATAATCTTACCAAAATGTTTACCACTTTTCATAAGATCATGAGCTTGAGCTGCATCTTCAAGGATAAAACTTTTATAAATGATTGGCTTTATCTTCCCACCTCCTATTAATGGTAAGATTTCTGATTTTATATCATTCGCGATTGCTACTTTATACTCTAAATTTTTTGGACGGAGCACAGAACCTGTGTGCACCAAGCTCTTTCTCATGATATGGGAAAGATCAATATTACATAGGTTTCCTTTTAGATATGCAATCTGAACAATACGAGCATTCATTGCTGATAACGCATAATTTTTGTTTGTATAATCTCCACCAACGATATCTAAGATTACATCCATCTCATTATATTTTGATTTTTTAATTTCTTCATAGAAATCCTGATTGCCATAATTTACGACGAAATCTGCACCAATTTTGTAGCATTTATTGAGCTTATCATTATTGCTGGTGGTAGTGATAACATTTGCACCAAATTGCTTTGACATTTGAATTGCCGTTGTTCCAATCCCACTAGAACCGCCATGAATGAGAATATTCTCATTTGACTTCAGCTTACCAATCCGAAATATATTATTCCATACTGTAAAATAAGTTTCAGGTATTGCAGCCGCTTCCTTAAATGATAGATTTTCTGGCATAGGCAAGGTTAGTTGTTGATTTGCCAAACAATACTCAGCATACCCACCACCTCCCAGAAGTGCGATTACTTTATCACCTTTTTTAAATTTTTTAACTTGTGATCCCACTTCACTTATAAGGCCTGAAACCTCTAATCCAGGGTGATCTGGGGATCCTTTAGGTGGTGGGTGAAGACCATATCTTTGTAATATATCAGGTCTATTGACGCCGCTTGCTTGCACTTCAATTAACACTTCATCCTCTTTGGGACTCGGAATAGTTTTTTCTGCTAGAACAAGTTGGCTATTCTTACCGTGATTGACAATGTCTATTACTTTCATCAGAAGTGTTATCTATGGTGCAAGTTAAATGAGTAATTACAAGATTATTTGCTGACAAGACCTTCAAATTTTTTGTTAAATTTACTGACTCTTCCGCCTCTATCGAGTATTTGCTGAGAACCGCCGGTCCATGCAGGATGGCTAGTTGGATCGATATCCAAAGTTAGACTGTCACCCTCTGAACCGTATGTTGAATATGTTTCGTATTTAGTTCCGTCAGTCATAACAACTTGTATTTTATGATAATCTGGATGGCCTTGTTTTTTCATTTTAATATCTCATATATCTATCTTCTGATTATATACAATAATATCCTAAGTACCACAAGTCCAAAATTGGCTTAACTTTCAGTGAGTTTTATTTCAATGCGTCTATTTTTCTTATAAGCAATCTCATTATCACCGATTTCTAATGGTATAAACTCACCTCTACCTGTTGCCGCAAGTCTATTAGGCGGGATCCCTGTTTTTATGAGAAAGTCTACAACTGAAATTGCCCTTGAGGCTGATAATTCCCAATTTGATTCATATCTTGAATTCCTGATTGGGACTTTATCTGTGTGCCCATCAATACGAAGTATCCAATTAATTTCTTCTGGGATTTCATTAATAAGTTCTTGAATTGCAACTGATAATTTTGCAAGCTGTCTTTGCCCATCGATACCAATATTTGCCTCCCCGCTATCAAAAAGAACTTCGGATTGAAACACGAATCTGTCACCAATGATTATAATATCATCACGGTTACCTATTATCTCTTTGAGCTTTCCAAAAAATTCAGATCTATATTCGGATAATTCTTTTACTCTCTGAGCGAGTGCAACATTTAATCTTTTTCCTAAGTCTGCTATTCTTGCCTGTTGTTCAACATCTCTTTTTTCGGACTGATCAAGTAAAGCCTGTAATGCTTGTATTTGCGTCTTTAGTTCTGAAATTTGCCTATTTAAAATTTGTACTTCATCGCCCGACATTTTTGCTTTCTGACCTGTTGACAGCAAAATTGATTTTAATCTTTCAAGTTTTTCGGTAGTTTCTACTTCGTTTTTTCTCAAATCGATTATTATCTGCTCATTGTCTTTAATTAATTTTTCCTGATCAATTGAGGCCATGTCCATACTTGATATATCTGTTTTGAACTGAGACAAAAGCTTATCTTGGTTTTCGTTTTTTTCTCTTAAATCAATAATCATTTTTTCTTTATTTTCTAAATCGAAACCTAAGTCATTGATATCGGTTTGTAGATCTGTTATTTGAACCTCAAAATTTAAAATCTTATCCAAATTATTCTTCAGTTGCAGGTCTTTTATTTTTAGAAGTGAAGTAAGTTGATTCCTTTCCGATACTAGTTTGATTATTCTTTGACTCCTGAGAGCAGACTCATCTCTTTTTTCGTCAAAAAGCGCAATTTTTTTATCTAATTCGTCCTGCAGGATAATCAGCCTTTCATTATAATCCTCATTAAGTGCAACAACTTTGTCTTGTAATACTATTACATTTTCTTGGGCTTCCTCGAGGCGGACGCTCAAGCTCTCATTTTTTGTGCTAAGGTTTGAAATATCCTGTTCTAACACTTGTATTCGTGTAACAAATTCTTCATTTTGAGTTTGCTCAAGAGATAATAAAAGTGATAGCTCGCTAAGTTGATCTTGTAGTTCACTTAAGGCATCGTCTTTTGATGAGATTTCTGTTGAAAGAAAAAATTGCGACAAAATAAACACTGTTAATAGGAATATTATAACTAGTAGAATGGTAGCCATTGCATCGACAAATCCAGGCCAATAATTTGCTGCATTACTATTATTTGATCGTCTGGCATTTCTAGGCATTGGCAATACTGGTTTTTTTGGTTAAAAGAATTACTACTTCTTTTTAACTTCGTCGATTATTTTTTTCTGCAATTTATTCTGTTCACTCAACAGCTTACTTATCTCTTTGTTTTGATTTTCTATTGTATTTAGCACAGCCTTGAATTCGCCGTTCTTACCACTATTTTCGTTATTTAATGTCTTTTCTAATTCAACAAGGATTGAGTTCATATCTTTTAAATTTCTATTAAGATAAAAGTTCATTTTAGTGTCAGATCTATCATCGTTAATCTCAGTGACAGTTGAAAGCCACTCTTCGAGTTCATTATAAAATCTATTTTGAGCTTGATTGTATATAAGATCAAAGAAGCCTAAAATTAAAGATCCTGAAAGCCCAAATAATGAAGATGAAAATGCAACACCCATTCCTGATAATGGCTTTTCAAGACCTAATTTTAATTCTTCAAACATTACAGAAGCTTCACCAGATCCAATTTTAAGTGTCCCGATTGTTTGTCCAATTGAGTCAACAGTAAGCAATAGGCCCCAAAATGTTCCGAGTAAACCGAGAAAAATCAATAACCCAATCATATACCTTGAGTATTCTCGCGACTCATCAAGTCTAAAAGAGATTGAGTCCAGTATGGATCTCATTGATGTTGCAGAGAGAGTAATCTCGTATTTATGATCTAGCATCATAGTCGCCATTGGCGCAAGCAAGGACGGTGGTGCACCTATATCTGCATGATGGTCACCATTTTGAAAATTATTTACCCATCTAACTTCACGGAATAGTTTTATTGTCAGCCACAGGATATATAATATACCAAAGCCAAGAACGGAGCTTATGATTGTATTAATAATCGGATTCGTTTGGAATGCCCTAACTAAGTCTTCTTGAATTAACAATATGAAGAATGAAATTAATAATATGAAGATCAGCATCCTAAATAAATAAATTCTTGGATGCGTGAAGTTTCTAGAAACAGGAATATCAGTCATGACTATAAATTCCCCTACTACTATTCTTGAATTACCCGTTAATTAAATTGTCGTATATTTTTTGGTTGGATACAATAAAATAATTTTTCTGGCGCTCACCTTTTAAGTGAGGGGTATTTATTTTTCCTCCAGATTCTTCCAGAATTAAGAGCGATGCAATGACAGAATGCCTACTTTCATTATCACCGATAAAGCAGTTTAATGCACCATTGGATACCATGCATATTTCAAGTGATATTGCTCCCATTTGACGTATTGAATTAACCGAATTCAAATATTTCAAGAGAGCATCCCCTATATCATTATTATAAAGATTTAGACTTGCATCAATTGCAACCATGGCATTATTTGAATTTTCTTCGGAAGATATTTCCATTCTAACATTATTATGTCTTGCGGATATCCCTCTTTCACCAATAAAGACCTCGTCGGAGATTGGATTATAGACGATACTATTTTGTATAATGTTATCTTTGATATGAGCAATAGTTATACAAAATAGTGGGATGCCTCGCTTGAAATTCATTTCCCCCTCAAGCGCATTAATTATAAAAGAGTTTTTTGGAATCGATGTTGCATCATAGTCATTTTTTGAGCCGTTAGATATAGTAATAATTTTGTAATCGTTTTTTGAATATTTTGATTCAAGTTCATCAATTATAAATGACTCAACCCTGCTTTTACTTTTTTGAACAAATTCATTTTTAGAACTTTTAGAATTTTGGAGATTTTGGAGTTCACCAAAATCACGGCGATATATTTTTGCGACATTTCTAACAATTGCAAAAAGAACATTTGTATTTGGTAGATAACTCATGAAATTAATCAGCCCTCTTTACATAAGTCATTTCATTTGTATCAACTATAATCACATCATCATTATTTACGAAAGGTGGGACCATAACTCGGATATCATTTTCCAAAATTGCTGGCTTCGATGATGATGCCGCTGTTTGCCCTTTGATGGAAGGCTCCGTATCCACAACTCTTAGTGTGACTGTCTCTGGCAATATAATACTTACCGGACTTCCGTCATATAGTTCTACCTCGACCAGCATACCCTCTTTTAAAAATACCTTCTTTTCATCTAACATGCTCTGACTTAAGGATATTTGTTCATAACTATCACTGTTCATAAATATTAACTCTGCTTCACTTGAGTATAAATATTGAAAGCTTTCGGAGTCTATTCTTACCTTTTCAACAATCTCATCTGAACGAAACCTCTCATTTAATTTCGTATTATCAATTATAGATTTCATCTCTACTTGGTTAAACGCACCGCCCTTACCCGGTTTTACGGCTTGTGTTTTGGTTACAACAAATAGTGCTCCCTTATGCTCCAGTACATTCCCAATCTTAATTTGATTCCCATTTATTTTCATATTAACCTCTACATATTAAAGAGAGTTTTTGCTACTAATTTACAACTCTGACTTGATATTTATTTCATAAACTTTGGCATACGTAAATAGGTAATGCTATACTCATTCATACGTGGTCTAAAATTTTCAAATTTCTCAGATGCCATTCTCCTATCGGCAGAAGACAATGTACTCATATTCATATCCAATTCAACATCTATAACGCCAAGTTGCTTTGCCAATAAATAATATTCATAGGCCTTTATGTCATTTTTTATGGTTCCCATACCATAATAATACATTATTGCCAACTGTTGTAATGCTGGTGGGTAGGCTTTCTGTGCTGACCTTTCCAGCCATATAATAGCAATTTTTTCGTCTTTCTTTATTCCCACTTCATTTAGAATCATTATTGCATAATCATACTCGGCTTCAGTATAGCCTTTATCAGCAAATTCAAACATTAAGAGTGCTGCATTCTTTTTATCAATTTTAGTTCCTACTCCGTTAATCTTATATTCAATGAGAGAATACCTTGCTAAATCAAGCTCTTCACTAGCTTCGCTAATGTAATCATACGCAACTGTCTCATTGCGAGACACATTAATTCCATACCTATGATAAATTGAGAGATAGTATTTCGCGTAGGAGGATAAAAGATTTTCATTACTATTTTTCAATTCGGAAAAGTAATCATATGATTTATCAAAATCGATTTTGTAATGAAAAAGTATTTCCGCTAATTCAAACTTTGAGTTTTGATCACCGGTATTCATTGATATTTCGTACCACTCAATCGCTGAAACGGTATCACCATTACTAATAAATTTTTTTGCTAACCAATATGCCCATTCATTGTTACCATAGGTCTCATATGATTTTATTGCTTTATCGATTTCATTGTTATTTAGTAATATTTTGAATTCATCATTTGTAAGATCGGCAGATGCTCTACTGAAACATAACAGACAGATTCCTATTATTAGGAGAGTCTTTTTTGAGGAAAATGCTCTATTTATTTTTCTAAATTTTCTGACCATTCGCCTTTTGCGGCCAAACTATTCATTTGAGCTCGGTGTTCGAAAGCTTGTTGTGCCTCCAACATATTTTCATCTTTACCACCCCAAGTTATTAATGCGCTCTGTTGCAGAGCCCTCCCGTAAGAAAAACTTAGTTTAATATCAGTTTCTTTCATCTTATTCATGATTGATAAATGCTTTGTCGCATCTACATCATTTTGCCCTCCTGAGAGAAAACAAACACCTGGAACAGAATCTGGCATATGCTCTTCGAGGCATTTGAGCGTTTGTTCAGCTACCTCAATTTCAGTTGCTTGGTCTAAAGCATTGATACCTGCTATGACCATGTTTGGTTTTAGAATAATTCCTTTGAGGTCAACTTTTGCATCTATTAACTTTGCAAATACTATATCCAATGTTTTTGATGTGACTTCGTAGCATCTATCAATTGTGTGCTTTGATTTATCGCCATCCATTAATGTTTCAGGCTCAACAATCGGGACCAATCCATTCTCTTGGCATAATGAAGCATATCTAGCCAGTGCATCGGCATTTGTGTGAATTGCATAGTCTGTTGGTGTTTTATCAGTTATACTTATAACTGCTCTCCATTTGGCGAATGACGCGCCAATTTGTTTGTACTCGTAAAGCCTCTCTCTCAAGCCATCCAATCCTTCGGTAATGACTTCTCCTTCAAAGAGAGATAAGGATTTCGCTCCAGTATCAACTTTGATTCCAATCAATGTATCAGTTGCGACTAATAAATCAGTCATCTTCTCGCCACTTTGACAATTTTGACGGATTGTTTCATCATATAAAATGACTCCAGATATGTAGCTTTCCATTGCATTTTTAGTTCGAAAGAGCATTTCTCTGTAACTTCTTCGATTTTCAGGCGTGGATTCTAAATTAATTTGACTAAACCTCTTTGTAATAGTTGCGGTACTCTCGTCCGCAGCTAGGATGCCCTTTCCATCCTCAACCAGTTTTTCAGCAGTCTGATGTAGATTATTTTTCATTACTAATTACCTTTATTGCATGCCATTAATGCTATTTAAAATTGCTTTTACAGCAGGCAAATCCATACCTTCGAGCCATTGTAAGAACGCCCCTCCGCCAGTTGAAACATGTGTGTAATCCTCATATGTTCCAGCAATATTAATGCCATATATTGTATCCCCTCCGCCAATGACTACTTTGGAATTTGTGTCTTTGCATCTTAAAGCTAATTCTTTTGCAACAGCCACGGTTGACTGATCAAAGGGTTTGTATTCGATAGCCCCTAGTGGACCATTCCATATTACAGTATTTGCGTCAGAAATCTCTTCCAATATGATTTTAGATGATTCAATCCCAAGGTCAAGAATCATGTCATCAATTTCGATTTCGTCTAACATTTTATTCTTTGCATTTGGGGAGTCGCCTAATTTTTTTGCCACCCTAGCATCAACGGGAAGCACTAATTTAACATTATTCATCTTCGCCTTATTTATAATATCAATCGCAATACTCACACAACTTTTTTCAAACAACGATGCGCCAATATTACTTGAGGTAGCTTTAAGGAATGTATTTGCCATCGCTCCTCCAATAATAATTTTATCAACATTTCTGATCAAGCTATCAAGGAGCTGTATTTTAGTTGAAATTTTTGATCCACCAATGATTGCGACGACTGGACTTATTGGATGAGAAAAGGCATCATCAAGGGCCAAAATTTCTTTTTCCATGCAAAGCCCGAAAAAGCTTGGCAGAAATTTAGGAATTCCACTCAGGGATGCATGCTTCCTATGCGAAGCGGAGAATGCATCATTTACATACACATGACCCATACCACTCAATTCTTTTGCAAACTTATTATCGTTAAGCTCTTCTTCTGGAAAAAATCTAATATTTTCGAATAAAAATACTTCCTCTCGATAATTTGTAATATCTTCATCCAGTCTATTAATAAATTTGACATCTTTTTTTATTCTTTTTTCTAGCTCCCGCGCAATAGGCTCCATTGATAATGAAATATCAATTTTACCTTTTGGACGTCCCCTATGGGTTATTATAATTATTTTAGCACCCATTTTAAGGAGGGCGTCGATAGTTGGTATCGACTCGTCGATCCTTGTTGTATCAACAACAACTTTATCATTTGTTGGGACATTATAATCTGTGCGCAATAAGACTATTTTATTTTTAAGATCTTCATCCCGAAAGCTCTTTATCCGAATCATAAAATCAATCCGCTATCATGATAGTTTACCAATATATTTGGCCATATCACACATTCTTTGTGAAAATCCCCATTCATTGTCATACCATGCCATAACCCTTACTAATGTTTTATTTGTAACTCTTGTTTGATCCAATGCAATAACCGCTGAATGGCTATCATGGTTTACATCTATAGACACAAGCTTTTCATTAGTTGTCTTGAGAATATTTAAGAACTGATTATTTGATGCTTGAACAAGAATTTCATTGATCTCATCAAAGCTTGTAGCTTGATTTGCTATAAATTTTAAATCAATAACAGAAACATTTGGTGTGGGAACACGCATTGCTATACCGTCTATTCTGCCTTTCAGCTGCGGGATTACCTCACCAACTGAGATTGCAGCCCCCGTAGTTGTTGGGATAATTGATTGTGCGGCTGACCTTGATCTATATAAATCTTTGTGGTTTCTATCCAGTGTTGGTTGATCACCAGTGTAGGAGTGTATTGTTGTCATAAAGGCTGAGTCAATACCTACCGTATCATTGAGTACCTTCATCATAGGAGCGAGAGCGTTTGTTGTGCAAGAGGCATTTGATATCACGATATGCTCTGGCGCGATCTCCATATGATTCACTCCAAAAACTGCTGTTTTATCGACGGCTTTTGCAGGCGCTGATATTAATACTTTCTTAGCACCAGCATCGACATGTTTAACAGATAATTTCTTATCATTAAATTTACCGGTACATTCCAGAACTAAATCAATATTTAGATCGCCCCAAGGTATATTTTCTGGAATTTTTGATGAAATTTTTTTTATCTGTTTTTTATTAATTTCAAAACAATCGGAGTCAATTTTTTTTATTTCATCATTTAATATTCCATGTACTGAGTCGTATTTTAAAAGATGCATATTTGTTTCGATTGGGGCTGAGTCATTTATTGCTATCAACTCAATCGATTGAGCGTGATCCCTAATTATTGCGCGCGCTACATTTCTTCCAATACGACCAAAACCATTTATTGCTACTCTGACTGCCATTTTTTTTTAACCAGCTATTTATTTGTTATTTAAGATTACATCCATTATGTGTTCTTTGGTAATTTTAAAATTTTTATACAGCTCTTTATATGGTCCACTCGCTCCAAATGATGACATTCCAATAAATACACCGTTATCTCTTAATATTTTATCCCAGCCTTGAGAAACCCCCGCTTCTATGACCATATTACGACTTGCGTTGTTAATAATGCTTTCTCTAAATTTCTTGTCTTGAGAATTGAAATAATCAAGACAGGGTACTGAGTAAATACGTACTGTCTTGTCACACTTTTCCAATTCTTGATAAGCTTCTACCGCAATGTTCACTTCAGAGCCCGATGCAAATATTGCAAATTCTGGTTTTTCTGAGTTGGAAGCCACACAATATACACCATTTTCACAGAGATTATTTTTTGATTTTGTGTCACGACTCTGCCTGAATTCGTCTAAATTTTGCCTTGAGAGGGCTATCAAGCTTGGCCCAGTCCTATTTTTCAGTGCTAATTCCCAACATTCAACAGTCTCAATAGCAGATCCTGGACGAAATACGCTCACATTTGGTATCGCACGCAGGCTTGATAGCTGTTCTATTGGCTGATGTGTTGGGCCATCTTCACCTAAGCCGATAGAGTCATGTGTAAGTATATATATCACTTGCTGTTGCATTAGTGCAGCTAATCTTATGGCAGGACGACAATAATCAGAGAAAATTAGAAAGGTCCCCCCATATGGAATAAATCCACCATGAAGGGATATTCCATTCATTATTGCGCCCATTGCATGCTCTCTTATTCCGTAATGTATATATCGTCCATATTCTTCAGCTGTGACAGGATTAATATTATCTGTTTTTGTATTATTTGACCCTGTTAAATCTGCTGAGCCACCTAGTGTAATTTGCGTGGAGCCATTGATAGAGTTTAAGCAAATCTCCGATGCTTTTCTTGTTGCTATGTTCTGCGGCTTTTCTTTGAGATTTAACTTAAGTTCGTCCAATTTCAAAAATACATCGGGATGTATTAGTTTTTCATGTTGATCTATCAACTCTTTTCTTACATTTGGAGGGATTTTTTTAAGATTGTCATTCCAATTTTTTTTCTTTTTCTTTCCTTTGACACCAACTTCTCTCCACATCTTCAGAATGTCTGATGGTATCTGGAATTTTCCATACTTGATACCTAACTCTTTTCGGGTCAGGTCATACTCATCATTACCAAGTGGTGATCCATGAACACTTGCTGTCCCTTGCTTATTTGGAGATCCATATCCGATTATAGTTTTACATAAAATCATTGTGGGTTTATTTGAGGAGTGTGAGGTTTTTATTGCTTGAAAAATTTCATTTGTATCATGACCATTAATTTCTTTAACATTCCAGTCAGACGCTTCAAATCTTTTAGCTTGATTTGTTGAGTCAGTTTTTGAAACCGGACCATCAATTGAAATATTGTTGCTGTCAAACAAGAGTATCAATTTATTTAGTTTTAGGTGACCAGCGAGACTAATCGCTTCTTGCGATATTCCTTCCATTAAATCCCCATCACCCGCCATAACAAATGTTCTATGATTAATTAGATCATTTCCAAATCTTTCAGATAATAATTTTTCCGATAACGCCATACCAACAGCATTAGCTAGCCCCTGACCCAATGGTCCGGTAGTAGTCTCAATACCTTTTGCGTGACCATATTCTGGGTGTCCAGCAGTTTTGTATCCAAGCTGCCTAAAGTTCTTAATTTCATCCAGAGACATATCCTCATATCCAAGTAGATACAGTAAGGAATAAAGGAGCATTGATCCGTGCCCACCCGATAAAATAAATCGATCCCGATCAATCCAATCTGGATCTTTCGCATCAAAATTTATGAATTCACTGAACAAGACTGTAGCAACATCTGCCATTCCAAGGGGTAATCCAGGATGACCGCTATTTGCAGTTTCAATAGCATCAATTGATAGTGCTCGAATCGCATTAGCCATCTCATGGTAATCTATTGGATTTGACATATCTGTTTGCTTTTCTTTGAAACCCTGCTTTTTTTATAATTCAATAAAAAATTTTATCAAACAATATTTACATAATTGTAGGTATTTCCTGTATAAAATACTCGCGAAAAGCGCTGATTTGGAAAGAAATCTTATTTTTTTTTATTGCTTTTTTTGCTTCATTAATATTATATTTCATAGGGGATTACGTTTTCAACTAAATACAACGTAAAAATGTTAATTGTTTGGGATCATAAATGAGCCAGTATAATTTAAAAAAAGAAGTTGACCTAAATAATCAAAATCTCAGTGGTATAAGTCCTCGCCTTACAACCGCATTAGAAAAACTACATACCGCGATTGACGAGTTGAAAACAAATAAAGATTTATCTAATTTTCTCTCAGAAGATAACTCAGGCATGGAAGATAAAATTGAGAAACTCAATAATGAAAACATTGATCTACTGCATAAATTAGAAGATCTAAAACAAAAAAATGGCAAACTAAAAGATGCTAATAAAGAAGTTGAGTCTAGAATTTCTAACATGATTACAATGTATCGAAATTTTTTAAGATAATGTATTTTCTTTGGATAATATTTGTATAGCTCAAAATGGGTCAAGTCACAGTAAACATCAACAATAGAACTTTTCAGATTGCCTGTGAAGATGGAGAAGAAGCTCGGCTAAAAGAGCTGGCCTCTTTTTTTTCAAGACATGTAGATCAGCTTCAGGGAAGATTTGGTCACATTGGAGACGCAAGAATATATGTGATGGCGGGTTTATTAATAGCGGACAAACTATCTGATGCATTGACGCAAATTGAAGAGATCCAAAATGATGTTCAGCAACTTCAAAAAAAGAATGACATGTTTAAGGAAGATAGCCACTCATTGGAGGAGTTACTCGTGACAGATATAGAGATGCTAACAAACAAATTAAACGAAATAAGTAAATCTCTGTCAACTTAGACTAGATTCAAATTTAATTTTTCAAATTTAATGCTATAGTTCAATTAGCTATGCGACTCGTGAGATAACTATTCCTGGCGCCATAGCAATTCAATTGGGAGCTGACACTGATTTAGATCGTGGTCTATTTCATTCGGTACCCACCTATATCATAGGAGCCAAGGATTGCCAAATCCACGGTCGTGTGGCTAGAAATCGTGGATGTTAAATTTGAGCTTAACAAAAATNNAAATTGATAAATCACAGCTCAGAGTCAACTCGCTCAAGATGATGAGATTGAAAAAGCAGTCTGAAAAATCATTTTATGAGAAAAAGCTGAAGGGGATAGACTTAAGTTTTCTGGGTTCTAAAAATATTATTGCTGGATATTATCCAATAAATAATGAATTGAATGTTTTACCATTACTTCATAATCTTTCTTCAGCTGGTCATCAGATTGNGCTTCCATGCGTCACAGAGAATAAGCTGCTGGATTTTCGAATATGGGATATGAAGAAATCACTCGTAAAAAATCAATACGAGGTTTATGAGCCAATTAATGGTGGGTTATCTATCCCAGAATTTGTTCTGGTACCTGGAGTGCTCTTTGATCAGAAGCTTTATCGTCTGGGTTATGGAGGTGGCTATTANGATAGAACCATAAAGTATTTAAGAAAAAAAAATAATACTAAATTTATTGGGATTTGTTACCCAACTCAAATTGTATCTGAATTACCTCGTGCAGAACATGATCAAAGTCTTGATTTTCTTATTAATTTAGATGAAATATAATATAGATATTAGATAATATCAAGCAAGGGTTATATATGAGAATACTGTTTATTGGTGACATTGTCGGGGAGTCTGGTAGGAAGGTTGTAAATCAAAATCTCGCACGAATTAGAGATCAGTATAAACTTGATTTCGTTATAGCAAATGGTGAGAACTCAGCATCAGGATTCGGAATTACAGAGAAAATTTTTCACTCGTTAATCGATGCTGGTGTTGATGTTATTACGTCTGGAAATCATATTTGGGACCAAAAAGACACACTAATCTACATTGAAAGAGAAACTCGATTGCTACGTCCTGCAAATTATCCAAAGGGTACACCAGGGAAAGGTTCGTTTTTATACAAAGCTCCAAATGGTGAACAAATACTAATTATAAATATTATGGGTAGAGTCTTTATGAATTCGTTGGATGATCCATTCAGNGTTGTTGATGATATCATCACGAATAATAGCTTNAATAATGTAGCAGACGTAATTTTTGTTGATTTCCATGCAGAAGCAACCTCCGAAAAATTAGCTATGGGATACTATCTCGATGGGAGAGTGAGTATGCTTGCTGGCACACACACTCACATTCCAACTTCTGACGCAAGAATACTGACTAATGGAACTGGATATATTACAGATGTGGGCATGAGCGGTGATTATGACTCAATCCTTGGTTTTGACATGCAAAACCCTCTTGAAAAGTTCATCACTGGAATACCAAGTGGTCGATTCATTCCAGCAAAGGGTGAAGGCACATTATCGGGTATCTTGTTTGAGACAAACAGCAAAGGATTTGTTAAAAATATTTCCCCAATCAAATTCGGGGGAATTTTTGACGATGAATTACCAGATTTTTGAACATTAAATTAACTTAATACAGTTAGAGTTAGAAAAAGGATATTTTAATGGCGGGACACTCTAAATTTAAAAACATACAATATCGTAAGGGAGCGCAGGACAAAAAAAGAGCAAAAATGTTCTCCAAACTTGCCAAGGAGATTACGGTTGCGGCAAAGCTGGGTTTGCCTGACCCAGCAATGAATCCGAGATTGAGATCAGCAATTCAAGCTGCAAGGGCTCAAAATATGCCAAAAGATAATATCGAACGCGCAGTAAAGAAAAGCCAAGATGCTGCGGGCGCAAATTTCGATGAAGTTAGATATGAAGCTTTTGGACCAGGGGGGACTGGTTTTATAGTAGAAACNCTGACTGATAATAAAAATAGAACAGCAGGTGATATTAGATCAATATTCACAAAGTGTGGAGGGAATCTGGCCGAGACGGGCTCCGTTTCCTTTCTTTTTAATAGGGTAGGTCTAATTGAGTTTGACATATCCAAGTCAAGTGAAGATGAAATAATTGAGTCATCTATTGATCAGGGAGCTGAAGATTGTGATATTTCTGAAGACTGCTATGAAGTTTATTGTCAGCCGTCAGATTTACACTCATTGGGTGAAAAGTTAGAAAAGAAATTTGGTGATGCTAATTTAATGAAAATTATTTGGAAGTCGGAAAATAATGTTGTTATTGATAAGGATACTTTTTCAAAAATTGATCGTTTGATAGAATTACTTGATGACAATGATGACGTTCAAGACATTTACTTTAATTTTGATATCCCAGACGACTTTATTTCATGAATAAAAAAGATAAATACAATGCTAAAAAAAATTATTGGAATTGATCCAGGCCTAATTCACACAGGTTGGGGTTTAATTATTGTTGAGGGNAATCTAATCAAGCACATTGACCACGGGCTAATAAAAGTTAAAACCAATCAAGATCTCCCAGATAGACTTAATGACATTCACAGAGATTTAACTGTGGTTCTAGATAATTTTTCACCTGATGAGGCAGCTCTTGAACAAACTTTTGTGAATAACAACGCACANTCAAGCCTCAAGCTTGGACACGCAAGAGGTGCTATTATGCTGTCACTCTCAATTATGAATATTAAATGCTTTGAGTATGCTCCAAATCAGATAAAAAAAAGTATTGTGGGAAGAGGTCATGCAGACAAAAATCAAATAGCCCATATGGTTAATATTCTTCTTTCAAAAAAAATTGAAGGGACTTCTGATGTTTCGGATGCGCTAGCAATCGCAATCACACATGCATATCAGAAACACAATAAAATAGCGAAGGTGATTGCATGATTGCGAAGTTAAGAGGAAATGTTGAAGCAGTTAATGGCAATTTAGTTATTGTGGATGTTAATGGCCTAGGATATGAAGTACTCTGCCCTGAGAGATCAATAACTGCGATTAAAGAAAACCAATCCATATCCCTTTATATTCAAACAATACTGAAGGACGACGCAATTAATCTTTATGGTTTCTTATCCCTAGAAGAAAAGAGGGCATTCACAATATTACAAACTGTGCAGGGCGTTGGTGCAAAACTAGCGATGACAGTGTTAGGTTTCTTTTCACTGAACGAACTTGGAAGTCATATAGGAAATGGAGATGAAAAGTCTATTTCGGCAGCGCCTGGAGTCGGTGCGAAGGTTGCAAAAAGGATAATCACAGAGCTTAAAGATGTTTATTCAAATCAATCAAGCGTCTATGATAATCACACACTAACGAAAAGGAATAGTATCAATTCAGCCCTTATGAATCTTGGTTACAGCCGNACGGAAGCATTCAGCCTTATCGAGAAAATAAAGGATGATATTACTGATGGTGCGAACATTGAGGATCTTATAAAAGAAGCTCTTAGGAAATCAGGCTAATGGATAATGATGTAAGAATTTATCGACCAAGGTCACTTGATCAATTCATAGGGCAAAACTTAGTTAGAAAAAATTTAAGAGTTTTCATTGAGTCAGCAAAAGAACGTGAAACTAGCCTCGATCATGTCCTTTTAGCTGGACCACCCGGACTTGGGAAGACAACATTAGCAAATATTATTGCCAACGAGCTTAGTGTAAATATTAGAGTTACATCTGGTCCACTAATAACAAAGGCTGGAGATCTTGCGGCAATACTGAGTAATATGGAGCAGAATGACGTTCTATTTATCGATGAGATACACAGGCTAAGTAGTAGTGTAGAAGAGGTTCTCTATGCAGCAATGGAGGACTACGTCCTTGATATACTAATTGGAGAAGGTCCCGCAGCGAAGTCGGTTAGGATAGAGCTTTCCCCATTCACGTTGATTGGTGCAACAACAAGGCTCGGTTTGATTTCCAATCCGTTAAGGGAAAGGTTTGGGATACCAATAACCCTCGACTTTTATAAAACAGAGGATCTCACGATGGTGGTAAAGAAAGCAGCTTCTGAGTTAGCAATAATTATTGATGATGAGTCTGCGAAAGAGATTGCCACAAGATCGCGGGGAACACCAAGAATTGCAAACAGATTGCTTCGCAGGGTTCACGATTACTCTGTTTATAATAAGTTGGATGGCATCAATGTTGAGCTTGCCAAACTATCTCTTTTAGAACTTGAAGTGGATGACATCGGCCTAAACTCATTGGATTATAGATATCTTGATTGCCTTATTGAAAATTACAATGGTGGACCGGCAGGGATAGATTCTATTGCGGCGTCTATGGGGGAGGCTCGTGATGTATTAGAAGATGTAGTTGAGCCTTATTTAATACAAAAAGGACTCATTAACAGGACACCAAGGGGTCGTTTACTTACGCAGAAATCCATTGAAGACGTAAAAAATAGATTAAATCAAATACGCAAATGACAAAATCTGGTCATATTTCTAGTCTATCTTTGATTTTAATTTATATTTAATATTAATATGTAAAATATAACTAGATAATTTAGGTGAAATATTTAACTAATGGATGAGTCTCTTGTCACAACGGATCTTAGTCTCCTAGGTCTTTTCTCTGAAGCAGACTTGGTTGTAAAATTAGTTATGCTCGGCCTTATGATTGCATCAATAATCTCTTGGGCAATTATTTTTGAGAAATTAATTTTAATTAAATTAGTCAATCGCAATGCCATAAAATTTTATCGTGATTTTTGGAGCAGTAATATCAATGATATTGATGCCGCCTACAGAAACTCAAGAAATAATCCAATGGCCAAAATATTCAATGCCGGAATAAAAGAATGGAATACTACGTTTAAAATACATAAAAATATGTCGATTGAGGGAGTGAAGGGGAGAATTGAGAAGGCTATGAATGTGCAAATGAATATAGAACTAGATAAGTTAGAAAAGAAGTTGCTATTTTTAGCTTCAGTAGGTTCAACAGCACCTTTCATTGGATTATTCGGGACTGTGTATGGTATTATGAATAGTTTTTCCGCCATTGCTACATCAAAAAGTACCAATCTGACTGTCGTCGCTCCAGGAATTGCTGAAGCGCTTTTTGCGACTGCAATTGGTCTATTTGCAGCTATCCCAGCTGTAATGTTTTACAACAAAATATCCAGTGATATTGCGCGTGTAACATCAAATCTAGAAAATTTCAGTGATGAATTTATAAATTATTTTAGTCGTCAAATTGATGCTCAAATGGTAACAGAGGATGTAGATGATAATTATCAGCCTGATGAAGAAGAGTATTAAAATTATATAAAATCATGGCAGCAAATATCAAAACATTACCAAATAATAGGAGACGAAGTCGCGTTAATAGCCCGATCTCCGATATAAATGTTACACCTCTCGTCGATGTTATGCTTGTTTTATTAATTGTTTTCATGGTAACTGCCCCATTGCTAACAGTCGGCGTGCCAATAGAGCTCCCTAAAACTGCCGCAAAGCAAATGACGGATGAAAATGAACCATTAACTATTACAATTGATAAAAATAGTAAAATCTATATTCAAGAGTTGGAGGTAGATTTTGATGAACTTACAGAGAAACTCGAGGCTATTGGACAAAGTAATTATGATCAAAAAATCTATATTAATGGTGATAAGGACATAAGTTATGAAGTCCTGATGAAAGTAATGGCTAAAATTAATTCTTCTGGTTATACATCAATAGGTTTGGTTACGGATATAGAGTCATAAGATGCTATCAAAACCAATATCCATATCATTCATACTACATCTATTTTTTGTGGTAATCATAGTCACAGGACTTCCCTCATTCGAGAGATTTGAGGATGCCCCAATGTCGATTGTTGAGATCGAGCTAATAAATAATCTACCAGCAATCACACAAGAAATTATTGAAGAAGAAAGTAATTTGGAGTCTTTATCTAGTAAAAAAAAATATAGTGCTACACCCAACGTTAAACCATCTCAAAGAAGTGAAGAGTCAAACAATATGAATATTCTCGAAAATGAGGAGCCCATTGAAAAAGCCACTAACTCTGAACAACAAGAAGAAGAAAATATTATGGAATTTTTTTCAACGCCAGAAATTAAGCCTGAACTGAACAAAATAAATGATAAATTATTAACCAATTTAGATTACGATGAGAATAAGAAGGAAACAGATAAAGTAACAGCACTGCTCGACAAATTTCCTGACAATAGAGATGTTGGACAAATGATTGAAAATAAACCAGAAGAAAAAAATTTAACAGCAGCCGCTATTATTACTGCGGGTGAAATATCAAATATGAGAAGCCAGATAGAGATGTGTTGGAATCCACCTGTGGGAGTACGGGGGGCTGCAAGCCAGAGAGTTCAGGTAAAGATTGCACTTAATAAAGATGGCACAATATCAAATGTAGAGCCTATTACAAGAGACTCAAATGGATATAGAGAAGTGGCAATTAATGCTGCTGTCAGAGCTGTTTTAAGTTGTGCGCCATATGAGTTTCCTTCTGAAAAATATGAACTTTGGAAGGAAATAAAGTTTACTTTTGATCCGAGGAATATGTTAGGTGGATAATATGACAAAACCGATGAATAGTCTCGTCGCTTTACTATTTTTATTATTATTTTATTCAACCGTTTCGCAGGCTGCCTTGGAAATAGACGTCTCAGAGGGGAACCTCAGACCAATGCCTATTGCAATAACTGCTGTTATTGATAAACAAAATGAACAGCTAGATCTAGGTCTTGATATAACAAAAGTTATAGCAAGTGATCTTGCTGGCTCAGGTTTATTTTATCCGATAAATCCAAAAGCGTTCCTTGAAGAAGTTGAGTCTTTGGATCAAAATCCCAATTTTAATTCATGGAGAGTCGTAAATGCCGAGGCCTTATTTTCCGCTGAGCTCACTTATAATAATGACAGATACAGTATAAACTACAAACTCTGGGATACTTTCAGCGAAAAGTCACTTGAAGCAAACTATTTAGTTTTTTCAAAAAATAAATGGAGGAATGTCGCGCACATGATTGCTGATACAATTTATACCCGTTTAACAGGCGAAAGGGGTTATTTTGATACACAAATTGCTTTCATTGCGGAGAGCGGACCTAAAACTAAAAGAATAAAAAGATTGGCAATTATGGATCAAGATGGTCAAAACCCTATATTATTAACTTCAGGGAAAGATCTTGTCTTGACTCCGAGATTTAGCCCAAACGGTAAAGAGCTTGTTTATTTATCTTATAGAAATGGTCAGCCCCAAGTATATATTTATGATATTCAATCAAAGCAAACCTATGTTGTTGGAACCTTTCCGGGTATGACATTCGCCCCAAGATTCTCGCCTGATGGAACAAAAATCATCATGAGCTTACAAGAGGGGGTCGGGTCGAATCTATTTGAGATGAGTTTAAGTAATTTTGATAGGAAGAGATTAACAAATACAGCAGATATTAACACAGCACCAAGCTATTCTCCTGACTCAAGAAATATTGTATTTGAGTCAGATAAGTCAGGCTCGCAGCAGTTATATGTAATGGATGCAAACGGAGATAATGTGAGAAGAATTAGCTTTGGAACAGGAAGTTACGCCACACCTGTATGGTCTCCCAGAGGAGATTATATCGCATTCACAAAGATTTCGAAGGGTAGATTTATGATTGGTGTAATGTTTGCGGATGGAAGTGGTGAAAGGATAATTACAGATGGTTTTCATAATGAAGGCCCAACATGGGCACCAAATGGAAGGGTTTTAATGTTTTTTCGTGAGTCACCAGGTGAAGATGGAGGAGCAATGATATATTCTGTTGATATTACTGGTTATAATGAAAGAAAGATTGAAACGCCTGGTTATGCCTCAGACCCATCATGGTCTGCGTTAATAAATTAAGTTATCTAATTTTTATATTTTTTAAAACATTACATCATTTGTTAACATTTACATGATAAAAATAGAGCTAATTACTATTTTTAAAGAGGAAATTAACAATGGTATATAAAAAAGCACTAAATCTTTCCGTGACTTTTTTATTAATTTTCATCCTTACAGGCTGCTCATCGACACGAAAAAATGTTGAGCAGATTTTATTTGGAGGAGGGAATAATAATGAAGCTGAAATAGTCTCAAATGCTATTCCTGGATCTTCCCAAGACTTCACAGTGAATGTTGGTGACCGTGTATTTTTTGCAACAAATTCAACAAGTTTAGATGATGACGCAAAAGCGATATTAGAAAGACAAGCTTCTTGGTTAGAATTATATCCAGAAATTAGTATCATTGTTGAAGGGCATGCTGACGAGAGAGGTACAAGAGAGTATAATATGTCGCTCAGTGCTAAAAGAGCTGACATAGCAATATCATACCTTGAGAGTCTTGGTGTAGCAGGAGATAGAGTCGAAACTGTTCCTTACGGTAAAGAAAGGCCAGTAGCTGCTTGTTCATCTGAAGCGTGTTGGTCACAAAATAGACGAGCTGTATCTGTCGTTATTACCGAAGAGTAGTTAGCAAATTATCAGCTAGATATTTTTTCTACTATAATATATTATTTGGTTCCAAGTTAATTTAGGATTGACTTCTTCTTTGATGAACCAAGCGATATGTTAGTAGAATATGCTGAATAATTTAAAATTTCCCCTTACAAATAATAAAGTATGTGATTTATTTTCAAGCTTGGTAAATGAAGATAGAATTGCTTTAGCTGTCTCGGGTGGGCGTGATAGCATGGCTTTAATGTATTTAATATATCGCTGGAAAACCCACTTAGCGCTTGATACTGAGATAGAAGTTCTCACAGTAAACCATAATCTCAGGAAAGCGGCAGATAAGGAATGTCAATTTGTTTGTAAATCTGCTGAAAATTATGGCTTCAGACACAAGGTGCTGTCATGGCAACACGAACTCCTTGAAACTTGTATTCAAGAAAAAGCAAGAAACGCTAGATATAAGCTGATGCTGGATTACATGAGAGACGCGAAGATTAATACAATTCTTACGGCTCATACTTCAGACGATAATATTGAAACATTTATTATGCGTCTTGCAAAAGGGAGTGGTCTTGATGGACTCAAATCAATCAATAAAATTAGATTTGAGGATGGAATTAATATAAGACGCCCATTGCTCGCATTGTCTCGTTCTGTAATAACGGAAATCCTGATCTCAACAGATAATAAATGGATTGATGATCCAACAAATGATGACGAAATCTTTGAAAGAGTCAGAATAAGAAATAATATTAATTCCTTGTCTAAATTTAATATAACACCTGCAAACTTGTCGAAGACAATCAATCGCTTGGAAAGAACACATGAGTCAATTACTTACATCACCGACTCAATTTCAAAAGAGCTGGTTGAAATAACTGAGTTAGGATATGCAGAAATTAATTTTGATAAATTACGAAATTACCCAAACGAAATTGTTTTAAGGGTATTTGCAAAAGCACTAAGTGGTATTAATGGGGGAGATATATCGCTCTCATCATTGGAAGGAGTATTTGAGGATTTAACTAAAACAATGAAAACCAAGACCTTAAATGGGTGTCAAATAATCCCAAAGAAGGATAAATATGTTATTGTAAGGGAGAATAGAGGAATACATCCAGTTGAAATAAGTATAAATGAGCATATTATTTGGGATGGTAGATTTGATCTGCATCTTAAGACTTGCGATAATCCAAAAGTGATTATTGATCAAATTGGAAACGCAGATGATCTTGGAAAAATGATAGATGGGACACCTTATCAAAGAGTGCCAAAGTATGTGCTAAGATCACTGCCTGGTGGATTTATTGAAGATAAACTTGCATTACTGCCAAACATACACAATATATATTATAAAGGGTACCTTGGTGCAAAATTTAGAATTAATGGTGAGAAAAAATCTCATGAACATAAGAGGAGTTAAAATTGGGTGGTTTTAGAAACATAGTAATTTGGTTGGTCATTGGTCTATTAATGATGGCATTATATAATGTTTTCCAGACTTCTAATGAAACAAGGGGTGTTAGTGAGGTAAGTTACACTACGCTCATCTCAGAAGTATCTGGTGGGAATGTTAGGGATGTTGTTATAACAGGTGACGAAATCACCGGTACATTCAATGATGGGGCAAGATTTCATTCCTATTCACCTGAAGACCCCCAGTTTATAGAGAGATTGAATGAACAAGGGGTTATTATAAATGTAAAGCCAGTAAGACAGAGCGCTCTATTCTCCATTTTTGTGTCTTGGTTTCCGATGCTATTGCTAATTGCTGTTTGGGTATTTTTTCTCAAGCAAATGCAAGGTGGCGGTCGCGGTGCGATGGGATTTGGAAAATCGAAAGCAAAACTACTTAACGAAAAAAAAGGCAAAGTCACATTCAGTGACGTCGCAGGTATTGATGAGGCTAAAGAAGATCTTGAAGAAATTGTTGAGTTTCTAAAAGATCCACGTAAATTCCAATACCTTGGTGGAAAAATTCCAAAGGGCGCTTTGCTTGTTGGGCCTCCAGGGACAGGGAAAACACTATTAGCTAGGGCAATAGCTGGGGAGGCTGGCGTTCCATTTTTTACAATTTCAGGTTCTGATTTTGTTGAGATGTTTGTTGGGGTTGGCGCAAGTAGAGTGCGTGATATGTTTGAGCAAGCAAAAAGAAGTGCGCCCTGCATTATATTTATCGATGAGATAGATGCAGTAGGAAGACACAGAGGTGCCGGATTGGGCGGAGGTAATGATGAGAGAGAACAAACATTAAACCAACTTCTAGTTGAAATGGATGGGTTTGAGGAAAACGAAGGTATTATTCTGATTGCAGCAACTAACAGACCTGACGTATTAGATCCTGCCCTCTTGAGGCCAGGGAGGTTTGATAGACAAGTTGTTGTTCCAAATCCTGATATAATCGGTCGTGAGAAAATATTAAAAGTACATGTTAGGAAAGTTAAGCTATCAGATGAAATCAATTTAAAGGTTATTGCAAGAGGAACTCCAGGGTTTTCCGGTGCTGATCTCGCAAACCTTGTCAATGAAGCCGCACTCCTGGCTGCAAGAAGGGGTAAAAGAGTCATCACTCAGGATGAGTTTGAAGACGCAAAAGATAAGGTAATGATGGGTTCAGAGCGTAGGACACTTGTTATGTCAGATGATGAGAAAAAACTGACTGCATATCACGAGGCAGGGCATGCACTCGTTGCTGTGAAGCAAAAAGCCTCAGATCCAATACATAAAGCTACAATAATTCCAAGGGGACGGGCTTTGGGGATGGTCATGCGTCTGCCCGAGAGAGATCAGTTATCGATGACTAGGGAAAAACTCAAGGCAGATCTCGCTGTTGCTATGGGTGGTAGAGCGGCTGAGGAATTAATTTTTGGTGATGAAAAAGTAACCTCGGGCGCCCAGTCAGATATAAAAATGGCTACAAATATGGCACGTGCTATGGTAACACAATTTGGTATGAGTGACATCTTAGGGCCCTTGTCTTATGGGAATAATGAAGACGAGGTTTTTCTTGGATATTCCGTCGCAAAAACACAAAATTTATCTGAAGAAACTCAAAAAATTGTAGACTCCGAGATACACAAACTTGTAGATGGGGGCCATAAGGCTGCGACAGAAATTGTTATCGAATACAAAAAAGAACTCGTAATTATTGCTGAAGGTCTTCTCGAGTATGAGACACTATCTGGCGACGAGATACTAGACCTATTAAAGGGTAAGACACCTGATAGACATGACACTGAAGGGTCAGAAGAGCCACCTACCGATCCAACCACAGTACCGACTGAGAGTGCTGAGAAGAAAGTGGCGAGCAAGTCTAAGAAAACCCAGAAGATGAAGCCACAAACACAGCCATAAATCATTCATTATTATTTAAACTTTAGGGATAGTTTTATATGAATGGAAAAAGATATTTTGGTACCGACGGGATACGTGGTGTTGCGAATCAATCGCCAATGACAGCTGAAGTAGCACTCAAGATTGGAATTGCAACTGGATTATTTATATCCAAAGATAAATCACCAAAGAGAGTTATAATTGCCAAAGATACGAGGCTATCTGGCTATATGCTCGAGTCATCCCTCACTTCTGGTTTAACGTCCGTTGGGTTAGATGTTTTTTTACTTGGCCCAATGCCTACACCCGCAGTATCCATGCTAATCAAATCAATGAGAGCAGATCTTGGTATTATGATTTCAGCATCACATAATACTTATGAATACAACGGAATTAAGATATTCGGTCCAGATGGATATAAACTTGACGACAGTGACGAGTTAGAAATTGAAGATATATTACAAAATCTTAATAGCCATGACCTCAGCTCCAGTGCAATTGGTAAAGCAAAAAGAATTGATGACGCCCAAGCGCGGTATATAGAGTTCGTAAAAGGTACTTTGGAGAGAGACATTAATTACGATGGGATTAAAGTCGTAATTGATAGCGCGAATGGAGCGGCATATAAAGTTGCACCACTAGCTCTATGGGAGCTTGGGGCAAAGGTAATTTCAATCGGAGATAGCCCTAATGGTAAGAATATTAATCATGAGTATGGATCAACCTCACTCGGTAATTTAAAAAAAGCAGTGCAAGATAATAAGGCTGATATTGGTATTGCCCTTGATGGAGACGCAGATAGGATAATGGTGATTGATGAGATGGGAGAAATCGTTGATGGGGATGCGCTTTTAGCTATCATTGCGACGGAGTGGAAAAAATTAGGTAAACTGAAAAAAGATTCTGTTGTCGCTACAGTATTATCAAACATAGGCTTGGATGATTACTTATCTCGAGAAAGCATGAAATTATACAGAACAAATGTTGGAGATAGGTATGTTTCCCAATTTATGAGAGAAAATGGCTTCAATATTGGTGGGGAACAATCTGGGCATATTATATTAGGTGATTATTCAACAACAGGTGACGGCTTATTAGCGGCTATACAAATACTCTCTATTATGAAGAAAAGTAATAAGAAAATAAGTGAGCTTGCGCGCCTTATAAAAATTGTTCCTCAAATTCAAAGAAATTACAAAATTAGTGATTATGAAAAGATAAATATTGAGGATATAAATGAAATTCATAAGATGGGGCAAGAAAGAATTAAAGAAAAAGGCAGGGTGTTGGTTCGTCTATCTGGAACGGAACCACTTATCAGAGTTATGGGGGAGTCGCAAGATAAACAATATCTAAACCAGACATTGGATTATCTCATGGAATTGATTGAAAAGCGATTTAATTAGCTAGTTTTTGAGAACCTATCCTTGTTATTACAATTCCTGCAAGAATCACAAACATTCCAATTATCTGGTAAAGGTGAACTTCTTCATTTAGAAGAAAACTTCCAAGAATAACAACATAAACTGGCAATATGTAATGCGTTAACGACACGAATGTTGGTCCTGCGATTTTTGTAAGATTAAACATTACCATACTTGCCATTGCTGTTGAGAAGATCCCCATCAATAAAACGGAAATGAACGAGATATCGAAAATTTCAATAATTGGAGGGCCTTCAAGTAAAAGAGCGGTAATAAACGCAAAACTTGATGCAAATAAAAAACTTCCTGAAGTTTTTTGCATCAAACTAATATTGGGCATAACATTAACAGCAATATTTTGAATCGAATAACCAATCGCTGCAAGTAATATAGCAACCTGTGACAGTACCTTAAAATCATTAGGTATAATAGATGTATTCGGTTTTTCAGATAGAAGTATGTACAAACCGGTAAAGCCAACGATTATGCCAAAAAACTTTAGCATATTTAACTTTTCGTCAGGTACAAGAAAATGAGCGGCAAGAACAGTAAATAGAGGACCAATTCCGAATAGGATACCGCTAATATTCGTGTCTAAATATTGGGTTCCCCAGCAAATTAGAAAGAAAGGAAAAAAAGCTGTCAGGCCAACCAGAGCTAGCCAGGCCCAATTCTCAAGACCAGTTGGTAAACTCTCCCCCCTTACTTTCAGAATAGAATATATTATTAAAAACCCGATGGAGAGCCGAAGAGCTACAATCCATAAGGGACTAAAATCCACAAGCGCATACTTTGTTAATGCAAATGTAGAACCCCAAAATACAACTAAAAGGGAGAGATAAAGCCAGTTTGAAAGAGATGAATTTTTCATTAGATAAAAAAAGTTGTATACCTAAACTTACTGATTATGCCTAATTCTATTACATGTCAAATTAATTAATTTTATATTTGATATATACGCAGTTTTGCAGTATTAAAGAGTTGGGTCAGCTCTCCCCAACGAGAGTCGACTATCTGGAAGGGTAGAGATAATGATAGATAAACCGATAAAAAAAACCAAAAGACCGCTATTTTCATCCGGTCCATGCGCAAAATTTCCAAATTGGCAAATCGATAAAATAGATACTTCTATTTTAGGCAGATCACACAGGGCAAAAAATCCAAAAGATTTTATAAATTACTCAATTGACTTAACCGCCGAGTTACTAGAGATACCTAAAGACTACAAAGTTGCAATTGTTCCTGCTTCTGATACGGGGGCATTTGAGATGGCGATGTGGAATTTTTTAGGGCATATACCGGTTGATGTCTATGCGTGGGAGTCTTTCGGTAAGGCGTGGGTTACGGATATCATAAAGCAACTGAACCTTAAAGATGCAAACGTAATTGAAGCAGATTACGGTATCTTGCCAGATCTGCAATCGGCAAACTCTAACAATGATATTGTGTTTACACTAAATGGAACAACCTCTGGAGTAAAAGTGCCGAATCTTAATTGGATTAATAACAATAGAAAAGGTATAACATTATGTGACGCGACATCAGGTCTATTCGCCCAGAGGGTTGACTGGAGTAAGCTCGACGTTACAACATTTTCTTGGCAGAAGGTCCTCGGTGGAGAAGCGCAGCACGGCATGATTATTCTATCGCCCAAAGCAATTGATAGATTAAATGATTATAGCCCAAATTGGCCATTACCAAAAATATTCAGGATAAAAAAATCTGGTAAAGTTGATGAAAGTATCTTTTCTGGTTCAACTATTAATACACCGTCACTTCTGTGTGTTGCTGATTATGTCGCTGCCCTTGAGTGGGCGCGTGATATTGGTGGGTTAAATAAGTTAATTGAAATCGCTGATAATAACCTAAGCCTTATAAAGGATTGGGTATCTAGTACAAAGTGGATAGATTTTTTAGCAAAAGAAGAGACCACAATATCAAACACATCTGTTTGTCTAGAGTTTTCTTCAAAAAAGCCAAATGGAGATGAAATCGATACAACAAAATTATCAAAGATTGTACAAAATATGTTAGATGAAGAAGGGGTTGCTTTTGATATTGGCGCTTATAGGGACGCACCACCTGGGCTTCGAATATGGACTGGGGCAACAATTGAGCCATCTGATATTTCAATATTATTAGAATGGATTAATTGGGCCTATTTTATAGCAATAGAAAAGCTTTAACCTAAGAAGGAAAAATGTAAAAATGCCAAAAGTACTTGTATCAGATAAACTTAGTGAAGAGTCTGTAAAAATATTTGAAGATAAGAATATAGAGGTAGATTATCTACCTGACATCGGAAAAGATAAAGAAAAATTAGCCGAGATAATAAAAAGCTATGACGGTTTGGCTATAAGATCGGCAACAAAAGTTACTGAAAAAGTATTAAATAATGCAAAAAACTTGAGGGTAATTGGTAGAGCAGGGATTGGTGTTGATAATGTGGATATAGAAACTGCTACTACTAATGGTGTCATCGTAATGAATACACCATTTGGTAACTCTGTAACAACTGCAGAACATGCAATTACCTTGATGATGTCACTTGCAAGAGAAATACCACAAGCCGATAAATCAACAAAAAGTAGCCTCTGGGAAAAATCAAAATTTATGGGTGTCGAGATTACTGGGAAGACTCTTGGCGTTATTGGTTGTGGGAATATTGGTACTGTTGTGATAGATCGAGCTAAAGGCCTACAAATGAAAGTAATTGGATATGACCCTTATTTGACAGAAGAGAGAGCTGAGTCAATGTGGATTGAAAAGGTTGAATTAAATGAGTTATTTGAGAGATCAGACTTCATCACAATTCACACACCACTAACCGAGCAAACAAAAAACATTATTAATGCGCATAGCATAAAACTAATGAAACAGTCGGTTCGAATAATAAATTGTGCACGTGGTGGTCTTATAGATGAAGCCGCGCTGTTAAATGCACTTAATGAGGGTAGAATTGCTGGAGCCGCGATAGATGTGTATCACGAAGAGCCTGCAAGAAATAACCCACTATTTGATAGTGAAAAAATAATATGCACGCCACATCTTGGGGCTTCTACGGCTGAAGCGCAGGAAAAAGTCGCTATACAAATTGCAGAACAGATGAGTGATTTTCTTTTAACCGGCGCTATCACAAATGCTATAAACTTTCCATCTGTATCGGCTGAAGAAGCGACTTCTATGGAACCATATTTGTTATTGGCAAAGAATCTTGGATCTTTTGCCGGCCAGATAACAGAAAGCGCTATAAAAAGTGCAAAAATTGAATACGTTGGCAGTATTGCTGACATGAATGTTGACTCTCTTACATCAACTATCATTTCGGGCCTTTTAAAGCCACTATTAGAGGATATTAATATGGTGAACTCTTTAGCGATAGCGAAGCAAAGAGGCATTAAAATCGAACAATTAAAAAAAGAGAGTAGTGGTATTTACGGCTCATACATAAGGCTCATCATTGAGTCCGAGAGACAAGAAAGGTCTGTAGCGGGTGCTGTTTTTTCTGACGGTTCTGCAAGAATTATTCAAATTAAGGGTATAGACATGGAAGCAAAATTTGCAAAACATATGATCTACATAACAAATAACGACACACCAGGTTTAGTAGGAAAAATTGGACACTGCCTTGGGTCACAAGATGTGAATATAGCAAATTTTAATTTAGGAAGAGATAAAATTGGTGGTAACGTTATTGAGTTGATCGAGGTTGATTCACCAGTAGATGACACAGTACTAGAAAAACTGCATCAAATAGAAAATATTGTGCAAGTTAAGAAATTAAATTTTTAAGAAGAGAATATGACAAGTGTTGTAGTTGTAGGCACCCAGTGGGGGGATGAGGGTAAAGGTAAAATAGTTGATGTCTTGTCAGATAAAGCAGATGTGATAGTTAGATTTCAAGGTGGGCATAATGCTGGCCATACTTTGGTAATCGATGGTCAAACAATTAAACTATCTCTTCTACCATCAGGTATTGTGAGAGAAAACAAGCAGACAATAATTGGAAATGGTGTGGTTTTGGATCCTCAGGCCTTATCTTCAGAGATAGACTATCTCTCTAAAATTGGAATAAAAGTTACACCAAAAAATCTGAAAATTGCCGAAAATACTACAATTATATTACCATTTCATAAAGAATTAGACCTCGCTCGAGAGAAAAGGGCAGGTAAAGCAAAAATTGGAACTACTGGTAGAGGAATTGGACCCGCTTACGAGGATAAAGTAGGCCGAAGATCAATAAAACTTAACGATCTTAATAATTTAGAAAATATCAAAGATAAAATTGATAGAATATTAGATCATCATAACATATTAAGAAAAGCATATGAACTAGATGAGCTTAGTTCAGATGATGTATATCAATACCTATTGAAAATAAAAAAAGATATCATTCCGTTTATTGCCAACACATGGCGGATGCTAAAAGATATGAAGCAAAATAATAAGAAGATATTATTTGAAGGCGCGCAAGGCTTACTTCTAGATGTTGACTTTGGAACTTATCCCTATGTCACATCTTCCAATACAATGCCGGGCCAGGCCTCAATAGGAACAGGCGTGGGTCCTAAATATCTTGATCAAATCATCGGCATAACAAAGGCATATACAACAAGAGTTGGTAGCGGCCCTTTCCCGACAGAGCTATTTGATGAAGCGGGTGACAGACTTGGGGACATCGGGAATGAATTTGGAACTGTTACAGGAAGAGAAAGACGATGTGGTTGGTTTGACGCAGTCTTGGTAAGACAAACTGTCCAGATTTCAGGTATTGATATGGTTGCATTAACAAAATTAGACGTTCTAGACAGTTTTGAAAAAATTTATATCTGTATAGGATATAAATTGGATGGGGAAGAGATTGATTACCTCCCGCTGTCGGAGCCATTGCAGAATAAGATTGTGCCAATATATGAAGAGCATGATGGTTGGCTTACCGACACTTCGGGTACTAATGAGTTAAATGATCTGCCGATAAAAGCATTAGCATACATAAAAAGAATCGAGGAGATAATCGCTACGCCAATTCATATAATTTCTACTAGCCCGAAAAGAGAGGATATTATCTTCTTAGAAAGTATATTCTAGTAATCTAATAAATATTAAAGAGACACTCATTAATAATATGCAAGATACATTAAAAAAAAGAAAATATAGCAATCTCGCAAAATCCTTTCACTGGGGATTTGTTTTTCTATTCATATATGGACTTATCAAGCAAGTTCAAGATATTGAGCAATTAGAAGATCCATCACTTTTGAGATTTGAAGTTCTCTTCGCGTCTATATTTGTACTATTACTTATTGCGAGGTTTATATATATGAAAAGTACACAAAAAACCTCTCTACCAGAAAATACCCCAAGATTACAAAAAATTGCCGCTAAGACAGTCCACTATAGTATGTATTTTACGCTAGCCGCCATTCCATTATCTGGTATGCTGATTGGTTTGTTATTTGGGATCGGCCTCAAAGATGGGTTTATAATTGAGTCAGTTGTAACACTCCATGAAATATTGATAGATCTTATTTACATTTTAATTGGTACTCATATTTCTGCAGCTATATTCCACAGGATTAAACGAGACGGAGTTTGGTCTTCAATGGTCCCATTCTTGAGAGAATAAGTAATTATGCTTGAATTTTTTAAGAGGAATCACAATTATTTACAGGCGGGTTTTTTACTTACATTTGCTGCAAGCATAGGGCAGACATTTTATTTCGCGCTATATGCGGGAAATATTAGAGAAGAACTTGCACTGTCTCATGGTTTATTTGGCGGCCTATATACTATTGCGACTTTGATGAGTGCAATTACGATGCTCTATACTGGTAAAATGGTGGATTATATTAGAATACGATATTTATCATTTGCTGTACTTATCTTCCTAGGGGTATCATCAATTGCTTTTTCATTCATTAATTCTGCCATTTTTTTGTTGATTGTCTTCTACCTTCTCCGGATCACAGGGCAAGGAATGTCAACACACACTTCATCAACTTTTATTGCAAAGACTTTTACATCCATGAGAGGCAAGGCTATTGCAGTAACAATATTAGGTAGAGCTTTTGGTGAAATGGTGATGCCAATAACAGCATTATTACTGATTGCTCTTTATGGCTGGAGGTATGCATGGGTTATTACCGGAGTCTTTATCTTATTTATCCTTGCCCCATATGTTTTTTATCTACTAAAAGATAGGGAAGTTTATGAACCCAATATCGAAAATATATCAGACAAAAGTAAAGACTCAAAGGTTCAGTATCGTAGGAGTGATGTACTAAAAAGCAGTTATTTTTATTTAATCTTAGCCGCTGTATTAGCGCCACCATTTATATTGACAGGTATATTCTTTCATTCTTATCATTTGATGACTATCAAGGATTGGTCAATAGAAATATACGCACTTACAATGCCTGTATTTTCAATACTGCTCATGATTTTTGTACTTTTATCTGGGTGGGCAGTGGATAAATGGAGCGCAAAAGACCTCACAAAATTTTTCCTATTACCTCTTGCTTTTGGATCGGTAATACTGGCTTACGGAAAAAGTGAGGCGACAATGGTAATATTTATGATGTTTGCAGGAATTACTTCTGGTTTTGCAACATCAATTGCTGGCTCTCTTTGGGCTGAACTTTATGGTACAAAATACTTAGGGGAGATAAAATCTGTTGTCACTTCAGGCGTTATTGCCTCAACTGCATTATCACCAGGATTGATGGGTTACCTTATAGATAAAGATGTGAGTATTGAGAGCCAAATAATTGCTGTTGCGGTTTATATGGTTGTATTAACCGGCCTTATTACCTTTAGGAAGTCAAAAACAGTTTAATTAGTGCGGCTTATGAAGCTTTTGACTTTATCAAAGGCTTTGCTTTCGATCTGGCGAACTCTCTCCCGACTGATACCAAATATTTGGCTAAGCTCTTCTAGTGTTTTAGAATCTTCTTCAATTCTTCTCGAGATAAAGATCGATTTTTCTCTTTCATTCAAGCAACTTAGTGAGTCGTGTAATAGCTTTTTTCTTTTGTCCATCTCATCACTGACTACTAAAGCGGTCTCTTGATTCTGGCTCTCATCAACAAGAAAATCTTGCCACTGCCCATCACCTTCATCAGATATTTGCGTATTAAGTGATGAGTCACCCCCTAGTCGTCTATTCATATCGACAACATCTGTTTCGGTTACACCAAGATTCTCTGCAATATGCGCAATCTGTTCAGGTCTAAGATCACCCTCTTCTAATGCTTGGATGTTATTTTTAATTTTTCTTAAATTAAAAAATAATTTTTTTTGATTTGCAGTTGTTCCCATTTTCACAAGACTCCATGAGCGCAATACATATTCTTGAATGGCAGCTTTAATCCACCAGATTGCATATGTTGCGAGCCTAAATCCTTTATCGGGATCAAACCTTTTTACTGCCTGCATTAAGCCTATATTTCCTTCTGCGATAACATCACTCAATGGTAATCCATAACCTTTATAACCCATAGAGATTTTTGCAACCAGTCTTAGGTGACTTGTTACTAGTCTATGAGCGGCTTCGGTATTGCCTTCAGCATTAAGGCTTTCAGATAGACTTTTTTCCTCTTCAAGCGTTAGCAGAGGAAATTTTTTAATTTCTTTTAAGTACAATCCAAGACTGTCCTCACTTGCAATAATTGGTATAGAACCATACATCTGATATGTATCCTTGTTATTTATTAAAATTTAAGTGAACACAATAAAATACAACTTTCTTATATTCCTGACAACATATTTTTTAATAATTTTAAATCGTCGGGTAACTCTGACTCAAAAGTCATAGGTTTATTACCTATTGGATGTCTAAAGGATAATTTTGATGAATGTAATGCATGTCTATCAATTTTAAGTTGGTTGCGACAATCATTACTAAGTGATTTCAACTTGGTATTAAATCCTTTACCATACTTTTGATCACAAATTACAGGGTGACCAATATAATCTAGGTGCACTCGTATTTGATGTGTTCTACCTGTATATAATTTACAACGTATTTGTGAGATTAAAGGATCATTTTTATGATTATAAATTTTCTCAATTACTTTATAGGTAGTTATTGCCAACTTACCATTTTTCATACTTTTAGTTGTCATCATCTTCGTTTTGTCACGATCATTTCTTCTGATTTGAGTTTCGATTTTACCTGAACCTATTTTTGGTATACCCCATACCAATGCATCATAAATTCTCTCCAAATCACCATTTCTTCCGTGGTCCATAAATTGCTTTGATAGATTGTTATGTGCTAAATCATTTTTTGCAATAATCATTAGTCCACTTGTATTTTTATCGAGTCTATGAACAATCCCTGGTCTAATATGCCCCCCGATACCTGATAGCGACTTACCACAATGATGAAGTATTGCATTAACAAGTGTTCCAGTTTTGTTACCTGCACCAGGATGCACCACAAGATCTGATTGCTTGTCTATAACTAATATATAGTCATCTTCATATAGAATATTTAATGAAATATTCTCTGGTTTAAGTGTATCTTCTATAAGCTTAGGAAGTATAATTTTAATTTTTTCTATATCTCCCCGAATTTTATTCTTTTTTATAGTAATAACTTCCTCATTCACTGACACATAACCATCTTGTATGAGCTTTGAAATTCTCTGTCTGCTTAATTCTGTATTTTGGCTTATGAATTGATCTATTCTTTTGCCGCTATCAGTTTTATTTGTTATAAGATTAATTGATTTATTATTTATCATTAATAAAAACCATGGATGATATTGAAAATATTGATCAAAATATAAAATCCACAAGGATTTTGAAGATTGCTATATTTATAATGACGTTATTACTCATTGTAGGTTTTTGTGTGGTTTTTATAACAATTGGTCATCGATTATCAGATAGCACAACAAATAATGAAGAAGTTTTACCACTAAATAATAAGATTGCAATCGAAGCAAGTCAAGATATCATATCTGTTACAAGTGACGGTAAAAGCTTAATAATAACAACCACTGATGTAACCGGTAGTTATGTAATTTATAATATTGATAAAAAATCTAATAAAATTATTTCAACAATTAGATTTGATAAATAAACTATATATAACCTAGCCCCCTAAGTACCAGTAATAGCGAGGAAAGAGAGCATATTGATAAAATATATGGCTTTAATATTTTACTCGCATAAGTTAATAGGAATCTAGATGTGTAGGAAGCCAATAAGAGAGGTGGCAGCATTAAAAAACCATAAATGATATGATAAAATTTTATTACATCCGCTAAGATCAGTATTATGAAAGAAATAAAGCTTCCAAGGGTAAAAAATAGATTATTATTTGCTCTTACAATAGATGGGTCTTCGTTTTGGTAGATGATACCCATTGGGGCCCCACCAACACCAACAATTGTTCCGAGAACACCTGAAGCTGTTCCAGCAATGAAATGATTACGAAAATTTTGTGTTATACTTTTTATTGTTATAATACTTATTAAGATCGATATCAGTAGTACTGACCCTATTATTATTTCAATTTTTCCTGAAGAGACTACATATGCCGCAATCCAGCCAGCTAAAATAGAGCCAAATATCCTGCCGCCCATTGACGGTTTAAAAGTTTTCCAATGAATATCTTTAAAATATCTAATACTTGGATAGAGGGCAGCAAAAAAACCAAGGAATACAATCGTAGACGGAATAAGGTAAGGGTCAAGTAATGCTAAAAAGGGTGCCGCGATCATTCCCCAACCCATTCCAAACATACTTTGTGCGCTAGAGGCAATGAACACTATAATACAGGCTAATAGAACCTCGGAAAAGGTTATTTGAACCAGAAAAATCTCAATCATTGTTTATATATTTTTTAAAAAGGAAGCCACTTTGGATTTTCGGAGAATTTAATATATCCAATATTCGCACCCATTCTCAAACCTGCACCTGTTTTTATAGTTGCAATTGTTACGCCACCTCTATTATAAACGCTACCTCCAAGGCCACCTACAACATAGGCTGTTCCATTTGTCCCTACAAATCTTTTATGCACATCGTTTATATTATCCATGTTGTAGATAAGAAACATCACTCGAGATCCGTCTCCACCATAATCAATTCCGATACTAGGTCCTTGCCAATATATTTTTTCTTCGCCAAGATTTTTAGTAGTAATTGTACCCTCACCGTAGGTGAGACCGGCAATTATTGCGCCGCTTGCTTCTTCGCCTATGATGTAACCATCAGGCCTCCCTAGAGCAGAAAAGACCGTTTCGACAGCTGTACCTAGTCCTTCTGTTGCTGTACCAAAAAAATCATGTCCTGCTAGAACAAGTTCACTTACATTGAAACCTTCACTATTTTCTGATGAATTTTGATCATCATACCATTCCGCATTTGTATTAGTTATGGCAGATGCTACAAATATAATACTAAACAGCAATAGCAATAAACTTTTTCTAATATTTCTCATGTAATCACCTATGAAATCTGATTTTTTCCCAGTAGAATTTTAAATTCCATATATTTTACAATAATCCATAATAAGTAAAAGAAAAAAATTTAAAATTATTTTAACAATAATTCTCTTTGCTGTTCATTTGCTAGCGAAATAAATCCGTCATTATTCAAAAAATTTGGTTTATTATATTTAAATTCTGCGAGATTGATATCACAGAATGAACCACCTGCGCCCTCTAATATCACCTGACCAGCAGCAGTATCCCATTCGTAACACGGTTCAAGTCTGATGTATAGGTCTGCTAAACCTTCTGCTAATAGACCAAATTTGAGAGCTGAACCACACGATTTAAGATGGCGAATCCCATGACGATCAATAACATGTTGCATCTTCTTTGACGGCATTGATCTGCTATGGAGCATTGTTTCAATTTTCTTATCCTGCCTTGTCCTTATTTCTGAGGCGTCATTTTTACCGATGATTTTATAAGAGTTTAAATTGCTATAAGAGAAGTAAATTTCATTTAGAGCGGGTACATTAATAATACCTATTACGGGTTTATTTTTCACCACTAGCGCGATATTTATTGTAAATTCATCATTTTTTTTTATAAATTCACGTGTTCCATCTATGGGATCAATTAAAAAGAAAATATCTGAGCTTGCTTTATTTTCCTCATCAAAATATTTTTCTTCTGAAATAATATCGACTCCAGGTTCAATTTTAGAAATTTCATGTATTATAATATCCTCTGAAATTCTATCAGCGGTTGTCACTGGGGATTTGTCATTTTTATAGCTTATTTCAAAATTAGATTTATATACATTCATGATTTCCAACGCTGACTTATTTGATATGGCTATGAGCTCTTGCGTCAGCTTTCTATATGAATCTTTATTATTATTTATCATAACATTGGGCAACATATAATTTTTATACTAATATTTCGGTAGAGTATGTATAATTCTACTTCTAATTAGTTATGTATATTTGAGTAAAAATTCAATTTAAAAATGTCAAACCTAAATTTATTTTCTGAGCTTAGTAGAAAGATTTTTCATGATCTTATAAATCCTGCATCTGCTGCCTTGAATGGGATAGAGCTACTTAAGTATAGTTTGAACGAGAAAGAGAAGCATATAATTAATGATGAAACTTTTCAGCTACTTGAAAAGAGTATTGGGAAAATAACTGCCCAAATTAAGTTTTTTCGTTTCTGCTATTCTGACCCAACGATACACCAATATGAAGATATACCAATTAATAATCTTGATAGCATAATTAATGATTATATTTACTTCACAAAACATAAAATCAGCCACAGAAATGATCTGAAGAATTTCAATAATAAATACGCTTTAATACTTTGTAATACCATATTGATTTTTCTTAGTCTTTTGCCCTTTGAGGCAGAAATTTATTATGAATTGATTGATGAGGATGCTCTAGTCATACGTATTGAGAACCCAACTGGGAAAATAAATTCTGAGATATTAAAGGATTTGACGCTGGAAAACTCACACAACACAGTAAATATTCAAGTTCGATACTTGCAGGAGCTTACTCGCATCTATGAAATTGACAAAAAAGTAATCTCCCATGCTAATACTGACATTTCCATTACTTTTAGTAATAGGGCCTAAGCTGACTCGAGGAGCTCTGTCGGATCGCGTAAAACGTAACCACGACCCCATACCGTTTCTATATAATTTTCATCGTCCGATGCTATCATAAGTTTTTTTCTGAGCTTGCATATAAAAACATCAATTATTTTTAGTTCTGGTTCATCCATTCCTCCATAGAGGTGATTTAAAAACATTTCTTTTGTTAACGTTGTCCCTTTCCTAAGAGATAGTAGTTCGAGCATTTGATACTCTTTTCCCGTGAGATGAACCCTTTTTCCGTTAACTTCCACTGTCTTCGAGTCAAGGTTTACCTCTAATCGACCAGTTGAAATTATAGATTGTGCATGACCGCGAGAGCGCCTAATAATTGCACTAATTCTTGCTACTAACTCCTCTTTTTGGAATGGTTTTGTTAGATAGTCATCTGCACCGAAGCCAAAACCCTTAACTTTATTTTCCATAGCACTTAGTCCGGTTAATATAAGAACTGGAGTCTCTATTTTTTGTGTTCTTAAGTTTTTTAACACCTCATAGCCACTCATGTCAGGGAGATCTATGTCTAATAAAATTAAATCGTAGTCATACAATTTACCAAGATCTATACCTTCTTCCCCAAGATCGGTTACATCAACTTTAAAGTTTTCTGATTTGAGCATCAGCTCGATACTGTGTGATGTAGTTTGATCATCCTCTATTAGAAGTATTCTCATTTTTAGCTCACTAATTATTTGCAAATAATAAAAACGAATCACAATAGTAATTCGTACTTTAAGGATAACTTTTATGTAAATGCTATCAAGAAATTTGTGCAATTTTTGTTAAAAACTCTCAGATATAAACAATAAAAACATATAAATTCTAACCTAAGTGGTTGAAAAATCTACAAATTAGCTATCTTTTTATTAGTTATTGTTATTACCTGCAATAAATACTATATACATTATTATAGAAATTACAGGGTAATAGAATGCCAACCTTTGATATAGTCTCAAAATTTGACCCATCTGAAGTTGATAACGCAATACAAAATTTAAAGCGTGAGATTGTACAAAGATATGATTTCAAAAACTCAAACTCAGAGATTGAATTTGAAAAAGAATTGATAATCATAAAAACTGATGATGATTATAAACTCACTCAATTACAAGAGATGCTAAAAGTTCAAATAACAAAAAGAGGGATTGATGTAAGAGCATTAGATATGGGAAAAGTTGAGATGTCAGCAGGGCAAGCAGTCCGTCAAACAATAACTATGATGCAGGGGATCAATAAAGATATTTCTAAGGACATTATTAAGATTATAAAAGAGTCAAAAATTAAGGTTCAAGTTTCAATACAAGGCGATGAGCTCAGAATAAGTGGGAAAAAAAGAGATGATCTTCAACAAACTATAACTCTGCTAAAGACTCAAAGCCTTGATTTACCTCTGCAATTTATTAATTTCCGTGACTAATTTATTTAAAGAATGGAAATCCATTGGATAATAATAATATAAACCTATTTAATATTAGAAAAAAGAAAAGGGTAGTTGTAGCGATGTCTGGTGGCGTAGACTCTTCTGTTGCCGCTGCCGTGTGTGCAAAACAAGGTTACGACGTAGTTGGGGTAACCTTACAATTATATACAAATGATAACCCATCACAAAAAAAAGGAGCCTGTTGTGCAGGCCAAGATATCTATGATGCTAAAAAAGTAGCTGAAAAGGTTGGCATCAAGCACTATGTCCTTGATTACGAAGAGCAATTTAGGTCCGAGGTAATAAATGAATTTGCTGACTCATATGCAAATGGTCTTACACCAATCCCATGTATACGTTGTAATGAAAAGATAAAGTTTGGTGATTTATATGAAACAGCGATGCAATTAGGTGCATCAAGTTTAATAACTGGCCATTATGTATCGAATAAATCAATTAATGGCGAAAGAGGGTTATTTCGTGCAAGGGATATGAATAAAGACCAAAGTTATTTTATGTTTACGCTTAAAAAGAAACAACTGGAATATATCAAATTTCCTCTTGGTGACCTTACAAAAACCGATACTAGGAAAATTGCAAAGGAACTTGGACTTGCTACCTCAGATAAACCAGAAAGCCAAGATATTTGCTTTGTACAGAATGGCAGCTATGTAAACTTAATCAATACACTAAAGCCAAAATCTAATGTAAGAGGTAATTTAATTGATACCACAGGCAACATTGTTGGAGAACATGCAGGTATCATGAACTTCACAATTGGACAAAGAAGAGGCATTGGTTACGTAAACGGTGAACCAAATTATGTTATCGATATCGACCATGAGAGAAATAACGTAACAATTGGACCAAAAGAGGCACTTGCAATAAATCAAATTTTTTTGAAAAATTTGAATTGGCTTGGACCTCGAATAGGCGATGATTGCAATAAAGAAATGCCTGTCTATGTTAAAATTAGATCAACATCGGAAGCGGTGCCAGCTACGATAATAAGAAATGAAGATCATGCAAAAGTGAAGTTTAGACATCCAGAATACGGTGTAGCGCCTGGGCAGGCTTGCGTTATTTACGAGTCTCAAAAAAGTATGGCCAGGGTACTTGGTGGCGGATGGATAATCAAGGATAAAACTCAAAATTTAAATTAATAAATTTATATACAATTGATCTGTAATGAAGTATTAATTTAGAGGATTTTCTAACTATAATGGCGGAGTAGCTCAGTTGGTTAGAGCAGAGGAATCATAATCCTTGTGTCGGGGGTTCAAGTCCCTCCTCCGCTACCAGCAACTTTACTAAATAAGATGTATTCAATTGTAAGAGACCTTCGTAATATAAAAAACGTTAGACCCTTGTCTATTGTCAGCGCTGGACATGGGGTGACACACTGGGTAAATGGGATATTTATTGTACTACTGCCGTTCATCGCGCAAGACTTATCACTTACTTACACAACTACAGGTAGCATGGTTACTATTTTTTTTATTGCAGCAGTTGCTGTGACAATAATAAGTGGTCCTGTTATTGATATTTCTAAAAAATATATACTAGCTCAATTTTTATGTTTGCTATCGGGTGCCCTTGCACTTTTACTGATGAGTGGAGCAAATAGTACCCTAATTCTAGCATTATCTGCCGTTTTTATTGGTATTTGTGTGAGTGGATGGCACACGCCCTCAATACCTTATTTATCTCTTTTATATAAGAACAAGAGAGGTCTAGCGCTATCAATACATACAGTCGGTGCAAGTCTTGGAGATGGGATTGCACCTCCCATCGCTGGTCTGATTATGCTGGTCCTATCCTGGCAACAAACTGCATTACTACTAGCCATTCCCGTTGCTTTCATGGGTTTTTATGTTTTAAAATCTCTACCGCAGATTGATACGGACCAGAATTTGGAGCAAAGTTCATCAAGCAAATATAATTATTGGGATGGATTGAAAGATCTCCTCGCTAATAAAGACATGTTGATACTTTGTGTACTAGCTGGTCTATGGTCAATGACGCAAAATGGGCTTGTAGTCTTCTTACCCTTATATTTAGTTGGTGAAATGCAATCAAGTCCTGTGCTGGTTGGATTTGCATTATTCTCAATCCAAGTTGGTGCGGTTTTTGGTGGTCCAATTGTTGGAAGCTTATCTGACCGAGTCGGTAGAAGGCCGGTTGTGATATATTCGCTAATAATTTCCGCAATGTTACTTATCATTATTCCGTTGCTGGAGAGTGTTTATTTATTTATTTTAATATCTTCTTTAGCTGGCTGCTCACTCTATTCTATACGACCTGTCATTCATAGCTGGACTATGGATATATCAGCCGGACAAACGTCTGGAAGTGCAATAAGTATGTTGTTTACAGCCCAGGCGGCTTTAACAGGTATGATTCCGATAATTGGCGGTTTAACAGCTGATATATTTGGGTTAAAGTTAGTTTTTGTATTGCTAACACTAACAAGTATCTTAGCTTTAATTTTGTCATTTATAATGCCAAACAAAATAACTGGAGTATAGATAATCATGTTAAATGAAACTAAACATAAATTAGCGAATAATGAACTTACACTCGGGGTAGGAATTGTTCAATCGAGAGTTGTTGAAGTTGTACCACTGATGAAAACTGCCGGATTTGACTGGCTTTTTCTTGATCTGGAGCATGGTGCGTTAACTACTGACACAGTTTCACAAATGTCGGCAATGGCGTTAAAAACAGGTTTGACACCAATTGTCAGAATACCAATTAATGGATATACAATGGTCTCGAGGATACTTGATAACGGTGCGATGGGTATTGTATTACCACATGTTGAAAAACCAGAAGAGGCAGCGAAATTAGTTGATATTGCAAAATTTCAACCAGAGGGTTCTCGTGGTGTAGGCGGAGGCATCGTTCACTATGATTATCGTAGTGTTGACCTATCAGAGGCAACCAGAGCGTTAAACTCAGAAACCATGCTCATTGCTATGGTTGAAACACCAGCCGCAATTGAGTCGATTGATGAAATCGCATCCGTTGATGGGATTGACGTCATAATGATTGGTACAAATGATCTAGCAATGGCGAGTGGTTGTCCTCAGGATTTTGGAAATCCAAAAATAGAAAAATTTTATGAAAAAACTGCATTGGCGTGCAAGAAATATAACAAATGGCTCGGCTCTGGCGGTGTTAAAGATGAAAAAGCTGCAAAGAATTATATAGAAATGGGAGCTAATTTCTTTCTTGCAGGTCAGGATATTGGTTTCTTGCTCTCTGCATCAAAAGATAGAGTTGACCGACTCAAAAGCTAAAATAATGGATATTGTAAAAAATATTTTAAAGCCACAAATGCCATCAATTCTAGTCGCTGCTGGCCACGGCGGCACGCATTGGGTTAATGCTGCAATATATATTCTGTTACCATATATTATTTTAGATCTTGGTCTAAGCTATACTCAGGCCGGTTTAATTATGACTGTATTTCACTTCTCTACTTTCTTTTCAAACGCAATAAGTGGACCATTAGTAGATTTACGTGGGAGTGAAAAATATACAAATTTCCAAGCATACTCACTTCTGATTGGTGGATTTGCAATGGTGCTTATGAGTATGTCTTCAACGATATATTTACTTTTTATCAGCGTCGCGATGATAGGAGTTTGTATTAGTCTTTGGCATCCTGCGGCTATTACATATTTATCTGTAAATTATCCAGAAAATAGAGGTTTTGTTTTATCAATCCACAGTATTGGCGCAAGCTTGGGTGATGCATTATCACCGCTGCTTGCAGCATTTTTTCTTACGTATGTAACAATTAATGGAAGTAATTTATCTTGGAACACAACCTCAATACTTTTATCTTTGCCACTTTTTATATTAGTGCTGATAATTATTTTCTTTTTGAACGATAAGAAAAATAGTAATAAAGAAATCACTAGCGAGAAAGATGATAATTATTTTGCGGACTTAAAGCTTTTACTTTTGAATTTTCAATTAATTCCACTATTTTTGGTTGCGGGGGTAAGGACCGTAACGCAAAATGGTGTACTTATTTTTATGCCCTTATATCTTGTTGCAAATGAAGGCGCCAGTGCTGCAGTTATTGGAGCTTCGTTGTTCTCAATGCAAATGGGTGGCTTAATTTCAGGACCCATCGCTGGTCACTTATCGGATAGGCATGGAAGAAAAATTATTGCGATCTCCTCTCTCTTAGTTTCTGGAGTTTTGGTGCCATTTTACCCGTTAATTAGTAGCAATATATTAATTATATTATTATCAGCAGTAATTGGTTTTGCAATTTATGCCGGGCGGCCAGTTGTCCAAGGTTGGGCACTTGATATCGCACCCTCCAAAACTTCTGGTAGTGTTATAAGTCTTTTATTCATGATGCAAGTTGGTTCGGCAGCACTTTTTGCAATGATTGCAGGTATTATTGCAGACAGATATGGTTTGGAAATAATCTTCATTATCTTATCTGCAGTATGTATCATAACCTTAATAATTGCCTCTCTCATACCATCGTCAAAACAATAAAAAGGCGCTAATTTTTATATAGTACGCGTATCTAAATCAACAATTTCAATCTTATAGCCGTCAGGATCCTCGATAAAAGCTATATGGGTCGTACCATGTTTTACGGGGCCTGGTTTTCGTGGTATATTGACTCCCGCGGCCTCAAGCTTATCACAAATATCGTATATGCCTCTTACACCTAAGGCAATATGCCCATATGCTGTTCCAATTTCATAGTCTTCATCCTGTTCCCAATTATATGTTAACTCCAACACAGCGTGCGTATCTTCAGGTCCGTAGCCAACAAACACATTAGTATATTTTGCTTCAGGAACCTCCCTTTTTCTGAGCAGTGCCATCCCCAAAAATTTAGTATAAAAATCTATTGATTTGTCTAAATCCCTTACTCTAAGCATCGTATGTAACATCTGGAATTCCGTATTATCGACCATTTAAACACCTCCAAAGAATTAAAAAATATTTTGATATCTTACTATTAATACATTAGCATTAAAACACTAATCATTTTTCGGATATAATTAAAGGGAAATAGTGATGGATGATGCAATATGGGCAATTTGGTATGACTTAGAAGATAATAATGACCTAGAATACTTCGATTGGATGCACAATGATTATCTTCCTTTCATTCAATCAAAAACAGGTTGCTTGTGGGCCTCACATTACAAAGCTGGGGCAAATGAAGGAACTGGAATGAAAGCTATAAGAGATAATTTACCGAGAGCGACTGATGACATTGGCCAAGGATCTCAATATATACAGCTGATTGGTGCTGCATCAATTGCGACACTCACAGGAAATGAAAAGTTTGTAAATGATAGTGGTATTGCCCAACAAGCCCAACTAAAAAAACGTAAAAATATGCGCGAGTGTTTATTTCAAGTTGTATCAAGAGTGGACGGCCCTGAAACTAATCTAAAAACTCCAGCAACAACACCAGGTCCTGTGATACAAATGGGAAGTTTTCGAACAAAAACCATTGATGATGAGTTTGATGTGTGTTCATGGTATACACAACACAGACTTCCTGCGATTGCAAGGCTTTCTGGATGTATTGCTGCCAGGACAATGCTTTGTGCCGCAGGATGGGCCAAATTCTCAGTTTTATATGAGTTTACTTCTTTGGAAGATCGAAGAAAGAATTTTGAAGAAAAACATGAAGCTATGGGTTTAACTGATGATAAATGGACACACAAGATTCATAACTACACCGTGCATGCGCCAGGATCACCATCTGTGGCAGAGAGATTGTGGCCTCCGGTCACATAATTGGGAGTTTAGGTAAATGTTTGATTATATAATTGTTGGGGGAGGATCAGCTGGCTCAGTCCTTGCAAACAGGCTAACCTCTAATTCAAAAAATAAAGTTTTATTATGTGAAGCAGGTCCTGACACTCCGCCAGGAAAGGTCCCGGAGCAAATTTTAGATACATATCCCGGTTATGCCTATCTTGACACGAGATTTCATTGGACGGAGCTGAAGGTTAGTACCGAAGTTAAGTCTCATAACATGAAGGATGAAGATCAAATTCCACTCAGGAAATATGAACAAGCAAGGGTTCTTGGAGGTGGTTCGTCTATAAACGGGTTAGTCGCTAATAGGGGTGCGCCAAACGATTACAGCATATGGGAGGAAAGAGGGGCAAAAGGTTGGTCGTGGGATAACGTACTCCCATATTTTAAAAAAGTAGAAAAGGACTCAGATTTTCAAGGCCCATTTCATGGTAATGATGGAAATATTCCAGTCAGCCGAATTTTTCCTGATATTTGGAATGGTCATGCCAAAGCATCTGCATCCGCATTTGAGGAAGCAGGACTCAAATACCTTGAAGATCAAAATGGAAAGTTTGAGGATGGCTATTTCCCTGTAACTGGCTCATTTATTTACGAGAGAAGGGTTTCAGCAGCAATGGGCTATCTGACACAAGGCATCCGAAATCGTAAGAATCTAACAATAATGACCGAGTCATTCGTTAAAGAAATTCTTTTTGATGGGAAAAAATGTATCGGTGTAAGGGTTAGGATTGAAGGCAAAGATAAGAAATTTCTTGCAAAAGAAATAATATTAAGTTCAGGCGCAATTCACTCCCCAGCCCATTTGATGAGGGCAGGAATTGGCCCTGCAATGGACCTCAAAGATAAGGGCATAAATGTACTAAAGAATCTTGGTGGCGTTGGACAAAGGCTAATGGATCACCCGTCAATTAATATTGCCTCATTCATAAAACCTGAGGCACGAATTAATGAATATTCAAGACGACATCTTCTTGTTGGCATGCGTTATTCATCTGGCCTTAAGAATATCCCAAAAGGTGATATGTATGTTGCAGTATGTTCAAAGACGGCTTGGCATTCAATTGGTGATCAATTAGCTGCATTTATTTTATTTGTAAATAGAACTTACTCTGAGACCGGGCAAGTAAGATTGAGTACCACAGATCCCTATGACGAGCCGATTGTTGATTTTAATTTACTTTCCGACGAGAGAGATCTCATTCGTTTGATGGAGGGTTTTCGGAAAATGGTTTTAATCCAGCAAACTGATCCATTTCAGAGGATATCTAAGGAGGTCTTTGCTGCAGTTTATGGTGATAAGGTGAGGCAGGTTGGAAAGGTTAATCTACAAAATAAAATACTCACAAAAATCTTCTCCAAAATGCTTGATGGGCCGGATGCGTTGAGGAGGTATTTACTAAATAAATTTGTTATTGAAGCCCCTGAATTATCCATACTGATGTCAGATGACGAAGTCCTCTCAGATTTTATTAAAAAATCAACTGTTGGTGTTTGGCATGCATCATGTACCTGCAGAATGGGTGCCAAAACTGATAAAATGGCTGTGACTGATAATGAGGGTCGAGTGCATGGAATAGATGGTTTGAGGGTTGTTGATGCATCAATTTTTCCAATAGTACCATGCGCAAACCTAAATTTCCCAACCCTTATGACTGCGGAAAAGATTTCAGATAAGATACTTTCCTCAAATTAATTTATGATAGCTTTTTAGAGAGCCATTCAAACGACGCGGCAGCCCAATGATCCTGATACTTGAATGCGCAATGTCCAGCATCTGGGTAAATGCGAGCCTCTCTTCCATGCGGTGGACCATTCTCTAGCATAAAGTAGATATTTCCAATAGGTGCCAGATGATCTTTTTTACCATTAATCAGAAGCATTGGCTGATTTATCTTATCAAGTATACCAAGACTACTTAATGACCATTTTTCAAATAACATCTGCTCTTTTTCTGCTGTCCAAGGTGGAAAAGATGGTGGGTCGCCTATCTGCCCAAAGACATGCTGGGCTCTATCATTCCGTGCTTTGACAAAATTTATCATTTCTTCTTCAGTCATCTTGTAACCAAAGGGATGCCCTGCATTTGCAACTATAGCTTTGACCATTTCAGGATAGGATCCTGCAAGTTGTACAACAGAATAGCCTCCTCTACTTATACCAAAGGCACCTATTTTATTTTCATCAACTTCAGGTCTGCCTGCAAGGTAGTCGATAGCCGCCATCCAAGCTGATACTGACTCAGGTTCCCAAGGAAACGGATTTTCTCCGGTAGCGGGCCCATCCATTACAAGCGAAGCTAAACCATTATCAATGGCATGCTGCGAGGCCCAACCTCTATCTTCCTTAAACATATCAGCTCCGCACATGATAAGAACTGCTGCAGTTTTGTCAGCCCCGTTTGGACATCTAAAATGACATGTTATTTCTTTATCACCACAACTGACTTTAACAATTTCAACTTTGGGCTCGAGTAGCTCACATGCTTTCCTGTAAACCCTTGAGCATTCAGCGCTAATTTTTCTTTTACTCTCAGTTATCTCACCTGGGTATCTTGCAATAGATAGGTACGTTTTTGACAGCATAAACTCATTATATGCTTTCTCTTTTTTGTTTCCCTTTATGAATTCATCACCTTTTCTTTCATGTTCATAAGCAAACGCACTCCATACTGGAATCCAAGACTCCTCAGTCGTACTCTTGATCTTACCAACAGCGGTCACAAGTTCGTCTATATCAGTCAACATAGGCATCCACCTCCTGTAGAAACCTCCATACTCAACAGCATACGGATTCTCTCCTGCGCTAAATTTAATTTGATCTCCCATTTACAAAGCCCTTTGTGTATATATAATTGAATATATATTTATTTAAAAAAAAAATAAACTTACAAAATATTCAAATACAGGGGATTTATTTATGAAAGCAGCGGTAATTGGTCTCGGTTGGTGGGGTAAACAAATAATAAAGTGTCTCAGTGAGAGCAAAAAAATTAATATAACGCATGCTTTTGATCCTCAAGTAAGTAAAGGTGATCCAATTTTTTCTGAGTTTTCTGTTGACCCGAATTTAGATTTTGACGAAATAATAGATAGTCCATATGTCGATGCAGTCATCTTGGCAACACCAAATCAATTTCATGAAGAGCAAGTAATCTCTGCGGCAAATAAAGGAAAGCAGGTATTTTGCGAAAAACCAGTTGCCTTAAAATATGAGAGCATCAAGAGAATGGCTTTGGCTTGTAAGAAAAATGGTATCATTCTTGGTGTGGGCCATGAGAGACGCTGGGAGCCTGCAATGGTCAAGCTTAGAGAGATGCTCGATGAAGGTATGCTTGGAGAAATCTTGCATATGGAGACAAATTTTAGCCATGATATCTTTATGAAACTAGATAGAGATAATTGGAGATTGAACCCAAAATCTGCTCCCGCTGGTGGGATGACCGCTCTTGGGATACATTTATCTGATTTTTTCGTGTCTTTCTTGGGTCCAGCGAAGACTGTTTATGCAAAAACTGGCTCAATAGTTTTAGAGCATCCAAAAAAAGATACATTATCAGTGAATATAAGGTTCCGAAATAATGTCACAGCGTCACTCGCTGTCATGATATCGACGCCATTTTATGGGCGGTTTACTGTATTTGGCGAAAAAGGTTGGGTAGAAATTAGAGAAGTATCAAATGTTGATTTCGACGATCCCGCTGAGTTTATCTATTGTGATAAACATGGTAAAAGAGTGGTGGAAGAGCACCCAGTTGTAAATACTGTTAAATTAAATTTTGAAGAATGGGCGGACGCAGTTGCGGGTCGTTCGGCATATCGTATTAATATAGATGAAGTAATATCAAATGTTCAAATATTGGAGTCTATAATTAATTCTGCCGATAAAAACCAAATTATTAAAATAATCAATTAATTGATAAAATGACGTCTATCAAGAAATATGTAAATAATCTTTCAGATGAAGACCTAAAAAGGCTTTATAAAAAAATGCTCATGATCAGAAAATGTGAAGAGCATTTGGGAGAGGCTACAAAAAATGGAGCCTTTCCGGGTGCCGTCCATCTCTATATAGGTCAAGAAGCAATTGCGGTACCTTTATGTGATCAGTTGAACGACTCTGATTGGATATCGAGTACGCATAGAGGGCATGGACATTTTATCGCAAAAGGTGGTGATATAAAAAAAATGATGGCTGAGATTTATGGAAAGTCGACGGGAATATGTGGGGGTAAGGGCGGCTCGATGCACGTCGCTGATTTTAAGAAGGGAATAATTGGGGCTAATGGTGTTGTTGCAGGCGGTATGGGATTAGCTGTGGGCGCGGCCTTAGCATCTAAAATGGATGGCAAAGGTGCCGTTTCAATAATTTTTTTTGGAGATGGTGCAGCCAATCAAGGCGTTTTAATGGAGGCCATGAATATATGTTCATTATGGAACTTACCAATGATATTTATGTGTGAAAACAATCAATATTCAGAATTTACTCACACATCCGAGGTAACATCAGGAAAAATTGTAGATAGGGCTGATCCGTTTGGTATTCCGAGATATGAGGTTGATGGAAATAACGCCGTTGACGTTTGGCAAGCGGCACATCAAGCAGTTCAGAGGGGACGAAATAATGAGGGCCCATCATTTATAGAAGCACACACATACAGGCAACGTGGACATGTTGAATTTGAATATACATTTTTATCGCGAACCTACCGAGATCAAAGCGAGGTGGAGTCATGGAAAACAAATGATAAAGACCCAATACTGAGGCTTGAGTTTTACTTCCTGGAACATAATAAATTTTCAAGGAATGATATTGAAAAGATATATAAGGAGATTCAGGATGAAGTTGATGATGCAGTAAAATTTGCTATTGAAAGTCCTGAGCCGGATATTGCGAGCGCCATGGAACATATGATAGAGAGATAAATAATGTCCAAGCAAAGAATGATGCCTGCAATAAATCTGGCATTATATGAAGAAATGAATAGAGATAAAAAAGTTATCCTTTATGGTGAAGATGCCGGTATTTCTCTCCTAGGACAGACAACGGGACTTCAAGAAAATTTTGGTAAAGACAGGGTCAGAGATACTCCAATTTGTGAGAATATAATGACTGGCATGGCTGTAGGGTTGGCAGCGGCGGGATACCGGCCAATTTGCCATCTTTTATATGGAAACTTTATATATACAGGATTTGACTCTATCGCTAATCAAGCAGCAAAATTAAAGTATATGACAGCAGGTCAAGTAAAATTACCGATAGTTTATATGGCAGTTATTGGGGGAGGCAGGTCTGCCGCCGCACAACACTCAGATATACCATACCCAGCATTGATGAATTTAGGCGGTGTAAAAGTCGTTGTGCCATCTAATTCTAGGACGGCGAGAGGTTTACTAAAGTCTGCAATAAGGGATGATAATCCTGTATTTTATCTAACAGCAGCGGGTGGTGGTCGTCCAGAGGAAGTACCAGATGACGATAATTATTTGATACCAATTGGAAAAGCTGAGGTCTTAAATAAAGGAGATGATGTAACAATTATATCAATTGGTCCAATGACATTAAAAGCCGCACAAGCGGCAAAGAAACTAAATGAAAAAGGAGTAGGAATTGATCTAATTGATCTGCTTTCGTTAGCGCCAATTGATGAGGATACGATTATAAATTCATTGAAGAAAACAGGAAGAGCTGTCATTGTTGATGAGGCACGTGACATATGCAGTGCCGCAAGTCATATATCTGCTATATTATCTGATAAGGCATTTAAATATCTAAAATCACCTATAAAAAGGGTTACAGTTAAAGATGTCGCAATTCCTTACTCACCCACATTAGAAAGTCACGTGATTCCTGAGGTAGAGGATATTGTGAACTGTGTTGAAGAGTTATTGGAGTCAAATTAGCTTATGGAAAGACTTATAAAAATGCCAAGAATGGGCATGAATGTTGATGAAGGTACCATTGTTGAATGGCATGTGATAGAAGGTCAGAGCTTTTCTAAAGGTGATACCTTATATTCCATCGAGACCGATAAGACAACCGCAGAGATAGAGGCACCTTGTGATGGTGTTTTAAATAAAATTCACGCGAATGTTGGTGACGACATATCTGTTGGTAGTGAGATTTGCTCGATTATAGAGACGAAATAATTAAAAATATCAATGTTTAAATCTTCATAATCCAGCATGCAAAATCCGTCAAAAAATACCTTTATATTTCATTACTTGGATACTTTCCGTATGGGTTTTCCAATAATTATCGCCAGGACATCAATTCTGATTATGGTAACAATTGATGCAATAATGACTGGCTGGGCAGGTCCAGATCAACTTGCATATCTTGGCATTGGATTGGCCCCGGTGATTGCGCTAATGGTAATTTTTATTGGTGCTCTGAATGCAACAGTTGTGCTTGCTTCACAATCTATTGGAGCAAAAGAGAGACATAAAGTTGGTACTATTTGGTACTCTGCAATGATTCACAGTATTCTATTTTCAATTATCTCAATCTTTTTATCTTTTTTCATAAAAAATTTTTTTCTAATAACAGGGCAGGAGTTTAATATTGCATCCGAGGGTGCACGCGTTTCTGTAGTATTTGCGTATGGAATACCAGGAATGCTATTTTTTGTAACGACGAACCTTATTTTAGAAGCAATGGGTTACCAAAAAGCTGGCATGTACATCATGATTTTAGTTAATATATTAAATATAATCTTCAATGGTATCTTTATATTATCATGGGGTTCATTCTTTGCAGGAGGTGGGGCTTATGAGGCAATAGTAGTGTCGTCAGTATTAAGATGGACAGCATTTTTAATGGCCTTAATTTACCTCATTTACATATCAAAAAAGAACGGTGATATATTTCAGATGAAGAAAAGTTTTCAAGAAATTAGTAAGGATATGTTTACTTTAAAAACCAATATGTCTAAGAAATTCAGAAAGATAGCTTTACCGATGGCATTATTACAAGGTGTTGAGGTTATTGCCTTTGCGGCAGTTGTATTTATTGCAGGTTGGTTTGGTTCTGCCGCGCTTGCGGCCCACCACGCAGCCTACACAGTGGTCAATTTAATATATATGAGTGCAATTGGGGTAGCTGGAGCCACCTCTATAAGGGTAGGTGTTGCCGTCGGTCAACAATCAATTGGAGATACGAAAAGAGCCGGGCTAATGGGTATGTTAGTTGCGTTTTCCATAACCCTTCCAATTTCAGTATTTACGATAATAAATCCTGATATGATTGCGCGAGTTTTCTTTGATGATCAAGAGATGATTATCATGACTCAGAAGATAATATTTTTCATTGGATTTTTATTTATTTTTGACACATTGATGGCGGTTTCACTTGGGGCATTAAGGGGTACTGGAGATGTTTGGACGCCATTTTTTATATTATCTATTTGTTTCTGGATTTTTGGAATACCGCTTTCCTATATTTTTGCTATAACCCTTAATTTTGGATTGATTGGATTATGGATTGGAATTGGAGTTGGTATTATTAGTTCATTATTGCTTCTTGGGCCAAGATTTTATATAATTTCTTCAAGGTCAATACAGAGATTATAAGATATTAATTCATGAAATTTCCAATAATAGACAGCCATCATCATATCTGGAAGCAATCAGATATAGAGTGGCTTCAAGGGGAAATACAACCAAGAATATTTGGTGATTATACATCTATTAAAAAGGATTATCTTATCGATGATTATATTGAAGATGTATTAGATTTTGGAGTAAAAAAATCAGTCTATATACAATGTAATTGGCCAATCGATAAATATCACGAAGAAGCAAAGTTTATCGATGACTCTTATAATAAATCAGGATGGCCAAACGCATTTATCGGGTATTGTAATCTATTAGATCCAAACGCTCCTGAAATGCTGGATAGATTATTTGACTATCCTTTAACAAAGGGCATAAGGATGCAGCTTCATTGGCACGAACATGAATTATATTCGTTCGCGTCATCACCAGATATTATAGAAGAAAAAATATTTAATAATAATTTTGAGTATTTGGCAAAAAAAGACTCGATTTTTGAATTACAAGTTTTTCAAAGTCAATTAAATCACACAAAGAATCTCTTGAGTCGTTTCCCTGATACAACTTTTGTCCTTCAGCATGCTGGTATGCCCCATGACTTATCGAATAGTGGCTGGAATGAGTGGGAAATATTTATGGAAAGCTTACTTGAGCATGATAATGTTTTTATCAAACTATCAGGATTAGGAACATTTATAAATAAAAATGACCCTGAATTTATATCAAATATTATCCAGAAAGTTTTAGCGATCTATCCATCAAGCAGATGCTTATTTGGATCGAATTTTCCAATAGAAAAAATCTGGTGTAATTATGGTGATATAATTAATGCATACCGAATGGCGACGAATAGCTTATCCACGAGTGATCAGATTAATATATTTCACAATACAGCCAGCAAAGTTTATGGGATTTAGATTATCTCGTCCCAAATATTATTACAGGCCGATCTTTGATCGGAACATGCAGCAGCGCAGCAAGCAACCCAAGTAAAACGGAAAACCACCACATAATGTCATAATCACCGGTTAAATCAAAAACCCATCCCCCCATCCAAGAGCTCATGAACCCGCCAAGTTGATGACTAAAAAATACAATTCCATATAGCATTGACATATATTTTGGTCCGAAAAAAGTTGCAACTAGCCCGCTTGTCAAAGGAACAGTACCTAACCACAAGATACCAAGTGCAAAGGTAAAAATTAATGTTGATAATATAGTTACTGGTGTAATTATATAGATTATAAATGCTAGGGCTCTCAGAGCATACAAAACAACAAGCACGTCATTTTTTTTATATTTATCACCTAGGCGCCCAGCTAACGCAACACCAAAGATATTTGCAAAACCAATCAAAGCGAGCGAAGTTGTCGCCACATTACCAGGTAATGACATATCCGAAATGAATGCGGGCAGGTGGGCAACAATAAAATTTACATGGAACCCACATATGAAGAAGCCGCAAACTAGTAAAAGAAAGTCTTTAGATTTGAGTGCGTGGTTTAGTACCTCAATGAGTTTTTCATCAGTATCACCACTTTGTGGGTTTTGATCGGAAACTTTATCATTTGATATTAGTCCATACACTAAAGGTATCATAATCAGAGATATTGCGGCAAGCCCAAATAGAGCACCAGACCACCCCAATGTTTGAATGAAGGAGCCTGTGACAGGAACTCCCAAAAACATCCCAATTGAACCCCCCATCGTAGTTAAACCCAGAGCCGTACCTCTTTTTTCAGGCGGAGCAAACTTTCCAACAGCACCAAGAATTACTGTAAAGCCTAATCCTGACAGACCAGAACCTATTATTATTCCACCAAGTAATAACTCCTGTGGGGATGCTGAATTTGATAATATTAAAATGCCTCCGGCGTAAAATAATGCGCCAACGATGGCAACTCTCTTTAGACCATATTTATCAGCTAGTGCACCTGTAAACGGGGCAAGGACCCCCCAGAGCAGATTGACAAGGCCGATTGAAAGCGCGAATGTCTCTCTACCAATCTGAAGTGATGAACTGATTGGCTCAAGAAAAAGTCCAAATGATTGTCTAATTCCGACTGCTATAGCTAGAATTAGACCGCCGCATATAATTTTAATTTGTAAGGGTGTTAATCCCTTAGTCATATGTTTTACTCATTAAAATTTGTGTTTCAAACTTCTTTGTTTGCATAATGTAGCTGCGACGATATACCTTTAGAGTCCATATGTCATTCACTTTATCAATGTGATACTTTAGAAATGATAATTTATTATCATCTACTTTCGAGGTCGATGGCGCACCAAAACAAGGCACATCAACATCTCCAAGGGATATTGTTTTTTGGCTTTCGGTATGTAAATGACCGTGCAATAACAGGTTTACATTAAATCCATTGAGTAACTTAATTAATGACTGTTTGTTGAGTAGGCCTTTAAAATTTAGAAAACCAAATTTATGCAATGGATGATGCAATAACACAATCGTGAAATAGTTATTTTTTGATATTGAATGTAATATTTTGTTGAGATCATTTAGTTGAATTTCGGATATGCGACCCCAAGACATTAACGGTGGAGATGTAACTGCGGTTGAAATACCAATTATTGCCACATCATTTATTAATTTTAGATATGGAAAGAGTGAGTTTTGATTAATATTAAGCTTATTTTCTATATATCTTCTTAGCAAATACATTGAGTCCTCATAACTACATTTCACGTAATTGTCGTGGTTTCCAGGTATTATTGAGAGTTTTTCTTTGGGAAAATAATTTCCTAAAAAATCACTTACTGTTTCGAACTCACTTCGAAGTGACAAATTGACTAGATCTCCTGTTAAAACTGTATGTTCCTCGGGATTACTTATTATATCGTCAAATATAACTTTGAGACTTTCGATGTCATGAATTTTTCTTCTTTTAGATAAATAATTTATAAAACCAATCAATCTTTTATTGAATAAATCATGAAAAATTGGATTAATTATAATTGGAAGATGTATGTCAGAAATGTGGGATATAATCATATTTTACACATTTGTATAAACTACTTTTTACACTATTTAAACAGGTATTTTTGATGATAGTTTTCGGCTTCAAAGAAGATCATGCTTTCGTATAGGATTGTTGAAATTGGCCTATCGAAGCGCTTTGATCGGTCAATAATCTTAATAGCATTTTTGGTAATTTCTATGTAAGGCTCATAATCTGTAAATATACAAGATCTATATTGCGTGCCGATATCTACACCTTGTCTATTAATTTGTGTTGGATCATGTATATCCCAGAAAATATCTAGTAACTTGCTAAAATCTATTATATTGGGATCAAATTCAACTTTCACAACTTCAGCATGCCCCGTTTGACCTGAGCAAACCTCAGAGTAACTTGGATTGTCTGTGGTGCCACCCGCATAACCAACTTTTGTATTCAGAACTCCATCTGTTGAGTGGAATACCATTTCAGGATGCCAAAAACATCCGGAGCCCAGTAAAACAATGTTTGCCTTATTATTATCCACTTAACTACCTCTAGTGTGCGGCCTGGCGAACTCGAATATTGGTCCTGATGCCACAACACCACTTGGATTTATTGTTTCATGACTGCCATAATAGTGAAGCTTACTGTACTCATCATCGTAAGTATCAGGTATCCCTGAATATTGGTATAGCTCCTTAGCGTAATTGAATAGATGCTCGTATTCCTTAATTTTTTTTCGATTACATTTGAAGTGCCCATGATAAACACTGTCAAATCTTAATAATGTTGGTAATAGCCTCCAGTCAGACTCGGTAACTTCATCGCCGATTAAATACCTTTGTTGGGATAGTATGCTATTTAATTTATCCAGCCCGCGAAAAAGCGTTTCAATTGCCTCATTGTAAGCCTCTTGCGTTGTCGAGAAGCCGGATCTGTAAACACCATTATTTATATTTTGATAAATATAGTCATTCATATCGTTAATAGCATCCCTTTTATCTTCTGGATAATAATCACCTGGTTTGGCGCCAATATCATCAAATACTGAGTTAAACATTCTAATTATATCGGCTGATTCATTATTAACTATGGATGATGTTTTTTTATCCCAAAGCAATGGCACAGTTACCCTGCCTGAATAATTTTTGTTTTCTTCTAGATATACCTCATATAGATATCTTTTATTATTTACGTTATCTGCAATGACACCATACCCATCATCGAACGTCCAGCCATGGGAACGCATGATAGCATTTACGACAGATATGGATATAAGCTCCTCCAATCCTTTAAGAGCTCGAAAAATCAGTGTTCGGTGAGCCCATGGGCAGGCCCACGATACGTATAAATGATATCTATCTTTTTCAGCTTTAAAACCACCTTTCCCGGTAGGCCCTGCTGTACCATCCTCTGTTATCCAATTTCTGTAGGTAGAGGGCTTACGAACATAACGACCTTGAGTTTCTTTTGTATTATGCCACTGATCGATCCATTTGCCATTTTCTAATCTGCCCATAAAGCCGAATCCTTACTCGAAATAATTAGTTGTAGTATTACTAGCATTTTTATTTTATTAATGCCAACATAACGTTTTATTATACTGTGTAATTGAAAGTAATTTCAACATGAACATGACAGAGACAATATTTATTCGAAATGAGCAGGAAAATGATAAAGATGAGATTGATAAATTATATGGCAGCTCATTTGGGCCGGGGCGTTATGCAAAAAGTACTTTTCGTTACCGTGAAAAATACGATCATTTAATTGATATTTCTAAAGTTATTATTTACCAAAATAGATTAATTGGTTCAGTTAGATTCTGGAATATCCTTGTAAATGGCGAAAATTCCTTGCTATTAGGGCCTATAGCTATGCACCGGGATTTTAGAGGGCGAGGTTTTGGAATGGAGTTGCTTAAAACTAGTATCATGAATTGTAAAAATCTTGGCCATAATCTAATAATTCTTGTTGGAGATATACCTTATTACTCAAGGGCGGGATTTAAAAGAATTGGACAAAAAAAAATTTCATTTGAGGGCCCTGTGAATTACGAACGCGTCTTGTATATTGAATTTAATAAAACTATAATTAAAGATAATACCGAAATTAAAATTAAAAAATTTATAGATTAAGAAGATTGTCAAAAGCCACTAATATTTATCAAAACAGAGATCCCGAAGCAAAGTTTCAAATTGATAGCGAATGCCGCTGGTTCTATGGAGGAACTGAGATAAAAAGGCATGCGATGGTGTGTCTATTTTCACGATATCTGAAAAGAGATAGTGATGGTGCTTATAATATTATTACACCTCATGAGCGTGTTTCTGTTGGTGTGGAACACACCCCATTTAAAGTGATAAATATTTGGAGGGAGGGAAAGGGTAATTTATGTAATTATTATGTAGAGACAAATGTGAATGATATCATAAAAATACAGACAAATGATCAGCTTAGATATCTAGAAGATAAAAAAAATCACGGTATTATTCCGTATATTAATATCAGGGATGATATGTTCGCTATCTTTACTAGATCGTGTATGCTCGATTTAATAAATTATTGTGATTATCATGACTCCAAAGATGGAGAGATTTTTGGCTTTTGGAGTAATAAGAGATTATTCCCTGTTGACTTGATTGAAGATTGAATTAAAAAAATGATTTCTATGGACTACTCAAGAAAATTAATAAAAGACATGCCCCATTTTCTAACCCAACCATCAATAAGTGAGCCTGATGCAAAATATTACTCTGTTGTTGATGGTATCAAATATAGAAATTCTGCAGTACTGGTTCCTCTTATTGAGGGTGGTGATGGGGTAGAAATTATTCTTACCATTCGCTCTAATGATTTACCATCACATGCGGGTCAAATATCTTTTCCGGGTGGAAAAGTCGAAATTGAGGATAAGAGTCCAGTTGATACAGCTTACAGAGAAGCTTATGAAGAAATTGGTTTATCAAAGGACCACATTGAGAAGCTTGGTTATTTGGATCTAGCAACCACAGGAACAAATTTTATGATATTACCTGTTGTTGCTCAAATTGCTCTAAATTTCTCACCACAAATAAATAGAAGTGAGGTTCAAGATATCATAAATCTACCATTAGAATTTATAGAAAATAAAAAAAATTTGAGGTTTATAGACAAAGAATTTAATGGAATAAGAAAATCGTTTTATTTATATGAATACAAAGAGTACTCTATTTGGGGAGCAACTGCACGC
>PAAM01000025.1 GCA_002699615.1 Rhodobiaceae bacterium | reverse complement strand
TCTACATGGCGGGATTAAGCCATACGGAGCCACCTTCTTAGTATTTACCGATTATGCTAGAAATGCGGTAAGATTATCAGCTCTTATGGGTCTTCCAAACATTTTTGTTTATACTCATGATTCAGTAGCTCTTGGTGAAGATGGCCCAACACATCAGCCAATAGAACAGCTATCAAGCCTGCGTGCGATACCAAATGTGAGCGTATTTCGTCCAGGATCTGCTATTGAGACTGTTGAATGTTGGGAATTAGCACTGAAAAATAGGACTGGGCCAAGCTTGATAGCCCTCTCAAGGCAAAATTTAGACGAATTCAGGCAGAGTCGTGACACAAAATCAAAAAATAATCTCTGTGAAAATGGTGTATATTGTGTGGCTTCCAACTCAGAAAAACCAGAATTTGCAATATTTGCATCGGGCTCTGAAGTGAACATTGCTGTAGAAGCTTATCAAGAATTGGAAAAGTGTGACAAGACAGTACGTATTTACTCAGTACCCTGTCTTGATTATTTCAATTCTCAAGACAAGAAATTTAGAGAAAGTATTATTAACAACGCAAGTCGTAATATGGTCATAGAAGCAGGGGTTTCTCAAGGCTGGGATAAAATATTAAGAGATAACGGTGTATTTATTGGAATGTCATCATTTGGAGCGAGTGGACCATATAAAGAGCTGTATAAAAATTTTAAAATTACCAAAGAACACATAATGGATGTAATCTTAAATAACAAATAAATAGCTGGTTAAAAAAAATGGCAGTCAGAGTAGCAATAAATGGTTTTGGTCGTATTGGAAGAAATGTAGCGCGCGCAATAATTAGGGATCACGCTCAATCGATTGAGTTGATAGCAATAAATGACTCAGCCCCAATCGAAACAAATATGCATCTTTTAAAATACGACTCAGTACATGGAATATTAAATGATGAAATAAAAAAAATTGACTCCGATTGTTTTGAAATTAATAAAAAACAGATAAAAAAAATTTCATCAAAAATTCCAGAAAATATACCTTGGGGCGATCTAAATATTGATTTAGTTCTGGAATGTACCGGTAAATTTAATGATAAGAAATTATCTGTTAAACATGTCGATGCTGGTGCTAAGAAAGTATTAATATCAGCGCCTGCAAAAGCCGTCGATAAAACAGCAGTTTTTGGGGTGAATCATATGGAGATCGCGCCAGAGCATATCGTGATATCAAATGCCTCTTGCACAACAAACGCTCTCGCTCCTATGATGAAGGTACTCAATGATACGGTAGGTATTGACTCAGCCTTTATGACAACAATACACTCCTACACTGGTGATCAACCAACACTGGATAGAAACCACAAAGATTTATATAGATCAAGGTCAGCCGCACAATCAATTATCCCAACAACTACGGGGGCTGCAATCTCAGTTGGTGAGGTAATCCCGCAGCTGAAAGGCAGAATAGACGGTATAGCAATGCGTGTTCCCACACCAAATGTTTCTGTTATTGATTTAAAATTTATAGCAAATCAAGCTACAAGCTTTAATGAGATCAATGAAATTCTTGTTCAAGCATCAAATAATCAGTTCTTAAATATTCTCAAGACAACTAATGAAAAGCTTGTGTCTATAGATGTAAACCATGATAGCCATTCAGCGGTTATTGCATTGGATCAAACAAGAGTTACAAATAAAACATTAGTAAGGGTTATGGCATGGTATGACAATGAATGGGGATTTTCACAAAGAATGTGTGATATGGCCAAATATATTGGTAAACTATCATGATAGCGGATTGATTTTATGATTCGGATAAAGAGCTTTCGGGATGAAGATCTTAAAAATAAAATAGTCTTATTGCGCACAGATTATAATGTCCCAACAAATGATAAAGTTGTTGTTGATACAACAAGGATCGACGAGTCGATACCAACTATCGACGCCCTCCTTAAAATGGGTGCTAAAATAATTATAATAACCCATAGGGGACGTCCAAAAGGTAAAATTGATATTTCATTATCAATGGAGCCTATTGCGCGGGAGCTAGAAAAAAGAATAAAAAAAGATGTCAAATTTATTAATAGACTGGATGAAGATATTACAAATTATCGAGAGGAAGTATTTTTATTCGAAAATATTAGATTTTTTCCAGAAGAAGAGCTTAACGATAATAAGTTTGCAAAAGAATTGAGTGGTATGGGTCATGTGTATGTAAATGATGCATTCTCCGCTTCGCATAGGAAGCATGCATCCCTGAGTGGAATTCCTAAATTTCTGCCAAGCTTTTTCGGGCTTTGCATGGAAAAAGAAATTTTGGCCCTTGATGATGCTTTTTCTCATCCAATAAGTCCAGTCGTCGCAATCATTGGTGGATCAAAAATTTCAACTAAAATACAGCTCCTTGATAGCTTGATCAGAAATGTTGATAAAATTATTATTGGAGGAGCGATGGCAAATACATTCCTTAAAGCTACCTCAAGTAATATTGGCGCATCGTTGTTTGAAAAAAGTTGTGTGAGTATTGCGATTGATATTATAAATAAGGCGAAGATGAATAATGTTAAATTAGTGCTTCCCGTTGATGCTAGGGTGGCAAAAAAATTAGGCGACTCCCCAAATGCAAAGAATAAAATGTTAGACGAAATCGAAATTGATGACATGATTCTTGACCTTGGGATTGAATCATCTAAAATCATATTGGAAGAGATTTCTGACGCAAATACTGTAATATGGAATGGTCCACTAGGGGCTATCGAATACAAACCCTTTGATCAGTCAACCGTGGCTGTTGCAAAAGAATTAGCTTTAAGATGCAAAGACACAAATTCCAAAGTAGTCATTGGCGGAGGGGATACAATATATGGCATTAATATTGCTGGAACATATGAGGATTACACACATGTTTCAACTGGCGGAGGGGCGTTCTTACAATGGCTCGAAGGTATGGATTTGCCTGCTGTAAAAGCAATTTTAAATAGCATTAATGGCATGCAATAAAGGTAATTAGTAATGAAAAATAATTTACATCAGACTGCTGAAAAACTGGTTGAGGATGGAAAGGGCATCCTAGCTGCGGACGAGAGTACCGCAACTATTACAAAGAGGTTTAGTCAAATTAATTTAGAATCCACGCCTGAAAATCGAAGAAGTTACAGAGAAATGCTCTTTCGAACTAAAAATGCAATGGAAAGCTACATATCTGGAGTCATTTTATATGATGAAACAATCCGTCAAAATTGTCAAAGTGGCGAGAAGATGACTGATTTATTAGTCGCAACTGATACATTGATTGGAATCAAAGTTGATACTGGAGCGAAATCCTTATCTCTCTTTGAAGGAGAAGTCATTACCGAAGGATTGGATGGCTTGAGAGAGAGGCTTTACGAGTACAAACAAATTGGCGCGTCATTCGCCAAATGGAGAGCAGTTATAAGTATAACTGATAAAACACCAACAGACTATGCAATTCACACAAATGCCGATGCACTGGCTAGATATGCTTCATTATGCCAAGAGAATGGATTGGTCCCGATTGTTGAGCCTGAAATCTTAATGGATGGCGATAAATCAAAGCACACAATTGATAGATGCTACGAAGTCACATCAAAAACATTGGATATAGTATTTGCAAAGTTAATAGATGCAAAAGTTGACCTCAAAGGAATTATTCTAAAACCAAACATGGTCATAGCAGGTATCAATGCTTTAGACCAAGCAACTGAAATTGAGGTAGCTGAACAAACGCTCAAATGCCTCGAAGAGCATATGCCAGATTCTGTTCCAGGTGTTTGTTTTCTCTCAGGAGGGCAAAATGATGTAGATGCGACAAAGCATTTATCAATCATGAATAAGATGAAAGAAACTGATATTAAACTAAGTTTTTCTTACGGGAGGGCTCTGCAACAGAGCGCATTAATAACTTGGGGTGGTAAAGATGAAAATATGTTGGAGGCACAACAAGCTTTCGAACACCGAGCTCAAATGAATAGTTTGGCCGCAAAAGGCGAATGGTCAGAAAATTTAGAAAAATAAATAGAGCATTTTCCTCAAAAAAGACTCTCCTAATAATAGGAATCTGTCTGTTATGTTTTAGTAGAGCATCTGCCGATCTTACAAATGATGAATTCAAAATATTACTAAATAACAATGAAATCGATAAAGCAATAAAATCATATGAGACCTATGGTAACAATGAATGGGCATATTGGTTAGCAAAAAAATTTATTAGTAATGGTGATACCGTTTCAGCGATTGAGTGGTACGAAATATCAATGAATACCGGTGATCAAAACTCAAAGTTTGAATTAGCGGAAATACTTTTTCATTACAAAATCGATTTTGATAAATCATATGATTACTTTTCCGAATTGAAAAATAGTAATGAAAATCTTTTATCCTCCTACGCGAAATACTATCTCTCAATTTATCATAGGTATGGAATTAATGTGTCTCGCAATGAGACAGTTGCGTATGATTACATTAGCGAAGCTAGTGAAGAGCTTGATTTAGCAAGGTATTCTCTCATTGAATATAAGATTAACGGAGTAGGAACTAAAATTGATAAAAAGAATGCAGCACTCTTAATGTTTGAATTTGCTGATAAAGGCTATACTGAAGCCGAGTATGATTATGCAATAATGATTCTAAATGAAGTGGGAATAAAGAAAGACGAAAAAATTGCTATTATATGGCTGGAAAGGTCAGCACAGAAAGCCTACCCACCAGCATTACAACAGTTGGCAATAATGTATTATTATGGTATGGGAACCATAAAAAATGACATAAAGGCCTATGAATATTATTTATTGGCAAAGCAACTTGGCGTTATAGATGTTGAATTGGATATGAATATGAGTACATTGTCTTCTGCCGATAGGAGAATGGCATCTGAGAAATTTGAAAATTTTAGACCACGTATGAATGAGTATAGCATTACCTATTTACGTATGCCAAAGTTTATGAAATAAATATCAAGTCAGAGTTGTAAATTAGTAGCAAAAACTCTCTTTAATATGACGAGGTTAATATGAAAATAAATGGGAATCAAATTAAGATTGGGAATGTACTGGAGCATAAGGGAGCACTATTTGTTGTAACCAAAACACAAGCCGTAAAACCGGGTAAGGGCGGTGCGTTTAACCAAGTAGAGATGAAATCTATAATTGATAATACGAAATTAAATGAGAGGTTTCGTTCAGATGAGATTGTTGAAAAGGTAAGAATAGACTCCGAAAGCTTTCAATATTTATACTCAAGTGAAACAGAGTTAATATTTATGAACAGTGATAGTTATGAACAAATATCCTTAAGTCAGAGCATGTTAGATGAAAAGAAGGTATTTTTAAAAGAGGGTATGCTGGTCGAGGTAGAACTATATGACGGAAGTCCGGTAAGTATTATATTGCCAGAGACAGTCACACTAAGAGTTGTGGATACGGAGCCTTCCATCAAAGGGCAAACAGCGGCATCATCATCGAAGCCAGCAATTTTGGAAAATGATATCCGAGTTATGGTCCCACCTTTCGTAAATAATGATGATGTGATTATAGTTGATACAAATGAAATGACTTATGTAAAGAGGGCTGATTAATTTCATGAGTTATCTACCAAATACAAATGTTCTTTTTGCAATTGTTAGAAATGTCGCAAAAATATATCGCCGTGATTTTGGTGAACTCCAAAATCTCCAAAATTCTAAAAGTTCTAAAAATGAATTTGTTCAAAAAAGTAAAAGCAGGGTTGAGTCATTTATAATTGATGAACTTGAATCAAAATATTCAAAAAACGATTACAAAATTATTACTATATCTAACGGCTCAAAAAATGACTTTGATGCAACATCCATTCCAAAAAACTCTTTTATAATTAATGCGCTTGAGGGGGAAATGAATTTCAAGCGAGGCATCCCGCTATTTTGTATAACTATTGCTCATATCAAAGATAACATTATACAAAATAGTATCGTCTATAATCCAATCTCCGACGAGGTCTTTATTGGTGAAAGAGGGATATCCGCAAGACATAATAATGTCAGAATGGAAATATCTTCCGAAGAAAATTCAAATAATGCCATGGTTGCAATTGATGCAAGTCTAAATCTTTATAATAATGACATAGAGGATGCTCTCTTGAAATATTTGAATTCGGTTAATTCAATACGTCAAATGGGAGCAATATCACTTGAAATATGCATGGTATCCAATGGTGCATTAAACTGCTTTATCGGTGATAATGAAAGTAGGCATTCTGTCATTGCATCGCTCTTAATTCTGGAAGAATCTGGAGGAAAAATAAATACCCCTCACTTAAAAGGTGAGCGCCAGAAAAATTATTTTATTGTATCCAACCAAAAAATATACGACAATTTAATTAACGAGTAATTCAAGAATAGTAGTAGGGGAATTTATAGTCATGACTGATATTCCTGTTTCTAGAAACTTCACGCATCCAAGAATTTATTTATTTAGGATGCTGATCTTCATATCATTAATTTCATTCTTCATATTGTTAATTCAAGAAGACTTAGTTCGGGCATTCCAAACGAATCCGATTATTAATACAATAATAAGCTCCGTTCTTGGCTTTGGCATACTATATATCCTGTGGCTAACAATAAAACTATTCCGTGAAGTTAGATGGGTAAATAATTTTCAAAATGGTGACCATCATGCAGATATAGGCGCACCACCGTCCTTGCTTGCTCCAATGGCGACTATGATGCTAGATCATAAATACGAGATTACTCTCTCTGCAACATCAATGAGATCCATACTGGACTCAATCTCTTTTAGACTTGATGAGTCGCGAGAATACTCAAGGTATATGATTGGGTTATTGATTTTTCTCGGTTTACTCGGAACATTTTGGGGCCTATTGCTTACTGTTGACTCAATTGGACAAACAATCGGGACACTTAAAATTGGATCTGGTGAAGCTTCTGTAATGTTTGAAGAATTAAAATTAGGTCTTGAAAAGCCATTATCAGGAATGGGTGTTGCATTTTCATCTTCATTATTTGGACTTTCAGGATCTTTAATTTTAGGCTTCTTTGATCTTATATACAATCAAGCTCAAAATAGATTTTATAATGAACTCGAAGAGTGGCTTTCAACTGTCACTGAGATTAACGATGATAGATCTGACACTAAAATGAACTTTTATCTTAATAGAAATTTAAAAGATATGAACTCAATCCTTGTTGAATTAGAAAAGACATTAAATAACGAAAATAGTGGTAAGAACGGCGAATTCAAGGCTGTGCTAAATACAATAGAAAATCAAAACAAAGAGATAAGTAAGCTGTTGAGTGAACAGAATAAATTGCAGAAAAAAATAATCGACGAAGTTAAAAAGAAGTAGTAATTTTTTTAACCAAAAAAACCAGTATTGCCAATGCCTAGAAATGCCAGACGATCAAATAATAGTAATGCAGCAAATTATTGGCCTGGATTTGTCGATGCAATGGCTACCATTCTACTAGTTATAATATTCCTATTAACAGTGTTTATTTTGTCGCAATTTTTTCTTTCAACAGAAATCTCATCAAAAGACGATGCCTTAAGTGAACTACAAGATCAACTTAGCGAGCTATCACTTTTATTATCTCTTGAGCAAACTCAAAATGAAGAATTTGTTACACGAATACAAGTGTTAGAACAGGATATTTCAAACCTTAGTACAAAAAATGAGAGCTTGAGCGTCCGCCTCGAGGAAGCCCAAGAAAATGTAATAGTATTGCAAGACGAAGTTGTTGCACTTAATGAGGATTATAATGAAAGGCTGATCATCCTGCAGGACGAATTAGATAAAAAAATTGCGCTTTTTGACGAAAAAAGAGATGAGTCTGCTCTCAGGAGTCAAAGAATAATCAAACTAGTATCGGAAAGGAATCAACTTACTTCACTTCTAAAAATAAAAGACCTGCAACTGAAGAATAATTTGGATAAGATTTTAAATTTTGAGGTTCAAATAACAGATCTACAAACCGATATCAATGACTTAGGTTTCGATTTAGAAAATAAAGAAAAAATGATTATTGATTTAAGAGAAAAAAACGAAAACCAAGATAAGCTTTTGTCTCAGTTCAAAACAGATATATCAAGTATGGACATGGCCTCAATTGATCAGGAAAAATTAATTAAAGACAATGAGCAGATAATAATCGATTTGAGAAAAAACGAAGTAGAAACTACCGAAAAACTTGAAAGATTAAAATCAATTTTGCTGTCAACAGGTCAGAAAGCAAAAATGTCGGGCGATGAAGTACAAATTTTAAATAGGCAAATTTCAGAACTAAAGACGCAAATACAAGCATTACAGGCTTTACTTGATCAGTCCGAAAAAAGAGATGTTGAACAACAGGCAAGAATAGCAGACTTAGGAAAAAGATTAAATGTTGCACTCGCTCAGAGAGTAAAAGAATTATCCGAATATAGATCTGAATTTTTTGGAAAGCTCAAAGAGATAATAGGTAACCGAGATGATATTATAATCATTGGTGACAGATTCGTGTTTCAATCCGAAGTTCTTTTTGATAGCGGGGAGGCAAATATTGGTATCGATGGGCAAAGACAGCTTGCAAAATTATCAGTTGCAATTCAAGAACTTATTAATGAAATCCCAGAAGAAATTAATTGGATACTTCGTATTGATGGGCACACAGATAAAGTCCCAATCAGGAATTCAAGATATGAATCAAATTGGGAATTATCAGCCTCAAGGGCAATTTCAGTTGTAGACTTTCTCATAAAAACAGGGATCCCGCCTAATAGACTTGCGGCAACAGGTAGAGGTGAGTTTATACCATTAGAAATCGGTGATAATGAGATTGCTTATAAGAAAAATAGACGCATTGAAATAAAACTCACTGAAAGTTAAGCCAATTTTGGACTTGTGGTACTTAGGATATTATTGTATATAATCAGAAGATAGATATATGAGATATTAAAATGAAAAAACAAGGCCATCCAGATTATCATAAAATACAAGTTGTTATGACTGACGGAACTAAATACGAAACATATTCAACATACGGTTCAGAGGGTGACAGTCTAACTTTGGATATCGATCCAACTAGCCATCCTGCATGGACCGGCGGTTCTCAGCAAATACTCGATAGAGGCGGAAGAGTCAGTAAATTTAACAAAAAATTTGAAGGTCTTGTCAGCAAATAATCTTGTAATTACTCATTTAACTTGCACCATAGATAACACTTCTGATGAAAGTAATAGACATTGTCAATCACGGTAAGAATAGCCAACTTGTTCTAGCAGAAAAAACTATTCCGAGTCCCAAAGAGGATGAAGTGTTAATTGAAGTGCAAGCAAGCGGCGTCAATAGACCTGATATATTACAAAGATATGGTCTTCACCCACCCCCTAAAGGATCCCCAGATCACCCTGGATTAGAGGTTTCAGGCCTTATAAGTGAAGTGGGATCACAAGTTAAAAAATTTAAAAAAGGTGATAAAGTAATCGCACTTCTGGGAGGTGGTGGGTATGCTGAGTATTGTTTGGCAAATCAACAACTAACCTTGCCTATGCCAGAAAATCTATCATTTAAGGAAGCGGCTGCAATACCTGAAACTTATTTTACAGTATGGAATAATATATTTCGGATTGGTAAGCTGAAGTCAAATGAGAATATTCTCATTCATGGCGGTTCTAGTGGGATTGGAACAACGGCAATTCAAATGTCAAAGCAATTTGGTGCAAATGTTATCACTACCACCAGCAATAATGATAAGCTCAATAAATGCTACAAAATTGGTGCAGATTTCGTCGTAAATTATGGCAATCAGGATTTCTATGAAGAAATTAAAAAATCAAAATATAATGAGATGGATGTAATCTTAGATATCGTTGGTGGAGATTATACAAACAAAAATTATGCGTTATCAGCAATGAATGCTCGTATTGTTCAGATTGCATATCTAAAAGGAAACCTATGTAATATTGATCTTTCCCATATCATGAGAAAGAGCTTGGTGCACACAGGTTCTGTGCTCCGTCCAAAAAATTTAGAGTATAAAGTAGCAATCGCGAATGATATAAAATCAGAAATCTTACCATTAATAGGAGGTGGGAAGATAAAGCCAATCATTTATAAAAGTTTTATCCTTGAAGATGCAGCTCAAGCTCATGATCTTATGAAAAGTGGTAAACATTTTGGTAAGATTATCCTTACCAAAGAATAAAAAAATTTGGAATATCTGTAGAAACAATTTTAATATTGGTATATTAATAATCTATACACTGACTTAATGGAGTAAATCATGGCACAAACACCTTTAATGCCCAAAGCAACGGCGGTTTGGCTTGTTGAAAATACAGCCTTAACATTTGACCAGATAGCTGAATTTTGTAACTTACACCCGCTTGAAGTCAAGGGAATTGCAGATGGCGATGTTGCCCAAGGAATTAGGGGTATGGATCCAATAATGTCTGGTGAACTCACGAGATTAGAGCTTGAGGCCGCAGAAATTAATAGTGAGCATACGCTCAAACTAAACCAAACAATTGTTGAGCTACCTGAGATAACAACAAAAAAACAAAAAAAGTATACGCCTTTATCCAGAAGACAAGATCGACCAACGGCAATTGCATGGCTTGTCAGAAATCATCCTGAGTTGAAAGATAGCGAAGTAATTCGACTAGTGGGTACAACAAAATCAACAATTGAGTCTATAAGAAATAGAACACATTGGAACATAGGAAATATCCAACCGCAGGATCCTGTTGTTCTTGGGTTATGCTCACAGATAGACCTTGATAAGTTAGTTTTGAGGGCTTCGAAAAGAGTTGAACGGGAAGCGCAAAAAGAGAATAAAACGCTCCAGCCAACAGCAGATACACTCGAATAGCTATAAATATAAGGCTATATAATAAAACTTTTTTTTACGCCCCAACATGATAATTGATCCATTATTTTATGCTATGGCTGTTCCCTCTGTAATTCTGATTGGGTTATCGAAAGGTGGGCTAACCGGACTTGGTGTACTGGCAGTTCCTTTAATGGCAATTGTTGCATCCCCAATGCAAGCCGCTGCTGTACTTATGCCAATTTTATTAATATTAGATCTTGTCGCGGTATGGACTTACAGAAAGTCATTTGATAAAATTACTCTAATTATAACAATCCCAAGCTCAATTATTGGTATCATCATCGGCGCAGTTTTGGTATCTCAAGTTAACCCAGATTGGATTAGAGTAATAATAGGTTTCATTGCAATATCATTTACTATATCCCATTGGAGAACTGCAAAAGATAGAGGGTCAAGAGGGCATAGTATATTTAGGGGAACTGTTTGGGGAAGTATAACGGGATTTACAAGTTTTGTTACATTAACTGGCGCACCCCCATACCAAATGTATCTCCTTCCACTCAAACTCGATCAAAGAACATACGCTGGGACTTTTATGATATTTTTCTGGATGAATAATATTCTCAAAATAATTCCATTTATGATGCTGGGCGAGATGACAAGGAGTACGATTACGACATCAATGATATTATTTCCTATATCATTGATGTTTACATTTTTAGGAATCTGGATCGTAAGAAAGCTACCAACAAAAATATTCTATGAAATAATTTATATTCTGTTATTTTTAGTGAGTATAAAACTCATATATGACGGGTTCACAAATATAATAGTTTAATATTGGAGTTTGATGTATGAATAAGATAGCATTAATCATGGGCTCACAGTCAGATTGGGAGACGATGAAATTTGCAGCTGACGTCCTCGATGAATTTGAGCTAGATTACGATAAATTAATTATTTCCGCACATAGAACGCCTGATAGACTCTATAATTTTGCAAAAGATGCAGAAAAGAACTATTCCATAATCATTGCAGGGGCTGGTGGATCTGCACACCTACCTGGTATGGTTGCCTCAATTACAACCTTACCAGTTTTAGGTGTTCCAATCGAGTCTAGGTTATTAAATGGTGTTGACAGCCTTTTATCTATTGTACAAATGCCCAAAGGCATACCAGTCGGGACCCTTGCTATTGGAGCAGCTGGCTCTACTAATGCAGCTTTATTGGCAATATCAATATTATCAATCAAAGATGAGAATTTATCCGCGATGCTCAGATCTTATAGAAATAAACAAACAGAGTTGATAGATACAACCCCAAAATGACTAACAAAGAAAAAATGATCGGTATATTAGGTGGGGGTCAACTCGGTATGATGCTTGCCACCGCTGCAAAAAATCTTGGTTTCAAAACAAATATATATAGCCCGGATTATTTAAGTCCTGCATTAAACTATTCAACGGATCAAACGATTGCTGAATTCGACGATAAAAAAAATTTAACCAAATTCGCAGAGAGTGTTGATTACATTACAATTGAGTTTGAAAATATCCCATCAGACACAATAAATTTTATCGCAAAATCAAATAAACTGTTTCCACCTTCCGATGCAATTAAAATAAGCCAAGATCGTTTGAAGGAAAAAAATTTTTGTAGAGAGAATAAAATAGCTACAAATAGGTACATAAATGTACTAAATACAGGAGATCTATCCGATTGGAATTACGATAAGAAAAGTGTAATGAAGACTCGTCAACTTGGCTATGATGGCAAGGGACAGAAAATAATAAGCTCAAAAAGAGAGGCTGAAGAGGCGTTTAATAAATTTGGTCAAGTGCCATGTATCATGGAGGAATTTATTGATTTCAAGCTAGAAGCTTCAACAATATCAGTACGTGACACTTACGGCAATACTTATACATACCCTCCAGCTGAAAATTTTCATAAGAACCATATTCTTGACACTTCCAATGTTCCCGCATCCATTAACATGAAAACTGAAAATGCTCTCAAAGATATATCAACAAAAATGATAACAAATTTAGATTATATTGGTGTTCTTGCAGTAGAGTTCTTCGTATTGAAAGATAATACAATATTGGTGAATGAGATTGCTCCAAGAGTCCATAATTCAGGGCATTGGACTCTTGATGGATCTGAGGTATCACAATTTGAACAGCACATAAGAGCTATATCACAACTCAAAATATTGACCCCAAAATTAATTTATAAGACGAAAATGCTTAATTTAATAGGGGACGATATAAATATCTGGAAAAATAAGAATAACTCAAATAATGAAAAGATTTATATTTATGGAAAAGCTGATATAAAGAAAGGTCGAAAGATGGGACATGTGAATTTTCTTGAGGATTTAGAATAATAATAAATATTCATCAACTAGTCCTATTTATGTTTACAAAAGTATATAATAAGTTATAAGTAAAATATTATCTGGATTTAAATGAATAACTGGAGATAAAATTGCACGTCACTGTGAGAGATAATAACGTTGATCAAGCTCTAAAAGCATTAAAAAAAAAGATGCAAAGAGAAGGTATCTTTAGAGAAATGAAGCTCAGAAATCATTATGAAAAACCATCTGAAAAGCGTGCAAGAGAAAAGGCAGAAGCTATACGTCGTGGTAGAAAGCTAGCAAGAAAAAAACTTCTGCGAGATGGATCTGGTATTTTTTAAATAGATATTAACGCCCCCTCATTATACTAGAATAGTAGAACTTATTGATTGGAACCTATTGATTTAGGTTAGTTACTATTATATGAACAAAATGAAAATTATTTTATCCTTTTGCATATTAATTATGCTAAATGGATGTACTACTTCGAGTAATCTAACTCCAAAGAGCCAAATAAACTCCATTTATTCTCAAAACGAGAGTAAGGAGAAAAGTATTTTATCAATAAAATCCGCATTGCATAATGATCAGAAAAACCAAGATCTATATATTTTGTTAGGAAAAGAGTACATGAAATATAATAATTTTCCTGATGCAATAAATAACTTTACTATTGTAATAAATGCGGATGCGAGATCTTCTGAGGCCTACAACTATAGAGGAGAGGCTCAATATTTATTGGGTAACTTTGATAAGGCTTTGAGTGACTTTAATATAGCTTTGAGTATTAACCCCAATTATTCTCAAGCCTATTATAACAGAGCAATATATTATGATGATCTCAATAATTCAAAATTAGCAGTGATAAACTTAGATAGTGCAATAAAATATAATGATAAAAATTTCTTAGCATACGAAATGCGAGGAAAAATTAAGCAAAAATACAAGTTACATCTTGACGCAATTCAGGATTTTGACAACTCAATAAGTCAAAAACCAAATAACATTACGGCATTATACTACAGGTCCTTATCCTACCATGAACTGGGCAGGCTTCACAGCGCCTTAGATGATTTAAATCAGGTACTAAATTATGATCCAACTTTGGTTCCTGCGCTTTTTATTAGAGCAGATGTTCTGAAAAGTTTAAATAAAATTGAAGAGGCTATAATCGATTATGAAAATATCTTATCCGAACAGCGTAACAATACAAGGGCCAAAAAGGAATTGATAAAGATAAAACGGGCTAAAAGGCCTTGACTATATCTTCAACCATTTTTTTTGCATCACCAAATAACATCATAGTGTTATCCCTGAAAAATAGTTCATTTTCAACGCCAGCATAACCTGAGGCAAGCGATCTTTTTAAGAATAGAATTGTACCGGATCTTTCGACATCTAAAATAGGCATCCCGTAGATTGGACTACTTGTATCCGTTTTTGCTGCAGGGTTTGTGACGTCATTCGCACCAATAACAAAAGTTACATCAGTTTGATTGAACTGTGAGTTGATGTCCTCCAATTCAAACACTTCATCATATGGGACTTGAGCTTCTGCTAATAGAACATTCATATGTCCCGGCATTCTACCAGCTACAGGGTGAATAGCATATGAGACATTCACTCCAGCCTCTTTCAACATATCGACCATTTCACGAAGTGCATGTTGCGCCTGTGCTACTGCCATACCGTAACCTGGCACTATTATAACGGACCCAGCATTTTTCATAATAAATGCCGCATCATCAGCAGAGCCTCGTTTTACAGGCCTATCCTCACTACTACCAGCACTCTCTGATGATGTTTCGCCACCAAATCCACCAAGTATCACATTGAAGAAAGACCGATTCATGCCTTTACACATTATGTATGACAATATTGCACCAGAAGAACCTACTAACGCACCTGTTATAATCAGAGCAATATTTCCAAGTGTGAAACCAATGCCCGCTGCAGCCCAACCCGAATATGAGTTAAGCATTGATACAACAACCGGCATATCAGCGCCCCCAATTGGTATAATAATTAGGAACCCAATTAGAAGTGATAATACTACGATTATCCAATAGATTGAGTGGGACTCTGTGAGTGTAAAAATAATAAGAAGTACAAGAATAGATAAAGCTATAAGTAGGTTTAGGAGGTGCTGCTTTGGAAATACAATTGGTGAACCAGACATCAAGCCTTGTAATTTAAGAAATGCAATGATAGAACCTGAAAATGTTATTGCACCAATTATGACACCAAGCCCCATCTCGATTAAACTTGCAAGATGAATATCTCCAACTGTACCTATTCCCATTGACGATGGTACGTATAGCGCTGCGGATGCAACTAGAACAGCAGCTAGACCAACCAGTGAATGAAATGCTGCCACGAGTTGTGGCATGGCTGTCATAGCTATCTTTTTTGCAATAACTAAACCGATCGTACCGCCAATCAATAAACCGCCCAAAAGTAATAATAAATCTAGACCAGCGGGGGGTGATATGAATATCGTGGTAACCGCGGCTATTAACATACCAGTTATACCAAAATAGTTTCCCATTCTTGCAGATTCAGGATTTGATAGTCCCCTCAGAGCTAAGATGAAAAATATCCCAGATACTAAGTATAAGAATGAAATTAAATTTGCAGACACGTTATTTTACCTTCTTTTTGTACATTGATAACATTCTATAAGTAACAAAGAAACCACCAAAAATATTAATAGATGCCAGTATTAGTGCAACAAAACCAAAACCCTTCGCAATATAAAAATTTGTGATGCTCGTTTGACCTTCAACAAATTCAGCACCAAGTGACAAGAGTGCTCCGACTATTATGACAGATGAGATTGCATTTGTTACTGACATAAGAGGCGTGTGCAAGGCAGGTGTAACACTCCAAATTACATAGTAGCCAATAAAAATTGCAAGAATAAATATCGCGAACTTATACATCAATGGGTCAACAGAGCCCATTAATCCAACATTATATGCAACGTCTGCAATGTTATTCATTGTCTCCTCCATCGCCATGATTAATCTCCCTTCTGGTACATTGGATGAACTAATTTGCCACCCCTTGAGATTAGGATTCCTTTAATTATTTCATCATCATAATTAATCGATAATTGCTGCGTCTCATTATCAATTATTTCATCTAAAAACTTCATAACATTCTGTGCATATAAATTTGAGGCATCTGTTGGTAATAGCCTCGCAAAATTTTCAGTACCTAATATTGTAACCCCATTATGCATCACATTTTTTCCTGGCTGAGCTATCTCGACATTACCGCCTCTTTCTGTTGCGAGGTCCGCAATTACAGAGCCCTCTTTCATTGTTTCAACCATTTTCTTGCTAATAAGTATTGGAGCTTTCCTTCCAGGTATTAGAGCCGTAGTGATCACAATATCTTGGTTCTTAATATGATCTGAAACAAGCTGAGTTTGTTTTTCTTGATACTCTTTTGACATTTCCTTTGCGTAACCTGCTGCTGTTTCCGCAGCCTTAAATTCTTCATCTTCCACAGCAATAAATTTAGCTCCCAGTGACTCAACTTGCTCTTTTGTGGCAGGCCTGACATCTGTAGCGGTCACTATGCCGCCCAATCTTCGTGCGGTCGCGATTGCCTGAAGCCCGGCGACCCCCACACCCATAATAAATATTTTTGCAGGTGCAATAGTTCCAGCAGCAGTCATCATCATGGGAATTGCTTTCTTATATTCTGCTGTACTGTCTATTACCGCTTTATACCCAGCAAGATTTGATTGAGATGACAGCACATCCATAGATTGCGCTCTTGTGATACGAGGCATTAGCTCCATAGAAAAAAGCTGATGTCCATACTTAGTGTATTCTTCCATCTCGGCTGGGTTTACATATGGATCCATTTGACCAATCACAATTGCACTTTTACTTAATTTGGCCAAAACTTTATCATCTGGCCGTTTCACGGTTACCAAAATATCAGAGCTCAGTACTTTATCACTTATTGTTCTTGTCACAGTTGCGCCTGCGTTTTCATATTGTTGATCCGAATAATTTGATTGCTGTCCGCACCCTGATTGGATTATGACATTGAGACCATTTGAGACAAGTTTTTTTACTGTATCAGGAGATAGAGCAACTCTCGTTTCTAATTTATCGTGCTCGGTTAATACGGAAATTTGCATTATATTTTACGAATTAATATATGAATAATAGAAGAAAAATCAAAATCAAAATAACCAAAATTGTTGTGTATTTGGTGAACTTTATAAAACCGTTATAAGTCTTATTGTGTTCTTCATAATCCATTTATATTTTCCAAGTAATAGTTAATTTTGGTATGATATATTTTTATACAAAATATACCCAATTTTCAAGAGTAAAATGTTGATCAAGTGCCATAATCAACACCTGTTTTCTTAAAAATTTTTGATTGCCTGCTTGAAAGTTTTGAGGCGCTGAAATTATCAATTGCCTCTTCAAATAGATCGTGTAAATTTAAGTCTGCGTTTAAATGGAGAAATACAGATCCAAGACCAATAGCGGCTCTGTCCATGAAAACAAATTCCCTTGGTATTTCAACAGGGCCAATATTTTTTAGTGCTTGGTAAACGTTGAAAGCTTCTTTTCTTCCATATAGCTCTGGCTCTATACCATCCGCAACAGTTCTTTTTCTGTCATCTAGTAAAGGGCCATATATAAAATTCGCCCAAATATTTAATATATCAATTAATTCTTTACTTAGATTTTTAAATCCCCACTTTTCGTAGGAGCTAACGACGAGATCCTTATTATCATATTTTAATCCATCATATAAGTTAATAACCCCCTCAACAAATGCTGGATGAAATCTTCTCACACAGCCGAAGTCGAGTAGGTTGATACCCAAGACCTGGTTTTTTCTTTTGATAATAGAATAATTACCGAGATGCGGGTCACCGTGAATTACACCGTACTGCCCAAAGGGTATCCACCATGCTCTGAATAGACACTCAGCAATTTTATTTCTTATAGTTTGAGTGGAGTTTTTAAAATCCATCAAAGGCTCCCCAGGTAAGTATGTCATTACGAGTAGTTTTTCAGTACATAAATCATCAATTGTTTCGGGTATGATGATGTCATTATAATCTTTTAGTATCTCTCCAAATAATTTCATGTGATTGCCTTCTCTCACATAATCAAGCTCTTCACGCAATCTTTCAGCAATTTCTTTTCGAATTTGATCAGTTGCAATTGCTGGATCTAGGTTCTTATTTATCTTAAATATCACATCAAGTTGCTTAAGATCCGCTTCTACTGCTGAGTTCATGTCAGGATATTGCAACTTGCAAACAACCTCACGATTTTCTTTCGTGACAGCCTTATGAACCTGGCCGAGTGATGCTGCGGCAAATGGGCCATATTCAAAGTCTTCAAAGTAGTCCGTCCAATTAGTACCGAGCTCGCTCATCATCCTTCTTCTAACAAACCCCTTACCCATCGGCGGCGCCATACTTTGCAACTGAGATAATTCATTTGCATACTCGGTTGGTAGAGCGCCTGGAATTGTTGATAAGAGTTGAGCTATCTTCATTAGAGGGCCCTTCAGTGAACCAAGTGCATTTTTTAGTGCCAGTGCATTTCTTTCAGATTTATTATCAGAAATAATGGTATTAATGAGAAATTTTGTCGTAAATTTACCAAACTCTTTTCCAACACTCGAATATCTTGATAATCTTTTGGTATAATTATTCTTCTCAGACAGTTTATTGTTCATCAGCTGAATTTCTCAAGATCATCAATCATATCTGTTATCAGAGAGATCCCATTATTCCAAAAGCTAGGATCAGTTGCATCAAGGTTAAATGGTTGCAACAATTGAGAGTGGTGCTTGGATCCACCAGAGGCTAATAAGTCTGTATATTTTTGTACAAATCCACTCCTATCTTTTTGATAAACAGAATATAAAGAATTTACCAGACAATCACCAAATGCATATGCATAAACATAAAATGGACTGTGAATAAAGTGAGGTATATAAGACCAGAGATATTTATGCTGCTTATGTAGTTTGATCGAAGGACCCAAACTATCTGTTTGTGTTTCTAGCCAAATATTATTTATATCCTCAGATGTAAGCTCGCCATCTTTTCTGCTGTGATGCACCAATTGTTCAAACTTAAAGAAAGATATTTGCCTTATTACAGTATTAATCATGTCTTCAATCTTTGATGCTAACAAAACTTTTCGCTCAAATTCATCTTCAGTATTTTTTATAAGCTTTTTGTAGGTTAGCATTTCACCAAAAACACTCGCGGTCTCAGCAAGAGTAAGTGGTGTATCCGATAGAAGTGGTCCTAAATCTGATGCCAATACTTGATGTACTCCATGACCTAATTCGTGGGCGAGTGTCATCACATCACGTGGTTTTCCCTGATAATTCATAAGGATATATGGGTGCGTATCTGTTGTTACTGGATGGGCAAAAGCACCTGTTACCTTCCCATCTTTAATTTTTGCATCAATCCATTTTTCATCAAAAAATCTTTTAACAATTTTGGCCAAATCAGGAGAAAATTCCTCATAAGCCTCAATAACAATATCTCTAGCATCATTCCATTTTATTTCTTTTGATTTTGCCTCAGGCAATGGCGCATTTCTATCCCAGCTTTCAAGATATTTCTTTCCGAGCATTTCTGATTTTAATTTATAATACCTATGACTAGTATTTGAGTAATTCAGCTCAACTGTATTGACTAACGCATCTACAACTTCAGGTTCAATATTATTTGCGAGATGTCGTGACTGCTCTGAATATTTATATTTCCTCCACTTATCAGATATAGACTTATCCTGGCAGATTGTATTCATAATATGTGTGAATAGTGAAATATTCTCTTTAAGCTTTAATGTCACACTTAGAAACGCATTTTTTCTGTCCTTTTCTTGAGAAGATAAAAGGTAATTTAATGCTTCTTCTAAGCTCTTCGTGTCTCCATCGATATCAACTTTCATATTGGACATTGTTTGGTCAAATAATCTATTCCAAGCAGAAAATGACGTCACGCTTTTATCGTGAAATATTTGTTCAACTTCGTCAGACAGTTGATGCGGCTTGTATTTCCTAATATTTTCAAACCATGTCCTATATGATGATAATACTTTATCATTGAGCAGCTTTTCAAGTATTTCATTTGATAAGTTATTTAGTTCAAGTTCAAAAAAAATTATTTTATTTGAAATTTCAGTGATTTTAACTTGCGTATCACCATAAAATTTTGTTCTCACTGGATCATTTGTCGCGGTTACGTGGTGTAATGTGGCAAAACCAGATAATCTTCCCATTACGTTTGCAATATTTTCGTATGCAACTATTGATTTTTTTAACCGTTTTGCATTATCACTGACTGATGCGTCTTGAATTAAAATGGCGTTCTTGAATTCCTTTTCAAATTCATGAACCATTTCTTTAAGTTGCTTCATGTCCGCGGAGAATTTTTTATTATCAGGTGCATCATAAAGATCTGTAAGATCCCATTCGGGTAGTGTACCAACTTTTTTTTGTAGCATTGTAACCTCTAAAAATTAAACGTATTGGGACAGCCTTTTGATTAGTTTTTAAATAATCATTTCTGATATTTTTTCTTCCAATCCTCATATGACATTCCATATATCACTTGCCTTGCGTCCTCATACCCAATAGGGATAGAGTTCTTAGTTGAGGCTTCCATATACCATTTTGCAAGACAATTCCTACAAAAACCCGTAAGATCCATTAAATCTATGTTTTGTAAGTCTGTACTTTTCCGCAAATGTTCAATAAGCCTATCTAGTACTTCCGCTTTAATTTTTTCTTCATTATTCATGACTTTCTCCATCAGTATGATTTCGTACCAAACTGCTTCAGTTTACTAATATTTTTTATATTTGCATCAATTACTTGGCTTAATTTTTTTGTCAGATATTTCGCAATTATTTCCTGGCCATTATCATCAGTAATCAAGTCATTTCTGACCTCAATTAAAACATGTGGCAACCCCCTTGATGTAGCATGCGTATATAATGTATCACCTCTTAAATAACCTTTGTAGGGCTGGTTATTACCTATTACATACTTTTTATCACGTTCAAGTAAATCAATAAGAGGGGCTGATATTCTATCATCAGAGTCCCACAAAATTGATATTTCCCATTTTCTTATCCTATCTCTGAATTTTCGGGTAAATGAATGAAGAGAGATCAAAAGCGGCACAAAACTATTGTTCAATAGAGAAATTATAGTTTCTTCAATCTTCTCATGATAGGGATTATAAAACTCTTTCGCTCTTATGCTTATATCCTGATCTTTTATACCCCGATTGCCAGGAATTATAAACTTATCCGCAAAATACATTATTGATGTTGGGTCATCAACAGATCTGTTGGGATCAATTAGCAAGCGTGAAAAATTTGATAATATGGCTTGGGCATTCATCGAGTTAGCCATTTTTTTCGTAAGCCCAGCCGCTCCTATGTCGTATGAAATATGCTCAGATAATAATTTCTCCGGCAGTCCTAAGTTTTTATATTTTGGTGGTATTAGATTAGAAGCGTGATCGCACACCAGGAGAATATTTGTATTATTTTTTTTAATTATGTTGTAGGGATGGGTAATATCTCGGTCTTTATTTCCCATTCTTTTTTACAATCAACCTTGTCTAGCTTTGAAACGTTTGTTAACTTTATTNATAACATAAAGACGTCCNTTACGTCGCACAACTCTNTTAGCGCGATGCCTNCTTTTAAGTGATTTAAGTGAGTTCTTTACTTTCATTTTTTTCCCTANTTACTATTATTTCGCAATTTATGTAAAGTCAAGGAAATGTTTATTGAACTTACCTTGGAAGTTTGGTGTGCCCCATAAGAAACTTATCAACAGAATGAGCAACTTGGCGACCTTCTCTTATTGCCCAAACAACTAAAGATTGACCACGCCGCATATCTCCGGCTACAAATATTTTATCGATACTTGTCATATAGTCATCATCATTTGCTTGAACATTGCCTCTCTCGTTCAATGTAACCCCTATTTGCTTTAGCAAACCTTCGTGAATTGGGTGTACAAAACCCATGGCTAGCAAAACTAAGTCAGCTTTAATTTTAAAATCAGAGTTATCTACTTTTTTAAGATTATCGTCAACTCTAATACAATTCAGGCCGGTTAAAACCCCATTTGACCCAACAAAACTATCGGTCATAACTGAAAAGTCTCGCACCGCTCCTTCAGCCTGGCTTGATGAAGTTCTCATCTTCAAAGGCCAATTGGGCCAGGTCATTTCTTTGTTTTCTTTCTCGGGTGGTTCGGGCATAATCTCCAACTGAGTAACTGAAAGNGCACCTTGTCTGAAGGACGTCCCAATGCAATCNGATCCAGTATCTCCACCACCAATNACAACAACATGCTTTCCGTTCGCTGAGATTGATTTTTCATTATCTGAGATTTCGTATGAAATAACTTTATTTTGTAAGGGTAAAAAATCCATAGCATAATGAATTCCAATGAGATCTCTCCCGTTAATTGGTAAATCACGTGGTTTTTCCGAACCTCCAGTTAATATTACTGCATCATGGTTGTTTTCAATTTCTGCCATACTAATATCTACGCCGATATTTTTTCCAAAATGGAACTTAACACCCTCAGATTTCATTTGTTCTACACGCCTATCAATATGATGTTTTTCCATTTTAAAATCTGGAATACCATATCTAAGTAATCCTCCCGCTTTTAAATTCTTTTCAAAAACGCTAACCGAATGCCCTTGTCTGGCTAACTGTTGGGCGGCAGCAAGTNCAGCTGGCCCTGAGCCAATTATTGCAATGCTTTTATCTGTTTTGACAGAGGATATGATGGGTCTAATCCAGCCATTTTGCCATGCCTTATCTACAATAGCACATTCAACTGACTTAATTGTTACNGGCTCATCTGTTATATTTAATGTGCACGATGCCTCGCATGGNGCAGGGCAAATTCTCCCTGTAAATTCTGGAAAATTATTAGTTGANTGAAGATTTGATGCGGCTTCTTCCCAGTTTCCAGNGTAAACCAAATCATTCCAGTCNGGAATTTGATTGTTTACAGGACAACCGTTGTGACAGAATGGAATACCACAATCCATACATCTCGCAGCTTGTTTTTTTGTTTCGGAGTCACTGAGAGGAATTACAAACTCATTGAAATTCCTTACTCTATCAGCAGCAGGCTTGTATTTCCTATCATGCCTATCAATTTCTAGAAAACCGGTAACTTTTCCCATTAAATAACCTTTCGAGCCTATTGCCTTAGTTCACTAATTCAAGTTTTTGCTTTTCAATCTCAATCAAAGCCCGCCTATAATCAACTGGCATCACTTTAACAAACTTAGGCAAGAATTCATCCCAATTGTCTAATATTTGTTTTGCTTTATCAGANCCTGTATAACTATANTGATTTTGAACTAGTTTGTATATCCTTTCAGCATCAAATTTCGTCATCGNCTTTAATATATCAACTTTTCCCTTTGTTTCAAGATCGCCNCCNTGATGNTGAAGCCTCTCTAGTAAATCATCTTCTGCTATAATTGGTTCGAGTTCAACCATTGACAGGTTGCATCTCTCCGTAAATCTATCAAGTTCGTCTAATACATAGGCAACACCGCCTGACATACCAGCTGCGAAATTTCTTCCTGTCTCTCCGAGTATGACTATACATCCGCCAGTCATATATTCACAGCCATGATCTCCTGTTCCTTCAACAACTGCGATTGCACCAGAATTCCTCACCGCAAAACGCTCCCCAGCTATCCCTCTAAAGTAGCATTCACCGCTGATACCACCATAGAGAACAGTATTACCGACAATCATACTTTTGTTTGGATTGATTTTTGATTTTGGATTCGGATAAACAATCAGTTTTCCACCGGATAGGCCTTTTCCCACATAATCGTTTGCTTCACCGATTAGCTCGATTTTAACGCCGTGCGATACAAANGCGCCGAAACTTTGACCAGACGTACCCGTTAATTTTAAGTGTATTGTATCCTCTGGTAGCCCTTTGTGACCATATTTTTTAGCGATTTGATTTGATAGCATTGCGCCAGTTGATCTATCAACATTGGTTATTACTTTTTCAATTATTACAGGCTCTTGATCCTTGATTGCTGACTCACTCTGGCGAATTAGTTCATTGTCCAACACGCTAGTAAGATTATGATCTTGGGTCTCAGTTTTATAGACTTTTTCATTTTTGCTAGTTTCAGGCTTGTAAAGAATTCGACTTAGATCTATTCCTTTCGCTTTCCACTGCTCAATTACATCCTTTTTATCNAGCATTTGGCTTTGACCGATCATTTCATTGAATGTCTTAAATCCCATTTCAGCCATGTATTTTCTGACTTCCTCTGCAACAAAAAAGAAGTAATTTATTACATGCTCAGGCGTACCGGTAAACCTCTTTCTCAACTCCGGATCCTGCGTTGCCACGCCAACTGGGCAAGTATTTAAATGACACTTCCTCATCATGATACAACCGGATGCAACTAGTGGCGCCGTTGAAAAACCGAACTCATCAGCCCCTAGTAAAGCTCCAATGATTACATCTCTACCAGTTCTTAGCCCACCATCTACTTGAACAGTAATACGATTTCTTAACTTGTTGAGAACCAAAGTTTGATGGGTTTCACTGATCCCGATTTCCCACGGAGANCCTGCNTGCTTAATTGATGTTAGTGGACTTGCTCCAGTTCCACCCTCGTAACCAGATATTGTCAGATGATCGGATTTAGCCTTTGCAACGCCTGCTGCAACAGTTCCAACACCAACCTCAGATACGAGTTTTACACTGATTTGAGCTTCTTGGTTTGCATTCTTCAGATCGTAAATGAGTTGTGCNAAGTCTTCAATTGAGTATATGTCATGATGCGGTGGTGGCGATATCAAACCGACACCAGGTGTTGAGTATCTTACTTTTGCGATAATTGCATCCACTTTATGACCGGGTAGCTGACCGCCTTCACCCGGTTTTGCACCTTGGGCCATTTTGATTTGAATCATATCCGCATTAGTTAGATATTCGGCAGTAACACCAAAACGCCCTGACGCTACTTGCTTTATTGCAGAGCGCATGGTATCTCCATTTTCTAATGGAACAAATCTATCTACTTCCTCGCCGCCCTCGCCAGTNTTTGATTTTCCACCGATTCTATTCATAGCTATTGCAAGATTTGTGTGTGCNTCTCTGCTGATTGAACCGAAGGACATTGCGCCAGTAGANAATCTTTTTACAATTTCTTTTGCTGGCTCAACTTCTTCAATTTTTATAATCTTTCTATTATCTTCTTTGGCCTCTTTTATCTTCATTAGGCCTCTTATAGTTAGCAAGCGCCTGTCTTGTTCATTAATTTCAGCTGCATATTTATTATATTCATCTTGGGCATTACCCCGCACAGCATGCTGAAGTGAGCTTATTGTATTGTAATTCCAAGCATGGTCTTCACCTCTATTTCTTTGCGCATATTCTCCACCGACATCGAGCGTAATCTTAAGAATATCTGGACTATCATAAGCAGTCTGATGTCTCGCTATTGTTTCTTTAGCAATGTCATCAATTGTTACCCCACCAATTTGAGAATGTGTGCCAGTGAAATATGCGTCTATGACACTTCCATCNAGTCCAATAGCGTCGAAGATTTGTGCCCCGCAATATGATTGGTATGTTGAAATACCCATTTTCGACATGACTTTAAGAATACCCTTATCAATTGCCTTAATAAAACGAATTTGAGACTCTTCTTTTGAAATTTCTTCATCCAATGAAACTCTAATTTGTTCAGTAGTTTCGAAGGCTAAATATGGGTTTATAGCCTCGGCGCCATAACCTGCTAATGTACAGAAATGGTGCACTTCTCTAGCCTCTCCTGTTTCAACAACAATCCCGACAGATGTTCTCAGTCCTTTTTTGATCAAATAATGATGTACTGCAGAGGTTGCCAGAAGTGAAGGTATTGGAACTCGGGAGTCATTCGTAAACCTATCAGATAGAATTATGATGTTGTGACCGTCCTCTACTGCTTTCACCGCTTTTTCGCATAGCTTTTGAACTATTTCAGAGAGATTTACTTGAGGATTTTCATTACCAAACGTAATATCAAGTGTTATAGCTCGAAAATAATTTTCAGATAATTCACTGACGTATCTTATTTTTTCTAGATCCTCATTTGTTAATATTGGCTGCCTCACTTCAAGCCTTTTTAATGATGAGTTTTTGTGCGGATCGAGAAGATTCGGTCTCGGACCAATAAAGGATACAAGTGACATAACTAATTCTTCTCTGATTGGATCTATTGGAGGGTTTGTTACTTGTGCGAATAGCTGTTTAAAATAGGTGAATAGTGATTTGGATTTATCTGATAAGGAAGAGATCGGAACATCATTACCCATTGAGCCAATTGCCTCTTGTCCAGTTGCAACCATTGGAGATAGCAAGAATTTAAGGTCTTCTTGTGTATATCCGAAGGCNTTTTGAAGGCTCAGTATATCTTTATTTACGAATTGTTTTACTTCACCAACTGCTGGAAGATCCTCTAGGATAACTTGACTCTTTGAAAGCCAATCTTGATATGGATGAGCATTAGCCATATCATCTTTAAGCTTATCATCAGAAATTATTTCACCTTTTTCTAGGTCTATAAGAAGCATCTTCCCTGGTTGTAATCTCCACTTCTCAACAATATTTTCTTCATCAATAGGTAGCACCCCCATTTCAGAAGATAAAATAACCCTATCATCATCTGTGATGAAATATCTAGCAGGTCTAAGACCNTTTCTATCAAGGGTGGCACCAACTTGAGTTCCATCAGTAAATGCCATTGCNGCCGGTCCATCCCACGGCTCCATCATTGANGCTTGATGCTCGTAGAAGGCTTTTCTGTTTTTGGGCATAATATCATTTCCNGTCCAAGCTTCTGGGATCATTGTCATCATGGCGTGTGAAATCGAGTAGCCACTATTTACAAGAAGCTCTAGGACATTATCAAAGCTGGCGGAGTCTGACTGACCATCCACAACGATCGGCCATATTTTTTTAATATCATCCCCAAGTAAGTCTGACTTAAGAGATGCCAAACGTGCTTTTAACCAATTCACATTTCCTCTCAATGTATTAATTTCACCGTTGTGACATATCATTCTAAAAGGCTGGGCCAGACTCCATGTTGGAAACGTATTTGTTGAAAATCTCTGNTGAACTAGTGCTAGCGCAGACTTGAAAGACTCATCCTTCAAGTCAAGAAAATAATCGGCAAGTTGATCTGATAACAACAAGCCTTTATATAATAATGTTTTAGAAGAAAGTGAGCACATATAAAAATCCTCAATGGGACTTGTTTGCTTACCTAGAAAAATACGATAAATATTCTTTCTTGCAACATACAACTTTCTTTCTAGTGTATCTGTGCTGATATCTATATCTTGTGCATGAACAAACATTTGCAGATGATGAGGCTCTGTTGGTTTTACCGAGTAACCGAGGCCCTCGTTGTTAACTGGAATATTTCTTAAAGCTATTATTTCCAGACCTTCACCATTCACTATGTCTTTTATTTGAGCAAGGTATTTTTCTCTTTTCACTTTATTCTTCGGAAGAAATAAATTACCAACACCATAATGCCCAACTGGTGGCAAATCGATCCCTGTATCGGCCATCACTTTTCGGAGAAAATCATCGGGTATCTGNGTTAGTATTCCACATCCGTCACCAGCTTTTGGATCAGCGCCAACAGCACCACGGTGAACTAAATTTGCGAGTATTGATAGCCCATCTTTGACAATTTGATGTGATCTATTATTTTTGATATTTGCAACAAACCCGATGCCACAGGCATCATGCTCGTTCTTAGGGTCATANAANCCTTTATCANTTGTTTCTTTTACATTATTTTTTACNTGTCTAAACATTAAATACCGATTTCTTAAAATTACTGCAAATTAGTATAACAGATATACGTTTTATATAATAATTTATATCAAAAAATCTAGATTATATTCCTTAAAAAAATAGATTAATTTATTCGCCTTGAGCCTATTTTATACTATGCTCAATAATTACAATGAAGAATCTAACAGAAAAACACAAGGGTGATGGCATATCTCGTGATCATGCATCTGAATATGAAATTAACTATGCGCAAAAGCTATCCAAAAAAAATTACCCTCTATCAAATTCCCAATATATATATTGGATTGAGACAGATACAGGTAAAGGTGGCTTATCTTCAATAATCCAATACAATTTTGAAGACTCGCACTCAATTAATTTAACTCGCAACGAATTTAATGTAAAAAGCAAAATACATGAATATGGCGGGATACCATACCATGTTGATGAAAAGCAAATTTTTTTCGTAAACAGCGATGATCAGAATATTTACCAAATTGAAAATAAAAAAATAACTAAAATTACCAACCTGCGAAAAGTTAAAATTGGTGAAATTGCAGCATATAAAAATCATCTTTACTTTGTTGTTGAGGATGGCAATGGTAACGGTAGTAAGTATCCCATCAATTACATTGCATATTTAAACCTTGAGGATGCTAATTATGGTGTAAAAAAAATAATAGAAGGAGCATCTTTCTATTCAAATTTGAAAATATCAAGTGATGGATTAAAATTATTATGGCTTGAATGGGATCTACCTTTCATGCCGTGGGAGGCCTCAAAGCTTATTTCAGTAGCTCTTTCAGCCCAGGGAGTCGTCGGTGATATGCAGCAAATAGATGGTGGGCTTGGTCGCTCCATTTTTCAGCCTGAATGGGACGGGGATGATATCATTTATGTTTGTGAAGATTTTGATAGTGGAAAATTATTCAGGTACGACGATAATGGTAAAGATCTAATTACTGATTTGCCGGTTGATCTTATGAAACCATTATGGGTGACGGGGCTATCAAGTTACAAAATAATAAGTGATCAATTGATTTTTGCATCTGGTTGGAAGGAGGGACGCATGAAACAGATTGTTATCGATATAATTGAAAATAAATTTGCTGAGTATGACTTTAATTTTATATCTGACCAATTTTGCGTGAAAGATAATTTTATTATATTCTCAGGTTCAACAGAAAATTTTAGTGATGAAATATTTTATTTAAATACAGTTATACTTCCACCCAAAAAAATAAATGTGAGCAGAGAGACATATCAAAAAGAGTGTGTTAATGAATGCTATATCAATCATTTTAAACCCAATGACCGAAAAGAAAATGGCGCTGCCATTATAAAGATACACAGTGGTCCAACAAGCTGCTCAAACTATACTTATTCAAAAGAGAGGGAATACTGGAGAGATAGAGGGTTTGGCTTCATTGAAATAGACTATAGAGGGAGTACAAATTATGGAATAGATTACAGGAAAACCCTAGATGGTAACTGGGGTATTTACGATACACAGGACGTTATTGATGTAATAAATTACTTAACAGAAATGGGTTTCTATGATCCAAAAAAAATCATACTTAAAGGATCAAGTGCTGGAGGTTTTACCTTACTTAATAGTTTGTGTGAAGATATTGATGTGGGATGTGCAAGTTGTTATTATGGGGTCAGTGATCTTGGAGGTCTTTTAAAAGACACGCACAAATTTGAGTCTGGTTATACAAATAGTCTTATAGGTCTTAATGAAAACAAATCGAATCTTGAAAATCTGTTGCAGTCCAGATCGCCAATATTAAAAATTGAAAAAATAAAAACCCCAATAATATTTTTTCAAGGGATGAAAGACAAGGTTGTAAACCCGAGCCAAACAAAGAAAATATATGATCAATTGATTTTAAATGGTATTGATGCAAAGATGTATCTATTTGAGACTGAAGGTCACGGTTTTCGAATGAAGGATACTATTGATAAATGCCGCTTCGCTGAAGAACAATTTTTTTCAAACCACCTTAATATGAATGATACTTAATTATGATTGATTTTAGAAGTGATAATGTACACTCCGTTCCAGACCAAATAATTAATGCTCTTGTAGATGCAAATAAGGGGACTATTTCTTCTTATGGTGGCGATCAGTTGACCAAAAAGGCATGCGATCTATTGTCAAAAACCTTCAATAAGGATTTATCCTCTTTTTTTGTCTCAACCGGCACTGCAGCAAACTCTCTTGCGCTATCAAATATCACACCTCCCTTTGGCACAATATTTTGTGGTGAAGACAGTCACATATATCTAGAAGAATGTAATGCGCCAGAGTTCTTTTCAAATAGCGCTAAACTATTTCCGATTTCAACCACGGAAGGGAAAATTATTGCTGAAGATTTGAGTAGATATATATCCAGTCATCCCAGTGATAAATTTGATATGGTCGCATCAAGCTTAAGCATATCGCAAGCAACGGAATGCGGGACAATCTATACAGAAAAAGAGATTGACCGTATTTTTAAAATAGCAAAACAGAAAAATTTAAATATTCATATGGATGGCGCACGCTTTGCAAATGTAGTTGCCGCAACAAATAAAAATCCATCAGATCTAACTTGGGGGTTGGGTGTTGATGTATTATCATTCGGGACAACAAAAAATGGAACCTTATCGGCTGAAGCGGTTTTGTTCTTCGACAAAAGTCTATGCGAAAATATGAATCAATATTTAAAGAGATCCGGACATCTGCTATCAAAAATGAGATATCTATCAGCGCAGATTGTTGGCTATCTTGAGAATGATCTTTGGCTAGAGCTTGCAAAAAAAGCAAATGATCAAGCGAGTAAATTAAGCGGAGAATTAAAAAAATTTGACTTCATAAAGATACCTTGGGAAAGAGAGATAAATGAAGTATTTATTTTAATTCCTAATGAATTGGAAAAATATCTGGAAAAGAATAATATTAAATTTCATGAATGGACAAAGGTATCATTGAACAAAAGAAATATTGATGATAAATCAAAATTTATAAGGTTGGTGACTTCATATAACACAACAGACGACGAGATATATGATTTGTCTGAATTAATCACGAGGTATTAATTTATGTGGTGAAATATTTCTATTCCACCACATTTGAAATTATCCTTCAATTACTTTACTTGTAGATATTTCAATTTTCCTTGGCTTCATTGCCTCGGGTAATTCCCTTACAAGTATGATGTTAAGTAAACCGTTTAATAGGTTTGCGGACTCAACTTCAACATAATCGGCGAGCCTAAAGCTTCTTTCAAAGTTTCGGGTCGCAATTCCTTTGTGAAGGTACTCCTTGTTATCATCCTTGGATACATCTCCGGTCACGGATAAGATGTTTTCCTTTACATCAATGTTGAGATCACTTTCATCGAAACCAGACACGGCCATTGTGATGCCGTACTTGTTTTCGTCAAGTTTTTCAATATTGTATGGTGGATACCCTGTAGGAATTTTGGGATCTATAGTATCAATCATTTGAGCTAGTCTATCAAAGCCGATTGAAGTTCTATATAATGGTGTTAAATCAAATGTGTGCATCATATCATATCCTCCTTTGAGCAACATGTTAATTTTAAGCAGACCCAATTAGGCATCTGCATTACTTAAGTTGGTTATTGTAAAAAATAATTCAAGTAGCATTGTTTTATTTTTATTTTCTGTTAGAGTTTCATCTCCTAATTTTGAAAAATGAGTATTTTATGGAGTCCTTTGATTTTGAAATTGAACAGGAATTTAATCCAATTGTTCATGTTGAAAAAAAACTTGGTTTTTATGATCAAGGAGATGTGTCAATTGCGTGCTGGGAGCCTGGCCAAGTTAGCCCAAACCATTGCCATCCAGAAGCTGTAGAAATTTATTTTTGTTATGAGGGCGGAGGTATCATGCGAACTGAAAACGAAGAATTGGAAATAAAAAAAGGTTGTTTTGTTGTACATCCAAAAGGTGAACTGCACGAATTCACGACCGGGGAAGACAGAACAATATTATTCCGTGTTCGTTATGGGGAATCGATGGTTTCACGCACTAAAAACTGGCCCACAAACACTGCGTGGCAGGCAACTGCACAGGATCTAGAATATTTTTCTAGCTGAAACTTACACGCTATTTATAATTTCAAGTATTTGATTGTGAACCGAATCGTTACAACTTGCAATGATGTTTCCGTCTGTGTAGGAACTCTCTCCCTCCCAGTTTGATATTCTACCTCCAGCACCGATGACAATGGGCACAATCGGAACTATGTCAAATGGTTTGAGATTATTCTCTATTATTAAATCAAGATACCCTGATGATAATAGACTGTAAAAAAAACAATCTCCCCCCGTTCGGGTCATTCCTACTTCTTGATTCACTTTGTCTAGTATTTTTCTTGATCTCAGATCATCAAACATCTCTTCCGATGTGTAACCAAACTTTAAATTTGTTAAATTTTTCTCACTAGACGTTACCACATTCTCGATTATACCGTCTGTAACACGTATCGCTCTTTTTAAAGAATTTGATCCCAGATATCTCTCTTTAGTACTTGGAAGATCAATAATTCCTAATTCGGGGACACCATTGACTTCGAGGCCAATCAGAGTCCCCCAAAGTGGAATTCCAGTGATAAATGATTTTGTGCCATCTATGGGATCGATAAACCATCTATAATTTGGATCACCCTCAACTGTGTCAAACTCTTCACCAATAATCGAGTGTTCAGGATATTTTTTTAATATTAGACCACGAATAACTTCCTCTGCCTTTTGATCGGCTATTGTGACTGGATCTAATTTATTTGAGTTCACATTCTTATTATTAAAATGTACTTCTTGCCTGAAATAATTTAGAGTTATCTTTGCTGATGCGTCAGCAAGGGATTGTAAAAAATCAAAATATTCTAAAACTTCGTATTCTTCCATTTTATACATTTCATGTTGGTGGGCGCGACAAGGATTGAACTTGTGACCCCTACGATGTCAACGTAGTGCTCTCCCACTGAGCTACGCGCCCATTATTTTTGTATTTTAAAACTCTTTATGAATTGGTACAAGATATTCTTCTAAATTTCAATGACCATATGCATCTCTATAAAATCATTAAGCCTTACTTAAGGTGTTTAATATATTTATTATCATAACGTTTATCAGACTTGAGAAAGTTTATGGCATCAGGTGGAAAAAGAGTAGGCTCTGGAAGAAAAGAAAAATACTCTAAGAGAGAGAAATTAGTAATTCTTGATGTATGCAAAAAAGTTTGGCAGTCAAAAACCAAAGACACAGATCATGTTGTTATTCAGATAAATAAAGATACGGAAAAAATAACTTCCACAGAGATTTGGAGTGCTGAGGTTACCGGGTCAGATATAACTGAGCTCGCGGCGATTGAGGAGCCAAAAACATCAATGAAAAAGATTATAGACTGTCATACACAACTCAACTTGCATAACAACCTATTTGAAAGACCAAAAAATCGGGATCAATGTGTCAAATTAGCCCAAATTATCATATCTAAGCTTTACCCAGAACGCTACCATCGAGCGAATACAATTGATAAAATTTGGAAACAAAAGATTCTGTAAGTATCTGTTTTATATATATTTTTTTGAAAAATACCCTATTTTACGCTATTTTCTATTTTACCAATCTTATCAATCATGACTTCCACGTGATCACCTGTCTTAAGGTAAATTGGTGGCTCAAAACCAATGCCAACACCCGCTGGTGTACCTGTCGCAATGATATCACAAATCTCTAACGTCATAGTTTTTGAAATTGTTGATATTAGGGTTGGAATATCAAATATTAATCTTTCAACAATTGAGTCTTGCCTCACATCTCCATTAACTTTGGTCATTAATTTTAATTTTGTGACATCACCAATTTCGTCTGAAGTGACTATTGCGGGACCCATAGGACAATATGTGTCAGGACTTTTTCCGATAAACCATTGCTCATGCTGTTTTTGTATATTTCTAGCTGAGACATCGTTGATAATGGTATATCCGTATATATAATCATATGCATCTTCTGCTTTTATATTTTTCCCCCCTTTTGACAACACTAAGCCAAGTTCCCCCTCATAATCTGTTGTATTTGTGTAATCATTTGCAAGAATTATTTCATCGCCTGTAGCAATTACGGATGATGTTGCTTTTGTGAATATTACTGGAAAATCAGCAACAGCTTTTTTCCCACTTGAGTCAAACCCGGACCCATAAAATTCTTTTGCGTGATCATGATAGTTTTTGCCTACACACATGATGTTTCTTAGCGGTCTTGGTATTGGCGCCAAGAGATCTATCTCAGAGATTGAAAGGGTTTTGGGATTAGTATCAAGTAATTCTCTGAATTTGGTCAATCCACTACTTCCTAACCTCACAATTTCATTCATATCTGATGGAAAACCATTATCAGAGAGTGAAACTACCTCTAAATCGTTATTAACCAAAACACCAACATAAGTGGCCTTATCCCTTCTGTTCTTATATGTTATTAAACGCATTTTTCTCCTATCTTAAAAAGTTTGAATTATATAAATGTACATTACAACTGAATAAAAAGTTAAATTGATATCCCTAAGATATTTATTAAATAAATTGATGCAATACTAAATATACCAATACTCAAGGCTGTTATTAGCCCAACATAAAGTGGCTTTAAGCCTAGGCTTCTTAATGACGATATGTTTGTGCTTAAGCCTACAGCTGCCATCGCAATTGCGAGCAGGTATTCTGCTGAAGATTTAATAAAATATATTATTTGCTCCCATGCCGATACTTCAAAGAACATAAAAGCATAATTGGTATTTTCAATGCCGTAGTCACCAATTGTTCTTATAATCCCCATCGCAATAAATCCAAATATAAAGAAGGGGAAAATATTTAAAATTGATGTTTTATTGACCTCTGATTTATCTTTTTGGTTTCGGTAATATATATAGCTTACAACCGGAATCACAATTACCATACATGTATTTCTCACAAGTTTTGTTACAGTTGCTATATCCAGCGTTTTAGGAGAGTCAAATTGGGTCGAGTAAATTAAACCTGATCCCGCAACTTGGGCCGTTTCGTGAATAGATGTCCCTAAAAATAGCCCAATATATAATTCGTCCCCATCGAAAATAAAATGTGCTAAAAAAGGATAGCTTAGCATTGCAATAATCCCGAAAACAGTTATTACACCGATTGCGTAAGTTACCTCTTCCTTTTTTGCATCTATTGCTGGTGCGGTTGCCACTATGGCACTTGCTCCGCAAATACCTGTTCCGACTGCAATCAATGAGCCCATCTTTGTTGAAATGTTGAGTGATTTTGATAAATAATTTGCGATTAGTAGAGCCGATATAATACATAATGCAATTACTGGTAACCCAATTATTCCAATCTTAAGTATATCCAAAAGGCCTAATCGAATACCTAACAATATTATTCCAAGCCTTAATATATATTTGATAGAAAATTTAAAACCATCTTCGAAGCGCTTGGGCAGATTAATTATATTCGCAAGTAAAATACCAAATATAATTGCGAGCATTATTGATGATATTGGACTTTTTGTGAAGCCAAGTAAATTCACGCCGATGAAATGGCTCGATTTTGCACCTACATAAGCAATTAATAATGCAAGAGCAACTCCAGGAATATTTCTCGCTAACATCAAATCCTCAATAGTTTGTATTGTGCATAGGGCTTAAGTGATTATTTTCTCAATAAGATACCACTTTGTACATCGTTTTTCAAAATATTTTCTACTAGATTGATTTTAATAAACAAATGATTTTTTTATAAATTGAAGTAAGCGTAGATGTTACCAACTTGTGATATATTGTTCACAAAATTTTATCTATTATTTAGTAAAAAAATATATAAAATAACACATATTCAAACAAAATCCGAATGTATAAAAATTGGGATTACTAATTTTTAAAAATGATTATAGTTTGTTCTACTTAACATGAATATTTGATTGAGAATACTATGCAAAATAAAAGATTAGAACTTATGATGGGGATAGCTGAAAAAGAACTGTCCGGCCTAGCATCCATATTTGATGAATTATCAAGCACACTCGGAGACAAACTTATGGAAGCCATCGATCTTATTAAAAAAAAAGAAGGTAATGTAGTTCTTTCGGGTATTGGAAAAAGTGGAATGATTGCAAATAAAATTGCCGCGACCCTCACATCTACGGGAACGTCATCACTTTTCCTGCATGGTACAGAAGCTAGTCATGGCGATCTTGGTTTATTAAAAGAGAATGATATTTTATTTCTCATATCAAATTCTGGAGAAACAATCGAACTTCGAAACATAGTGTTATTTGCAAAAAATAATAATATAAAAATTATCTCAATAACAGCAAATAGGGATAGCCTTATATCAAAAAAATCAGATGTTCCAATTATTTTACCGAATTTTGTTGAAGCGTGTCCACATGACCTAGCGCCCACCACTTCTACTACAATGCAACTAGCTCTGGGTGACATAATCGCAATCACTTTGATGACAGAAAAAGGTATTAGCAAAGATGATTTTAAATCTTTACACCCATCTGGAAAAATCGGTGCCCGACTCTCTTCGGTTCAAGACGTGATGCATTCGGGCGATGCAATACCACTTGCAAGTCAAGATGCAACTTTGTCAGAAGCTCTTGTGATAATGACAGAAAAGCGTTTTGGGTGTATTGGCCTCACAGACGCTCATGGAAATCTGGTAGGAATAATTACAGATGGTGACCTAAGAAGATGCCTATCTGGTGACATACTTGGCAGGGATTCTAAAGATATTATGACAAGAAAACCTGTTACCATTTCTGGAAAAATTACTGTATCGTCAGCCATATCTTTGATGAATAAAAAAAAAATTACAAGCTTGTTTGTGCTTGAGGATGGAAAGCCTATGGGAATCATACATCTTCATGATCTAATTAATATTTCGGCCCTCTAGATTACATCCATCCCTGCAGCTCATTCTTTATAAGATATTCTAATAAATCAATACCATCCTTACTATCATTAAGGCATGGAATAAGTGTGAATTCTTCTCCACCATTTTCAATAAACACTTCTTGGATACCTATGTTAAGTTCTTCCAATGTTTCAACGCAGTCAGAAAAGAATGCAGGTGACAATATAGCAAGTTTTTTAACGCCATCATTTGCAAGTCCAATAACAGTTTCTTCCGTGTATGGTTTCAGCCACTCCTCTCTTCCAAACCTCGATTGAAAAGATAGTATAATTTTTTCGGAGTATTTTTTATTCATCTCCTTCAAAAGGCGCGTAGTCTTGTGACAATGACAATGATAAGGGTCACCTAAGTCGAGATACCTTCTTGGAAGCCCATGATAAGATGTTAAAATACGATCAGGTTCCCACTTTAATGTTCCCAGATGTTGATTTATTGATTTGTTTAATTTATCTATGTACTCATTATTATCATAGAATGGTGGTAATGTTCTTATCGCAGGTTGCCATCGCATTTTGGATAGTTCCGCAAATACCTTATCATTAACAGTAGCTGTTGTTGCTGCTGCATACTGTGGATATAATGGTAAAATTAATAACCTATCAACCCCCTTTTCACGCATAGATTTTAGGCGATCACTAATTGAGGGGTTACCGTATCGCATAGCCCAATCGACTATAGTATCATTAAATCTCTCTGATAATAGCTGAGCTTGTGACCTTGTATAAGTTTTTAACGGGGACTCATTTTTATCATAGTTCCAAATTTCTTTATAAGCTTTTCCAGTTTTTTTTGGTCTAAATGTCAGAATTATTAAGTTCAGAATTAGCCACCATAAATACCGATTAATATCTATCACACGACGATCACTCAAGAATTCTTTTAAATATCTCCTAATGGACCAAAAATCTGTACCATCGGGTGTACCAAGATTGATAATGAGTACGCCTGTTTTACCAAATTTTATTTTCGGATGATTTTCTGTGTTTTCCAACATAATAAATTGCTCACTAATAATAACCTAATTACTATTTTTTCAAAATTAAATCCCAAACTTTGATAAAATACTAAAATTCTCCAATAAATAAAAAGCGCCTTCCTCAATCCACCCAAAAATAAACGCTATACCAGTAAATAACATGACCACCCCCATGCTAATTTCCACATAGTAGTATTTTTTTTTGAAATTTTTTATAAATTGGATTAGGCCATTAACCAAAAAACTGCTTATTATAAAGGGGATCCCCAACCCAAGAGAATAAAATGTAAGTAATATGACTCCTTCAGTTATGGTCTCTTCAACTGCTGCAAGGGTAAGGATTGTTGATAAAATAGGACCTATGCAAGGCGTCCAACCAAATGCAAAAGCGGTTCCCATCAAAAATGAAATACCGATACCTTTACGCTTTATGCCTATATCTATACTAAGTTGCCTATTTAAGAATTGAAATTTATAGACTCCAATTAAATGAAGACCAAAAAGTATGATTATGAGACCCGCAATTTTTTGCAGATTTATATTTTGATCAAAAATAATGATATTGAAATTTAAAATCGGACGCAGCAAAGTTGCTGACGCACCCAGACCAATAAATATTAGCGAAAACCCTAGAACGAAAAAAATTGAACGTATAAGTATAGGTCGATGACTATTGATGGTATCAGATACGCGAATTTCTTCCAATGATGATCCAGTAAGAAAACATAGGTATGAAGGGACTATTGGTAAGACGCATGGGGATAAAAAACTTAATAGCCCAGCAAAAAAACAAACAATAAAAAATAAATCCATAGCTATTAATATACACTACTCTTATACTTATCAAATTAAATACGGTATGAAAGAATGGACAATTAAAAAAAAATATTTATAATATAAACAACTCAACGGGGTGTTTTAACTGAGAAGCTACTAAGCTAACCCGATGAACCTGATACGGATAATACCGGCGTAGGGATTGAGGTGATATTAATTTCAGTCCCAATAAACAACAAGAAGGGACAACAATGAAACTAATAACAAAAACTCTGCTAATCTTATACTTATCACTTATACCTGCACAATCTGAGGTTAATAAACTAGTGGTTTACACATATGACTCATTTGTAGCTGAATGGGGGCCAGGACCGGCCATTGAAACAAAATTTGAGGAATTCTGTGAGTGTGATCTTGAATTTGTTGGTCTTTCAGATGGCGTTGAAATTCTTACAAGAGTGATGTATGAAGGTAAAAATACAAATGCAGATATAGTATTGGGGCTCGACTCAAATCTTATCCATAAGGCAAAAATGACTGGCCTGTTTGATGATCACTTACTGGATCTCCAGAGTTTAAATATTAGTGATAGGTTCACGGATAATGTATTTGTGCCATACGATTTTGGATACTTTTCATTTATATACAACTCTGCAGAAACTCAAAACCCTCCTACCAACTTTAATGAGCTCTTAGAAAGTGATTTAAGTATTATTATTCAAGATCCAAGAACCTCAACGCCTGGACTTGGTCTACTTTTATGGATAAAAAAAATATATGCTGATGAAGCTGCGCAAATATGGGAAAAATTAAATTCAAATATTTTAACAGTTACCCCGGGATGGAGTGAAGCATATGGCCTATTTTTAGATGGGGAAGCCGATATGGTGTTGAGCTATACAACTTCTCCAGCTTATCATATTACTTACGAAAATGATGCTACTTATAAAGCTGCAAAGTTTTCAGAGGGTCACTATGAACAAATTGAAGTTGCTGCAAAGTTAGCTAATAATGGCAATGATGAACTTGCGAATAAATTTTTATCATTTTTAATATCAGAAGATGCTCAAAATATAATACCTGAAACCCAATGGATGTATCCCGTTCTAGATGATGTCTTATTATCAAGTGCGTTTGAACAGTTGGTTGATGTTGAAAAACCATTAAGACTAAAATCCGAAGAAATATATTTAAATAATGAAAAATGGATTAGGGAATGGGAAGAAAGCTTGAGCAAATAAATGCGAGCTTTATAGCTTGTTTCAGATAGAGAAATACCGATGGTTATTGCCAGGATTGATTGCTTCAGTCCTGGTTCTGTCACTGATTACCATATCTATATCTGGCATACTTGAATATGCTAATGTTCAACTTATGTGGAAGATACTTAGAGATGATTATATACAAAGAATAATCTCGTTTACTATTTACCAGTCCTTGCTATCAGCATTATTGAGTATACTTATTGCCCTACCTCTTGCCCTATCAGTGAGAAAATATACGCAATATAGGGCAATTAAATTGATCTTATCACTTGCTTGGCTGTCCTTTGTGCTACCAGTAATAATTGGTGTTTTCGCAATTATAAAACTTCACGGAGTTTCAGGTTGGTTTTCTGATATATCGGTTCTATTTGGATATAAAAAACTAGAATATATATATGGAATGAATGGAATATTATTGGCTCATATATTTTTTAATGTACCATTTGCAATACGAATTATACTCTTCTCCTTTAACAGCGTACCACCTGAACTTTGGAAAATTGCAATTCAGAATAATTTCAATCGTTGGAATATATTCACAGTTATTGAGTGGCCCGCGATTCGACATAACTTATTTATAACCGCAGCAATAATATTTTCTTTGTGCTTCACAAGCTTTATTGTCGTTCTAATCTTAGGTGGCGGTCCAAAATATTCAATAATTGAAGTCGCTCTTTATTATGCCCTGAAGATTGAATTCAACATTGACCGTGCCGTCTCACTTGGGATTATTCAAATATTCATTGCGAGTTGTATTGTTTTCGTAATTTTATCGTTCACAAAGAGTTTCAATATTGAGCCCTATACTAAACTCAAGCTCAATAGTCCAAATATAGAGTCAAGAAAAGCTATCATTTACGACGCTATAATGCTTATTGTTGCTTTATTTATATTCCTTCTTCCAATCCTGGCATTAATTATTTCGTGTCTCAAAGCTTTTAGTTACCATAATATCTTTGCAAATCCAGGCTTGCTAAACTCAATTTATTGGACACTTATACTTGGCTTATCATCAGGTATAATTTCAATAGTAATTTCAATCATGTTTTTAATAACAATTAAAAAATTAATCATTACATATAAGATAAAATGGTTAGCAAATATGTTGGAATTATCTGGAAATCTAATATTAATTTTACCACCAATTTTACTTGGAACTGGTATTTTTTTATCCCTTAGGAATATGTATAATATACAGGAAATTGCTCCCTATATTATTATTGGAATAAACTCTTTAACCGTAATACCTTTCACATTAAGGATTATTGGACCAGAATATTTAAGGGTATCATATATGTACGATAAGCTATTTCTTGCGCATAATATTAAGGGTATAATCAGATTGTTAAAGTACGAATTACCGCTTTTGAAAGGATCATTTGCTACTGCATTTGCTGTGGCCGTTACCCTATCAATGGGTGATCTTGGACTTATATCTCTATTTGGATCTACAGAGATAAGGACCTTGCCATTATATATCTATCAAAGCTTGGGCTCATATAGAATGGATAATGCCTCAGCTGGTATATTTGTTTTATTAATTCTTGTATTAACAATAATATTTATCTCTGAATATTTTCTAGGAGAAAAGGATGATTAAGCTCGAAGATATAACTGTTCAGTTAGGGAACTTTAGGGCCAAATTTACCGTTGAAATAAATAAAAATGAGTGGATTGGATTAATCGGGAAAAGTGGCGCGGGTAAATCAACGTTTTTAAATTTGATTGCCGGCTTTGTATCGCCAGATGCGGGCGCACTATTAGTTAATAATATGGATATGAGTGATTATCCAGCGTCAAAAAGACCAGTCTCTTCCCTATTTCAAGAAAATAATTTATTTCCGCATTTAAGCGTTTATCAAAATATTGCAATTGCCATTAAGCCAAACCTTAAATTGTATGATAATGAAAAAGAAAAAATTTATGAGATAATTGAATATTTAAATTTGAGTAATAAAATTCATTCGAGTATTGGAAAATTATCAGGGGGGGAAAGGCAAAGAGTCGCACTTGGTAGAGTAATGTCTTCTGATAAAAAAATCCTCTTACTGGATGAACCCTTTAGCCAATTAGATCCAAATCTAAGAATTGAAATGCTCGAACTCATTAATCAAATAAGAGAAGAAAAAAATATTACAATTATTATGTCCATCCACACGCCCGCGGAAGCAGTTGATTTCGTGAGTAAATTTTTACTAATAAAAGATGGAGAAATATGTAGAGAACTAGCTCCGCAAGAGTACCAAATAGATTTGTATTGAAACTAAGATCCTATGATCTCTTTAATGATTACTTTGTAGTCATTTGCGCTAAAAATAGAAGATCCAGCAACAAGAATATCACATCCGGCATCTATGCAATCTTGAGAACACGATGGACTTACACCTCCGTCAACCTCAAGCATAATATTTCTACTTCCAATAATAGCCTTCAAAGCTTGGACTCTGTCTATTGACTCTTTTATAAAAGATTGACCTGCAAAGCCAGGGTGTACTGACATGACAATTATCTGATCAATAATATCGATAAAAGGTAAAATCTCATTAATCGCAGTTTCAGGATTTATGGCAATACCGGTTTTTTTTCCTAATGAATGAATCAGCTCAATTGCTTCGAATAAATCATCTTTAATTTCCAAGTGAACGGTAATTACATCAGCGCCCGCATCAGCAAAATCATTGATATATTTAACTACTGGGTCAATCATAAGATGGACGTCGAATGGAAGCTCCGTTTTGTCACGTATAGAACTAATTAAGCTTGGGCCAAATGTAATATTATTTACAAAATGTCCGTCCATCACATCGATATGAAGCATGTCTGCTCCAGCTTTTTCAATGGACCGGACTTCACTCTCAAGATTTGAGAAATCTGCTGAGAGTATAGATGGTGCAATTTGAACTTTCCGCATTGATTATTCTGTAATCTTATGACACATTTTTTTTTGATACGAGTGGAATTAGCACCAGTAAAATTAATATTTTAAAAGTTTCACCATAAATGAATGGCGTCAAACCTAATAACATGCTATCGGCAATTGTCTTGTTTAACACAATCGATAACTGCAAAAGCCCGCATGAAAATATTGTTATGGTTCCAACCATTAATGATACTAGGGTAAGCGCATAGTTCCTATTCCACCCAATATTTGATAAATGAGACAAAATAATAACTGCGACAAGAAACCCAATTAAATATCCTCCCGTTGGTCCAAGTAGATAAACTACCCCACCACCATTTGCAAATACGGGTAGCCCAATGGCACCTTGGAATAAGTATAAAGCTACTGTCAATGGAGCTAATATTCGACCATAGGTAAGGCCGATAAATAAAACAAGTAGTGTTTGTAAAGTCATCGGGACTGGATAAAATGGCACGGCAATCTTTGCTGACAGGGTTAATAAAACTGTGCCCGTTACGATTAATATTATTGAGCTTAATAATTTTGATTGGTTGTTGAAGTAATTCTCAACCAGAATTGAGTTATTTGAAAAATTTATCATAGATTCATCCATATGTAGTGGCGTTCAATTAAGTAATATCTTACTAGGTTAAGTTTTGGATGGAAATAAAAAAATATGAATTCATGAAGAATTTTAGGCTTATACAAAGTCTGGCAATGTCCTACTCTTCCACGCCTTAAGACGAAGTACCATCGGCGCTAAAGGGTTTAACGACCGAGTTCGGGATGGGATCGGGTTCAATACCTTTGCTATAGTCACCAGACTATGAATAAGCCTAAATTATGAAATAAGATGAATGGGTATGATTACATAAATAATGAGTGTAATCAAGCCAATCGAGCGATTAGTACTGGTAAGCTTCATATATTACTATACTTCCACACCCAGCCTATCGAAGTGGTAGTCTTCCACAGCTCTCATGGGAGAACTAGTTTCGAGGGAGGCTTCCCGCTTAGATGCTTTCAGCGGTTATCCTTTCCGCACATAGCTACCCTGCTATGCCGCTGGCGCGACAACAGGTCCACCAGAGGTACGTCCACCCCGGTCCTCTCGTACTAGGAGCAGCTCCTCTCAATTCTCCGACACCCACGGCAGATAGGGACCGAACTGTCTCACGACGTTCTAAACCCAGCT
>PAAM01000024.1 GCA_002699615.1 Rhodobiaceae bacterium | reverse complement strand
GCACCACAGTAAACACTTCAGGAGGAGGCTATACAGTAGCAACTCTTGTGGCGCACTTAGAAGACTCAAGTGTAGCAATCACAGGTGGATCAATTACAGGTATTACTGATCTTGCGGTTGCAGATGGCGGAACAGGACTTTCAGCAGTTGCAAAGGGTTCTATACTGGCAGCAAATACAGCAAATGTACTTACAGCCGTAGACGGAGGCGGATCAACAGACAAGTTTTTACTCTATACAGCATCTTCCGATACTGTTTCTTGGACGAACTCAGTAGATGGCGGAACTTATTCTTAATAGGAGATAGCGATGGCAATGGTAATTAAGCCAAAGCGGAAATTTACTGCGGGTGCTCCCTCTACCTCAGACATAGTAGAGGGCGAAATTGCAATAAACACCGCTGATAAAAAATTATATGTTCGTGACAATGCGAATAATATAATCGAAATTGGCGGAGGTGGAGCAGGAGGCTCTACTACAGAGGTAACTCAGAACAGTCACGGGTTCGTAGCAAAAGATGCCATTCGTCATAATGGTACAGCATGGGTAAAAGCGCAAGCAAATGCTGCATCAACTTTAGCACTTGGTATAGTAACTGAAGCGGCTACAAATACTTTTACAGTCGCACAGTCGGGAAGGTTTACAATAAGCTCTCACGGACTGACAGTTGGACAGTGGTACTACTTAAGTGCCGCAGCAGCGGGTGGACTCGTGAGCACAGAGCCAGCGATATCTCAACCAATAGTATATGTTGAGAGCTCAAGTGTTATTTTTGTTTACCCTTATCGTCCTACTAACCTACTTATCAACTCGGACGGTCTAACACCGGGCGACAACACAGTAACATCAGCAAAGATAGTAAATGGTACAATCGTAGCGGATGACTTAGCAACGAATGCGATTACAACAATTAAGATAACAGATTTAAACGTTACAACAGGGAAACTAGCCGATGATGCAGTAACTCTTGCAAAAATGGCTTCGGGGACGGACGGAAATATTATAAGCTACGATGCTTCTGGAAATCCAGTAGCAGTAGCAACAGGCAATGCAGGGCAACTTTTAACGTCCGCTGGAGCAGGTGCGCCTCCAACATTTGCGGATGCACCAGCAGGCGGACCGAGCGTTGGTAAAGCCTTCTTTATGGGACAAATATAATGGCAGTTAAAATATCAGGTGTAAACCTATCAGCAAATACTACAGCAAACATTGGACAGGCAGGTTCAAATGGTGGAACTTATACTGTACACATACTGAATAGAGGAACTTCTTCTGCTTTCGTGCAGTTAGGTGTAGGAGACTCTTCTGCAACCTTTGATACAAGTCAAAAGCTGTTAGAAAATACTTCTATAGGAGTGAATGAAAGTTTAAGCTTCTCTCCTGTAGTTGCGGGTGCAAGTGACTATGTAATTGGCAGATCAACCGTGGCAAATGTAAACATGGTGATGATGGGACACGACGAATAATGGCAGGTTTAGTTTCCAATTCAAAAAAGAGGGCGATGCCTACTTTCCCTGCTCCTGATACTTCTCTTCAGCCGTATTTCGGTGCTGCCCATTCATATGCAGCTAGATCGTATCTGCCAGGATTTAATGGTGGTACGGCAGGCAGAACCATTATGATACAAAAGAATAATACTAATGGACATGTTCGGCAGTACAATATTGATGGAGTAGAAATAACAGACGGTGTGTGGAATGGCGGTATGACCGTTGCAGAAGGGGCAGGATCAGCAAGTGCGAATAACTGGGTTGGGTTCTGGATGGATAATGCAGATTCAATGTTATATATGTTAGCATCAAATAATAGTACAAATCCTGATACTCTTTACCTGTCCAAAGTAAACGAAGCAGGAACAGTTACAGCGATTGGAAATGCTCAACTCGCACAAGCTTCCCATGATAATATGTATCATACTAGCTACGGCACTCAAGGAAAGTTTAGACGTTTGGGTGGAGATGGCTCTGGAAATTTTTCAATATACAATAGTTATGGAGCTGGCGGAACAGCAGCTCATGGAGCTCCGTATAGAGGAGTGGACATTCAAATTAATGCATCAAATGGAGCACTAAGCTATTCAAATATAATGCCAGCAACCTTTGGTGACCCTTATTATCTTGTTGGTATAACTCTGGGGCCAACTGACAATAATATTATTGGAGGTTTCTCCAATTATAGTTCTCCTGTTTCAGATGGGCCTTATGGGGGTATTGCCAATACTAGTAATGGTAAAGCCCTTTATCAAGCATACATGGGAAGTTTTCATACTAATGGCGTTCTTCATGGGTCTGCAGTACCTGATCCTGTTCGCTGGAGGGGAAAGTATGTTTTTACAGGTGCTGGTCAAGCTTTTGGAAGTCAGATTTTTGACGAAAATGCCATACACACATGGCTAGATCAAGTGGCGGAATACTATGGATTACTATAAATATTTAGAAGTTGGAATGGACGGAATACTTGTATTTCCTGCTTCTGTATGGCTTAATCTTTTAACAGAGACAGAGATGTGTGCGTTTTTTAGAAGCTCTACTCAGATTATAGCAGATACAGCTTTGTTAATGAGCAACAGAAATTGGGAGGTAGATGTTACCAGTACAAGATTTGATCAGGTAATGGCGGCTTGTGTATCAGAAAGTATTTTTAGTTCTGATAGAGTCGCAGAGTTTAAGCGTGGGATAAGACCAATAAGCGAATCAGAGTACAGGTTTCCAATAGGAGTATAAAATATGTCATCATCACCAGCAGCGACAACAGTATCAACTATTACTCTAAATGCAAGTACGAGTAATGTAACTGAGTTTGTGTCTACTTCTAACCAGACTACGTACTCAATTACTTACACTCCAAACTCCATACTTGTATTTTTGAATGGAATACTACTAGACAACGGAGTTGACTATACAGCAACAAACGGTACTTCGATAGTTTTAACAAACGGAGCAGCAGCAGATGATGTTCTTACAGTAGATAAAGGAGATTATACTTTTACTGCTACATCCGCAACAGCTCCCGCATCAGTAGACGATGCCACAGCTTTGGCAATCGCATTGGGATAAATTATGGCAAATACATTTAAAAACGCTTTTGCAGCAAGTGTAAATCACTCAGCCTATGTTGATTTATATACTTGTCCTTCAGCGACTACTACAGTAATTCTTGGGCTTGCATTGTGTAACAAAACAGCAAATGCTGTAGATGCTACTGTGCAGATACAAGATACATCGGCTTCAAGTGCTGACTTTCAAGTTTTGGATACTGTAAGTATACCTCCAAGAACAACACTCGAAGTGTTGGCGGGGCAGAAGTATATACTCGAAACTACAGATGTTTTACGAGTGAAGTCGGGAACAGCATCGGCACTCGATGCAATACTTGGAATTATGGAGATAACCTAATGCCATTTCTTGGAAGGTCGCCTGACATAGGAGCAATATCTGATAATAGTGTTACTTCGGCAAAGATTGTAAATGCTACTATTGTAGAAGCAGACTTAGCGGACGACGCAGTTACCTCTGCAAAAATAGCAGACAATCAAATTGACATAGCAAGATTAAATGTTTCTGATGGAACAAATGGACAGTTACTTAAAACAAATGGAAGCGGAACTTTATCTTTCACAGATCCTCCTTCAGGTGGTACAAGCAGAAGTGAAACCTTCTTTATGGGATTATTATAATGGCAGCGAAAGCAGATGGCGTAGATTTATCGGCAACCACAGCAGCAAACGTAGGACAAGCAGGCTCTAGTGGGGGCACGTATAGTGTTATCTTTACAAATAGAGGAACAAGCTCTGTAACTGTGCGGCTTGGACTTGGAACAGGAAGTGCAACTTTTCAGGATGCAAGATATATTTTATATGATGAGACTTTAGCGGCTAAATCAAGTTTAACTTTTTCGCCTGTAGTCGCAGAAGGAAATGACTACATCATAGCGTATTCAAGCGCAGCATCAGTAAATGCACTGATGATGGGACATGATATCTAATGGCTGGCTTAAGTAAAACAAAATCAGATTCTTTACCTGCTCATAATCTAACTAGGAATCCGAAAGATTTGCCTATCTGGGCTACTGATAATGCAGGATTTATTGGAATCTGCCGACAAAATTATTATGGAACTCAATACACTGACGTTAGTTCAGGGTTTTGGAGTACATTTAATCAGATCGGCAGTTCAACTTATGGGGGCAATACAGACACTTGGTATACTATTTTAAATATTGCTAATGCTACTAAGCCAATAATAATTGGTGGTGTGCTGAGTAAGTATGCTAATCATTCAGCTAATCCTGTGATTACTACTGAATTTACAATAGATGGAATAGTAACAGAAGTTGTTCATACACAAACAAGCAATCTTAAAGGAAGAAGTTGGATAGGCTTTATAAATAATGAAGGAAATGCAACGGGTGGCGGGAGTTACTCAGGAAAAGGTTTAAGGTTTTTGGCTGGATCTAGTAACGATCCCATTGGTCAATATGGGTATGTAGAACTAGAGCAGCAAGCTGCTATTGAAGACCCAATGGATGTTTATACTAGAGGTTGGGGACCGCTTTTATATGCAGAACACTCTGTGATGATAAGGCAGAAACAAAGTCATTTATATAACGATTCATACTATTATCAACATGGGGCTACTTGGAGGTATTTACTAGCATGAAAAACCTAACAAATCCTGGCAAAGACCCTGTAGACAATGATTTTGTAGAGGAAGAAATTGTTGGAGGTGGAACGATTCAATACCATTGGCATCCTGATCCAGAACTTACAGATGAGACAAAGAAAGCAGATGCAAGAGCGTGGAGAGATCAAGAGTTGATAAATACTGATTGGGTTGTTCCTGTAACTGATCATCCTCAAAATGCAGCTTACAAAACTTATAGAACAAAGCTAAGAGACTGGCCGAGTACCTCAGACTTTCCTGATACTCGACCAACATTATAGGAATAAAATATGCCTTTTATAGGAGAACAACCAGCAGAAAGAGCAACATTAGGTGTTGTGGCAAGATCGGGCACAGTAACGGTTGACTTATCCGTGCCTGGTACTATAGTAGTCACAACTCGTTCAGGCACAGTAAGTGTAGGAGTAACATAATGGCAGATAGATTTCCACTGGTAGTGGATTCATCAAATAACAATATCAAAGAACTTCCTTCAGGAGATAATCTTGATTTGACAGGAAGCGGTATTGTTACGTCTTCAAATGGAAACATACTTCTTACTCCCAACGGGTCTGGAGTTGTTCGTATTGATGGCACAACAGGCATTGATATGGAATCGGGTTCAATAGGAATTAAGAATAGTGGATCTGTATCAAACATCAAACTGTACTGTGAGTCAAGTAATGCTCACTATGTTCAGTTACAGTCACCCGCACACAGTGCGTACAGTGGAAATGTTACTCTTACTTTGCCGGCTACGACTGGTACTATAATAGGAGGGGATGCAGAAAATGTTGTTAAGATCGATGGAGCAGTATCAGAAAAAGCTGCGAGTAATGCGACTATATCCTCTACAACGGCTGCTTTAGATGTAAGAGATGGTTCTGTTTTTCAACTTACTCTTGCATCAAATATTACTACTTTTAACTGGTCTAATCATGCTGCAGTAGGCCATGTTTCTTCTTTTGTTATGAAGGTTATTCAGGACGGATCAGGAAACAGAACTATTGCGTGGCCTGACGGCACGAATAGCGTTACAGTTCGATGGCCAGGAGATACAGCACCTACTTTATCTTCAGGTGCTGCTGATGTTGATGTATTTGTTTTCTTTACCCACGATGGGGGAGCTAACTACTACGGCTTTACTGCTGGATTGGATATGTTATAATGGTTTCTGTTGTTAAAAAATTACTTCCTGGAGCTGCAGGTACCGCTGGATCAGGCGGAGGAGATGATGACTTTAACTTAGTTGGAAGTTTGTTTCATGGCGATGGGTCAAATGGAGCGAATAATCATTCAGGGTTTGTGGATAGCTCAAGTAATAACTTAACAGTTACTAGAACTGCTGGTGTGTATAATGGTACTTTTAGTCCCTTTAGTAAAGACGACGGAAAATGGAGTGTTTATTTTCCAAAAGGTGTTACCACCAACCAAATTTATGTCAATCCTGCGAGTACGGCTGATCTCTCTCCAGGCACTTCAGCTTTTACAATAGAGGCTTGGGTATTTGTCACAGCAGATACCTATACGTACAGCAGACTTTTCAATATTGGGCCATACTGGAACAGCAATAATACCGTTGCGTTGGTCCTCAATGATACAGCTTTCAGCAATAAAATTTCATTAGGCGCTTATGCCGCAGGAGGCAATAGCAGAACTTGTATTTCTACAAATGCCACTCCAATGAATGAATGGTTTCATGTTGCTGTTACAAGAGATAGCACAGGGGATTTCAGACTATTTGTAAATGGAAATTTAGACTCAACAAATACCTCCTATAGGACAACTAACCTTAGTTCGTTAGGTAGTCAAACAATGGCTATAGGAAACGGTCTAAATAGAGCCGTAGAAGAGCCGTTTGAAGGGTACATATCAAATTTTAGATTTGTGAAGGGAACAGCAGTATATACTTCTAGCTTTACAGTGCCTACTGAACCTTTAACTGCCATAACAAATACTAAATTATTAACTTGTTGCAGTAATAGGTTTCGGGACAAAGGTCCTGGCGCAGATGTTACGTCACAAAGTTCAGGGTATCCTCAAATACACCCTTTCTCACCATTTAAAAATTCTGCTTCGTATGATCCTGCAGTTCATGGCGCATCTGCATATTTTCCAGGAACAGGAAATACTACTGGATACGTAAAAGTGGATCATGCTACTTTGTTTGATTTTGGTACTGCAGACCACTGTATAGAATTTTGGTGTTATCCTACTGAGACTACGTATAAAACAGGAAGTAGCCAATGGAGACTTATAGCGGACTTAGAGGGTGCAAATAATTATTGGGGTTGGACTAATGCTGGTCTTGGTGCAGGCTATAACGGCTTAACAATTCATACAGATACTTTGGATTCTAATTCAGGAGTTGATGCAGAAATGCCAATACCTTATTCATGGAATCATATGGCGTATCAATACACCGGTGGAGTTACAAATTGGTATATAAATGGCACAAGAGTATACGAGGCAACACGTGCTCATACTTGGTCGTCTAATGCAACTGGAATAAGATTTGGAAATAGCGGAGACTATAATGATTATTTTTATAAGGGCTTTGCCACCGATTTTAGAGTTACAACAGGGGCTAATTATAATCCGTACTCAAATGCAGCAACACTTACTGTTCCTACAGCTCCTCTAACCTCGGGATCTTATACCAGAGCTTTGCTTAATTTTGCAACTGCTGGTCTGAGAGACGAAGCAGGCGGAGCAGTTTTAGAAACTTATGGTAATATTCAAGTAGATACTTCCACTAAAAAGTTTGGTACAGGAAGCATGGAGTTTGATGGTACTGGAGATTACGGAATTTTAAGAGATGTCAAACCTATTCACACGATGCCTTTTACTGTTGAATTTTTTATGAAAACAAATACGGCTTCCCTTCAAGGAGGGGCTTATCGTAGACTTTTTACAACTGGAACAAGCAATGTCGCGACCACCAAAATGGAGCTGTGTATTAACTCTGGAAACGGTACAGGGTACGGAACAACAACTAATATATTCATTTATACTGGCGCGGTTAGCCTTATTGGAACAACTGCTGTAGCGGATAATGCTTGGCATCATATAGCAGTAACCAGAGATTCTTCAAACAATTTAAGACTGTTTGTTGACGGCACCCAATCTGGATCAACTACCTCAAGTTGGTCAAATGATTTAAGCCAAGACGACCATATGTTTGGAACATATAACGGAGGCATCGGTTTCTATGCGGGTTATATTGATGATTTTAGAATTACTTATGGAAAGGCGAGATATACTTCAAACTTTGATGCACCCACAACAGCATTCCCAGATATTTAGGAGATAAAAAATGCAAATAGCAAAAATTAAAGACAATAAAGTAGAAGCTATAGGTGAGCATAGGGCTCTCTTTCCAAACACTTCTTTTCCTGCTTCAGGCCCTCCAGCGGATTGGATGACACAAAACTCTGTTCTACCCGTAACTGTGTTTCGTCCTTATAACGGACTGACTGAAAAAAGCACAAGTGTAGATCCTTACATAGAAGATGGAGCAGTCTACTTACATAAAATAGAAGCACTCGACGATAGCCAAAAAGCAGCCGCACAAACTGCAAAAGACAACGCAACCGCAGAAAAAGCAAGAGAGGAACGTAACAGAAGGCTAACAGAAACAGATTGGATGGCAAATAGTGATGTAACCATGACAGATGCATGGAAAACTTATCGACAAGCACTTCGAGATATTACAAAGCATAGCAACTGGCCAAACCTTAAAGTGCCTGATATAGGCGGAGCAGGCGATAACGACTGGCCAGTTAAGCCTTCGTAGGAGAGATAGATGGCATTTTCAAAAGCACGTAGACTTGCAAATCTGATGAGCGCAGGCTCTAATGAGATTCCTGCTGCAAAAAGAACTCTTGCAACTGACTCTATCACAAAACCAATGCTTAATGATAATATTGTAGATATAGCAAGATTAGATGTGTCTGATGGGTCAAATGGGCAGTTTCTAAGAACAAATGGGTCAGGAACTCTCTCCTTTGCTTCAGTTGCAGCAGCAGATGGACGAGCATATACAGACTGGGCAATAAAGACAGGAACCTATACGGCTGTTGATAAGGATCAGCTAATAGCAAATAGTGGAAGTGACTTTACAATTACACTTCCCGCAAGCCCAAGCGCAGGAGCTACAGTTGTAGTAAAGAATGTGGGCGCGGGGACAGTAACAATCGCACGAAACGGCTCAAATATAGAAGGATCAGCACAGGATGGTACACTTGAATCTACAAAAGGAATGCAAGTTGTTTATGTAGGAAGTACGCCAGGGTGGAAGGAGCTTTAAATGACATTTAAATTTGGCGGTTCAGGAGGAGGAGGCGGGGGAATATCCTCAATAGATGCAACAGCATCTGGAGCTATTGGCTCTGGCAAGCCTGCTTTTCTCAAAGGGGACGGAAAAATAGCGGAAGCTACAGGAACAGGCTCAACTCATACTTTAGTTGATTCAGATGTTTGTATTACTTATAACAACAGTCACCCATATTCTTTCTATAGTTCAAGAACTATAGTAGATCGCCCAGCAGGTAGGGGAATAATGATTGGTTGTCACTCTGGAACCAGCTACAACTACGCATCAAGATACAAGTTGTTCACTGTTAATTCGACTTCAGGAACAGGTGCAGGACAAAATCAGTATGGTGTTACCAGCATTGGTGGTGCTGCTACAGATTCTAACTACTGTCAGTATCCAATTGGAGCAGTATGGGATAATAATGGATATTGGATTGTAGCATACAGACAAAATTCAACCGGCAGCTATAAAGTAATATTTTGTAAAGTTAAAACAACTAATGGATATAGTGCGACCGGTAACTATGCACATGACTTTGCTAATACTGGATATTTTGCCGCATTTAATAATTACGGAGGTGTTTCATCACTAGTTAAAGATACTGAGAATAATAGAAATTATTTTGTTACGTGCGGAACTAATACTGGGTATGGACAAGGCATTACTGTAACTGGCCCTATTACGTGGACAAATGATTCAAACGACACTTGTGACCTGGGAACAGCAGCTAATTCAGGATCACAGACTCCTGGTTACATGTATGGTAGTGTGACTGCTTGCTACGACGCTGCAAATAATCAAATTGTTGCGGTGCATAGTTCTGGAGGTACAGGAATCAATAACTATCGTTTATTTGCATTTACCTTGAATCAGGATACTGGAGTTCCTAGCTATTCTCACGTAAGTGGTAGTACTCGTACTGCTTCTTCTGCAGCAGGTAAAGTTGAAGGCTGTGCCGCAGATACTTCTGGTAACATATGTTGGACAGAAACTGATGCTAAAAAAACCTATTCTGCAAAAAATACAGGAAGTGCCTTTACATACGGAGGAGAACTCAATGCTCCTTCTGGAACAAGCTACTCTATAGTTATGAACTATGTTGCTGCTGCCGATCAATGGGCAGGAATATGGGTTTCTGGAACAAGTGGCACAGGATATACGCCTCAAGTACAACAGTTTGCTGTTGCTGACGGTGTAATTGCACCTACAGTTAAGAACATGAGCGGTGCAGGATCGCAATATGCTGGATCTGCTGGGTACGCGGGAACTTATATTAATAAGACGTATCAGGCTGGCTATAATCAGTTTATAAATGATAAGGGGTTTGCTTTTCAATTTGGTCAAGACACAGGTGCCGCAAACACTTCGTCTGTGAACTGTGTTCAACTAGGTTTGAGTAATACTTTTACTTCAGATTATGTTGGGCTTGCAACTGCTGCTATAAATGATGCAGCAAGCGGTACAATTACTACAAAAGGTGCTCTTAATACAGCACAATCAGGTCTTACAGCAGGGGGCAGGTATTTTGTAACTCCTACTGGTACTGTGTCCCTTGAAGGTGACCTGAGTGATGATGATAAAAGCGGTGCTGTATTTTTAGGATCGGCTACAAATGCAACAACTATGCTTGTTGGTGATTCTTTAAAAGTAGTAGATTCCTCGGCTATACATAAAAATCCTGCAAAGAGTATTTCTAGTGCAGGATTTAGTACAAGTGCCAATTTACAAAGGTGGGATCAATGGATGGCCTATGTTGCTGGAACTACACAGGTGTCTGCATCAGGAACAGCAGACATTCTTAAAGTTACCGGAAGTGGAACGTGCTATTATTTTGTTATTTCTCATTCCAGTACCTCGAATACTCAGATATCTGTAGACTTAGTAGTTGACGGGATTGTTATTGGTAGCCCTCGATTAATTTATACAGGATTGTATAGACCCCTTTCACTTGTAGGAACTTATGCTAACGCTTATGATTCATCGTATGCTGGCAATGCTGTCTCAATATCTGTAGAGCCAATTAATTTTAACACCTCTTTNGCAGTCTCAAGAGTAGGCGGGTCATCTACGAGCTTTCAGATTGCCTATAAAATCATAGGAAATTAAAAATGAGTAAAACTATAGTAAACTTAACCAACCCAGGGAAAGATCCTGTGGACGGGGATGAAATAGAGGAAAGACAGGGTAGCTTAACTATTAACTATACCTATTTAAAAAGTTCCGAAACAGAAGACGATAAAGCAAGATTCTGGAGGGACATGGAACTCAAAAATACTGACCCAATGGCATCAATACCTGACTGGCCTAACCGTGATAAGTATCTGGCATATCGTACTAAGTTACGAGACTGGCCAAGTACGTCAGACTTTCCTGACACTAAACCAACGTTATAAAAAAGGGGCTTTCGCCCCTTTTTGTTAGAAGTTATACTGTAGTCTAGCCGTATAGTTTCGAGGAAGTTCTGGTAGCACGATTGTGCTCCCAAAGAGGTTAGGAAAGTTTGCACGAAAATATCTTTCGTCAGTCAAATTCTTTCCGTTGACACTAAGTGTCCAGTTGTTTCTTGTGTAGGCGANACCAAAATTTACAAGNGTATATGCAGGCAGTTCAATACTGTTTGAAAACCCTGAGAAGGTTTCTTCTACATCAATTACACTTCCATTTATCGTTAGCCCATTTCCAAAGTCATATGTTCCTGTGAGGGATATAATATTCTCTGGCATACCCGATCGTCTACTNCCGCTNGGTACTGCTGAAACGTTNCCTCCGATTTGTCCACCAAGTAACGCACTACAAGGAATGTTAGGCANATCCTCACACCCTATGAAGCTAAAGCGATACCCGTCGTCTAAAGTGTTTAGATTTATCACTTCAATGTTGGAGTATCCAAGCGTCATGAGTAGTTTCTCAGTAACAACCCACCGCACCTCAAGCTCTGAGCCTTTAGTTTTTGTAGATTGATTTGTTACTATTGATTGTGCGGAGAAGTCTACACGCTCCTGTTCATAGACNGAAATAGCNAANTATAANCTNTCATCTAANAAGCTGCCTTTTATTCCTGCCTCAAGAAGCTCTGACTCGTCAAAAGCACGATCNCGAAGNATATTCTTNACCGTAACTTCTGCTCCCTGCCCCACNATCATAGTTGACTGCGTAGATGCTGTGAGATACGGAACAAGTCCTATCGGNGAGTCNTATGTCANGCTAAAAGTCCATGAGATACCATTTACACTATCCTCTGCTTCTAGATCCGCACACCCAGGTACAGGACAGAAGTTGTTAGAGCTTGCGAAAAGCANCTTATCTTCTGGCTGACTGCTCTCCATGTCAATGGTGTCATAGCGTACTCCCGCAAGAATACCTAAGCCATTGTCCCACACAAGATCCGTCATTACTGCAAATCCCAAGTTAGTATACTTACCAACATGGTACTCTGTGTAATCATCGTCAATTTGTGTAGCGAGTACACGCTTTGAGAGGGGCGTATTGAGAGGCTGACTTAAGTCACGACGACCAAAATACTCGTTGGTATAGTCATCTCCGTGTGCAAAGTCTGTGTGTCGAAAGGAGGGAGAAATCTGTAAAGAAGCAGACATACTGGAAAAATCAAATGTCTTTGATAGTATGAGTTTATCTTCTACTACCCAAGTATCATGAAACTGAGAAAAGCCATAAGCNTTTTCATTTAAGTTTTCATACTCTTCATAAAACGTCTGATTTTTTAGTTCCCAACCATTTCCCAAATCCATAATTATATCGAAATATATTGTGGTGACTTGGTTGTCAAGAAGGTCGTCTGGGTCAACTAGAACTTGATTCCCGTTTAGCTGTGTAAGCCCTGGGTTAAGAAGAGCAAGTGCAGAAAGGTCTCCTACGAAAACCTCTAAATCAGCTAGTGTTTCTAGTGACCCTGGCATAAGTGCTCCGCCATCCGCCCCGCTCAAGAAGTCAAACCTGAAAGGATTTAAGTTTGTAAAGCCATCTCCATCAGTATCGTACTCCTGATGAGATACTTTGCCGTCTCCATTTGCGTCTAGCGACGAAGGAGAGCCTGTAATGTATGTTCCATTATCAATTAAGTCTTGGGTAATTCTATTCCATCCCGCAACCTGATTACCGCTATAGTCGTGAAACATTCCCCCGAACTGTATACGAACATTGTCGGTAATATCTGCATCAAAAGATGCTTGAAGAAGAGTTTGTTCTACTCCTGAGTTGTCGTAGTAACTATCGGAGTCTTCAAACTCTCCGTATACGTAGTAGCCAAGTTCACCTCCTCCGAGACTACCACCTACTTCTGCGGTTACAATACTCTTACCCCAACTACCACCAGTATAAGATATAGCACCTTCTGTTTCTTCTATGAACTGACCCGTCTCTTCGATTCGGGCAGATTTAGGGTTAAANTTTAGATATCCACCAATTTTAGAGGGGCCGTAGATTGGAGACGCTGGGCCTCTTACTACGTCCACTCTATCAGATGCACCTATAGGAGTTGGGTAGTTTCCTGGGTTATCGAGACGCCTTACGCCCCGAAAGTATGTCTCACCAGGAGTTCCTCTAACATCTAGGCCGCCAGCTACTCCGAAAAAAGACTGAGTAAAACTGCCTGGAGCTAAAGCTACTAACTCATCAATATCGTACATATTGAATCTATCCATCATCTCTTCTGATACGGAAGAGGCAGAGCGAGGAGTTTCTAGTATTGACTTATCAAAGCCAAAAATAGATTTAACATCCTTACTAGGCAAGCTGCCTAGGTCCCCCTGTACTACTATTTCTTCTATTTCATCAGCAAAACCTGATGTTGCGAAGCTAATTGTTATTATTGCTGCGAAGAGTTTTATAACTCGACTCATACTTCTTGATCCTCCGTTTGAGCCTCTGGCTGCATCTGTTTCTCAGCCTGTTTTTGTATGTTGGTAATAAGACCCATACTTAGCTTTGCGGGAAGNTCCCCCAAGCCTTGCAGAATAATATTTACCTGTTCTACTTCAAATTCAAATCTCATTTAAAGATGTCCTGCCAGTTACCTGTTGTGCTAGCGCGTGAGTACTCGGTAGCACGGTTTTCAAAGAAATTAGTGTGTTCAACACCATTNAGCATGTAGTCTAACCATGGTAATGGGTTGCTTTCACTCCCAAATATTTTTTTCATTCCAAGACCTAAAAGTCTGCGATCTGCAATATAACGAATATACTCTTTTATTTCTTCGGGTGTTAGATCGGGTACTTCCGCATTTTCAAAACACAGATCAATAAAAGCATCTTCTAGCTCTACTGTACGCTCTGCTGCACAGTAAATTTCATACTTTAGATCATCAGTCCATAAGTCTGGATTTTCTTTTATGAACGTACGGAAGAGTTGACACATTCCTTCAACNTGCAATGTCTCATCTCGCACAGACCACGTGACGATCTGACCCATACCTTTCATAAGGTTGTGGCGTGGAAAGTTCAACAGGATAGCAAAACTACTAAATAGCTGTACCCCCTCGGTGAATGCCGAGTAGATAGCCATTGTCTTTGCGATATCCATCGGACTTCCCATACCAAAATTATTCAAGTGCTCATGTTTTGCTAACATTTCCTTGTGTTCAAAGAATTTTTGATATTCTT
>PAAM01000023.1 GCA_002699615.1 Rhodobiaceae bacterium | reverse complement strand
CTAGGAAGGCAATGCTGGCCTTAGCGCAGCGGCGCTCGAAGTCGGCGTTCTCGGATAGGAAGCCGTAGCCGGGATGAATGGCCTTAGCACCAGTCTCGTTAGCTATCTGCAGTAATCGCTCCTGATTCAAATAGGTCCCGGAAGCTGGTCCAGGCCCTAGGCAAACCGCCACATCGCAGGAATCGATATGCGCTGAATCCACATCGTCTTCTGCATAAACAGCAATACTTTGCCTCTGCAAACGTCTGAGCGTGCGAGCTATGCGGACAGCAATAGTGCCGCGGTTGGCGATCAACACCGAGTTGATGGTCATTGCCAGTTAGCTCGCACCCTTCCAGACAAATACCTCGATAGGCGTTGGGTTATAGGCGTTACAGGGATTATTAAGCTGCGGGCAGTTTGAAATGAGTACGATTGTTTTCATGCGAGCAACCAGTTCCACGTACTTGCCCGCATCGCTGATGCCATCTTCAAAGGTCAGCCCACCCGCGGGGGTGACAGGTACATTCATAAAAAAGTTGATGTTATGTGTGAGATCGCGCTTGCTCATGTCGAAGCGCTCATCCTCGGCGAGTGCCAGTAGCCAGCTGTCTCGGCAGGAATGCATTGTCTTCTTGTCGAGTGCATAGCGCACCGTATTGCTCTCTGCGGCGCAGGCGCCCCCAAGGGTGTCATGGCGGCCACAGGTGTCAGCAATAATCTCAAGCATCACGTTACCCTCTGTCGATAGGAGGCTCGTGCCTGCGGTGAGATAAACGTTTCCCTGCTCACGGATCGTGTCGACTGTACTGTATCGCTCCACAGGATTCTCGGCGCTATAAAAAAGGGTATCGACTGCCTGGTTTCCCTCTAAATCAAGAATCCGGAATACCTCGCCTACGTCGAGTGTTTGCATGAAATAGGCTCCCGCTTCAATAACCTGGCGGAAGCTGGCGTCTTCCGGCCTGCGCTGGCTCTCAAGGATCATGCGTCACCCCCGGCGCGGTACAGGAGGGTGTTGGTAAAGGCACGTTCATTCTCGTCCCGCAGTGTTCGGCAGGCATCGTCGATAGCTATCGGGTCTGCCCGTCGGATTTCGTAGGTTACGGGCCTAGCGGGATAGTCCGAAGCGGGATTAAGCGGATGCGGGCAGGTATGAAATATGACAACCGTATTCATTTCAAACCGTAAATCAACATGAGCGCCAGCGGAAGCCGGCTTACCAAAGATCAGGTTGCCTTCTAGGTCTGTTTCGATACGGCTAAAAAAGTTTATGTTGGCCGCAAGATCCCGTTTGCCGAGGCCGTATTTGCCGAGTTCGATCAGGAAGCAGTCACGCCCGTTGCGAATGTAGTCATTGCGAGCTTCCTGGTATGAACGGTGACCCCAGCGCTTCTCCACCAAACCGCTATTGCACGTGCCCGTCGCCGTATCGTGCCAGCCAGCCGTATCCTCAATGATCGAGCAGAGTACGCGACCCATATCGGAATATAGGCAGTTTCCCTGCGTAAGCCGAAACGTGTGCTGCCCCTTCAATGTGTCGGGCATGTTGTAGCGTTCAAGTGTGTTTTCCGAGTTGTAAAGCAGCATTCCCACATTTGCGCCGCCCTCGACGTCTATCAGTCGCAAGGCGTTGCCCGCGCGCATCAACATGGACCAGTGGCGGCCGCCCGGAATCGTGTCGGAGTAAATAATCTCATTGTCCATGTGGATTGCGCTCTTCGACACAGGAGACACCTATTGAATCCTGATACTTACTTATATTAAATGACTATTGCAGGAAGGTCAGTTTTGATTTTCCGAAAGTAAGTGGTGCCCCTATGATCCGCTCTTTCCAAGGTTCAGATCTAAATTTGCTACGCGTGTTCCTTGCGGTTGTCGAGAATGGGGGCTTCTCGGCTGCCGAACTAGCCCTAAACAGCCGCGTCTCACGTATCAGTACGCAGATGGCAGATCTTGAAGCGCGGCTGGGCGTTCGACTTTGTCATCGAGGTAGGTCAGGGTTTTCCTTGACGAAGGAAGGGCGGGTCATATTCGAAGAGGCAGAGCGACTCTTCCTTGCCATCGATGACTTTCGTCTGAAGGCCAGCGAGACGCAGAAACGCCTCGCAGGCGAGGTGCGCCTGGGTCTGTGCGACAACCTAGTGACCAATCCCGACGTAAAGGTGTCGGAAGCGATCGCCAGATTCAAGCAGCGTGACAACAACGTGCACTTCGATCTGCGGATTGAGACACCCCTTGGCCTAGAGACCGGTGTGTTAACCGGGCGGCTACATCTGGCGATCGGGCTATTCCACCATCGTGTGCAGACGCTGCACTATGAGCCACTGACCAGAGAGTTTCACTATCTTTATTGCGGCCGCAAACATCCGCTGTATAGCGTCAGTGATCGCCGGATCACAGCTGACAAGCTGCTTGAATTTGACTATGCGAACCGACGGCAGGCAGAAACGGAGGGAGAACTCGCGTCAGAATTTGGCACTCGCGGATCAGCTGCCAGCGATGACATGGAGGCCCTGACCTTTCTTATTCTCTCCGGCGCCTATCTTGCCTATCTGCCTGAGGAGTCTGCTAGGCAATGGGTCGAGCGAGGCGATATCAGGCCAATCTTGCCTGATGAGCTGCGGCAAGAAGCCACCCTGCATCTGGTGACCCGCAGGGGGGTTCAGCATGGACGCGCTGTAAAAACTTTCATCAGGGACCTGTTCAGTATCGAGCGGGAATAGGGAGTATGAGGCGGGCCGGTTACATTGGCTCTGGAGACATAGGAGCGTCGTTGCTGTCACCTGTTGTCTCTCAGCGAATCAGCAACATTGGGATATTGCTCGAGATCAGGAACCTGTCGATGAAGTCATGCATCGCTAAGCTTTTGTCCAGCGTCTGCGCCTGCCCGCGCAAAATTTTCATAAAACAGGCATCGCCCAGTAAACCAGTGATGGACGCCACTAGGCTTGGGATACTGTGACGTGCCTGAGGGAACGGTGAGTTTTTGTAGCGACTGCCTCGTCTGGCTTGCACGGCAATAAATTCATAAGTCGTATTGCATGGATACGATAAGGTCATACTAATTGTCGCGTGGAGTGCTTGTGCCGATCGCTCTGTAAGAGCAGTCAGTCATCCCTAGTAGGCGCGAACCTGGGTACATCTGCGTCCGAGATAAGATTCCTTACTGCAGACCCGTCCGAATTCATCAACATGACGTCTGTCGAACTAGCACCGGGCGCCCGGTAGGAGAACGCAATATATCGGCCGTCAGGAGACATGGATGGATAGGATGCGGCGCCTGGTGTATTAGTTAGCCGCCTCGGATTTCTGCCGTCGATTGCCATGATATAGATGTCGTAGTTGCGGGATAGAGGATCATCGTGCCTGTCCGATGAAAACAGTATGAAACGGCCATCTGGTGACCAGGATGGCACTTCGTCGAGTGCGCGGCTAAACGTCAATCGTTGCTGGTTGGTTCCATCCACTGCATTCGCAAGAAAGATTTCTGGATCATCACGGTCCCGGTCGGCTTCAAAGGCAATCCAGCGGCCGTCGGGTGACCAGGATACAAAGTTATTGACTCGTTTATGTGGCGTATCACTGGTCAGTTGGGTGAGGTTTGGTCCCCAGCTACCACTGTCGATGTTCATGCGCCAAATCTGGTCGGTCCCGCTACGATCCGAAGAAAAAGCCACCATAGAGCCATCTGGGGACCATGTGGGTCCCCTGTCATGCGCAGGCGAATCTGTTAGTTGACGGACCGCCCCCCCGTGGCTTGCATCGACGATATAGAGGTTCGAGCCGCTTGCGTCTATCCGGCAGAAAACCAATGCATTCCCGTCGGGCGACCAGCTGGCTTCTCGGCCAAAAGTAATAAACGCGTTCTCACCTGTTTCGAGGTCGAGCATTCGTATCTCGCGTTTGTTCTCGTCATTCGTAGTGTAAACGAGGCGGTTATCAGCGTATGCAGTCCCGGCAAGAAATAAAAATACTGTTATTAGCAAGGTAGCTGGAGAAAAGCTGATTTTTCTAGTCATTCGTTTTCTCTTGTTTGCTTGCAGGCTTGAGTCCGACCCGATCTTAATGCCATTCCATGCAAGCCATTTTTATACCGGAGTAATCTTCATGCAATGAAGCTAGGTAGAAGCGATTTTTTTCCTGAATGATCCTGACACATTCAAACGGCATTTCTCCTACTTTGAGATGGTCGTGATCGATACCGAAGTTCAGGGGATCAGTTGATCTATAAATGGTGGTGATCCCTCTTGCATCCCAGCGAAACAACAGCAGGCTGTCGTCCTGCGGGAATACGAANGCACATTCGGCATCCGCNGGACCGCTTCCCGCATCGCCGCCCCGATTGACTGTCNGGCNGTGCGACCAGGTCAGCAGATCAGACGAGCTTCGCGCGCAAATAGCGCCTCTCCCGCCCTGCTCCTGNGTGTAATACATAAAATANCTNCCCTTCCATNAGGTCACCATCGGGTCNCGTAACAGTGCGTCGCCAGTGCCAGNGAAAGTTTGACTTNCNCNCTGATGATTCAGCTTGCGGGCAAANGTCTTGCCGTCGGCGCTGCAGGCGCTGCANATATTCNTCCATCCNCCATAGAACATGTGATACCGNTCGCNATGTTTTNTAACAAACGGCGCCTGCAGTCCGCCGTGACTTTCCCCGAAGTGAGTGTCTGCCTGCAGCAATACGCCGGCTGGGTTCCATGACGACTTAGCAAGCTGGTCGGATTCCCAGCGATAAAGAAGGCGACCGTGACCTCCAGCAGCTGTGTTGCGGATACAGGCACCGAGCTGCCATGAATGGTCAGCAGCACGCCAGATACTAAAATCCACCGCCTGCTGGTTTTTGGCGTTGATTGGTCCAAGGTCCGGAGATCTGGCGATGGTCCACCAATCACTGGTGATTCGGGGGAGGGGTGGTGACTGCATGAGTATATAGTATACAATTTTCAACTATCGGTATTATCGGCAGCCAATGATTAATATTCAGTCCTGCGCGGGTGACCCTGTTTCGGCACGGTTTGATAACAGTCCCTTTCTGATTACTCACGATCTGACAGATAATCCCCTGTTCGAGCTCGAACGGATCGTAGCTCTAGCTAGGGACATGCCCGCTAACCTGATTGAGTACAATACGGGTGAACTCCCTAAGAGCATCGATCCCAACCTGACGCCCGCGAATGGCCTAAGTGTCTCGGAGACCATTCGCCGTATCGAGGAATGTCAGTCCTGGATGGTGATCAAAAGTGCTGAAATAGACCCAGAATACAGAGAGGTGCTAGAGACCTGCATCAGAGAAGTGGGCGAAGCGTTAGGTGAGGCAGCTTCTGAATTCAGCAACCTGCGCTCGTTTGTGTTTGTGTCCTCTCCCGGCGCAGTCACGCCTTTTCACATTGATCCCGAGTCGCAGTTTCTCCTCCAGGTTGCTGGTGATAAGCGAATACAGATTTTCGACCGTGAAGATCGCGATGTCATCTCGGCGAAGCAGCTGCGGGATCACTGGCATGGCGGACACCGCAACCAGCCATTCCCTGCGGCGCTTGCGGATAGGGGGGAATGGTTCGATATGCCGCCAGGTATTGGCGTACATTTGCCCGTGCTTTCACCTCACTGGGTGGAAGTGATGAATTCGGTATCGATCTCGTTCTCGGTCACCATGCGAACCACGGCTTCGGAGACTTATCGGCGGCGATTCGCATAGCTGTGACTGCGTAAGCACCTTTTTTTAACGTAATACCTGGAGCATTCCGAGTGGATAAGTTCAACAATTTGATTGGCGGCGAGTGGATTGAAGGAGGGACTTTTGTGCCGAATATCAATCCCTCCAATACCAACGAAACTATTGGCGAATATGCTCAGGCCGAACCTGAGCAGGTGACGGCTGCAATAGGCGCGGCGGCGGCAGTATTTCCTCGATGGTCGCGTGACGGTATTCAGGCGCGTGCCGATGCGCTGGATGCAATTGGAAGCGAAATCCTTGCTCGTAAAGAGGAGCTTGGCAGACTGCTTGCGCGTGAGGAGGGGAAGGCTTTGTCGGAATCTATCGGCGAAGCAACTCGTGCCGGACACATATTCAAATACTTCAGTGGCGAAACAGTTCGCCAGGTGGGTGATCGACTCGCTTCGGTGCGCCCTGGAGTTGAAATTGACATAACGCGGGAACCACTTGGCGTCATCGGCATCATCACGCCATGGAACTTTCCGATAGCGATTCCTGCCTGGAAAATTGCGCCGGCACTGGCCTTTGGTAACTGCGTTGTCTTCAAACCTGCAAACCTTGTGCCTGGATGCGCGTGGGCTCTGGCCGAGATCATTCATCGCCACCTGCCGAGCGGTGTGTTCAACCTTGTCATGGGCACGGGCAGTATCGTTGGCTCCAGCTTGTTGGAGGACCGGCGCATCAACGGTGTTAGTTTTACTGGCTCGGTGTCAACGGGCAGTTTAATTGCGGCAGCATGCAGCCAGCGGGGCGCTAAGTTTCAACTTGAGATGGGTGGGAAAAACCCGCTTGTAATCCTGAATGACGCGGACCTGGAAACGGCGGTCAACTGTGCCATTAATGGTGCCTACTTCTCGACCGGACAGCGATGTACTGCATCCTCACGGCTGATCGTTGAAGCTGGTATACACGATGAATTCATAGAAGCTTTAATCACCAGGATCAACAGTCTACGGGTTGATGACCCGCTCAAGCCAGAGACGGATATTGGTCCCGTGGTTGATCAGTCACAGCTAGACCAGGACTTGGACTATGTGCGGATTGGCCGTGAGGAGGGTGCTGAACTGCTGTGTGGAGGGGAGATGATCGAACGCGACAATCCGGGATTTTATCTGTCACCCGCGTTATTTGCCCAGACCCATAATGACATGCGTATCAATCGCGAGGAGATTTTTGGCCCCGTCGCTTCGGTAATAAAAACCAGTGGTTTCGATGAGGCGTTGTCGATTGCGAATGATACTGAATTCGGGTTGTCTGCTGGAATCTGCACGAAATCGCTGCGCGCCGCATCTTTATTCAAACGTGACATTCAGGCGGGTATGGTAATGGTTAATCTGCCCACCGCCGGCGTCGATTATCATGTGCCTTTCGGAGGTATGAAGGGCTCCAGCTTTGGATCAAGAGAGCAGGGCAGTTATGCCAACGAGTTCTACACGACAGTAAAAACGGCCTATTGTCTGCCTCAATAGCCGGACCAAGTGAAAAACCACTCGAGATCTATATTGAATCCAGTTGTGGCCGCTTGTCTATAACTGCCTGAACAATCGATTCAATGTACCGGCGTTCCTCCCCGGTGATTGGCAGCCGCGGCGATCGCACCCACTCCGAACCGAGACCGGTCATCTGATTTGCCAACTTGATGTACTGTACTAGCTTGAGCTCCACGTCAAGGTGCAACACCGGCATGATCCAGCGATAGAGTTTCACCGCCTCTTCAATCCTGTTTGACGAGGCCAGATCGAACAGCCGAACACTCTCCTTAGGAAACGCGTTTGTCATGCCTGAAACCCAGCCAACTGCACCGCATACAAAGTTCTCCAGCGCGCGATCATCCACGCCGCAGAACATGCGATATCGATCACCGCATGCGTTGATCATGTCTGTCATTCGACGACTGTCGTGAGAAGATTCCTTGACCGCCACGATATTGTCGTGCTGCGAGAGTTGGATAAAGTCCTGAGGTGATAGATCGAGATTGTAGGCGACTGGATTGTTGTAAATCATGATGGGCAAGTCAGTCGCTTCGGCAAGACAGCCGAAGAAGTGAAGCGCCTCCCTGGAATCCTGATGATAGACCATGCTGGGTAGAGTCATGAGCCCGTCACAATGAACCGCTTCAGCCCGCCTTATCATATTAATGGCAAATTCAGGCGTGTACTCGGCGATGCCCGCGATAACAGGCACGCGACCATTCACGGTCTCGACTGCACTAGCAATGACAGCTTCTTTTTCCTGCAGGGTGAGCGAGGGATTCTCACCAAGGGTTCCCAGCATGATAAAACCGCTGACACCGGCGTCGAGGCATGCTTCGATGTGTCGTGCGGTAGCGTCTAAATCAAGTGAACCATCCTCATGCATTTCTGTCATCAATGCAGGCATGACGCCGCCCCAGCTTGTCACAGACATAGAGAATTCCTCGATCGGTTTGAGCCGGATGCCCCTGAGATTCATGGTCCCGGTAGAGGTGAGAGGTTATTATAGGCGAGGCTTGTATACAATATCCAAATTTGGATAGATCGATCACGCGCAGTCGCGAGTAGTTTACGGAGGTAGCTTGAAAGAAGAAAGGGTCGTAGTTGTCACCGGCGGAGCCACAGGACTCGGCGCTGCATTAGTAGAGCGCTTTGCGAACGAAGGATTTCAAGTCTTGCTCAACTATCATCGCAACGGGGAAGCCGCTAAAGCGCTGGCGAGGAGAGTTACACCTCTGATAGGTGAGGACAGCATCATAATCCAACAGGCAGACGTGGCGGACCGTCAAGCTGTGCGCAGGATGTTCGCGGCAGCCGTTGAAGCTTTCGGGCGAGTTGACATTCTAATTAATAGCGCAGGAGTCAACAGGGATTGCAGCTTTATGGACATTACTGATGACCTGTGGGATGACGTAGTGGATTCTCACCTTAAAGCGCATTTTATCTGTGGGCAGGAGTACGTGCGGGCCAATCCAGACCGAGAAGGCGTTATCATCAACATGGGTGCCGCTGCGGGGTCGACCGGCAGGAAAAACGGCGCGAACTTCTGCGCTGCTAAGGCCGGAGTGGCGATACTGACCAAGTGCATGGCCCTGGAACTCGCGCCCCGGATCCGAGTCAACTGTCTAGTGCCGGGGTCGGTTCAGACTCGTGAAGTGATTGAGCGATACCAGCTTGATACTGAGGAGGGGCTGTCAAGAGAACTTGCCACTCTGCCGCTTGGGCGACTCGGAGAATTTGATGAATTGACTGATATGGCACTTTGGATGGTGAACGCCACCTTTACCACTGGGGCGAAATTCTTCGTCAATGGCGGTCAGTACATGCATTAGCGTTTGACAAGGACCGCCGCTTTACATGGTGCGTGTACTCCACAGTACGCGCTGTCGTCCTTTGCCGGAAACCCCTCTGCGTGAGCGTGAGGTGCCTTAAACAATCTTTGCCTTCATCCAGTCAGCAGTATTGTGGAAGTTTGCAACCGCACTGCCGGGTGGAACGAGCTCGTCACAGGTCGCTCGTATGCCAGGGTCTAGTTGGGCTTCCATGATTTCAAGAAATGACTCGAGCTGCGGTACTGTGCGCGGACCTATAAGCGGCGCGGTAATCCCCGGCTGCTCCTTCGACCAGACGACAGCCAGTTGAGCGGCACTCAGACCAACCTCTTTCGCCAGTCTACTGAACTCGATACCTACGTCTATACCCCGTTGCGTCACACGGTCAGCGTAAAAGCCGCCCCGGAGAACGGCTCTCGAGTCCTCAGGCAGATTATTGGGGTCGGAATACCTTCCCGCCAGAACACCCATTGCCATTGGGGACCAAGTTATGATTCCGACGCCATGGGTTTCGCACATTGGGATGAGTTCATTTTCGATACGACGGTCCAAGAGGTTATAGGGAGGCTGCTCACAAATAATCCTCGCGTAGCCTTTGAGCTCACTAATCATTATCGCGTTCATGACAGCCCAGGCGGGATGCGTCGAGCAGCCGACGTAGCGCACCTTGCCCTGCTGGACAAGGCTGTCCAGTGCTGACAACTGTTCTTCCCAAGGAATATCCGGTGACGGCCTGTGGATCTGGTATAGATCGATGTAGTCGGTTCGAAGGCGCTTCAGGGAGGCCTCGCAAGCGCGAATGATATTTAGTCTGGTATGGCCATGGTCGTTGGGTCCGAACTGCGCCGGGTCGTCGACGGTGTAACCGGGACGGCGCTGACCATGGTCCACTTTAGTCGCGATCAGAACATCGTGACGTCGACCCAGTCGTTCGACCGTCTCGCCAATAATCTTTTCCCCGGCTCCGTTGGCATAGGTATCTCCCGTATCTATTAAGTTGACACCGGCACTGATTGCCATTTCAAGTATCCGGGC
>PAAM01000022.1 GCA_002699615.1 Rhodobiaceae bacterium | reverse complement strand
AGGACTTCAATATTTTATTTTTTGGAAATGTCTATAAAAATACCAATTAAAACACCTAAAGTGGTAACTATAACAACAAAGGCCACAAATGATGGAGACATAATTTTATATTTTTTTAAAGATAACCAATTTAAAAAAACTCAGAACCCATCTCAATTTCATTTCTTATTTTATTTAACAATTTTTATAAAAATTTTCGTAAACATCTTTAAGTAGTTTATTTCAAACTAGTTTACTTCATGCCTTCGTAATTATATCCCATAAAGATAAATTCTAAAATTCTAGCAGAGTCATTTTAAGGACTAAATTTTATTAAAAAATTAAATGATTTATTCATAATTTTATACACTTGAATATTTATGAGGAGGATGGTGAGTTTGACAACAATTACTTTTTTCAAATTTAAAAAAAATAAACCCTGGGCTTTTACTCAAATGGGTCTTTTACATCGAAAAATTCAAAAAACAAATGGACTTTTTTTTCTAAAATTATTGGGAACAGGAGGTGGAAATGGATTTAGTTTACGACCAGATTTTGGGACTTATGCTCTTTTAGGAGTGTGGGAATCCGAAAATGCAGCTTCTGACTTTTTTGAAAAAAATGAGACAATCAACCGATATAAAAGGAAAGCATTTGCAACTAGAACAATAAAAATGATATCTCTAAAAAGTAACGGTTTTTGGAGTGGTCAAAATCCATTTCCTGAGCAAAAACCAATTAAAAGTGGAAAAAAAATGCCAGTAGCTATAATTACCAGAGCCACTTTACGGTTCTCTAAATTGATTTCTTTTTGGAAATCCGTTCCAGCCGCAAGTGCAGCAATTGAGCAAGCAAAAGGAGTCAAATATTTTAAGGGTATAGGAGAATGGCCCTTTATTCAGCAAGCTACTTTAAGCTTATGGGATAGCTTTGACTCAGTAAATAATTTTGCATATTCAAGTAAGATTCATTCTGATATTATTAAAAAAACCAGAAAGCAGAAATGGTATAGTGAAGATCTTTTTGCCAGATTTCAGGTTCTGTCGGATACTGGATTCATTAACACTAAAAAAGATTCATGGGAAAAGCAGTAGTAATTGGAGCTGGCATTGCAGGAATAGCAAGCGCGATAAGACTTGTAAAGAAAGGTTATAAAGTTGATGTCTTTGAGGCGAATTCATACCCTGGCGGAAAATTAACTTCATTTCGAATTGGAGATTATCGTTTTGATGCTGGTCCACCATTATTCACAATGCCAAATTACGTTGATGAACTCTTTGAATTGTTCGATGAAAAACCCTCTGATTTTTTTACTTATAAAAAGAAAAGAATTGCTTGTAAATATTTTTGGGAAGATGGAGTTGAGTTAAGTGCTTATTCAGATAAAATCCTTTTTTTTAATGAAGTTGAGAAAAAGTTAGGTGTTGATTCAAAAGTCTTAGAAAAATATTTACTCAATGCAAAGCTCAAATATGATTTAACGGCTCCTCTTTTTTTGGAGCAGTCACTTCATAAACTTTCGAGTTTTCTAAATAAACAAACAATAAAAGCAATCTTAAAATTGAATAGTTTTGAAATAAGTCAAAACTTGCACTCAGTTAATTCTAAACAGTTAAAGGAGCCCCATTTAGTTCAAATGTACGATCGATTTGCAACTTATAATGGCTCATCACCATTCAAAACTCCTGGAATTATGACATTGATTCAGCATTTAGAGCAAGAATATGGCACTTTTGTTCCAGAGGGGGGAATGGTTCAGATTACGAATTCTCTTTTTGAACTTGCGAAAAGAAAGGGAATTAATTTTAAAATGGGGAGTAAAGTTCAGGAGATAATTTTGAAACAAAGTAATGCTGTTGGTATTACTGTCGATAATAAAAGGAAATTCTATGATTATGTTTTTTCTAACATGGATGTATTTCCTACTTATAAATACCTTTTGCAAAAGCTCAAAGCTCCCAAAAGAATCTTAAACCAGGAAGCCTCAAGCTCAGCAGTAATTTTTTATTGGGGGATAAAAAGGAAATTCAATCAACTAGATCTCCATAATGTATTTTTTTCCAAAGACTATAAAAATGAATTTCAATCAATTTTCCAGAAAAAAGAGGTTTCAGATGACTTTACAATTTATGTTAATGTTACTTCAAAAGATGTTCCACAAGATGCTCCAAAGGGATGCGAAAATTGGTTTGTTATGATTAATACTCCTCCCGATTTAGGTCAGGATTGGAATATGATAAAAGACGATTTAAGAAAAAAAGTTATTGATAAACTAAGCACTATTTTAAATGTCAAATTAGAAAAAATAATTGAAAAGGAATCTGTAATGACTCCACCAATGATTTCTCAGAAAACAGGAAGTCATTTAGGGGCTTTATACGGCAATTCAAGTAATAGTAGGGTAGCTGCTTTCCTTAGGCACCCTAATTTTAGTTCAAAAATTAAAAATTTATATTTTTGCGGAGGTAGTGTTCATCCTGGAGGAGGGATTCCACTTTGTTTGCTTTCTGCTAAGATTGCAACTGACTTGATACCCAATGCATCAAATGTCAAATACTAAACTTAATATTGAAAATATTTCTATTGCTTTAATATGGTTGTTTCATGTAAGTGGTATATTGGGTATTATATATGTCAATTCAAATTGGTTTATTTCATTTACACCGCTAAACTTAACCCTGAATTTTATTTTATTATTAATTAATTGTAAAGGGAATAAGCGAGTTATAACTATTATTCTTTTAGGTTTTTTTATTGGAATGATCACAGAGATTTTGGGGGTTCAATATGGTTGGATTTTTGGAGATTATCAATACGGTAGTCAGCTAGGCACTAAACTAATGGGCGTCCCTCTTTTGATAGGAGTTATTTTTTTTTCGCAAAGGATATCTTTATCTCAAAGTTGTGGTTTAATTTTAATTGTTTTAGCCTCTTTTTTTTCCTTACAAGACATAAACAATAGTATTACTGCTTCAACTTGGAAGGGTGACATTCTTTTTTTTGTAAGTGCCATTTTTTTCTCCGGGTATCTAATTTTGGCTCGAGAGTGGAATCTTACTATGATGGAAGTAGTTTTTTGTAGTTCTATTTTAAATTGTGTTATTTATTTACCAATCTGGCTATTTATTCTTCCAAAAGGACCATTTCATATTCTTTCGGAAGAATTTTTATTACAGATGTTTTATCAGGGTATTATGCCTAATGTTGTTGGTTTGCTGTTAGTAGCTTATGCTGCCAAAAATATTGGATCTGCGGCAACAGCGGCATTTTTAGCGGCGGTTCCACCGCTTTCTACAATCCTTGGGGTCATATTTTTGGATGAAAGTTTGGGATTCCTAGGTTGGTTTTCAGTTGTTATAATTGTTCCTGGGATTATATTAGTTGCAATTAATAGGAAATTTATTTGACTTGCTATTACAATCAAATCAGCAAGATTTAGAGCAAAGGTTTCATATGAGTTTAGACGACATAAAAGATCAAATAAAAAAGGCCGAATTAATGAACAATAGGCCGATAGGATCGGTAAATCTGATTGCCGTCTCAAAGGTTCAACCAATTGAGAGAGTAGAGAATGTTTTACGAAAAGGTCATAGGTCTTTTGGTGAAAATCGAGTTCAGGAGGCATATAAGAAATGGCCAGCTTGGAAAGAAGAATTCTCAAAAGTTGTGCTTCATTTGTTAGGGCCTCTACAAACAAATAAAGTTAAGGAAGTTTTGGCGCTGTTTGATGTTGTCCACAGTTTAGATCGAGAAAAGCTTGCTAGAGTTTTTTCTGAGAACATTCAAAAGCAAGGCTTTTCACCAGAGTTTTTTATTCAAGTGAACACGGGTGAGGAAGATCAGAAAGCGGGTATTTCTCCTAATATGGCTGATGAATTTATCAATCAATGCAAAAAGGTCTACGGTTTACCTATTGTGGGGCTGATGTGTATTCCTCCAATCAACGAAGAGCCTGCGTTACATTTCGCCTTATTAAAAAAAATAGCTGAGCGTAATGGGCTAAAAAGACTTTCAATGGGAATGAGCTCTGATTTTCTTTCTGCTATAACATTTGGTTCTACCGATGTCCGCATTGGCTCTGCGATCTTTGGTAAAAGGACTTAAATATTTATATTATATGGCCACTTTTGGATGCTTTTGTTGACAGATAAGATGCGTTTTCTTTTGTAGGTTTTGTTAACAAATTAATACGTTCTGATACGATGATCCCCATCTCAATCATACTTTTTACTTTTTTGGGGTTATTTGTAAGTAGTCGAATTTTTTTGAAACCCATCATGTTAATTATTTGAGCCCCAATACGTAGGTCACGCTCTTCATCTTCAAATCCAAGCCTATGATTTGCTTCCACAGTATCAAAACCTTGATTTTGGAGTTCGTATGCTCGCATTTTGTTTGCGAGACCAATCCCTCTTCCCTCTTGATTAAGATAAATGAGTATACCAGAGTCATGTTTGGAAAGAATCTCCAGAGCGATTTGAAGTTGTTCTCCACAGTCGCATTTTAGTGAGCCAACTACATCACCAGTGAAGCATGCACTATGTATTCTCACGAGCACATCATCATTTTTTTGGGGATGTCCTACTTCTATGGCGTAATGTTCTGAGAAGCTATTAGTATCTCTAAAAACAGAAATACGGGATTTGGTTATTCCTTTCAGAGGTAAGGTTGCAGTACTGACTTCTTGTAGTAAAGAGGAGTGGGAGGTTTGAGATAGAATATCNNCAGACTTTTGTAATAAAAGCCCTTCAGATTTAAAATTCTTAAAGTCTTTTTCTGATAGTTTAACNACTAATGCAGCTGGTAGTAGTTGTGCCTTTTTACAGAGGCTTATTGCTGCTCTTGATATTTCCGTTTCACCATTCCGATGAGTTTTAAATGGCCCTTTTAATGGATACGAAAGATCGAGAGCCGGATTAGCGGTTGCCAGCAACCAGTTGTATGAGGCGTTGTTGTCTAAAACTAGCCTGGCTAAGTCACCGTCGTAGGGTGTTACGTTTAAAGTTTGAGCTCTTCTAGCTGTAATGACCAAATGAGATGATTTTTGATATTCCCTTTTTATTTCAGTCACAACATCTTTTTTTATTGTTTCAATTGCGAATATGAGCCCAATATTTTTGTTGTTGCTAATTAATACTGGACGACCAAGTCGAAGGTCACTTCGTAACCTAGCAGTCTGCTCAATTGTTGAGGTATGAAATTTCATATTGACTCTAAAGTTTATCTTAGTGGTATATAATAAATAGTCTTATCAAGCTATCAACAGAATACAATATTAAAAGAACTACTAGTTTCTCGAATACATTTGGAAAATGAAGGTGACTCAAAATCGAATTAAAGTACTTTTTTTCTCAAAAATAGTAAACTTATCTGAGGCTCTTGAGTCTATTTTTTCTGAAGAAGTTGATTTTAGTTTTCAGAAATTATCAGAATTAGATGACTTATGGGTTTCAAAGCCAGAAAACTCTAACTCAATTTTGATTTTAGATTTGTCACAGAGTGCCGAACTTTTCTGTTCAATAATAGATAAAAACGGGAATGATTTTTGCTCTAAACCGGTTATTTTTTTATTGGATAATGATCAAAAAATCAATTTCATTAACGACAGAAATTGTGATTTGTATGAAATTATGTGGAAGCCATTTCGAATAGATGAATTGATTTCTAAAATCCGTAGTTTTGCGACCAGTCTAACTCGTTCTCGTTTAGATGAGTTCTTAATCATCATGCAGGAGAACTATTTTTACCCCAATAAAAATATGATAAAAAATTTTAAAGGTAACTCGATCAGGTTAACTGAAAAAGAAACCGAAATAATTAAATTTCTCTGTAAAGGAAAGGGTAAAATTTTGTCAAAAGATGTTTTATTAAAAATGATATGGGGTTATGAAAAATCAATTACTACTCATACTCTTGAGACCCACATTTATCGCTTGCGTAAAAAAATAAAGGTTGGACTTGGAGAGACAGAATTAATCTTAAAAAATAATAAAGGTTATTACCTAAACTCGCCGAAGACTCAAAACTAAGAAAAGAAAAATTAAATGAATATCAAAATTGCTACTTGGAACATAAATTCAATACGATTAAGAGAGGATCAAGTATGCTCTGTTCTAAATCAACACCAACCGGATATTATTTGTTTACAAGAGTTAAAATCAGCTACTGAGTCTGTTCCAACTAGTCGATTTGAAAATCTTGGTTATAAATATCGAGTAATAAGAGGTCAAAAAAGTTATAACGGGGTTGCTATCATTTCTAGAATTCCGCTCATGGAAACAGGTTTTTGTGATTACTGTGCCAAAGGGGACGCGCGACATGTTTTTGCACGGTTGAATAATGGGGTAGAAATTCAAAATTTTTATGTCCCAGCAGGAGGTGACGTCGCAGATAGAGAGTCAAATGAAAAATTTGCTCATAAGCTTGATTTTTTACAAGAGATGAAAAATAATTTTTTTAAAAAAAAGCTATCTAAAACCATTATTGTTGGTGATTTCAATATAGCTCCACTAAATGAAGATGTGTGGAGCCACAAGCAACTGACTAAAGTAGTATCACATACGCCAATTGAAATTGATGCTTTGCAACAGGTTGCAATCGCTGGTAATTTTGTAGATATTATTAGAAAAGATATTCCAAAAGGCTTGCTATTTAGTTGGTGGTCTTATCGTTCACCGAATTGGATTATTTCAGATAGGGGACGTCGACTAGATCATATTTGGGCAACAAGCGATATAGCGCTTAAAGCCCATTCAAGTTTTATTCTTAAAGAAGCTCGATCGTGGGAAAGGCCATCTGATCATGTGCCCGTTTTTGCGGAGTTTGATCTGTGACTGGTGTGATAGTAAATTATAAGAACAATTATGGTGTAATTACACTCAATGATCCCTCTATTCATAATGCCCTTAAGAAGGAGGATATCAATGTTATAAGGGAAGCACTGTTTAAATGGAGAAACCAAGAATTAGATGCGATTATAATTACGGGAACTGGCAAGAGTTTTTGCTCTGGACTGTTTCTCGAAGAATTCGATTACAAGGTGTGGGATAAGAATCCTATTACCTTAATTTGCGAAGATATCGAAAATTTCAAGTGTCCGGTAATTTGCGCTCTGAATGGTGGCGCATATGGTGGAGCTGTGGAGATAGCTTTGTCGTGTGATTTTAGGGTAGTTAACAGGAAGCTTACACTAATGGTTCCAGCTGGACGGTTAGGGATTCATTATGAGTCAAGTGGATTGAGACGAGCACTTAATACTCTTGGACCAAGTCTTACCCGGAGGTTGTTTCTATTGGGAGAGGTTATTCCCTTTGAGGATATTCTAAAAACTAACTTTATAGATTTTTGTGTCGGAGAAGGTGAAACTGTTAAAAATAAAAGTTTAAAGTTAGTTGAGTCTTTAAGTAAAAATTCTCCGCTTGCAGTCTCCGGAATGAAAAAGACGATAATTGAAATTTTGAATAACTCTTTGAACGCTGAGGCAGCAGCAATACGGGTTCGGGATTGTTTTAATTCTGATGATCATAAAGACGCTTTATTGGCGATAAAAGGAAAGCGGGAACCAAAACCCAAAGATTTTTGAATGTTAATTAATTTTTGATCTTTTTTTTGCTTTATTGATTTCAAGTCCAATATTAAATAAATTTTCATTTATCGGTTGATTAATGGATAATTTTTCTAATAGTACGCGAGTTTTTTCTCCTGAATAATTTGTTATAGTCCACTCTTTCAAAGCTATAGGAGTTTGTGAAAATACAAGCTTCAATTTTCCAGCGGTTGGTTTTTTCTGATCATAAAATGATACGTGTATTAAAGTATCTTCTATGAATATTTTTTCGAGTGCCTCATTAGCATGCAAATTTATGTTTTTGTCGAGTAAATATCCAATTGGCGTTTGTGAGGTTAAATAGCGTTGCGGTTCTGAAGCTGACTTTTTGTCAATAATCACTAGGAGCAGCCCTGATGCTATTACGAGGTGATCTGCAGGTGAATCATATTCAAATCGCAGTTGACCAGGCTTTTTTATGAGGAGTATACCAGTTTGGACTTCGCCATTAGAACTTATTTGTATTAGATCAGCATGAAGTGTTTTTATTGAGTTAAGGTATGTTTCTATATCCTTTGATTTTATTATAGCCTCGCTATTGGCAGGCGATATTAGTAAATGAGACAAGCAGATTTGAATTATTACAATGAATTGTGCAATGCGATTTCTCATTTTGTATTAATTCTCGGGAATTAAAATTTCACGCTTGCCCACATGATTGGACTGGGAAACGATGCCTTGTTCCTCCATAGTTTCCACTATTTTGGCGGCTCGATTATAACCAATAGAAAGCTTTCTTTGGATGTAAGAAGTAGAGCATTTTCTGTCAGTAGCAACTATGGCAACTGCTTGATCATAGAGAATATTTTCGGGATTAGCGTCATCTGAGGTTAATCCGAGTGTTTGGTCCAATTTTTGTTCAGTTTCGGAGTCAGGACCATCTACTACTCCCGAAACGTATACTGGTGAGCCTTGCGATTTTAAGAATGTTACAATTTCTTCCACTTCTTCGTCAGAAACAAAAGGGCCATGAATTCTGGTGATCCGCCCGTTGCTAGCCATATAGAGCATGTCACCCATTCCAAGAAGTTGCTCAGCACCCATTTCACCTAATATGGTTCTGCTATCAATTTTTGAAGTAACTTGAAATGAAATCCTACTTGGAAAGTTTGCTTTTATAGTTCCAGTAATCACGTCAACTGAGGGTCTTTGAGTTGCCATGATCAAGTGTATTCCAGCTGCTCTTGCCATCTGTGCTAGTCTCTGGATACAAGCTTCTATTTCTTTACCAGCGACCATCATCAAGTCGGCCATTTCATCGACAATGATTACAATGTATGGTATTTTTTCTGGAGTAAAATGCTCTGTTTCATAGATTGGATCGCCAGTTTCTTCGTCAAAACCTATTTGAACGGTTCTATTAAAATTTTCACCGTTTGCAATGGCATCGGTAACACGAGAATTAAAACCATCAATATTTCTAACGCCCATTTTGGACATTTTTCTATAACGTTCTTCCATTTCTGAAACAGCCCACTTCAATGCGACTACGGCTTTTTTTGGATCAGTAACAACTGGGCTTAATAAATGAGGTATCCCATCATAAACAGACAATTCAAGCATTTTGGGGTCTATCATTATAAGCCTACACTCATCTGGGGTAAGGCTATATAAGAGTGATAAAATCATTGTATTTATTCCCACCGATTTACCAGACCCAGTAGTTCCAGCGATTAGCAAATGAGGCATTTTTGCTAAATTTGTTACTATTGTTTCACCCCCAATATCTTTTCCTAATGCTAGTGGTAATTGAAATTTACTGTCTCCATAGGCTCGGGAAGATAAAATTTCACGAAGTAAGACTTTTTCGCGATCTGCATTTGGTAATTCTATTCCAATGACCGAACGGCCAGGTATGGTTGATACCCTTGCAGAAAGTGCTGACATTGAACGGGCGATGTCATCTGATAATCCTATAACTCTACTTGCTTTTAGGCCAGCCGCTGGTTCTAATTCGTAAAGTGTTACAACTGGTCCAGGTCTAACCGAAACTATTTCCCCCTTAACGCCATAATCATCTAAAACGTTTTCTAGCATTTTTGCGTTCTCGTTTAACGCATCGTCACTTAAGTGATGGCGTAAAACTACTGTTGGGTTTTCTAATAACGACAGTGCTGGTGTATTATATTGTTTTTTAGCAGGCTCAAATTGAAGTGTAGGTTGTTCTTCTTTCAAGGCAATTGAACTTTTTAATGGTTTTTTTACATCTGTTTTTTGTATGCGTCCGAAAATGCTGGTTCGTTTTTTATGAACTTTTGATGCCTCATCTTGTTGATTAAAATGATTGGGTTTGGTGACTCCTCCCAAGGTAGGGATATTTAAATCATTTTTTGAGTCGATTGATTTATTATTTTCAGTTTCAATGTTTCGAGTAACAATGACTTCGTTTATTCTAGTTTTAATGCGCTCTTCGTCGGAATCAGAATTAAAAATTTTGTGGCCATCTGTTTCAGCCCCATGTAAATCCAACATTTTATCTTTATTACGGTTTTGACTAGTCAAATAATAGAAAGTGCTCCAGATGCTTGCGAAAGAAAAGCGTATTATTTTTTTAAACTCATCAAAAGTTAGGCCAATTGCGTAGCAAGCTAGTGCAATTGTTGAAACAGCTAAAAAAATTGTAGTTATTTTCAACCAATTATTTACTTCAAGAAGAGCGATACCCAAAACTAGACTAAAAGCATTATCACCAAATACGCCTCCAATACCGTAAGCAAAGTTCCAGTCGATAGGGGCAGGATGGGCTGCAAGAAGCATCGATAAAAAAGCCACGGTTAATGGAGAAAAAACAATCCTTTGAAAAAAATGATGGGCTGATATTTTGAAAGTAAACCGCCAGCCCCAGACAAAACAGAGAAACACAAGGCTGTATGAAGCCATACCAATGGCTAAATGGAGCGGGTCTGCAATGTAACTGCCAAAAGAGCCCAAGGCATTTTTAGCAGATGTACTTGTTGCACTTCTAAAACTTGGATCTGTTGGGTGGTAGGTAATTAAGATGGTAATCAAGCAGCCGCCAAGACAAAAAAATAAAACACCAATTCCTTGTTTCATTTTTTCTCTCAAAAATTGAGATGATTGTGAAGGAATCAGAGGTTTGCTTTTCAGTTTATTTGGTATTGATGCCATCGACATTTTTTTACCCTTTATTCTATCTATTAATTTAAATATTTTGAAATTGATTTGAGTCCAAACTCTATTTCTTGGATAGATCTTACTAGAGCTACACGAATAAATCTTTCTCCCGGGCTTTCTTCACTAAAAGTTTTATGATTTTTATTTGAGAGATAAGCGCCTGGTAAAACTTTTACACCAAAATTTTTCCAGAGGTCGGTTGCAGCAATTTCACCATTGTCCACCGGCAACCAAAGAAAAAAACCAGCCTCCGGTGATTTATATCCGGCCAGATTCTTCAAGATCTTATCAGCTAACTTTAATTTTTCGTTATATTGAGTTCTATTTTTTTTAACGTGCTCTTCATCTCGCCATGCCGCCTCTGCCGCAAATTGCAACGGGGTTGGGCATGGTGCTCCGCTGTAGGCTTTAAGCTTTTTTAATTCAGTTATTGTTTTCTCGCCACTTGCCGCAAAACCTGATCTTAGTCCAGGTAGGTTTGATCGTTTGGAAAGTGAATTAAAAATGATTAACCGTTCTGGGTTTAAGTTAAATTTATTGGCACTTTCTATTGCCCCAGTAGGTTTCTTGTGTCGATAAATTTCGGAGTAACATTCGTCAGCCAGGATTTTAAAATTATAGTCCTCAGCCATTGAAAATAAATTTTTCCAATAGGTCTCGCTTGCAATTGAACCCTGAGGATTACTAGGCGAACAAATATAACATATTGTAGTGCGCTCCAGTATTGCTTTTGGTAAACATGAATAGTCGGGTAAGAATCCATTTTCATTAATCGCTGGCACGAAAATAGGTTCAGCACCAACAGCTTTGGCCGCAACCATATAGCATTGATAAAATGGATTTGGTAAAAGGATAGCGGGGATTCTCCCATTTTTCAAAGAAGGACTGAGTGCAATTGTTGCATTAAACAAGCCCTCTCTTGTACCGTTTAAAGAAATTATATTTTTTTCAAAATCTAACTCTGGAGTATTATATCGTTTTGATATCCATGTAGCTATACTTGAAAGCAGTGCAGGGGTCCCGTCGTTTGGAGGATATGAGTTAAACCCAGAAAAATTTTCTAGAATTTTTTCTCTGATAAAATTTGGAAAACTATGTGTGGGTTCACCAATGTGCAAAGGCACTTGAGTACCAGGCGCATCTACATTTCGTAACAACGTTCTTAAGCGCGGGAACGCATAATCGGGTAAGTCCGAAAACCTCAATATGTCTTGCATTTATGCCTCATACCACGGATCTGCTGTCCATTTATTAGAATAAGCATAGCCTTTGTTTTACTTAACGTCCAGCATTGAGTTTCCTAAAAAAATAAACTTTATTAATTTTTTATGATTCTTTCGATGTCTTTACCGATATTCAATAATTCTTTTTCTTGAAAAGGTTTTCCTATGATCATAAAACCACAAAAGTTTGAGTCAGTTGGTATTGTTAAAGCAGGCAACCCCATTAAATTTGCAAAACGGGTATTTCGTAAAGCCTGAAGGTTTCTTTCTGAAAAATATTTGTTGTCGCTAAGCAAGCGGCTAATTTCTGGAGGTAAGATAGCAGTTGTGGGAGCGATGCAAGCATCAAATGAAGATACTAACTCTAAAAATTTTTTTCTTAAGTCTTCGAGATGTTGCCACGCACTTACATATTCAGGCCCACTAATTTTTTGTCCACTTCTAAATCTTTCTAAAACTGGTGGGTGCATTTTAGTGGGGTTTTTTTCAATAACATTCTTCCAAGTACCATATGCTTCTGGGCTAAATACGATGGAAGATAAGCCCATTGAGTCACGAATTATGGAAGATTTGATGTTAGCAACTTGTGCTCCAGACTTACTTAATGAGTTCAAGCATCTTTCAAATGTAATCGCTATTTTAGTATCCAGTGTATCTAAGAGCGAAGTTTCAAGAACTGCTAGGCGCAAGGTTTTGACACCACCTTCTTGAATTTTGATTGTTTTGTCAGATAATATTACTGACAAAAAATTTGAAGCGTCTTCAACTGATTTTACTATTGGACCTATTGTATCAAATCTTGGGCAAAGAGGCACAACACCTTTTAAACTTACAAGGCCATGTGTCGTTTTAAGGCCTACGAGATTGTTCCATGCAGCTGGTACTCTGACAGATCCACCCGTGTCCGAACCAATCGAGCCAGAGGCCAAATTTAAAGCCACGCTTACAGCAGAACCAGAGGAGGATCCCCCTGCTGCTAATTTTGGTTCAATAGAATTTTCAGGTGTTTGTGTGATTGGGTTTATACCTAAACCTGAAAAAGCTAATTCTGTCATATGTGTTTTACCTATTGATATTAAACCAGCATTTGTTGCGGCATCAATTATTTTTGCATTGGAACTTGGCACTCTATCTTTGAGTAAGGCTGATCCGGCTTCGGTAGCTATACCATTTGTATCGCAAATATCTTTCCAAGAAATTGAAACCCCATCCAATAAGCTAAGCCTAATATCTTTTTTTGCCCTTTCTCTAGCATGATATGCCTGTTCTAAGGCGTTATTAATCATTACAGTAGTAAAAATTGATCGAGATTTAGGATTAGTTTTTATTCTGTTTATATAGGTTTCTGTCAGATCTACAGGACAAATTTTACCAGAGGCTATTCCTCGTCCTATTTCTGTTGCTGTTAACTCTAATATTTTTTCCATTAGCATCTCATTTTTAAGTTAAAATAATTCTGATTTGAAAATAAGTGGTGGACTTTTTCTTAGTATAAAGCATATCAAATCTAATGGAAAAAACATATGACATAATTGTTGGCGGAGGCGGTATTATTGGGACTGCCATGTCGCTAGCGTTTGCAGAGCATGGGCTAAGTGTAGCGCTAGTGGATGAAACAGCTTTCACTGTAAAAGATAATAGTGGGTTTGATGGCAGGGCGTATGCACTTTCGTCTTCAACTGTTAAAATGCTTTCTGTTCTAGGTGTTTGGAAAGAACTTTGCAAAACTGCACAGCCAATATTTGAAATAAAAGTTTCTGACGGAATAGCTGGAAGGGGTGCATCTCCGTTTTTCATGCACTTTCATCATCATGATATGGGATCAGGACCAATAGGTTACATGGTTGAAGATAGGTTTTTAAAAAGTATTTTGCTTAAGAAGGTATTATCAAAAAGGAGCATTTCAAAATTTTTTGGGTCTAAAATATTAACTCAAAATGTAAATGCCAACTATATTAGCGTCGGGCTTAAAAATAAAACTACTATTATTTCCAAACTCTTGGTAGGGGCCGATGGACGAAGTTCTTCTATCGCGCAGAAGTCTGGAATAAAAAGAAATACTGTTGATTATGAGCAGACAGGAATAGTTTGTGCGGTTTCTCATGAGAAAGATCATTTGGGGGAAGCTCATCAATTTTTTATGCCGACAGGTCCTTTGGCAATTTTACCATTACAAAAAGGAGTATCTTCAATAGTGTGGACTAAAAAAAATTCAGGTGTAAATCACTTGGAGTCATTAAGTGATGAGGAGTTTCTTGAGGAATTAGCTATTCGGTTTGGTAAATTTCGAGGTCCAATAGCTCTAAAAGGTAAACGTTATTTTTTTCCACTATCCTTGAGCATTGCAAAGAATTTAGTTTCCCAAAGATTGGCTCTTATTGGTGATGCCGCGCATGCAGTTCATCCGCTCGCAGGGCAGGGCTTGAATTTGGGAATGAGGGATGTTGCGTCATTGGCTGAAATAGTTACTTTAGCCCGGCGATGTGGTGAGGATTACGGTATGAACGAAGTTTTACTGAGATATTCTAATTGGAGAGATTTTGATCGCTTGACGTTGTATAGTTTTACCCACATGATTAATAAGGTTTTTTCTAATAATAACTCAATTTTAAGGACGCTAAGAGGTCTTGGTATGGGCGCAATAAATAATATTCCCACTATAAAAAAAGGTCTTATGAAAGAGGCCTCTGGTCAAGGAAAGGATCTTCCTATTTTGATGACTGGAAGAAAAATTTAATAAACAGACTTAGCGAGGACTTCGCTTCGCTAGTATTCTCTGGAGGGTTCTACGGTGCATATTAAGCCTTCTCGCCGTTTCTGATACATTCCTATTGCATAGTTCAAAGATGCGTTGGATATGTTCCCATTTGACCCGATCTGCTGACATAGGATTTTCTGGCGGGGGAGGTTTTTTTTCGCGAGCGGTTAAAAGAGCGTTAACCACTTCTTCAGCATCGGATGGTTTAGACAAATAATCTGTTGCTCCCATCTTTACAGCTGTTACTGCTGTAGCGATTGCGCCATAACCCGTTAACACTATTATTCGTGCATCTGGGCGTTTTGTACGAATAAGTTCTACCACCTCTAATCCGCTACCATCGTCAAGGCGCAGATCCACTACGGCATACCCCGGCGCTGAATTTTCAACCAGTTGTTTGCCTTGTTCTACGGTTAAAGCTGTCCTCACCGTAAATCCGCGCTTTTCCATTGCCCGACTTAGTCGTCTAACGAAAGGTTCATCATCATCCACTAAAAGTAGTGAAGGGTCAGTTCCTAGATTATATTTTTCGNCATCTATATTCATCANAATNCCTNTATTCTGAATTATATATAGAGCACNGTATNAGTTTTGACCAATTTTNATTTGATTTTACTTTATTTTATNAATTTAAATAACAAGCAATTCTTTCAGCCATTTCTTCNGGGGTAACTCTTCGATTAAAATAATCAATAAATACACCTGAAGAGTCTACAAGATAGGAAAATGCAGAATGGTCCATTAAATAATCTTTATCGTTAATAATGTCTTGTTTCGCTTTTTGCCCATATACCTTAAAAAGTTTCATAACGGTTGTTATCTCCTCCTTTGAACCTGTTAGCGCAATTAGTTCGGGATGAACAAAGGTAGAAAAATCTTTCAATCTGTCTGGAGTATCTCTTGTGGGATCAATCGTAATAAATATCGGGGTGACTTTCTTACCCTTATCAAGTAATATGTCTACAGCGATTACGTTACGTTGTAAGTCGAAAGGACATACATCTGGACAGTAAGAGTAACCAAAATATATAATTGTGGGTCCGGTAATCAAGTCAACACTATTGATTGTTTGGTTATTAATATCGGTTAATTGAAATTCTCCCCCGATTTCTGAATTGCCTCCGGCAATTACATTTCCTCCACACTCTCTATTAAATGATGGTTCTATGAAAAAATTATATACTGAGTATAGTATTAATATTAAGGAAAAGGCAATCACTGCTATTATGGTAAGTTTCTTCATTTTTAATAATTTTCTTTTGTAATACTTAGTTGTTAATATTTGCCTATACCGAAGTCAGCTTAAAAGCTATCTTAAAAGTTGGCAGAAATTAGATAGAGGGTACTGATGAACGATGCACCTCAAAATTTTTTTAAAAAGCCTGCTAGAGGCGAATGGGTTAGGTTAAGAACCTTTATTTATCTCCGGTGGTTAGCGGTGTTTGGACAGTCTGGAGCTGTCATAGCAGGTCTATTTTTTTTAAATCTTGATTTAAAACTTGAATTAATTTCATTCTTTATTTTACTTTCAGCGAGTATAAATATTCTAGCCACTTTGTTATACCCAGAAAATAAAAGGTTGTCAGAAAAAGATATCTTTTTATTGTTGATGTACGACTTAATTCAGCTATGTATACTTCTCTCATTGACTGGAGGACTTACAAATCCTTTTTCAGTGCTGGTTCTTGCACCAGTCACAATTTCGGCTACTGCATTAAGATTAAGTTCCACGCTAATACTTGGGGGTATAGCTGGAACCCTAATTACAATTCTAGGTTTTTTTTATATTCCTTTAAATACAAAAAACAATTTAAGTCTAGACTCAGAGATTTTACTAATTGGAACATGGTTAGCACTTCTTATTACAGTTATTTTTCTTGCTGGATATGCTCGTAGGGTCACAGTAGAAATGTCTTCCATGAGTGAAGCGCTTTTAGCTACTCAAATGGCTTTAGAAAGAGAACAAAGACTTACTGCGCTAGGTGGAGTTGTTGCCGCAATGGCTCATGAATTAGGTACACCTCTTTCAACTATAAAATTAGCATCTTCTGAAATTTTAAATGAACGAAATTTGGATTTAGATTTAAGAGAGGATATTGAGTTAATAAACGCTCAAGTTGATCGGTGTCGTGATATTTTGCACGATATGGGTCGAAGAGGTAAAGATGATACACATTTGCATGTTGCGCCCCTACTAAGCCTGATGCAGGAGGCTATAGAACCTCATCAAGATCGAGGAAAATCAATTATAATAATTATTGATAATTGGTCGGGTGATATTTTTGATAATCTTCAATTTGACGGTCAACCAAATGTATATAGGAGGCCCGAGATAATTCACGGCATCAGAAATTTGGTGGAGAATGCAGTTGATTTTGCTCAATCAAAAGTATGGATACAATTGGATTGGAAAACTGATAGAGTGTTAGTCAAGATAAGCGATGATGGCTTTGGCTTCCCGTCGGAAATGATTGGGCGACTCGGAGATCCATTCGTTAATAAAAAATTGTATAAAAATGTAGAAAGAAGTTCTCAAAAATATGAAGGAATGGGATTGGGCTTATTTATAGCTAAGACTTTGTTAGAAAGAACTGGAGCAAAAGTAACATTTTCTAATAGCGACATGCTCAAAGATGAAAGAATTCAAGGAGTACGTCAAGAAGGTGCTATCGTTAAAGTGGTTTGGTCAAAGAATTTACTAGAAGCAACTGGGTATGATTCTAGTAACCCCTTGCCTGAAAATAAAAGAAATTAGAGAAATAATTCTTATAGATAATAATCAGATATTATGTTGAAAACAGAAAAAATTGTTGCGAGCCAAATAATAGTTTGTTCAGATAAAAAACTAGTTTTTTATGATCTAAATATTGAACAAATATCGGATCTAGCAAGTTTTTTTGCGCGGGTATTGAAGCCCGCTGATAGTTTGTTTCTCATAGGAGAAATAGGGTCTGGCAAAACTTTTTTTGCTCGTAAGGTAATTCAAAGGATGATGGTAAATCAAAACATACTATTAGAAGAAGTTCCTTCACCAACATTTACCATAATCCAGGTTTACGATATGCTTTCGCCTGCGGTTTGGCATTTAGATCTTTATCGTTTATCCAATTTTGACGAAGCCATTGAATTGGGTTTGGAAGACATTTTTGAAAATGTGATTAGTTTAATAGAGTGGTCGGAGAAATTAGGTCCCTATGCCCCAAATCGGAATATTTCGATTACTTTTGGTCAAGGTAAAAGAGACTTTGATACTCGTACAGTTTTTTTGGAATTTAATGGACCCGGTTGGGAAAATACTTCTGATAGCTTAACAAAGAACTTTCTAAAATAAAAAAGGACAGCTGTAGATTTCAATGATTTTTAATTTTAATGAAAAAAAATGTGATAATGTCTTGGGCACTTCAAGAATATTTCATTTGCCACCACATAATGATTTTGCGAGATTATTTGTGGATGGACTTCTTTCAAAATTTGAGAAGCAAGCTTTGAAGCTTAACCCAGAGTTCTTAGGCCAAGTGATAATTTTAGCTAGTAACAAAAGATTAGCTCAAGGAATAGAGGAGAGTTTAGAGAGTTATAATTTTTCTATTTTACCGAAAGTTTTCGATCTTAGAAATTTGAGAGAAATTTTTTATGAGATTTATGGTAAAAATCCTATTGAAGCTGGAGTCCTAAATAAATACGAACCCATCTCAAACTTAGAAAAGTTTTTGGTTTTAAACAGGGTTATACAGCAAATACAAAAGGAAGGATTAGAAGCTTCAACGAATGTTACCTCATTTGATTTAGCA
>PAAM01000021.1 GCA_002699615.1 Rhodobiaceae bacterium | reverse complement strand
AAAAATGAGCATGAAGAATTCAAGCCAAATGTTATTCTAAAAAACCTAAAAATTGATAACTCTGTTCATGAAATAAGTTGGTTGATGCCAGGTGAGCAAAATGGAATAAAGGTTTTACACAGCTTTATCAGGGATCGCTTTGATGTTTCTGGTGAGTTAAGAAATAATCCAACCAAGAATAACTTATCCAACTTAAGTCCTTATATACATTATGGTCAAATTTCAGCTCAATATATTGCGAACGAAATCAATGACCTTGAGGATTCTGATGGTAAAAATAGTTTTCTTGAACAGCTCATTGTAAGAAGGGAACTTGCTGAAAATTTTTGTTTCTACAACAAAAATTATGATTCATTTAATGGATTTCATCCATGGGCTAAAAAAACTCTTAATGAGCATAGATCGGATAAACGTGAGTATTTATATTCAAAAAGCGAATTTGAGAATGCAGGTACACATGATGAGCTTTGGAATGCAGCACAGATCGAGATGGTTGAAAAAGGTAAAATGCATGGTTTTATGAGGATGTATTGGGCAAAAAAAATCTTAGAATGGAGCCCAAGCCCAGAAGTAGCCCATCAAACAGCGATAGATCTAAATGATAAATATCAAATTGATGGCAGAGATCCAAATGGATATACCGGGATAGCATGGAGCATCGGCGGAATTCATGACAGAGCTTGGTTTGAAAGGCCAGTATATGGCAAAGTTCGTTATATGAATTTTAATGGATGTAAAAGAAAGTTTAATGTTAATAGCTATATAGAAAAGAATAAGAATAATAGTTGAATGTGCAACAAAAATTATTTTAAATTAAGACAATGAATTTTAATAAAAATTTAAAAAGTGATATTGATATTGGTATGTTACTATCACAGGTTGATAGATTGTGTACTAAAAAATTTGGACAAAATGCCCAGAATGCTGGGATTAATATTTCTCAAGACCAGTGGCTAGTTTTAGGACCAGTTTGGAAAACTGATGGAATATCTCAAAAGGATATAGCTGAGTATTGCGGGAAAGATAAAACTAGCGTCACGAAGATAATAGATACTTTAGAAAAAAAAAATTTAATGGTTCGAGTCCCTGATCAGTTAGATCAAAGAATAAAAAGAGTTTTTTTAAGTAATAAGGGAAAAGAGATGATGAAGAGTGCTCTACCTGTAATGGAACAGACCTCAAATGAAGTACGCAAAGGCATTACTGATGAAGAAATTAATTTATTTAAAGACGTATTAAATAAAATTTATAAGAATATAACGGCTGATTAATTTTTAACTAGTTGAATCAGCAACCAATAATTAATGAAATTCTATGCGATAACCTTATCTGTTCTGTTCTATTCATGCGCAGAAAAATTCACTACTAGCGATATTCCAATAGTTGACTCCGTTCCTCCTTCATGGAATGCTCCATTAATTGATTCATCCAATGTTATTGGTAAATGGTGGGATGCTTTTGATGACTCATCCTTCATTAAAGTATTAGCTGAATTCAACGAAAATAATCCTGATCTGAAAACATTAGCGTCGAGGTTGAAAATTGCAAAGCAAGTTCTGAAAATAAATAAAGCAATTCGAGTACCTTCTTTTAATGTTGGAATTAATGGTTCTTCTAGAAAGCAAAACTTATCTGCTTTTGGTTTATCCGATGATTTCTTTGGAGGAGAACCTGATTCCAGCCAGTCAAGTAATATTGGAGGAGGGGTTAATAGTTTTAGTTCTAGCAATTTTGGATTAAATCTAACTATGCAATGGGAGGTTGATGTATGGGGTAGGGTCTTCAACAGTGTTAGCGCTGCTAAAAAAAATTATGAATCAATTCATTCTGATCTTTCATTTCTAGCTTTTTCAATGAAAATCCAGTTGGCTAAATTATATTTTTCTACTGTTGAGGCTTATGAGCAATTTGAGTTATCAACTGAAACTTACAATAGTGTTAGTGAACTTGCAGGTATGGTCTCTGCCAGATATGATAAAGGACTACGCTCTTCTCTTGATTTAAGGTTGACTAAGTCTTCTGTCTCTACTTCAAAAGCACAGATGGAGTCAAGAAGACAAATTTATATTACTCTTACAAGAAGGTTAGAGTCAATGTTAGGAAAATATCCAAGAGGAACATATAAAGTAAATAAGAAGTTAGCATCTAATTTCCCTGTTATTAGTGCAGGGGTACCATCTCAAATCTTAAACAGAAGGCCTGATATAAAGTCTTCACTATCCAAGCTTCAAGCTGCGTCTCATGAAAAAGCTGAGGCGATTTCTTCCTTTCTACCAAAATTTATCCTCACTGGATCTGCTGGCACCTCATCTAATGAACTGAGTGATATTCTGAATAATGATTATCAGGTATGGTCCCAAGGTTTATCTGTAGGCCTTCCATTATTTCAGGGCGGTAGCCTCAGAGCAAATAAAATTATCGCAGATCAAACACTAAAAATTGCTAAGCAGGATTTGATAAAAGTAATTATTAACGCCTACTCTGAAGTAGAGCAAGCCTTACATGCAGAAACTTCTAATGATATTCTTCTTGATGCATATACTGATGCTGCTGAACAAGCAGAAGCAGCATATAAGCTATCTAGGGAAAGATATGATTCAGGTTTAGTAGACTTAATTGCGGTAATGGACAGCCAGCAAAGGTGGTTTATAGCAAGGTCGCAAGTTTTAATTGCCAAAAAGAATAAATTAGACACACGCCTCAATTTATTATTGGCATTCGGCGGTAATACTTAATTAATAAGAGAAAAAAATGAGAATAAAATTTAAAAAATTCGCACCAGCAATAATAATTTTTGCGAGCATTTTGGTTTTTACCTTAATGATCAAATTGAAACCTGAAGCTGAATTTCAAAAGCCCAAGGTCATACCACAGGTTGTTGAAACTATGGCAGCTTACCCATCGGAAGTAAAAGCAAAAATAAATTCTCAAGGTACAATTAGACCTGAACATGAAATCCTTGTAACTTCCGAAGTAAGTGGAAAGGTTGAATGGATATCCCCGAAGTTTTTAGATGGTGCAGGATTTAAAGCTGGCGATACACTTATGAAAATTGAAAAAAGAGATTATGAGCTATCTCTCATTTTGAGAGAATCTAACCTCTTTCAAGCAAGGCTTGCTCTTGAAAGAGAAGAGGCTGAAGCTAATCTAGCAAATATCGAGTGGAAAAGAGTTGGCAGGGGTGACGCTTCAAGCTTGACCCTGAGAGAGCCTCAATTAGCTCAGGCAAAAGCTGTCCTTGCAGCAGCGGAAGCAGCTTATGAGCAGTCTAAAAGAAATTTAGAAAGAACGGAAATTATCGCGCCATTTGATGGGCGGGTTAGAAAAAAAATGGTTGATATAGGTGCTAATTTAGTTCCTGGGTCAGGCATTGCAGACATTTATAACACTTTAAATTTTGAAGTGAGGCTACCTGTTGCAGATAAAGATATACCTTTTTTAGATATTCCTCTTGATGGCACCACTCTTGCTAAAAATAAAAGGCCAAGTGTTCAATTGACAACTAGCTACGGCGGCGATACTTTTCAATCATATGGTTTTATTGTCCGATCGGAATCGCAGATTGATCCCAAAACTAGAATGATTTCAGTTATTGCAACAATACCGATGAATAAAATTAATGAAAAATTAAAAATTGGAATGTTTGTAAATGCTGAAATTGATGGTTTATCATTTAAAGATATTACTGTTGTTCCAAGGAGTGCAGTCAAAAATGATATGATTTGGGTAGTAGAAGAAGATTATCTTCGGAAGAAATCAGTAGAAGTTATAAGGTATGAAGATGATCTTGCTTTTATAGCAGATGGTTTAAATAAAAATGATCGTGTCCTGATTACTAGGTTAGATTCATATGTTGATGGTATGCTTGTAAGAGAAAATTAACATCATGAAAAATATCATTCGATGGTTCATTTTAAATACTGTTGCAGCAAACTTGCTAATGGTCTTCATAATTATTGCTGGGATTTTTACCCTCTCCAGGTTAAGAATGGAAGTTTTTCCAGACATAACAATTCCTATTATAAATGTCTCTGTAATATATCCTGGAGCTTCTCCTGAAGATATTGAAGAATCTATATGCGTAAAAGTTGAAGAACAAGTTCAAGGTATAAATGGATTAAAAAGGATCACTAGTTCTTCTAATGAAGGTTACGGCTCAATCAACATAGAAATTGAAAATGGGTATGATATAGATGAAGTTAAAGATGAAGTAAAAGCTCAAGTAGACGCGATTACCTCTTTCCCTGATGACGCTGAGAAAGCTACTATTAAAAGCTTTGATGGTCAGCCTGAAGTTATAACAATTGCAGTTCATGGGAATGTAGATGAAGTAAGTTTGCTCAATATTGCAGAGAAAATTCGAGATGAAGTAAGTGAACTACCAAACATCACTCAGACCAGATTAGGGAAAAAGCCTAAGGAAATATCAATTGAGGTATCTGAGAAAACTCTTCAAAAGTATGGAATATCTTTTGATTATATAGCTAGTAAAATTCGAACATCTTCTATGGATGTACCTGGTGGTGCAATCGAAACTTATGATGGTGAAATTCTTATTCGCTCAAAGGGTCAAGCTTACACTGGTGATGAATTTGGTATCATTCCGGTTTTATCTTTGCCTGATGGTTCCACTGTATTATTAAGAGATATTGCTGAAATAGAAGATGGATTTCAGGATGTCGAATATGATATAAAATTTAATAGTGAGCCTGCACTATTAATTAGAGTTTACAGGACAGGAGAACAGAATGCTCTAGAAATTGCTGAAGAGGTTCACAAATATATTAAGAAAAAAACCCCTTTAATGCCTCCTGGTGTTTCCTTGACTACGATGAAAGATGAGTCTGTAATCTTGAAAGGAAGGATTGAACTTCTTACTGAAAATGCATATTTAGGGTTAACTCTTGTTTTGATAGTTCTTGCTTTATTTTTGAAACCAAAACTAGCGGCGTGGGTTTCTCTAGGTATTCCAATATCATTTATGGGCGGATTTTGGTTGCTTCCGTTATTTGATGTGTCTATTAATATGATATCTCTTTTTACATTTATCCTTGTTCTTGGGATTGTTGTGGATGACGCGATTGTTGTCGGTGAAAATATTCATATCCATTTGAAAAGAGGTCTTAGTGGTGTCGATGCTGCATTAGAGGGTGCATATCAAGTTGCAAAACCTGTGATATTTGCTGTGCTTACTACAATGGTTACTTTCTCCCCAATGATACTTGTTGAAGGAGCAACTGGCAAAATATGGAAGATCATACCTGTTGTAACAATTGTAGTATTGCTGTTTTCACTTATAGAATCTTTAACGATTTTGCCTGCTCATTTAGCTCATATGAAGTTAGATGAAAACAAAAAAGAAAATAAATTTTTAGCTTGGTGGTCTAAAATACANTTAAGNATACACAATTGGTTACAANGCTTTATTAANAATCGCTATATCCCTGTTTTAGAATTAGCCTTAAGAAACAGNGGNAATACAGTNGCAATAGCAATTTCAATTTTTATTTTAACTGTTGGNCTNGTGGCNAGTGGATTCATTCGATTTAATTTTTTTCCACCCCTTGAAGCTGATATAGTTATAGCCGGAGTAGAATATCCTGAAGGAACCCCGGTTTCTTTAACAAAATCTGGTTTAGAGCAAGTTGAAAAATCTGCATATAAGCTTAAAGATTCCTTGGAGGTACTATATCCAAATAATAAAGTGTTTATAAATATGGTTTCTACTGCTGGAGATCAACCGATAAAAACTCAATCTGCCCGAGGCCCGGGGAACCTAGATGCTTCTTTTTTTGGCTCTCATCTTGCAGAGTGTGTAATAGAACTTGCTCCTGGAGAGGAAAGGTCAATAAGTACTGTAGATATATCAAGAATATGGAGAGAATTAACTGGTCCAATTCCTGGAGTAAAACAAGTAACATTCGATTCTGATTTATTTACTACTGGTGCCCCGATTGAAATTCAATTGTCAAGCGTTAACAGAGACGATTTAAAGGCTGTAACGACTATTTTGAAGGATAAGCTACAAACATACGCTGGGGTATTCGACATAAAAGATTCATTTAGTGCTGGCAAAGATGAAATTAAACTTAATTTGCGTCCTGAAGCCCAAAATTATGGAATTACAATGGCTTCTTTAGCAAGGCAAGTTAGGCAGGCATTTTATGGAGATGAGGTTCAAAGAGTTCAGCGAGGTAGAGATGAGGTAAAAGTATTTTTACGATATCCAAAGGAAGAGAGAGTAAGTTTAAATAATCTTGAGCAAATGATGGTGCGAGTAGGAAATAATATTGAGGTTCCTTTAGGCCAAGTTGCAGAGGGTGAGTTATCCAGTGGTTATTCAACTATCACAAGAACGGATAGAAAAAGATCTATAAGTGTTACAGCAGATGTCGATTTAAGTGAGGCAAATGCAAATGAAATTTTAGCAAAATTTGAATTGGAACATATTTTACCAATATTAAGAGATTACCCCAGTGTTAATTATAGCTTTGAGGGAGAGCAAAGAGAACAAAGAGATACTTTAGGATCATTATTCAAAAATTTTGCATTGGCATTATTTGTGGTTTATGTCCTTTTAGCTGTTCCATTTAAATCATATTTACAACCTCTTATCATAATGTCTGCAATCCCATTTGGATTTACGGGTGCTGTTATAGGACACATAATAATGGGGATGAATTTAGCTGTTCTTTCTATCATAGGTATTGTTGCATTATCTGGAGTAGTGGTTAATGACAGCCTAGTAATGGTTGATTTCATTAACAGATATAGAAGAGAAGATGGTAAAACTAGCCTAGAAGCAGCCCTAGCTGCCGGGCCAAGGAGGTTTAGACCAATACTTCTTACCTCAATAACTACGTTTGTCGGTTTATTTCCGCTACTTATCGAAAAGAGTGTCCAAGCTCAATTTTTAGTACCAATGGCTATATCGCTAGCTTATGGGGTATTATTCGCTACTTTAATTACTCTTATTCTTGTTCCTACTAGTTATTTAATAATTGAAGATATAAAAAAGTTTTTTTCTGGAATTTTTAGATAAAACGCTTAAAACGCTCATTTTAGATTGACTTGCTATTCATATTTAAATTAATTTTAAATTACAAATTTTAAACGTCTTTAACAAAAAAAGGATTTAATTATAACAATGAAAGTTGCAGTATTTGGTGGAACTGGCTTCGTAGGCTCTTATATTATCGATAACCTTCTTGCTGAAGGTCACACACCGAAGTTGTTAGTTCGATCAGAATCGATATATAAAGTTCCTTCTGTTGGCGATTGCGAATTAATTATTGGAGATGTAAATGATGAAGAGGCAGTCAAGAAAACTGTCAAAGAAGTAGATGCGGTCATTTACACCATAGGTATTATTAGAGAATTTAAATCCAAAGGGATTACCTATGAAAACTTACATTTTGGTGGAGCTGTAAATTCAATTGATGCTGCTTTAGCTGCAGGTGTTGAAAGGTTTGTTTTAATGAGTGCTAATGGTGTTTGCCCTGATGGCACAGGTTATCAAAAAACTAAGTGGATGTCTGAGCAATATCTCAAGAATACTGACTTAAAATGGACTATTTTTAGACCATCAACTATTTTCGGTGATCCTAGAGGAAATGGTCGTCCTGAATTTTGTTCACAGCTCAAGAAAGATTTAATTAATTTACCTTTACCAGCTCCACTGTTTCATGAAGGTTTAGTACCATTTAATGCAGGAAATTTTTCTATGTCACCGGTTCATATTGCAGACGTATCGAAAAGCTTTGTTTCTTCCTTAACTAACGAAAAGTCTATACTTAAAACTATCGAACTTGGGGGAAAAGATTTTACATGGAAGCAGATTATCAAAACTATAGGTTCCGCAGCTGGGAAAAAGAAATTAATGGTTCCTGCACCCGTTATTGCTGTGAAATCTGTTGCTACCGCGCTGGATCGATTTAGTTGGTTTCCTGTCACTGCTGATCAGTTAACAATGTTAGTTGAAGGAAACACTTGCGATTCCTCAAAGTATTTTTCTGAAAACAAAATTGAACCAATCCCTTTTAATGAAGAAAATCTTTCCTATCTAGGCAAAGATTAAATTTGAAATATCTTTTTGGATTATTTGCTATAATCGTGTTCGCTGCTTCTATCAACTCCTTACTAATGGGAAAAGTTTCTCTTGTTGAAGGTGATCTAATTCCTCGCTTTGAATTATTCGACCAAGACAATACGTTGCTTTCATCTCAAAACTTTTTTGGACAGAAAGTAGTTGTCTATTTCTTTCCATATGCTGACACTCCTGGCTGAACTAGAGAAGCTTGCGGGTTCCGTAATATTTATGACGAATTTGAAAAAAATAACATAAAAGTGATAGGTATTAGTTATAACAATTCAAGTGCTTTAAAAAAATTCAAAGAAAAGTATAGTCTGCCTTTCAGCTTCTTATCTGATAGGGATAAGGAAGTAGCTAAAAGTTTTGGGGCCGACGGTTTATTTACTCCAAAAAGAATGACATTTGTCATCGATAAGACTGGACAGATTGAAAAAATATACAAGAAAGTGAATATCAACACACATGCAGAAACTATCCTTAAAGACCTTACTAGTTGAATTAGCGTTTATTACAATATTTTTGCTTAGCCCTAACTATGGACAAGAGAGTGGTTCAGTTTATGGATTTGTGAAAGATAGCTCAAATGGTGAAGCATTAATTGGAGCTAATGTTTTTATTAATGATTTAAGCCTCGGGATGGCAACTGATATAAATGGTTACTACGTATTACAAGAGATTATTCCAGGTACATATGATATATCAGTTTCTTATGTAGGATATAAAGTACTTAACAAAAAAATTGATATTACTAGTGGTTCTGCTCTGAAACTTGATTTGATCTTAAGCGAAGAGGTAGTGTCTTTCAGTGAAGTAGAGGTTACCGCAGAAAAAATTAAACGAAAAAATAATATTCAACCTAGTACTGTTAATTTATCTCCTCGAATGCTAAGGTCTGCACCTGCTCTTGCCGAACCCGATTTATTTAGAACTATACAAGCACTGCCTGGTGTTTTGACCACTTCAGAGTTTAGTACTGGCTTAGTTATTAGAGGAGGGAACACCGACCAAAATTTAATTTTGTTGGATGGAGTTACTGTATATAACCCTTCTCATTTAGGAGGAATTTTTTCAAATTTTATTGTTGATGGCGTCAAAGAAGCTGAATTAATAAAAGGAGCATATAATGCAGAATACGGCGGCAGACTATCCGCTGTTTTAAACATTATTAGCAGGGAAGGAAATAAAAAAAAATTTGAGGGGAAAGCCAATTTATCACTGCTTTCAGCCCAAGCTACTTTGGAGGGACCTTTTTACAAAGGTGCCTGGGTATTTTCTGGAAGAAGAACATATTTTGATAAAATATTTAAGAATGTGCCAACTATTCCTCCTTATTATTTTTATGATGTGCAGAGTCATGTTTATTCTGATTTGACACCAAAAGATAGAATTTCGTTAAGCTTTTACAATGGCGTTGATGATTTACTTTTTGACACTTTTGGTCTTGCAGGTAGGTGGGGTAATAGAACAATTAGTGCCCAGTATAGACGTGTCTTTTCTGAAAAGATGATTGGAAATTTTTTGTTGGCAAACAGTGTATTTTTTACAGAGTTTGGCCTAGGAGGTTCAAATGGTTTGAATAGTGACAATCAAATTGATGACGCTACAGTAGCTGCAAACTTTTCATGGTTTAGATCATCTTCAAGTACTATAAAGTTTGGTGCCCAAATCAAAAATCTNGGATTTTTATACACAAATTCTTTCAATGATTCTCTNCAATTTGAAATNAATACCACACCAAAAGAATATGCTNGTTATGCTAAATTAAAATATTCACCNTCCGAAAAANTTATTTTAGAACCAGGAGTTAGAGTCAATTTATATAGTGTTTATAGTGATTCAATTTTTCCAGATTTAAGATTTGGTATGAAATATCTTTTAACTGATGATAGATATATCAATTTTTCAGTAGGCAATTACCACCAGTTTATTGCAACATTTCAAGATGATTATAATCCTACCATCTTAGATCAATGGATAGCAGTTGATAATACTGTAGCACCCGCAAAATCTTCTCAGATTGTATTAGGTTATGAAGAGTATGTAAATGATCTTTATAAACTTCAAGTAGAGGGGTATTATAAAGATATAAAGAATCTTTTTACTTTTGAAGAATCCAGAGCGACAACAGATGAGGCTATTTCTGATACTGCATTATCAGATATTGTGACTCCCTCAAATGGTTATGCATATGGATTAGAATTATTTGCACAAAAGATGAGCGGTAGATTGAGTGGATGGTTAGCATATACCTTTTCAGTATCTAGAAAATCAATGAATAGTATCTTTTATGATAGAAATGAAGAGTACTATAACAGTTGGGATAGAACACACTCATTTAGCGCACTTGGTAATTATCAAATAAATACAAAATGGGATATGAATTGGAAGCTTTCGGTTCAATCTGGTCAAGCATATACTCCTATTATAGGATATTATAATCAAATATTACCTGAGAGTCCTGATGAAGTATATCGAACAATTCCCGGTACTAGAAATTCAGCAAGATATTCTCCTTACAGTCGTCTTGATCTAGGATTTGTGTATCATACAAATCTTTTTGGTTCTAAAATGGACGTTTATGTTCAAATAATTAATGTTTTTAATCGAAAAAATACTTTTAGAAAATCTTACAATATAGGGAATTCATATAATGGGGTAGATGACGATAGGGATTGGGAAGAAGATTTACATGATACAAACGGTAATGGAAAGCCTGATGTTGGTGAAGTTAATGTAGATGAAGAAGATGAAGGGAGATTGCAGGTGAATGATATTAGTTTATTCCCTATTATTCCTACAATCGGCTTTAGCTGGGAGTTTTAGATGATAAGTAAAATTAAGATAGCAGTTAATACATTTTTCATTTTGGTGTTATTCCAATCATGTTCTTTTGATGATGCCACGATACAGTATGAAGAGCAGCTTGTCGTTTTCGCTTCAATAAATGCTGGTTTTCCTGTTTTTGACACTGTTTTTGTATCTAGAACAGCTGGGGTTGATGAAAATGTGGATGCTTCGAATCTTTACATCGAAGGTGCTGATGTTAAACTGATTAATATATCAGACAGTTCAGAATTAAATTTTTATTCGGTTGGTAACGGCAGGTACTACCCAATTGATTTAACAATGCAGAATATTGATTCTGTTTCTAGATATTGGTTGGAATATGTGATTAGCTCTGGAACTACATATAGATTAGTAGTTAGTCATGAAGGAGATTCTGTAATTGCTCAAACCAGTGTTCCAGAAGAAATTAAAATAGCTCCAATAGATATGCCTGATTATGAATGTCCAGATGGAAGTACTGAATCCATAAGTACAATCGATGTAAATAATTTAGATAATTTAACTTTTGAGCAAATGCTTGCTTTGTACCAAAATCCAATTGAATACATAGAATCAAATAATATCAATGTAGACTCTATTGATTTTAGAATTGGTGATTGTTATACCAAGAGTTTTGCTAGTTTACCGCTGTTCGCTGTTGATTTTAATGAGCAGGATTATAATACAATTCAGATTATCTCTTATGCGTTGGAATCTGATAAAGTTGATCTTGAGCCTTTTGATGATATCAACCAAAATGGAACATTTGATGAAGGCGAAAGTTTTTCAGATAGAAATAGTAATGGTGTTCGAGATAGCTGTTACATTAATCTAATTTATAGCGATGAAAAGGGCCTCTTTGATAATGATAGTTTAGAATATAATAGATTAGCAAATATTTGGAAAAATCCTCTTAAAAAAGGTGGAGCGGATGGCACATGGCGTGAAAATAGCCCATATAGAAATAATCCATGGTTGTGGAATGCTGATAGAGCTCCATCTCCAATTATGTGGCTTTATTTTGATTACTATGGTCAATATTTGATGACATATAAATCAACTAGTGATTCATATTTTAATTATTTTAGAGGAGACCCAGTAGGACAAAATATCTATTTACTTCCAGATTCTAATTTTGAGGGTGGTTTAGGAGTTTTTTACAGTTCTTCTTCTTCTTCATTTATCGTAAAAATAACTGAACCAGAATAAAAATTATCTTTTCTAACTTTACTAAAATAAAATGATTAGCTATTTGCATCTTGTTTAACAAAAAAATGAATATTTCTAAGGCTCTAATTTTTACAATTTTTTGTTCAACAATCTTTAATTCATGTGAAAGAGAAGATTCTGAAATTGAGGATTGTGCAGGAATTCTTGGTGGAAATAACGTTTGTGGTTGCATGGAAATAGAGGCAATGAATTATGATAGTACTGCTACCTATGACGATGGTACGTGTGAGTATAATCAAAATGTAGATTGTTCCGGTGTAATTGGTGGAGATAATATTTGCGGGTGTATGGATGAATCAGCTATTAATTTTAATTCTCAAGCAACACACGATGATGAAAGTTGTCAATATTATAGTGGGCAGATGAATGTAGTTTGGTCAAAATCATATGAAGAGATAGCTGGTGAAATGTGGTCTTTAAGAACTGTTTCTGATGGAGGATTTATTATGTCGCTTGGTAACGCTAGTGATTGTGTTGGCTCTCAATGTGATTACCGAGGTCAGTTAATAAGACTGGATTTAAATGGCGATATTATTTGGGAAAAAAAATACCCAGGCTCTTCAGCATTATACAATACTATAGAAACTTCTGATGGGGGTTTTATATCAGTAGGATATTATGAGTGTAATTCATCTGCAGATTGTTATCCCGACATGTATATTCTAAAAACTGATTCAGATGGGGTCTTAGAATGGTCAAGAACTGAATCTTCTGAAGGAAATAATAATGATTGGGCTAGAGATGTTATTCAGGCCTCAGATGGTAACTATGTTGTTGCAGGGACTTGGAATGATGATGGTTGGAATAGTAAAGCCTGTTTAAGGAAATATGATATAAATGGTGAATTAATATGGGCTAATACTTATGATAATTCAGTTGCTAACGAAGCATATGAGGTCATTGAGACGGATGAAGGTGATATAGTTTTTGCAGGATATTCAGGTACTCAGCATGGTGCATATAAATTTTTTGTTGTCAAAACAGATCATGATGGAAATCAGATATGGACAAAAGCTAAAAATTCCACTGGAGATGCAATTCTTTACTCTTTATGTTTAGCCCCGGATGGGAATTATGTTGCAGCTGGTTTTTGTAATAGTTGGCGGAGTAATTTGATTGTGAAAAGAAATTCAAGCAATGGTAATAATATATGGAATGAATGTATAATTGGTG
>PAAM01000020.1 GCA_002699615.1 Rhodobiaceae bacterium | reverse complement strand
GAATTGATAGTGAGCAAAAATCTACTCATTTTTCAGCAACAATAGCTTATGATGAAAACATACCGATAGTTGCTACCAATGATATTTTTTTTAAGTCACGTAATGATCATGAAGCAAATGATATTCTTCAATGCATAACAAATGCTGATGTAATATCGAATCCAAATAGAAAAAAAGTTTCACAAGAGTCATACTTTAAGACTCAAGAGGAGATGTGTTCATTATTTGAGGATTTACCTGAGGCCCTTGAGAATTCAATTATAATTTCAATGCAATGTATATATAGGCCCACAACATTAAATCCTGTACTTCCAAAGTATGTTCAGGAAGGATCCGAGATAGAGGTTAAAGAGAAGGAAAACCATTTGCTTGTTGATATGGCTAATAAAGGTCTTTCTGATAAAATTTCAAAATTTGGGACCGCGGAAGGCTATGATATCTCATTTTACCAAGACCGGCTAGGTAACGAACTCTCAATTATCCTTGACATGGATTATGCAGGATATTTTCTAATCGTATCTGATATAATCAATTGGTCAAAAGATAATGAAATACCAGTTGGACCTGGCAGAGGTTCCGGTGCAGGGTCTCTAGTAGCCTGGTCTCTGGGGATAACCGATCTAGACCCAATACAATTCAACCTCGTATTTGAGAGGTTTTTGAATCCTCACCGTATATCAATGCCTGACTTTGATATCGACTTTTGCCCTATAAGACGTGACGAAGTTATTAGTTATATAAAACAAAGATATGGTAATGACCGAGTTGCCCAAATAATCACATTTGGAAAACTCCAGGCAAGGGCAGTAATCCGTGATGTTGGCAGGGTAATGGAGATACCATATGGTCAGGTGGATAGTTTATGCAGGCTAATACCAAATAATCCAGCAAATCCTATGACGCTGTCAGAAGCCGTAACTGACATAAAAGAGATTAGCTCAATCCGGAAATCAGATGAAATAGTTGACCGCCTGCTGAGCTATTCATTGTCGCTAGAGGGCCTTTACCGTCACGCATCAACGCATGCTGCGGGAGTGGTGATATCTAACGGAAAACTAGATGAATATGTCCCGCTTTATATGGATCAAAAAACTAACTCCTTGGTAACACAATTCAACATGAAATGGGTTGAAGAGGCGGGCTTAGTAAAATTTGATATTCTTGGCCTCAAAACACTTTCCGTCATAAGCGAATGTTGTAAGCAGCTCAAAAATATTGGTACACCAGTTGATATATCATCTATAGACTTTCAGGATGAGAATACCTTGAGGTTATTTCGGGACGGTGAAACATCGGGTGTTTTTCAATTTGAAAGTGCTGGTATGAAAGATTTACTTGTTAAGGCTCACCCAAATAATTTCGAGGATCTGATTGCTCTAATAGCACTTTTCAGACCTGGCCCAATGGAAAATATCCCACAATATCTAGAGTCAAAGAATACAGATATCGAGATAGAGGATCTCCATGAGCTTATCAATCCAATAATTGCTGATACATATGGGGTGATAATATATCAGGAGCAGGTTATTCAAATAGCACAGAAATTGGCTGGCTATAGTTTGGCTGAGGCCGACCTTCTTAGGCGGGCAATGGGTAAAAAAATAAAATCCGAGATGGACGCGCAGAGAGATAAATTTATCAATGGCGCAAATTCGAATGGAGTTGATAAGAAAAAAGCCGAATATATTTTTGATTTAGTTGATAAATTTGCTGGCTATGGCTTTAATAAAGCGCACTCAGCGGCCTATGCATTAATTGCATTCCAAACCGCATATTTGAAAGCAAACCATCCTTTAGCTTTTATGTCGGCGCTATTGACGCTTGATATTGGTAACATAGATAAAGTTTCTAGTATCATTTCAGAAACCAAGAGGATGAAAATAGAAATATTACCGCCATCCATTAATTATTCTTCACACGATTTTTTGATAGAGGGTAAATCAATAAGGTTTTCACTATCTTCAATAAAGAATGTGGGAACTCAGGCAGTTGAAAATATTTTCGTTGAGAGGAATAAAAATGGACCCTTCGCTGATATTCAAGACTTTATTTCAAGAATAGATAGCCATTTTGTAAATAAGCGCGCACTTGAAGGATTAATTATGGCAGGGGCCTTTGATGAGATTGAAAAGAATAGAGCACTCTTATTGGAGAATATTGAAATTCTTCTATTGGAGTCAAATAGGCTTAAGAAGAAAAATATAGATGGTCAAACAGACATATTTGCTGCCATTGATAACTCAAAGCCAGAAATTAGGCTACCAGAAAAAAAAGAATGGCCAGAAAGTAGAAAGCTTGCGGGTGAATTTGAATTCTTGGGCTCTTATTTGTCTGGGCATCCTTTGCATGGCTACTCTCGTGATATCATGAAATATAGTGTTACTTCATACGCTGATTTTATAAGTGATGTAAAAACGAAAAAGCATAAGCAAGCAAGATTGGCCGGTGTGATACATGCAAGGGTAAACAGACGAGGTAAAACTGGAAGAAATTATTCTTTTATAAGATTTTCGGATCAAAGTCAGGAATTTGAGACCATGTTTTTTTCGGATACAATTGATAAGTACAATGAAATATTATTTGTAGGCAATATTTTGATCATAAAAGTCGATGCCGACCTTCAAGGCGACTCGATCCGACTGCGTGTTAATGACGTTATACAAGCTACAGAAGATAAGCCTAACAAAGCCTACATAAAAGATAAATTGACCGATAGCTCCATAAGACCAGACCAAGATAATGAAGACTCAAACGTAAAGATTGATATTAATATATATACAATAAAAATATCAGACATAAAGGCCATTGATTTAATAGCTGATAAGCTCGAGCTTGGTAAGGGTTCAGACACTGTTAATTTAAAATTCTATGATAATAATTTAAAAAAAGACGTAAAGCTAGAAATTGGAAACAGTTATTGCTTTGACAATGATATTGAGAGGTATCTTACCTCAATACCAGGAGTAGTGGATATAAATATCGACTAATAAACTTTTACTAAATTCACTTGATATTTTCTCAATAAAATCATATAAACAGCATATTACGTACATAGAGCATGAGTCGGTGTTTGTGGGGCTCTATGGAGAATAACCGAGTCAGGAGAATTATTATGTCACTACCAGATTTCTCAATGAGAGAGCTTTTAGAAGCCGGAGTTCATTTTGGTCATAAAAAAGAACGCTGGAACCCAAAAATGGAAACCTTTATTTATGGAAAAAGAAATGGTATCCATATAATCGACTTATCCCAAACTGTACCGTTGTTGCACCAAGCGCTTCTTGCAATTAGAGATGTTGCAGCGTCAGGAGGGAGAGTTTTATTTGTTGGAACAAAACGACAAGCATCAGAACATGTTGCTGAGTCAGCAAAAAAATCTGCCCAATATTACATAAATCATACATGGATGGCCGGTATACTTACAAACTGGAAAACTGTTTCTAATTCTATTAAAAGATTTAAAGACCTTGAAGAGACGATTAACAGCGAGAAAGCAAATGCACTTACAAAAAAAGAAGTCCTAAAACTTACTCGGGAGCACAATAAGCTTGAGAGAGCAATAGGCGGCATAAAGGACATGGGGGGTTTGCCAGATATCCTTTTTGTAATTGACACAAATAAAGAGGCTATTGCTATTCTCGAGGCTAATAAACTCGGTATCCCGGTTGTGGCAATTTTAGACACAAACTCAACACCAGATAATATAGATCATCCTATACCTGGCAACGATGACGCATCTAGAGCAATCGCTTTATACTGCTCATTGGCGGAACGTGCAATTTTGGACGGTATGCAAAATTCGGAGGCTAAAAGAGCAGTTGATCAAGGTGAGAGTCTTGACCCACTATCATCTGATGACCTTGAGGTATTAAACCAAGAATCAAAAGGTGAGAATATTACAGAGGGGGGTGAATCTAATCCTACAGAGGAGCCTTTAAAGACCAATCAAGAGAGCGATGAAAATAAAGAGCTAATTGTTGAAAAAAAGAAAAGAGTATCACCCAAAAAGAAAGTGGAGCTATCTGAGAATGGTGATAACGATTCCGCTTAGTTAAAGTTTTTTGATAAAGCAATATACATTAAGGAATATAAATGGTTGAAATTACAGCAGCATTGGTTAAAGAGCTTAGAGAAAAAAGTGGCGCAGGTATGATGGATTGCAAAATGGCACTATCAGAGAATGATGGAAGTATTGAACAATCAATAGATTGGCTAAGGGCTAAAGGAATAACAAAAGCAGCAAAAAAATCAGATAGAATTGCCTCCGAAGGACTAATTGGTTCGCTAATTAATAACGGATCTGCTGCAATGGTTGAGCTAAACTCAGAAACAGATTTTGTTGCCAGAAATGAAGAATTTCAGAATTTATTAAAGGGTATACTTGAGATTTCACTTGAAAATCACGACATTGAAAATGCGCAATATCAAAATACTGGAAGAACTGTAGCTGAAGAAATTAATGAAAAGATTGCGACAATTGGTGAGAATATTATGCTACGAAGAGTTATAAAATATGAAAATATTGTTGGTCAGCATATTTTTTCATACACACATAATGCAGTGGCAGATTCTCTAGGAAAAATTGGTGTTTTAGTTTCAATAAAATCAAATAAAGATGTCTTAGAATTAGCTGAATTTGGTAAAAGCCTTTGCATGCATATTGCTGCAACAAACCCACTAGCTTTATCGTCAGATACAATTAGCCCTGAATTAATAGAACGAGAGAAGCAAATTGCAATAGAGCAAGCTCGTGAGAGTGGAAAACCTGAAAACATAATCGAAAAAATGGTAGAGGGTCGTATTAAAAAATTTACAGAAGAAAATGCCCTGCTATCTCAAGTTTTTGTCATAGATGGCGAAACAAGAATATCAAAGTTACTTGAAGATAAATCAAGAGAACTTGAAGGTGATATTGAAATTACAAGATTTACGAGAATGCAACTAGGTGATGGTATTGAAAAGAAAGAAGATGATTTCGCCGGTGAAGTTGCTGCCGCTGTAAGTAAAAATTAAATAAATTTCCTTCATCTTGAGTGGTTGATAATGGCAAAAGAATATAAAAATATTTTGCTCAAGATCTCTGGTGAGATTTTAGCAGCTGAAACAAATAATACTTTTGATAATTTAATTTCAAATCAAATTGTAGAAGATATAGTTAATTTAAGAAATTCAGAGGTTAATCTGGCTGTTGTAGTTGGTGGTGGAAATATAATTCGTGGGATTAATCATAAAGACTTTAACCTCTCTAAAAATAATGCTGACAATATGGGTATGCTTAGCACAGTGATAAACGGTATTTTTCTAAAAGATCTACTTCTAAATAATCAAATTAAATCAATAGTCTATTCATCTTTTTCAATATCTGGTATCGTAAAAAAATTTAACCAAGAAGAAGCAAGAGAAGCTATGCGAAACGGTTATGTAGTAATCCTCGTTGGGGGAACTGGTAACCCTTATTTCACAACAGATACAACNGCAGTTTTGCGAGCCCTTGAACTTGACTGTGATGTTTTGCTAAAGGGAACAAAAGTTGATGGTATTTATGATAAAGATCCGGAAAAATTCTCGAAAGTTAAGAAATTTACAAAATTAGACTATAAATATGTTATAAATAATAAGCTCAGGATCATGGATATGACGTCTATTATAATGGCAGAAGAGGCAAATTTACCAATAATTATCTTTTCAATAAAAAAGAAAAATGAGCTTAAAAAAGTAATAGATAAAGAAACCGAATATACAATTATTTCTAATTAGGATATCGAGATGGCAAATGAATTTAATTTAGAAGATATTTCCAGAAGAATGGATGGCGCAGTAAATTCNCTCAAAGGCGAGTTTTCAGGTTTGCGGACGGGGCGAGCCTCAGCCAGCCTGCTGGATCCTATAAGTATTGATGTTTANGGATCAAAGATGCCGATAAATCAGTTGGCAACAGTTAGCATTCCAGATCCCCGCACAATATCTGTGCAAGTTTGGGATAAGTCACAAGTTGAGATTATTGATAAGTCAATACGGGAATCAGGGTTAGGATTAAATCCCAATATGGANGGTCAGTTAATTAGAATTCCAATTCCTGAACTCAACTCTGAGAGAAGGGAAGAGCTTTGCAAAGTCGCAAGTAAATATGCTGAGAATGCGCGTGTTGCGGTTAGAAATGTTCGAAGAGATGGAATGGATACTCTAAAAAAACTCGAAAAAGTTAGCGATATCAGTCAAGATGATCAAAAAAATTATAGCAACGATATTCAAAATATCACAAACTCNTCAATAAAAGAAATTGATGAAGTTCTCCACAAAAAGACAACTGAAATTATGAACGTNTAATATCTTTCATCGAAATAAGTTACCATGAGTGAAATCAAAAACTTGCCTGATCATGTTGCCATCATTTTAGATGGAAATAGAAGATGGGCTAGGGGTAAAGAGTTGCAGGATGAGGATGGTCATCGTAAGGGCATAGAAACATTAGTTTTGATCGCAAAGGCTGCAGCAAAGTTTGATATTAAATATTTAACCCTATTTAGCTTTAGTAAAGAAAACTGGAAAAGGGATCCAGCCGAGATTTCGCATTTAATGTTACTAATGGAAAATTTTGAAAATGCGTATCTAGATGAAATAATTTCAAATAATATTAGGGTAAACGTNATTGGTGACATTGATACACTCGCAAANCCACAAAAGAGTATTATAAAAAAGGTTAAAGAGAAAACGCAGCATAATACAGGGATGCAGTTGATTGCAGCATTTAACTATAGCGGCAGAGATGAAATAATAAGAGCGCTAAAGAAAATACTNAACGATGTTAAGCTCGAAAAAATATCTAGTGATATGATCGATAATAATTTGATGAGTGCTTATTTAGATACCGCGAATATCCCGGATCCCGATCTTATAATTAGAACTAGTGGCGAAATGCGGCTAAGTAATTTTCTTCTATGGCAATGCGCTTACTCTGAATTCGTATTTACTGATACGCTTTGGCCTGACTTTAATGTCGATCATTTCCTCAATGCCTTGAGACAGTNCTCCCAAAGAGAGAGAAGATTTGGAAGAAATACCCCTCAGAAGGGAGCATGAAGTGAGCTATGGATATTGATAATTTAAGACAACGATTTCAAACAACNTTATTAATTTTACCAATATTTGTTTTACCTATTTATTTGGGTGGATTTTTTTTTAAAATAATTCTTATATGCATCTCGTTTGTCTTATTTTATGAGCTTTTAGAAATTATAAACTTTCCACAAAAAAAAATAGCCACATCCGTGTACTTATTTTTTCTATGTTTGTCTGTTTTCATATTCATTATACTACCGAGCGTAGCTCTTATTATATGTTTAGTCATACTGATTATGGGATCTATTTTAACAAAGCTATCAAATAGGGGCAGTAGTTGGTTGATTGCTATTACCAACTATTGTTATCTTACATTTTTAATATTCTACCAAATAAGAATGCAGGATAATATGACTGATGGTTTAAATTCAATTTTTCTCATAATANCGATCGCTGTTATTTCCGATACATCGGGATACTTTGGGGGACAATTATTTGGTGGAAAGAAAATTTTTCCAAATTTATCTCCAAATAAGACAGTTCAAGGAACGCTTTTTGCATTGATTATGCCNTCAATTCTTATATTTTTTTTAGTGCAAGTATTTGGAGTAGGTTTTCATAGTAATTTATTACTCTTNTTTATATTGATTATGTCACTAGGCGCTATTTTGGGTGATCTCTCTGGCTCTTATTTGAAGAGAAATTTTAACGTCAGTAATTCAAGTAATTTTCTCCCTGGTCATGGCGGGCTTTTGGATAGAATGGATAGCATAATTGGCGTTGGCGTATTTTTTTTAATAATAGACAGTATTATAGNTAATACTATCTATGAAAATATTTTATATTTTTGGAGGTAAATTGAAAAAAGAGTTAACGATTTTGGGTTCCACAGGATCAATAGGAATGAATGCCCTTTCTATTCCAACAATAGAAGAGAAATTCTCAATGNTAGCTTTTGTTGCGGGAAGGGATATCAATTCNTTGACGCGGCAATCTATCAAATTCAAACCNAAATATGCTGTAATATCAGATAATCAAATGTACTCTGAACTNAAAAATAATTTATTTGGAACCGGTATAGAAGCAAAAGCCGGATATGATGAAATAAATGAAATAGCTTCAATAACATCTGATGTTGTCTTATCAGCCATATCTGGTAGTGCGGGAATCGAGCCCACTTATCATACAATAAATAAAACAGAGAAGCTTGCAATCGCAAATAAGGAGTCAATTGTTGTTGCTGGAAGCCTTTTATTTGATAAAAAAATGAATAAATCAACAAATATTGTACCTGTAGACTCTGAGCATAACGCGATCTATAAGCTTTTAAATAATATAAATAGTGAAAATCTGCAGAGCATCACAATCACTGCATCTGGGGGGCCTTTTTTGAATAAGAGTATTGAGGACTTAAAACATGTAACCCTGGAAGAAGCATTAAAACACCCGACATGGAATATGGGAAAGAAAATCACAATTGACTCATCTGCGCTCATCAATAAAGGGCTGGAATTAATTGAAGCGACATATTTATTTAATATTGATCATAAAAATATAAAAATATTAGTGCACCCNCAGTCAATTGTTCACGCAATGGTATCAATGCATGATGGAACAACAATATCATTAATGTCTAAAGCTGATATGAAAATACCTATAAGTGATGCGATTTTTGAGAATGGGGAGTCACCAATATTTGGAAATCTAAGGACATCCGATATTAAAAATTTAACTTTTTGTGATCTCGATAATGAAAAATTTCCAACAATTAATATGGCACGAGATGCAATTGATCAAGGNATGAGTTCCATTATAACCTATAATGCTGCAAGTGAGGTAGCCGTTGAAAACTTTATATCTAAAAAAATTTCTTTTTTAGATATATATAAAGTTATTAAAGAGTCGATCAAAAACAGTAAAAAAATTGAGCAAAAGGTTTCAAAAAATAATATTGAGCATATATTATTACTTAATAAGAAAGCAAAAGATTTCGCAACAACCATAATAGAAGAGATTTTGTAGTTAAATGTTTGACCTAATGAATTTTACAAGCTTAATCTATAATTTTGTAATATATACCGTACCGTTTTTATTTGTTCTTACGGCGGTTGTCTTTTTCCATGAGCTTGGACATTTTGTTATAGCACGTCTAAACAATGTTGATGTTGAAACATTTTCTGTTGGTTTTGGAAAAGAAATATACAGCAAACTTNATAAGAGGGGAACTAAATGGAAAGTTTGTTGGATTCCCCTAGGGGGTTATGTAAAGTTTATTGATGATGCCGATCCAGCAAGCAAAGCTGATGTCAATAATATATCTGAGAATGGCTTTCACGCAAAATCAATCTTTCAGCGCTCATCAATTGTTTCAGCGGGCCCTATTGCCAATTTTATCTTAGCTATCTTAATATTTACTTTTCTCTATTCGATTAATGGTAGAACAACGATACTTCCAGTTATTGAGAGCATTGTAGAAGCTAGCCCAGCGATGAAAAGTGGGCTAATGGTGGATGATACAATTATTTCAATTGATGATAGGTCCGTAAATAAATTTAGTGATATACCCCTAATTCTTCAAGAAGAAAAGGCGAGCACCCTTCAATTCGAAATCTTAAGAAATGGGAGTTATATCACCAAAGATATTAAACCTGAAATACGATACCTGAACCAGGAAAAGAAGTCAGGCGAAGTATTTTTTATAGGTATCAGCGGAGGCACACTTGAAAAAAATATTATAAAAGAAAATGTATCTATAATACGGGCAATAGGTTATGGCATTAATGATACATACAAGATAATTCACTTATCACTTAGCTATATTTATAAGATGGTTATTGGTACAGAGTCGACAGAGAACTTAGGCGGCCCTATCCGTATTGCTCAAATTTCAGGTGATGTCGCAAAAAACGGTATTCTGCCTCTNTTGCAACTCACAGCATTATTATCAGTCAGCATTGGCTTAATTAACCTTTTTCCAATTCCCATGCTTGATGGGGGTCATCTTATGTTTTATATTATAGAAGCTATCAGAGGAAAACCGCTAAGNGAGAAGTCATATGAGGTTTTTCATAAAGCTGGATTGGGATTTATAATTTTTCTGATGTTTTTTGCCTTATGGAATGATTTAAATTTCTTAAATATATTTTAACGATATTATATATAATGAACTAGTAATTTAATTAAAGTAAGAATATGAAAACTTTTTGGTATAATTCTGTTTTAATTGCCTTTTTTGCGTTCTTNATTTACGCAACAGACGCTAGCGCAACTAATCATCAGATTAGTCGAGTTGATGTTACAGGTAACAATCGAATTGATGATGATACAATACTCAACTATGCAAAATTGAGTGTTGGTAGCGTATATAATCAGGCTGAGGTCGATGAAGCTCTTAGAGACTTATATAAAACTGAATTATTTTCAGANGTGCAAATTAATTATGATAATTCGAGACTAGTAATAAGCGTAAAAGAAAATTTTCTTATAAATCAAGTNGCTTTTGAGGGTAACAGGACAATAAATGATGGTTCATTAGGTGATCTTGTCTCTCTAAAAGCACGGTCAACATTTTCGAAAAATAAGTTNGAAGATGATATTTNGGCGATAATAAACTCATACAGAACCGCAGGGAGATATAGTGTTGTTGTGGAGCCAAAAATAATTAAGCTTGATTTTAATAGGATAGACTTAGTTTACGAAATCAATGAGGGTTCTATAACAAAAATTACTGATATAAATTTTATCGGTAATAAAAGCTATTCAGACAGAGCATTAAGAAGCGTTATCTCAACTTCCAGAAGTAATTGGATTGATAAAATATGGGGTACAGGTAGATCCTATGATAATGCCATAATGGAGTACGATAAAGAGCTTCTAGGTCAATATTATAGAGATAATGGCTATATAAATTTTAGTGTCGATAATGCAATCGGAGAGTTAGATAATGTCACTGGTAACTTTGTAATAACATTTACTGTGAATGAGGGAAGCAGATATGAATTTGGTGACGTATCCATTTCAAACAGACTAGATGAAACATATACACCATTAATCGCTAATCTGATAAGCACTAAAGCAAGTAACTACTACGATGAGTCAAAGATAAATACGAACAAAACTAAACTTGTTGATTTTATGAAATCAAACGGTAATCCATTCGTTACCGTTAGCGTGGTTGAAGAAATTAATGAAAGTTCAAAAGTAGTAAATCTGACATATATATTAGAAAACGGGCCTCCAGTGTACGTAGAACGTATTGAAATTTCCGGTAACCAGAGGACTTATGATTACGTTATTCGAAGAGAATTAAAGGTCTCTGAAGGAGATGCGCTTAATCAAACTTATCTAAATCAATCAATACGAAATCTCAGGGGACTTAATTTTTTCTCTGATGTAAAATTAAATACTCAAGACGGCTCCGCGCCAGATAAAAAAGTTATACAAATAGTTGTCAGCGAGAAACCGACCGGGTCATTGATGTTTGGAGCGGGTTATTCAAGCGTTGCCGGTTTTGTTGGTAGCGTATACATAAAAGAAGATAATCTCCTTGGGAAAGGTCAGAGAATATCAACACAGCTTAGTCTTGGGGGTAATCAAAATCTTATTAATGTTCAATTTACTGAACCATCTTTTCTTAGCTCAGATGTTTCTGCGGGGGTCGATATTTTTGGCAATGAAACAGATTTATCAGATGATTCTGGGTATAAAAGTAAAGAAATTGGTGCTGGTCTTAGGTTTGGATTTCCATTATCCGAAGATTTAAATCTTGTAACTAAATATAAATATACTAACAATGAGGTATATGATGTTCCCGCAAACTCAAGCGCTGCCTTAACCCAACTTGAGGGTACACGAGATATTTCTGAATTTGGTTATTCTCTAAGATACAATACCATAGATAATATGGTATCACCTACTAGTGGGGTGCTAATAGATTTTAGTCAAGATTTGGCTGGCCTCGGCGGGGACGTTAAATATTTGAGAACTGAAGTTTCTGGTAATTATTATAGAAATCTTACGAATAATTTTGTTGGCTCTATATCTCTAAATATGGGCCATATTTTTGGTTTAGATAGTCAAGATGTATTGATTTCTGACGCATTCCGAGACCCTGGGAGTACACTTAAGGGGTTCGCCCCAAGNGGAATTAGTCCGAGGTTTACGGCGAATGAAAGTAGTGACGAGGAGGCAGTTGGTGGTAACTCCTACATCTCTACGTCTGCTGAGTTAACTTTCCCATTCGGATCACTGACAGATGAGTATGGGGTGAAGGGTGGTGTTCACATAAATGCTGGCTCATTGTTCGACTCTGATCTAGACCCGTCGGATATAAACGACTCCGATTCCTTGCGTACTTCAATTGGTGCATCTGTTTTTTGGGACTCACCTGTTGGGCCTCTGAGATTTGACTTTACAGAGGCAATTGATAAGGAAACATTCGATAAAACTGAGTTTTTCCAATTTTCTGGTGGCACAAACTTCTAAATTGTATAAACTTCCAACAAGCAATTATTAATCTACTGGAATTTATATGAAGGATAGAAGTTTTGTAAAAAATAATGGGCCTTTTAAAATTAGTGAAATTCTTGAAAGAGTATTGCCTGATCAAGATGCGCCTAGTAAAAGTAATGATAAATTAATAAGAGAAGTCTCAACTATACAGGGTGCCTCTTCTAATGATATTACTTATTTAAGCAACAAAAATTACCTCAATGGTATTGATAATATTAAAGCCGCCGCCTGTTTTATAACAAGTGATTTAAAAGACATGCTTCCTGNTAATGTTTTACCAATAGTAGTCGGCAATCCTGAGTCAGTTATTATTGATGTTTTAAGATTATTTTATGAAGATTTGGATGATAGTAGTGAGGGTTTAGTAAGTGGTTTTTCTCATCTTGCTTCCACAGTAGCTTTAGGAGCTAACAGTCAAATTAAACCTGGAGTCGTTGTTAAAAGAGGCGTGGTGATAGGTGATAATTGTATCATTGACGCAAATACCACTATCGGATGTAATGTCGCAGTAGGACATAACGTTCTTATTGGTTCCAATTGTACGCTTCAAAATTGTATAGTCGGTAATAATGTGATTATTCATCCGGGCGTTAGAATTGGACAGGACGGTTTCGGCTATAGTATAGGTGACGCTGGACTAAAGAAATTTCCTCATATAGGTCGTGTTATTATTCAAGATAATGTTGAAATTGGATCAAATACAACTGTGGATAGGGGTTCATTAAATGATACTGTTATCGGGGAGGGAACTAAGATAGATAATCAAGTTCAGATCGCGCATAACGTCACAATTGGGCAGAATTGTGCAATTGCCGGTCAGGTTGGAATATCGGGAAGCGTAAGTATTGGAAATGGTGTAATGATTGGGGGTCAAGTGGGTATTAAGCAACATAGAAAAATTGGTGATAATGTCCAAATAGCCGCAGGCTCAGGTGTTACACTTAGTATCCCGTCAAATCAAAGAGTCGCAGGAAATCCTGCAAGGAAGCTTGGGACATACTTAAGTGAGATAAAAACTATATCAAGAATAGCAAGAAAATAAATGTAAATTCAATTATTGATGTGTTATAAGTTACACTGACATATTGGGTGAAAATATGAAGACTTACACTATGAATGAAAATCCGCAAACCGCTGATATTAATGTAATTAAGAAATTAATTCCACACGCATATCCATTTTTGTTGGTGGATAAAATAGTAGAGATGGATGGTGATGAATATGGTATTGGTGTTAAAAACGTTACAATAAATGAACCCTTTTTCCAAGGACATTTCCCCGATAATCCAATAATGCCTGGAGTACTTCAAATTGAAGGTATGGCGCAGACGGCAGCCGTTATGTGTATGTTGAAATATAATACAAAAATACCAAATATCTTTTTTATGACCATTGACAAGGCTCGTTTCAGAAAACCTGTCATACCTGGTGATATTTTGTATTACCACTTAAAAATTATTAGAAAAAGGGCAAATGTTTGGAAGTATAAGGGTGAAGCTTATGTTCTGGGGAGCCTAGTTGCAGAAGCGGAAATAAGTGCAATGATTGAGGCGGGCCGTTAGAATGATACATCCGTCAGCTATAGTTGAAAATGGAGCAATAATAGGCTCAAATACAAATATTGGTGCATTCTCATATATTGGAAGTAATGTCGTTTTGGGTGATAATATTAATATCTTTCCACACGTTATCATAGATGGGCACACAAAGATTCAAGATAACGCAAATATATATCCAAATGCAACTATTGGAATGGCACCCCAAGACTATAAGTACAAGGATGAGATCACCTACATTGAGATTGGAAAAAATTGTATGATTAGGGAGCATGTCACAATTCACCTGGGAACAAAATCTGGTAACTCGATTACAAGGATCGGTGATAACTGTTTTTTAATGGTGGGCTCACACGTGGCGCATGATTGTTCTATTGGAAATAATGTAATATTAATTAATCAAGCAGCTCTTGCAGGTCATGTTATTGTTGATGATTTTGCAATAATAGGAGGCTTATCTGGCGTAAAACAGCATGTAAGGATTGGCAAGCATGCATATATTGCTGGAATGACAGCTGTAGAGATGGATATATTACCATATGGAGTTGTGAAAGGGGTGAGAAGGTGTTATCTAACCGGAGTGAATATCAAGGGCTTAAGGCAAAGGGGCTTTGCAAAAGAAGAAATCCATCTAATTCGGGATATATACATGGAAATATTTGATGGTCCATCTATTGAAATTCCTATCAGAGCAGAGTCTCTTCAGAAAAAGTACGCTGATAATATAAAAATAAATACATTACTCAAATTCATATTAGATCACCCTGAGAGGCATTTATGCCTTCCTAATGAAGAGAGCATAATTAAATAAATAAAATAACTATCGATAATGAGCGATAATCAATTGGCCATCATAGCGGGAGGCGGAAACCTATCAGAAGCCATCATTAAGTCGGCAAATGATAAAGGATGGGATGTAACTGTATTTGCAATTGGAAGATCGAGCCTTTTAAAAAGCTTCAACATTAAGCTTATTGAGATGAATAAGCTAGACATCGGAATGATTTTTAGGGTTTTAAAAAGCCAGAATATAAAAAATATTTGTATGGTTGGTTATATACCTAGACCTGGTAATCTTAGAGATTATTTTCGCTTTCAGTCCCTAAATATCGAAGTATTGGGTTTTTTAATTAAATCTATTGGAATACTTCGGGGCGGCGATGCATCACTCTTTAAAAAGATAAATACACTACTCGAAAAGAAGGGTTACACAATAATCGGTGCTTCAGAAATTGCCCCAAATTTAACACTTAAAGGTGGGCTTTATTCTTCACGGAAAGTTTCAAAAATAGAATTTGAAAATATTAGGAAAGCTAAGCATTGTGCCGAAATGACGGGTGTTCTGGATATTGGGCAAGCAGTTGTAGTCAAGTATGGCAGGGTTGTCGCTATTGAAGCGGCGGAGGGAACAGATGCTATGCTTGAGCGAGTGGCAACTATAGCAGGGATAAGTTCAAAAAGGGGCGGAGTCTTTCTAAAATCAGCACAGATAGATCAAGATGAACGAGTTGATATGCCTACCATTGGTATCGAGACAATAAAAAATATAATAAAAGCAAATTTATCCGGCGTTGCAATCACCGCTAATAATGTGATTGTACTGGATTTTCAGAAAGTCGTAGAGATGATTGAAGAAAGTAATTTATATTTCATTGTGATCTGAATAATGAGTATATCNATGAAATTAGAAAAGAGAAAAATTGCAATAATCGCAGGTGAAGTTTCGGGTGACAAAATTGGTTCTGATTTGATTAATGAAATTAAATCTTCTTTTGATACTGAGCTATGCGGAATAGGTGGTCAAGAACTTAAAAAGCAGGGATTAAAATCACTTTTTCCGTATGACGAATTATCAATAATTGGCATTTGGGGTATAGTTAAAAATATTTTTACCCTGAAAAACAGGGTTGACTCAACAGTAGATGCCATTAATAGGTTTAATCCAGAATTATTAATAATTATCGATTGCCCAGAGTTTACTCATAGGGTAGCCAAAAAAGTAAAGAAAATAATGCCACATCTCGTCATAATTAATTATATATCTCCAACTATTTGGTTTTGGCGACAGGGGCGAGCTCGAAAAATGAATAAATATATATCTCATATTTTATCTATTTTTCCATTTGAACCGGCATTATACGACAAGCTGAATGGCCCACCATGTACATATATTGGTAACCCTCTCTTTGAGAATATCATCAGCAATAAATTAAATACTAAAGTAGCAAGATCAAAGAAAAGCATATTATTCATGCCAGGTAGCAGAAAAACTGAAATTGAGAAATTGCTACCACCATGCNTTGCTGCCTTTAAAGAAGTTAAAAAATTAGGATATGATTTTGATTTGAAAATACCAACATTTGATAATTTTATTGATTTCATTGATGCAGAATTTGCTAATACTGGTATAGATTATTCAATATTCTCAAGCGATAGTGAAAAAATGAATAGCTTTTGGCACTCTGATTTTGCAATTACAGCTTCAGGAAGCGCGACTCTTGAGTTAGCAGCTTGCAAGTTGCCGATGATCGTTATCTATAAACTAAACATATTCAATTCTGTGTTAGCTGCAATAATTCTTAGAATGAGTAATTTGCAGAACGCTTCAGTTTCCCTTCCAAATATAATAAGCCAAACAAAAGTAATNCCAGAATTATTACAATCTAATTGTAACTCAAGAAAGATTGCGAGCGAACTGNTCACTCTGTTTAATGACCAAAATAAAGTTAATAATCAGCTATCAATACTAAATAATGTGCATGATGCAATGAGAGTTGCGGTAAAGCCAGAGAAGTCCGCAGCAGAAATTATAAGAGGATATTTATAGAAATATCTATCTATCTTCTATTTTTTTAAAGTCCTTTGAGGCATTTCCCATGTATAATTGGCGCGGTCTTCCAATTCGTTGTTCAGAGTCCTCAATCATCTCGTTCCATTGCGAAATCCAACCAACAGTTCTAGCTAACGCAAATAATACTGTGAACATATCCTTTGGAAATCCGAGGGCTCTTAAGATAATACCCGAATAGAAATCTACATTAGGGTATAGTTTTTTTTCAACAAAGTAAGGATCCTCTAGGGCAATTTTTTCAAGCTCCATTGCGACTTTTAGCAGTGGGTCATTTTTTAAGCCGAGTGCATCTAAAACCTCGTGGCAAGTCTTTTGCATTATCTTTGCGCGCGGGTCATAGCTTTTATACACTCTATGCCCGAAGCCCATGAGCCTGAAAGGATCATTGGAGTCCTTTGCTTTTTTGATAAATTTTGTAATATTATCAGGTGTTTGTATCTCATCCAGCATATTCAAAGCTGCCTCATTAGCCCCNCCATGAGCTGGGCCCCATAATGAAGCGACGCCAGCTGCGATACAGGCAAATGGATTGGCGCCTGATGAACCCGCTAGCCTNACGGTCGATGTTGATGCATTTTGTTCATGGTCTGCGTGAAGTATAAACACCTTATCCAACGCNCTGGATAAAATCTTATTAACCTTATACTCTTCGGGTGGAACAGAAAAACACATGTGCATAAAATTACTTGTGTAATCTAAGTCGTTTCTTGGATATACAAATGGTTGACCGAGTGTATATTTATAAGCCATTGCAGCAATTGTAGGCATTTTTGCAATTAATCTTCTGGTNGCAACCATCCTTTGATAGGCATCGTTTATATCCGTGGAATCATGGTAGAATGCTGATAATGCACCAATTACGCCNCATGTTATTGCCATAGGGTGGGCATCCCGCCTGAACCCCTGATAAAATCTTGTCATTTGCTCGTGAAGCATAGAATGATAGGTTACNGCATTATCAAACTCTTCTTTTTCTTTTTTGTTTGGAAGATCACCATTTAGGAGAAGATAGGACACCTCAAGGAAGTCNGCATTCTCGACAAGTTCNTCAATTTTGTATCCACGGTATAACAGCACNCCATTTTCGCCATCCACGAAAGTTATAGTGGAAGAACAATTTGCTGTAGATGTAAATCCTGGATCATATGTAAAAACATTTGCTTGAGCGTATAATTTTGAGATGTCGATAACTTCAGGCCCAATTGATGGCTTGTAGATAGGTAAGTCGTATTTTGTACCACTTATCTCAATATGAGCGGTACCAGATTCATTTTTTTTTNCTGCCATAATAACTTTCCGNTATCAAAATGATATACAGTGTTTATATATATAAAAACTAATATTTACAAATAAAAAATTATTTGCTGAGATCCTGTGAAATACGAGTGAGCGTATCTTTTTTACCTAGTGCATATATTAATTCATAGATTCCAGTTGGGACAACGCGACCNGTGAGCNCAACTCTTAGTGGCTTTGCAATATCTATTAATTTGATATTTTGCTTGTTGGTAAATTTTTCTAATAAGATTGTTATTTCTTGAATACTCCATTTATTTAGCAGACTGAGATCTTTGTAAAATAATTCAATTAATTTAATTTTTTCGGGTGTAANGATTTCGCTCATTTCGTCGCTTATANTAGGGGNNCCNTCTATTATTAGATATTNNATGAGTTCTATTACTTCATTTAAGGTCTTTGCTTTAGTTTTTATATGCGCCAATATNAGTCTAATTTTTTCTTGTTTCTCNTTCTGTATCNCGANACCAGTGGCTTCGGATATCATCTCAATTATTGCGTCTTCACTTTCTGCATTCAGGTAATAAGAGTTTATGCTTAGTAATTTTTTTTCATCTAGCCTAGCCGGTGACTTGTGAATATTTTGTACATTAAAATATTTAATCATTTCACCTTCTGAGAAGTATTCCTTATCTCCATAACTCCAACCCAGTCTCAAGAGATAATTTAATATTGCCTTTGNNAGAAATCCTTCAGATTTATAATCTGAAACCGAAAGCGCTCCATCTCTTTTTGATAGTTTAGTACCATCAGATGAGTGTATTAGTGGTATGTGAGTATATTTNGGAGCTTTCCAATCCATTGCCATAAAAATTTGATATTGCCTTGCCGCNTTATTTAAGTGATCATCTCCTCTTATGATATGCGTTATACCCATATCATGGTCATCAACNGCAGATGCAAGAAGATAGGTTGGGCTATCATCGCTACGTAATATTATAAAATCATCTAAATCCTGATTCTCATACCGTACAACACCCTGCACACTATCATTTATCTCTGTTACTCCGTTAAGTGGTGTTTTTATTCTTATCACTGGCTTTATTTTTTTATCTTCCTCAGTAGGTTCTCGATCTCTCCATTTATTCGTATAAAATGTTGATTTTTTTTTTGCTGATTGCATTTACTCTCATCTCTTCCAACTCATCTTGGGTGCAATAGCATTTATATGCGTTTCCGTCTTCAAGAAGTTTCAGTGCGATCTCTTTGTGTCTATTGACGTTTTCACTCTGGTAAACTATTTCATTATCCCAATTAAGCCCGAGCCACCTAATTCCTTCTATAATATTTTTGAGTGCTGCGTCTGTAGATCTTTTTTCATCCGTATCTTCAATACGTAAAATGAGTTTACCATTATATTTCTTTGCGAATAGCCAATTATATAAAAGGGTCCTACAGCCCCCAATGTGAAGATTACCAGTGGGTGAGGGTGCGAACCTCGTGATAACCGTTTCCTTCATGNCTTTTTTCCAGTTCGTCAATTGGTTTTAGTGATAATTTCGGATAAGATTTACAAGGCAGCCCTGTATTTTAATTCTATCCGATGAGTATATCTTTGTCTCGTAGCTTTTGTTGGACGGCTCAAGTGCAATACTATCACCTTTTTTTCTAAACCTTTTTAAGGTTGCTTCTTCACCATCTATGAGTGCAACAATAATATCACCGTTTTGTGCAGTTTGACATTTTTTTACAATGACTGTATCGCCATCAAATATACCTGATTCGATCATAGAGTCGCCTCTTATTTTAAGTCCATAATGCTCATGATTTCCAAGCATATCCTTGGGTAGATGTATATTATCNATTTTTTCTTGAATCGCTGAAATTGGCGAACCAGCNGCAATATTACCCATAATTGGTATTTCTATGAATATATCATTAGTAATTTCATATTTATCCAATGGTCTAGTTGTTGATTTATTGTAATTTATATTATTTTCAATATTATCAAATGGATGACGTAGAACCTCTAATGCTCTTGCTCTATTGGGTAGTCTTCTAATGTAGCCTCGTTCTTCGAGTGCGTTGATTAGCCTATGTATACCTGATTTGGAGTGGAGATTAACAGCAACCTTCATTTCGTCATAAGAGGGGGAAATACCACTTTCAGTGATGCGCTGGTGAATATATTTTAATAATTCAAATTGTTTTTCAGTTAGCATGTTTTACTCCAATTGATTTGCACAAAACAAGAACATTTATACATGTTCTTTTTATGTTCTACAAGAGTAAAGTTAATAAATCTATAACTAAAGATCAATTCTAAGAATTTTTACTAATTCGCCAGCTTCTTTTGGGGGTGCGTTAGGTTCTCTAATTATGAAGACGTTTGATGAGTTTAGTGCGCTCAACGAAGATGAGTCTTGTACTTTATTTGGTGTCACAAATCCATCTTTATAAAATGCACGCATGTAGTCTTGTCTCTCATCATTCTCATTTAAGGCAACTTTAAGTTTTGCCTCAGTTATATACAGATTCTCCTCTTTAAAATTCATAAGTTTATTGATCATGGGTTTCAAGAAAAGTTGACAGCAGACATGGGCTGATACAGGATTTCCGGGCAGACCAAGGAAATGTGCCTTTCCAAGGCGGCCATAAATAAGGGGCTTCCCGGGCCTCATTGCGATTTTCCAGAACTTGAGCTCTAATTCTTTGCGTATACTATCTTTAACGAGGTCGAACTCACCGACGCTCGCCCCGCCAATTGTAACAATGATATCGTTACTACTTGCTTTTTTTATTTTTGCACGTAGAGATTTTATATCATCTTTAGCAATCCCATGATCTTCAGCAATTGCACCAAGCTGTTCTATATAGGCCTTTATACCGAAGTTATTTGCGCTAATTATCTTATTTTGAGAGTCTTTTGAGCCAGGTTCTACAAGTTCATTGCCATTAGATATAATCGCTATTTTTGGTTTTAAGTATACGGAGAGGGTTGTGTGGTTCATCGAGGCAGCTAGTGATATGTGTTTGGGGGTTAATTTTGTCCCCTCTTTTATTAAAATATCACCAGTTTTGAAATCAAAACCCTTTCTTCTAATATTCTCATTTTTTTNNGGTATTTTTTTTAAAATAAGATTANTTGCNTTTGTTTTTGTATNTTCTTGAATCACNACGGTGTCAGTTCCAAAGGGNATTACACTTCCAGTATATACCTTTACAGCTTCCCCTTTNCNNACGTTTGTTTCAAAAGTTACCCCCGCTGGACTCTTTCCTATTATGGATAAGGTGTGATTCTCTCTAAAATTTNCATCATGCATAAAAGCATAACCATCCATTGCGGATAAGTCGGAGGGAGGAGAGTCTCTGCGTGAAGATAAATTTTCAGCAATAACATGACCGCATGCTGAGGCNAGAGGTATATTTATTTTCTTNTTTGGCTTAATATCCCTCAGACAGCTTGCAATAGCAGTTTCAAGTTTTAATAACCTCATCTTCTCTTGTATGTTCCTGATTTGCCACCAGATTTGAAATCTAATTTAATGTCAGTGATTGATGCTTTTTTATCAATTGATTTAATCATGTCATAGATAGTCAGGCAGGCTACAGAGCATGCCACCAAGGCTTCCATTTCTACTCCCGTCTTTTGAGTTGTATGACTTTCCGAGATCACATTTATAGAACTCATCTTTTCATCGACCTCGATGTCAACCTTAACAAAATCTAAGTTTATGTTGTGGCAAAGGGGTATGAGTTCATGAGTTTTTTTCGATGCCATGATACCAGCAATTCGGGCGGTAGAGAATATGTCACCTTTTTCTATATCATCACCTTTGATAAGCTCTAAGGTTTTGTTTGATACATTCAAACTACCTGATGCAATTGCAATTCTTTTACTGGGTTTTTTGTGTGATACGTCTACCATATTTGCTTCGCCTGAGCTATTTATGTGGGTAAAAATTTTCTTAGTTAAGGAGGTCATGNATTGCCTTAGTNATATTATCTGATTTAATTATGCTCTCNCCAACCAGAAAGGCGTTAACGTTTTTCTTTTGTAGCATTTTTATTTGATTATTGTTATTAATTCCNCTTTCAGAAATTATAATCACATCATCATCAAATNTTGGTGCTAAATTAANNGTAGTATTGATATCTGTTTTGAANGTATGCAGATTTCTATTATTTATACCAATGATTTTNGCTTTCATACNAAGCGCCCTCTCAAATTCGGTTTCATTGTGTACTTCAAATATGCTATCTAACTCAATTTCTTGTGCTGTCTGATAAAGTTCACGGGCTTGAGAGTCACTCAACATAGATAGTATTATTAATATNCAGTCTCCTCCGAGGTATTTTGTTTCATAAACTTGNTATGGGTCAATNAAAAAATCTTTTCTCAGNAGTGGAAGAGGGGAACTGTTACGCGCAATATTAAGATGCTCTTTTGCACCCATAAATGAGGGTGTATCAGTTAGTACCGAAATACATGAAGCTCCCGCNGTGGAGTATTCCCTTGCAATCTCCATGACATCAAATGTTTCTTTTAGTATTCCTTTTGAAGGACTTGCTTTTTTTATTTCGCATATTAAGGATATTTTACCGGCATGAGTATTATCTCTGAGTATCCCTGAAAATGATCTTGTCGTTCCCGATTTTTCAATGGTAAATTTCATTAAGTCATTGATTGGTAGCGACTTATAGCTATCTTCAACTTCAACCTTTTTATATTTATAAATTTTATCAAGTATTGAGCTCATTATCCCAGCTTNTTTGAAAATTTAATGAGATTTTGAAGTGTTTGTAGTGCTTTACCATTATCCAAGGACTCTTTTGAGGTTTCTATTGCATCTTTAATATTATCAGTAAAGCCACACATAATTAATGCAGCTGCTGAATTTAATACGATAATCTCTCTGTATGGATTCTTTTCTCCATTAAATACTTTAATCATTTCCTTTGCGTTATGACCAGCGTCTCCTCCAATTATCTCTGATATTTTTGCTGGCCTAATATCAATATCATCAAGTTTCAAAACTTCCTCTGAAATTAGACCATTTTCTAATTTATGGATAAATGTTTTATCTGATATTGAAACTTCATCAAGGCCGTCGTTACTATGCACTAACCATGCAGACTCAGAACCAAGACTATTCAANACTTCGNTCATTGGACGCAGTAATGCCTTATCATAAGTACCTATGAGGTGTTTTTTTACATTCGCTGGGTTACACATAGGACCNAGTATATTAAAAATAGTTCGTGTTTTGAGTTCTGCCCTAACTTTTGCGACATGTCTAAAGCTACCATGAAATAGCGGGGCAAATAAAAAACAAATATTTGTCTCGTTTATGCACTCCACATATGAGTCCGGTTTTAAGCTTATATTTACCCCAAGCTCGGTTAATACATCTGATGATCCTGATAGAGATGAAACTGATCTGTTGCCATGCTTTGCAACTTTAACACCATTAGATGCGGTTACAAGTGCGGTTGCCGTCGATATATTTAATGTTTTATAACCATCACCACCTGTTCCAACAATATCTATTGTACCATCCGGAACCTTTATAGCGGTCATTTTTCCTCTAATTGCACGGACAGCTCCAACGATTTCATCCACTGACTCACCCTTATTTTTAAGGCCGAGAAGAAACTTGGAAATATCATCATCAATGCAATCCCCAGACATTATACTTATAAAAGCACTATAGCTTTCCATGGCTGTGAGGCTCTCTTTATTATTAATCTTTTTAATATAATCAGTGATTTTTGACATTTAATTAATTCTTTTTATAAGATTATAAAGTTTCTTAATATATCAATTCCATACTCTGTTGCAATACTTTCAGGATGAAACTGAATACCATAGGTTGGATATTCTCTGTGTGACACAGCCATGATATAGTTATCATTTTCTGATCGAGCTATTATGGATAATTCCCGACTTAGTTTTTTTTCATTAATAATTAGAGAATGGTATCTGGTAGCTGAGAATTTCTCTGGAATATCATTAAAAATGGGGCTCCCGGTATGAGTAATTATTGCTGTTTTGCCATGCATTAAGTTATCAGCTTTAATAATTTCCGATCCAAAGGCTTGCCCAATTGATTGATGCCCTAAACAAATTCCTAAAATTGGTAATTTCTTTGAAAAAGATTTTACAATATCAACTGAAATTCCGGCTTGACTGGGCGTGCAGGGGCCAGGAGATATTATTATGTGACTTGTATTACTTGGTATCTGATCAATGGATATTTGATCATTACGAACGACCGATGAGTCTTTTCCAAGAGTGCCAATATATTGGACAATGTTAAATGTAAAACTATCATAATTATCAATAATTAATATCATTTTTCTGCCCTACTGCTGTTGATATCGAGGGCATCTTGCGCTGCATTGAATAGCGCTGAAGCCTTTGATTTGCATTCCTGGTATTCACTTTCCGGATTAGAGTCAGCAACAATTCCTGCACCTGCTTGAACATACATTGACTTATCCTTAATTATTGCAGTTCTTAATGTTATACAAGTATCCATATCTCCGGCCGCAGAAAAGTAACCAACACATCCAGCATAGATAGACCTGCGCTCCTTTTCCAGTTCTTCTATTATTTGCATTGCTCTTATTTTAGGTGCCCCAGATACTGTTCCAGCAGGAAATCCTGCCTTTAGCACATCAATCATGTTGAATTTTCTATTAAGTTGTCCGATCACATTTGATACTATATGCATAACATGGCTGTATAACTCTACGAAGAATTTATCAGTCACCTTAACGCTGCCAAGTTGTGATACCTTACCAACGTCATTTCTTCCTAAATCAAGCAGCATTAAATGCTCAGCAAGCTCTTTTGGGTCAGAGAGTAAAGAGTCCCTATTATTGTTATCCTCAGCCTGATCTTTTCCTCTTGGACGCGTGCCAGCGATTGGTCTTACTGTTATCTCATCACCAAACAGCCTAATAAGTATTTCTGGACTTGAGCCAATAACGGTAAACTCATCAAAGTTTAAATAAAAAAGAAACGGTGAAGGATTAATTCTACGTAATGATCGATATAACTCAAATGGCGGTAATTCAAAATTTGATTTGAAACGTTGACTCAATACAACTTGAAAAATATCTCCCTCATAAATATAGTTTTTGGCGCTTTCGACCATCTTGAGATAGTCATTTTTTGTGGTGTTTGAGCTTATGTCAATTTTCTTTTGTTTGATTGGAACATGAGTTTCATTAAAGGGTTTTTTGAGTAAATCGAGAACAAATTCTATTGCAGCATTGGCTTCCGTGAGAGCTTCTTGATATTTTTGATTTGGGTTATGTCGTAATGAGTAAACTACCGATAGCTCATCTTTTAGATTATCAAATACAATTATTAGAGACGGCCTCATTAGAAGTGAATCAGGAAAATCTCCATTAGATTTACTTAATTCGTTTATGTCCTCAATTAATCTTACATTATCATAACCAATATAGCCAAAAATTCCTGCAGACATTCTCGGCAAATGCGGCGGTAGATCAATATGTGAAGAATCGATTAAATTCTTCAGTGATTTGAAAGTTCCCTGGTTCTCTTTTTTGAACCCAGATGTCCATTTTGATTTTATAAAGGCTCTATTACCATCGGATTTCCACCAAAGATCAGGTTTCATTCCAACGATTGAATATCTCCCTCTTTTTGTTCCCCCTTCAACGGACTCAAGCAGAAAGCAATTTGAATGATCCTCTAAGCGCATTAAAATTGAAATAGGCGTAACGGTATCTGAGACAATTGTCTTCCAGATTACTTGATCAATTTTTTCACTGTAAAGTTTTTCAGGCTTATCCATTTAGATTACTGGCTCTGAGTGTTAAATAATCTATTAATATTCTCTGGGTATAATTTAACAGTATAACGATCTTCTAGTGATACCAAATATTGTTCAAATAGATCATTTCTCATCTGTAAATCAAGATTATTTATAAATTCTTCATCTCTCTCCAGCTCTGTTTGTGCATTTGGAAGTATTTCTACGACTTTTCCAACAAGTATATTATTTTCTGACTTACCAATAATAACTTCATTAATATTTGCACTCAGAATCCTATCATTAAAGTCTTCACTAAATTCTCTAATCGGAGAAAGCCTACTAAATGGCTCTGATCTTTTTATTTCAATTTGATAAGAGTCAGTCAGGTTTTGAATTTGATTATTTTTTAATCCGATATCGAGTTGTTCTATCATTTCACTTTCTTTGTCATTTTTCCTTTTTCTAATCATATCTGAGCTAACAAGATTTCTGACCTCGGCAAATGATTTTATGTATGGCGGGTTTATTGAATTTAGGTCTACCCATATGTAGCCGTTTTTGGTATCATGTACTTCAATAAAATCCCCAATTTCTGAATTAAATATTTTTTGGATGAACTCAGGGTGATTTATGCTCTCAACAGCTTCATTCTTTGTATTTTTTCCATTAATGTCAATTTTCTCAAAATATTGAAGCTGGATTTGATGTATTGCCGATACCTCGGCAATAGAACTTCCATTTAAAAGATTATCTTCAATTTCAAAATATAGCTTTTCTACAAGATCTATTGCTTCTTGTGATTGGATTTCATCTCTTATCTCTTCGGCTACAGAGTCTGCCGTTGGGACATTGCTGGGATTTATTTTCTGTAGGTATAGAACTGAAATACCAAGCATTCCATCAATTGGTTTACCAAACTCACCTTCAGATAAATCAAAAGCAGTATCGGCAACCTCAAAATCTAGTATCTCCTCTTTCCCAACTGAGCCTAGATAACTCTTTTCTTTGCTCTGCAAATATTCTGATAAAAGATTATCAAATTCAAGCCGAGATGAGTCATTAAAAAAACTTTCCGCTGTGGCATTATCATTGAAAAAAAATTGATATAACTCCCTCGTTTCTGTGTTGGTAAAACTATCCAAATTAGCACTGAAGTATTCATTTACCTGAGATTTAGTTACCTGAATATTTTTTTTGATATTTTCTGGCTCCAGCATAAGCACTGTAAAATCTCTTGTCTCAGATTTCCTGTATCCATTTTTAAATTTCTCATAGAATTCAAGAAGCTCTCTTTCCGATGGCGTTTTTACAACAATCTTTGATTTTGGAAGATCGACATACTCGATAACCCTCTCCGTTTTGTTGTATTCATCAACCATGTCAAGAAGTACATTGGGCACGAATGTTCTGTTTCCGATTATATTAAATAATTGATTTTGCTTATTTATATTAAGCTCACTTTGTACATAAGTTTCGTCATTATAGCCTGCATATGAGAGAAGTTGCTCATACCTAGCTTTATTGAACCTTCCATCTATTTTAAAGTTGTCATCATTTATAATCTGTTCAGCAACAAATTCTTCAGGTACGTCTATGCCAAGTTTGTTAATTTCAATTTGAAGTACCATTTTTCTAATGAGATTTTCAATTGCAATTTCATCAATACCTAGTTCAAGCGACTCCTTCAATGAAATTTGCCTATCGAGTTGTGAGCTAATTATTGAAAGTTGATTGTTGTATTCGGTTACAAGCTGATCAAGGCTAACTTCATGATCGTCAATCTCAATTGCAACAGTTTTTTTGAAATTACCAAAAATATCCTGGATGCCCCAAACAGCAAAACTCAGTATTAGTATACCAATTAGAATTTTAACAAATGGTCCAGTAACCGATTTTCTTAACGTATTTAGCATTTTGTTGTTTTCAGATTAAATCCATGTTTGTTCATGACGCTAATATAAGGTAATATAACAATTAATTCTATTATTTTATTAAGAGACGGTCTTGATCTATTTTTTATTAAAGGCGTGAATAAATGAAATTCAATCCAGATTTAGTAACCATAGCTGGCAACTGGAAAATGAATGGTCACATTGACACTTCGGTTGATGTCGAGAAATTGATTAATTTAATCAATGGGGATGATGCAAATATCATTTTATTTCCTCCGTACACACTTATCTCGCAATTTGTACATATCAGTAAGAATTCTATCTTGAGCATAGGTGGTCAAGATTGTCATCATAAAGACTCAGGGGCTTTTACTGGTTCAATATCAGCCCCCATGCTTCATGATGCAGGGGCTGATTTTGTCATTATTGGCCATTCTGAGGTAAGGGCTTTGCATGGGAAGGGCTCAGGTAACATAATGAATAAGACACAGAGCGCCCATGAAAATGACTTAATTACTATTATTTGTGTTGGTGAAGACCGTGAAGTTAGGTTACAGGGGGAGCACTATAATTTTATAAGCAAGCAGTTAGAAGACTCCGTTCCAAGAACATCAAATCGTAATAATACTATAATAGCCTATGAACCAATCTGGGCTATTGGGACTGGGAATACCGCAACTACTGCGGATATCAAAGAAATGCATGCACACATCAACAATACCTTACAAGACTTCGATATGTTTAAAAAAGGAAACCCATCAATACTTTATGGTGGATCTGTTAATCCAAAAAATGCAGGGCAGATATTGAGCATAAATAACGTTAACGGGGTACTTGTCGGTGGAAGTTCACTTGATCATTTGCAATTCAACGAAATTATAAAATCGAAATAGTTTTTAATTATTGTTAATTCATGTAAATTATAGTAAATAAGCAATAGAGGTATCAATGAGTTCGCTAATTTTAATATTACACTTAGCAGTGGCCATTATTTTGGTTGGGGTTATCCTATTGCAAAGATCTGAAGGTGGTGCCTTAGGTATCGGTGGGGGTGGATCTGGGGGTGGATTGTCCGGTTTCTTGAAAGGAAGAGGCCAGGCAAGCGGTCTTGTTAAAATTACAATTCTCCTTGGAACTATTTTTTTTATCACATCCATGAGTTTAACAATTATAAACTCATACAATAGTCAATCTGTAATCGACAGGGTCACGAATGATCTGGATCCAAAAAGTTTAATAACGACTTCAGAAGATGACATTAGCGTACCAATATTGGAATAGCTTGAACTTTACATTTGATATATTGATTTAGTGTTTTACATTTAATTTATTTTTGTTATTTTATAATTCCATGGCACGTTTTATTTTTATAACTGGTGGTGTGGTATCCTCTCTTGGAAAAGGACTTTCTTCTGCATCCCTTGGTGCCTTGCTCCAATCTCACGGATATAATGTTAAACTTCGCAAGCTTGATCCATATTTGAACGTGGATCCTGGTACAATGAATCCAATACAGCATGGTGAAGTCTTCGTGACAGATGATGGTGCCGAAACAGATCTTGATCTTGGTCATTACGAACGCTTCACCGACGTATCTGCAACTAAATTTGACAATATTACTAGCGGTAAAATTTACCAAGATATAATCCAAAAAGAGAGAAAGGGTGATTATCTCGGAGGTACGGTTCAGGTAATCCCTCACGTGACCGATGCAATTAAGAAATTCATTACTCAATACGTAGATGATGTTGATTTTCTTTTATGCGAGATTGGTGGGACTGTTGGTGATATTGAGGCCTTACCNTTTTTTGAAGCAATTAGACAGTTAAGAAATGAGTTAAGTTCNGAAAATTGTTTATTCATACATCTAACTTTGCTGCCATTTATAGCTGCAGCAGGAGAGCTCAAAACAAAGCCAACGCAGCATTCGGTTAAGGAATTAACATCCATCGGTATCCAGCCGGATATTATCATATTACGTTGTGACAGAGATATCCCTGAAGATGAAAGAAAAAAAATTTCATCATTTTGTAATGTCCCATTCAGCAGAATAATTCCAGCTGTAGATGTTGGGAATATCTACGATGTTCCAATGAATTTTCATCAGAACGGTCTTGATAACGAAGTGCTTAATATATTTAATCTAAAGAAAAAAAATAAACCAAATTTTCTTAAATGGAAAAAAATCTCGTCTAATGCAAATACTCTGGAAGAGAGTGTAAAGGTCTCAATTGTTGGAAAATATATACAATTACAAGATGCATACAAATCNCTAGATGAGGCTATATATCATGCCGGACTTGTAAATAAGATTAAAGTTAACGTTGAATGGATTGACTCTGAGTTATTAGAGGAGTCTCCTCCAATTGATTATCTGGACAGTACAGATGCAATTTTAGTCCCCGGTGGTTTTGGTCAACGAGGTAGTGAAGGTAAAATTAATGCAATTAGATTTGCGCGTGAGAAGAAGGTGCCTTACCTGGGTATTTGTTTTGGAATGCAAATGGCCATTGTAGAGATGTCGAGAGCTCTTTTAAAACTTCATGGAGCAAATACTACAGAGTTTGGGGACACGGACGAGCCTGTGGTTGATTTGATGAAGCAATGGAAGAAGGGAAAAACTATTGAGAAAAGAGATGAAAATAATGATCTTGGGGGCACAATGAGACTTGGGGCATATGATGCCATCTTAAAAAAAGGTTCTAAAGTTGAAGAGATATATAATTCAAATAAAATAAAAGAAAGACACCGACACCGTTGGGAAGTTAACATTGATTATCAAAAGCGCCTAGAAGATCAAGGGGTGATATTTTCGGGGTTATCCCCAGATGGAAAATTACCTGAAATTATAGAATTATCTGATCACCCTTGGTTTGTTGCTGTGCAATTTCATCCTGAATTAAAATCTAGACCTTTTAATCCACATCCTTTATTTGTATCTTATATTCTCGCTGCTAGAGAAAAAAGTAGGTTGGTCTGAGGATGCTATTCTATGCATGACATTCAAAAAATTAGAGATAATCCAAGGGAGTTCGTGGAGTTACAGCTGCGTAGGGGTGTGGAAGTTGATGTGGAACAAATAATAAATTTGGACACATCAAAACGTTCACAAATGACAAAATTACAAAATCTNCAGAATGAGAGAAATGATTTATCACAGCAAATTGGGCTGCAAAAGGGAAAATACAAAAAAGGGATGGAGGATGAATCAATAAATAAAGTCCGCAATATAAAAGAGAAAATTATGCAACTCGAACATCAGATTTCCAAGACTACGGAAGACCTTGAAGCAATTCTATTAGGACTTCCAAATCTTCCATTTGACGATGTTCCGGTTGGAGGTAATGAGAGTTTCAANATTGAAATTGAAGAAAAGAGATATGGCAATATTAATAATAAAAAAACCTCTGAGCATTATGAAATATCAACGATTGATGGCATGATGGATTTTGAAACGGCAGCTAGGGTGTCCGGCTCAAGATTTGTATACCTTAAAGGTGGGCTTGCTATGCTCGAAAGAGCACTTGGGCAATTTATGCTTGATACACATATAACCAAGAACGGGTACACGGAAATAGCGCCACCGCTAATTGTGAATAACAACTCAATGCTTGGTACCGCTCAACTACCAAAGTTTGAAGAGGATCAATTTCAGGTTATAGTCCACGATAATGATCTAGCAGACCAACACAATCGAAAATGGTTAATTCCAACAGCGGAGGTCTCTCTCACAAATATTGTGAGAGAGAAAATAACAAATAAAGCGGATCTACCACTTAGATTTGTCGCATTAACATCATGTTTCAGGGCTGAGGCAGGTGCAGCTGGAAGAGATACTAGGGGAATGATCCGCCAGCATCAATTTCAGAAGGTGGAATTGGTTTCTATAACGGAACCGGAGCTATCGGAAGAAGAGCATAACCGTATGCTTGAATGTGCTGAGAATATACTCAAAATGTTGGAGCTACCTTATAGAGTTATGCTACTATCATCCGGCGATATGGGTTTTTCAGCAAGAAAGACATATGATCTTGAGGTTTGGATGCCTGGTCAACAAAATTATCGCGAGATATCCAGTGTTTCAAATTGTGGTGACTTTCAGGCAAGAAGAATGAAGGCCAGGTTTAAAGATGACAGCAAGAGAACAAAATATCTACATACGTTAAATGGGTCAGGTGTCGCTGTAGGTAGAGCCCTTATTGCTATACTTGAAAACTACCAAACGCCTGATGGTATTCAAGTGCCTGCTGTGCTAAAAAAATATATGAATAATTTGAGCACTATAAAAATTTGAAAGCAATCTAATAAAGTANGCTATTTATGAGTCAAAAAAGAATACTGATAACAAATGATGATGGTATTAATGCTCCAGGTATTGAGCTTTTAATTAATGCCGCAAAAAAGATATCAAATGATATAACAATTATAGCCCCCGAGAGAGAGCAAAGCGGAAGGTCTCAAGCAATGTCACTGGCAGACATTATACGATTAAGAGAGATTGATAAAAAAAAATTTTCCATATCAGGAACGCCTACAGATTGTGTAATGCTTGCAATCAAGCAGTTAATGAAAGATAATAAACCAGACTTAATTTTATCAGGTGTAAATAGAGGGCAAAATCTTGCCGATGATGTAAATTATTCAGGAACAATTGGTGCTGCAATGGAGGGAGCCATTCACAACATTAAATCAATTGCGTTCAGTCAAGTTTTTAATTTACATAACAAAGGATTGGATGCTTTTCAGGCAACAATAAAAAATCTAGATAGCACCTTAGACTTTGTATTAGATTTGGATTACCCAAGTAATATTGTTTTAAACATTAATTTCCCAGACGTCTTTCATGATAATCTGAAGCATCGATTTACCAGACAAGGAAAAAGAGATGTACCGGCTCATACTATGGAAGAAAGACTAGATCCTAGAGGTCAAAAGTATTATTGGATAGGCTTTAAGAGGGCAGAGGGCGGTATGCACGACGGGACGGATTTAGATTGCATTCAAAAAGGTTTTATTTCAATTACGCCAATTGGCCCAGATAGAACAGAATATTCATACCTTAAGTCCAAAATTTAGTCTTAAAAGCCTTCTTTTGAAACACAATATTAACTAATTATGAATATAGTTAAGTCTGCTTTTTAATTATCTCATTTTAAACGACAAATGCATCAGAAATATAGATCTAAATACATTATATTTATTCTATTTACATTTTTACTTACCTCTTGCAGTTCGGGTATGGATAGATTTAAGAGCGTAGATAGCGATGATAGAAAAAGCCAAGTCAAGCAATATTCACAGGACCAAAAAGAAATACGAAAAAGCACAAGTTCAAGCTACTGGATTGTGTCGAGGGGCGAAACAATAGAGTTTATTGCCAGATCAACAGAGGTGCCCGTTGAGGATATAGCATATTATAACTCCCTATCGAAGCCATACAAGCTTTCGGACGGAATGCGTTTGTTTATAGCAAAAAGAAAGTCGAGTGCAAATATTGACTCATCTCTTACTAGCCAAGCAAGCACTGAGAGTGTGGGGGNTTCCGACTTTGATGGTGTCTATGAAGTTAAAGACGGAGATACAATCTCAACGATTGCAATGAAATTTGGTATAAGTGTAAAACAACTAATAGAATTTAATCAAATAGCAAACCCAAGTTTAATATATGTTGGGCAAGAGCTTAAGATCGACGAGAATAAATTATTAGAAATAGATAAAATAATTTATACGGATTCAGTTGAAGGAGAAAACGGTGAGTCAAATGCTACCAATGATCCAAAAACATCAATCTCCGCTATACCTCAATTTAGATGGCCTATTTTAGGCAGAATTATAAATAATTATGGGGATGATGTTTATGGGAGAATTAATAATGGGGTGTATATTTCAGCTCCATTAGGATCAGAGGTTAGTGCGTCTGAACGAGGTGTTGTTACCTTTGTNGGTAATGAGGATTATTTTGGGGACCTTATTATTATTAAGCACCTAAACAACTGGGTCTCATCCTATGCGCATCTTGACAAGTCAAATGTACTAATCGGCGACAAAATAGAAAAAGGCGATATTATTGGGACAGTTGGTGCTTCCGGTGTAATAGAGAGCCCTCAATTATACTTTGAGTTGAGGAGAGGCACTATAGTGCAGGATCCAACTAATTTTCTAAATTAGTTTAGTTTTATGTTGTTCTTTGCGGCCATAGAGGTGATGAATTGCCACGCTACCCTTCCTGACCTTGACCCTCTACCTGCGGCCCATGCAATTGCCTCTGAGTGCAAATTTTCTGTTTGTGGAATTTTATAATGACGCGTGTAGGCATCAATCATTGAGAGATATTGCTCTTGGGAACAATTATGAAAACCAATCCACAAACCGAATCTATCAGATAGTGAAACTTTCTCTTCTATTGCTTCTGAAGGGTTAATTGCTGTTGATGTTTCATTTTCTATCATCTCACGTGCCATAAGATGCCGCCTATTAGACGTTGCGTAAAATATTACATTATTCGGTCTACCCTCTATACCTCCCTCAAGTGCTGTTTTAAGTGATTTATAGGTTGTATCATCATTATCAAAAGACAAATCATCGCAGAAAATTATAAAATTAACTTCAGTAAATTGCTTGATTATACCTAATATGTCTGGCAAATCTCTAATATCTTCTCGATGAATTTCAATTAAAACGAGTTTATTTTTTGAGGTTTTGGATAGCTTGCCATGTATTCCTTTTATAAGCGAACTTTTCCCCATTCCACGNGCACCCCATAATAGCGCATTGTTTGCGGGTAATGATTTTGAGAATTTTACTGTGTTTTCTANAAGAATATCAATATTTTGATCAATTCCTTTAAGTAGCTCAAGTGGAATAGAGTTTACATTTTTAACTGGCCTGAAGCACCCCTCCTCTGATTGCCACATGTAAGCATGTGCCTCTTTCCAGTCTACCTTAATTTCAGCTCTAGAGTATTTATCTTCTAGAATCTGTCTAATTCTTGATATTTCTTCAATTAATTTATCTTTATTTTCTGCCATTTGTTCAGATATAAAAAATTGTTATTTAAAAATTTTTCATTAACCTATATATATTATATAGAAATTAATTGGAAATATATTTTTCTGTCATTAATTTTAGTTGATTATATAAAGAGAGTGAATTTACTATGATTACCCAAGCGTACGCAGCATCACACCCAGGTGGTGGTGATATTATTCTACAATTATTACCTTTTTTACTTATATTCTTGATTATATACTTCTTGATCCTAAGACCCCAACAAAAAAGAGTTAAAGCTCACAAGATGATGATTGACTCGCTAAAAAAAGGTGATACCGTCATCACACAAGGGGGTCTCATTGGAAAAATATCAAAAGTAANAAGCGATCAAGAAATTGAAATTCAAATAGCCAATGATGTAAAAGTTAAGATTGTGAGAGGGATGATCTCAGATATAAAGAGATAATACTCTAACAGGCATTAAAATGTTATATTTCTCAAAATTCAAATCAATAAGCATACTGATTATTTGCTTATTTGGTATCATTTTTGCTTTTCCAAACCTACTTACTCAAAATTCTCTAAATGAGNTGCCAAAAATTATTCCTCAGAAACAAATTAATCTTGGCCTTGACCTAAGAGGGGGGTCACATCTNTTGGTTGAAGTTCAAGCATCAGTGCGTGCGTCTGAGCGTATGGATGATCTTTATGATGAAATCAGAATTGAACTAAGACGCAATAAAATTTTATTATCCGATATCAAACAAAGCAATAATCAAATTAAAATAACACTCAGTGATGATGGTTTCAAAGGTGACCTTATAGATATTATTGAGTCTTTGTCACAAAGTGTAAGAGGCCAATTGGGAACAGGACAGTTAGCAAATGAACTTGAGATTTTAGAGCAAATAGATGGATCGATACTAGTGAGTATGTCCGAAGAGGCTCTGTCTGATCTGTTACGGCGATCAGTGGATCAGTCCATCGAAATAATAAGAAGAAGAATAGATGAGCTTGGTACAAAAGAGCCAACAATACAACGGCAGGGTAATTCAAGGATCCTGATACAAGTTCCGGGGTTAGATGATCCAAAAAGATTAAAAGATCTTCTTGGAACGACNGCCAAGATGACATTCCACCTGATNGATCCTTTTTATGACGGTGGTAATGTATCTCGTTCGTCNATGGAGTTAAAGCATACTAATAATGATACTACATATGTAGTTGAGAGACGGTCCATAATTGGAGGAGAAAATTTAGTTGACGCGCAGCCTGGGTTTGACTCACAAACTAACCAACCAATTGTAAATTTCCGTTTTGATGGTCAGGGATCAAGAAAATTTGGTAAGATAACTACTGATAATGTTGGTAAGCTATTTGCAATTGTTTTAGATAATGCTGTGATATCAGCCCCAATAATCAATGAGCCAATATTAGGTGGTTCAGGTATGATATCGGGCAGCTTCACAGTTCAAGAGGCTAATGATTTAGCAATATTACTTCGAGCTGGTGCGCTACCTGCACCGCTAGTCATATTAGAGGAAAGGACTGTTGGNCCTGGTTTAGGCGCGGATTCNATAAAATCTGGGCAAATTGCATCAATATTGGGTTTAGCATTGGTTTTAATATATATGTTTGTGTCATATGGCAGATTTGGAATTTATTCAAATATTTCGCTTATAATAAATTTATCCCTAATTATTGCTGTACTCTCAATATTGCAGGCAACATTAACATTACCAGGAATAGCAGGTATTATTCTTACGATTGGGATGGCTGTGGACGCAAATGTTTTGATCTTTGAAAGAATACGAGAAGAAATTGCTAACAAGAAATCCGTAATTAANGCGATAGATAATGGATACAAAAGAGCCCGCACAACAATACTAGATGCAAATATCACTACTTTTATTGCGGCCATCATACTTTTTCAATTAGGATCGGGCCCAATTAAAGGATTTTCTGTAACTCTTGCAATCGGCATTATAACATCAGTTTTTACAGCTTTTACACTTACAAGATTTTTTGTAGCAATGTGGGTAAAAAGATCTAATCCAAAAGAAATAAATATTTGAGTGGGTAATTGTTTATGAGGCCAATTAAGATAATAAAACTTGGGACCAGAATAAATTTCCTATCTAAGACAAAACTTTTTGTATCCCTTTCATTGATATTTATCATTTCATCCATATTCCTTTTGTTTGCAAGGGGTTTAAATTTTGGCATTGATTTTAATGGTGGTACACTAATTGAAGTGCAAAAGATTTCAGGAAATGCAGATGTATCTGAAATGAGGTCACGTTTGGGGCAACTTGATCTTGGAAATATACAGTTGCAAGAGTTTGGAAAGAAAACAGATTTGCTTATACGTGTCGAGCAGCTAAGTAAAGAGGAGGGGGCTCAGCAGGCAATAATTAGTAAAATTTCTGAGGTTGTGGAAACAGACCACAAGATAAGAAGAATTGAGGTTGTTGGACCAAAAGTATCAGCCGAGCTTATAAAAAAGGGTATTATTGCTGTTATCTCAGCTGTAGTATCTGTCTTAATTTATATTTGGTTTAGATTTGAATGGCAGTTCGGTATTGGCGCAATATTTGCCCTTGTTCATGACATTATTATTACAATTGGTGTCTTTTCATTATTACAATTGGAGTTCAATCTATCAATTATTGCAGCTCTGCTTACGATAGTAGGTTATTCACTCAACGATACCGTTGTAATATACGATAGAATACGCGAAGAACTGCGTAAATATAAAAAAATGCCAATTNTGGACTTAATTAACCAGGCCTTAAACTTGACTCTATCAAGAACTTTAATGACGTCCATAACTACTCTTCTAGCATTAATTTCTCTATATTTGTTTGGTGGCGAGGTCATTAAGGGCTTCACATTTGCTATGATATGGGGCGTACTTATTGGAACTTATTCTTCAATCTTTATTGCATCCCCTATATTAATTGGATTAAATATTAAGCGAGATTGGTCAAAAAATGATAATGAATAATTCACATCATAGATGAGTTAAGCCAAGTATTTAAATCACGTTCAGCTCGTTGTGCAATTCTACTTTTTTTCTCAAGGTCTCTGATTTTTTTTGGCTTCTTTCTAATGTNACTAATATCCATATTTTCAAAAAGTCCAAAATTAATATTCATAGGCTGAAAATTTTTAACATAATCTTTTCTTGTAATGTATTGTATCAGACTACCCATTGCTGTGGTTATGGGGGGAGGGATTTGTCTTCTCATTTTTAATTTATTATACATCATTAAGCCAGACATCAAGCCGATTGAGGTAGACTCAACGTATCCTTCAACTCCTGTAATCTGCCCCGCAAACTTAATTCTTTCATCTGATAGAAGGCTTAAATCACTCGATAATAGTCTCGGGCTGTTTATGTATGTATTTCTGTGTATGCCGCCAAGCCTCGCAAATCTTGCGTCCGCGAGACCTGGGATTTTTCGGAAGATGTCTGTTTGGTGACCGTATTTAATTTTTGTTTGAAATCCTACCATATTATATAATTGACCAGATATATCATCCTGCCTCAGCTGAACAACTGCATATGGTTCACCATTTTTTTCGTGTGGATTATTTAGCCCAAACGGTTTCATAGGTCCATGACGTAGAGTTTGAGGGCCACTCCTTGCGATTACCTCAATTGGTTGGCATGAGTCAAAATAAGGAGTGTTAGCTTCCCATTCATTATAACTTTTCATATCAGCTTCTATCAATTCTTCTACAAATTGTTTGTATTGAGATTCGTTAAGTGGGCAATTTATGTAGTCATTTAATGACCCTGACGGTCCAACTTTATTATACCTAGATTGGAACCAGGCAAATGACATGTCAACCGAGTCAGTATAGACAATAGGGGCGATGGCATCAAAAAAATATAAAGAGCCATCTGAATTTTTTTTAAGAAAAAAATTTGACAGAGACTCGGACGTGAGCGGCCCGGTTGCGATAATAATATTTTGCCAATTGTCGGGTATATATTTTACCTCTTGCTTTATTACATTAATATTTTGATGATTGTGTATATGTTTGGTGACGTCTGTTGAGAATAAGTTTCTATCAACTGCAAGGGCTGATCCAGCCGGAACCTTGTGCTTGTCAGCTAGCTTCATAATCAGAGATCCACAAAGCCTGAGCTCTTCATGTAATATTCCGACTGCGTTGGCTAGTTTGTCGTCTGAACGAAATGAGTTAGAACATACCAGTTCTGCAAGATCTGAGGTTTGATGAGCGGGTGTTTTTTTTTCAGGACGCATTTCATAGAGTTCTACACTTACATTGCGTTCTGCAAGTTGCCATGCAGCTTCACAACCTGCTAAGCCCCCTCCAATAATTTTAACTTGTGTCATTGCGAATCTTAATTAAATAATATTTAAGTCTTTTATATTACATTATGAATATGAATAAATATTTATTATTAGTTTCTTGTCTCATAGTTACATTATTTTCTTCCTCTTGTACCACAAGTTATTCACCAATGAATACAAAGTACCCCGACCTTAATAGTTATATGGCTGACATGGGTATACTACCCGAGGGTGACTTCGATGTGGTGGTCTGTTCAGGCTATAACTGTAATTTTAAAACGCAAATAAAATTTACTGATAGCGATCGTGAAATGATTCATAAAATATTTCAGAGCACAGAGNTTCGAACGCCAAATGAGGAGAGGCAAATGATTGCGGATGCGGTAGCATCAATCGAAGCAATTGTTGGAGNTATAGTTGGCACAGAAAATGATAAAGGCGGTGTGCTTGAGAATGAATTTATAGGGAATATTAAAAAACAAGACTGCGTGGATGAGTCAGCCTCTACAACAGGTTATTTAAAGTATTTACAGGACAATGAGCTAATATATATGCACTCAACTGCTGTTCCCCAATCTCGGGGGGCATTGATAGACGGTCGTTGGCCACATTTCAGTGCGACAATAAAAGATAAAAAAAACAAGAAACAGTTTGTTGTGGACTCCTGGTTTAGGGACAATGGTGAGCCGCCAGTGATAATGGGGCTCCAAGATTGGGTTTATGATTGGAGAAGATCAAGCCAAGTTAGGGATGAACAGCTCAATTAGCGAACATTTCTTTTAAAAATTTACCCGTGTGACTGACTTCTTTTTTTGCAATATCTTCAGGTGTTCCCTTAGCAATGATTTTNCCTCCGTGATCCCCGCCTTCAGGCCCCATATCAATAATCCAATCTGCACTTTTTATTACATCTAAGTTATGCTCAATAACAAGTACGCTGTTTCCTTTGTCTACCAGCTCATTCAGTATTTTTATTAGCTTCTCAACATCATGGAAATGCAATCCAGTTGTTGGCTCATCCAAAATATACAGAGTATTACCCTTTGGCTTTCGAGATAGCTCTTTTGAAAGTTTTATTCTTTGGGCCTCGCCTCCAGATAATGTTGTGGCAGATTGACCAATCTTTATGTAGTCTAAGCCTACCGCTTGCAGCATTATTAGTTTATCTCGAATTGCGGGAATTGCTTTGAAGAATTCCACAGCTTCATAAACAGTCATATCTAATACATCAGATATGTTCTTGCCCTTATACATAACTTCAAGCGTTTCTCTATTATATCTTTTTCCATGACACACATCACAAGTGACGTAAACNTCTGAGAGGAAATGCATCTCAACCTTAATTAGGCCATCTCCTTCACAATGTTCGCATCGCCCACCTTTGACATTAAANGAAAATCTACCCGCCTTATAGCCTCTTGTTTTTGACTCAGGTAGACTTGCAAACCAGTCACGTATTGGTGTGAAAGTNCCTGTGTATGTAACTGGATTAGACCTTGGCGTACGCCCAATTGGAGATTGATTAATTTCAATGATTTTATCAATATATTCATCACCAATCATATTACTGTAATTATCATATGTAATGCCCGCTCTGGAGAGCTTTGAATTTAAACCTTGAAATAATATATTATTTATTAAAGTAGATTTTCCAGACCCTGAAACTCCAGTGATGCATAGCAATAAGCCGAGCGGGAATTCTGCGTCAATTCCTTGTATATTATTTTCCTTTGCACCACTTATCTTGAGTAAGGCCGTTTTTTTACGCCTTTTTTTTGGAATATCTATTGATAGTTTTTTACTTAGGTATTTACCAGTAATGGAGTTATCATTCTTTTGAATATCTTTTAAGGTACCTTGTGCAACAATATCGCCGCCATTAACTCCAGCGCCTGGGCCAATATCTACTATAAAATCAGCTGCGCGCATTGCGTCTTCATCATGTTCAACAATTATCACTGTATTACCCAAATCTCGAAGTGAGGATAATGTATTAAGTAGCCTACCGTTATCTCTTTGGTGGAGTCCAATTGATGGCTCATCAAGTACATAAATCACACCAGTTAGTTTCGATCCGATTTGACTTGCTAACCTTATTCTTTGCGCTTCACCCCCCGATAATGTCCCTGAGGATCTTGATAATGTAAGGTAATCTAATCCAACCTCATCTAGAAAACTTAGGCGATCAAAAATTTCTTTAAGTATTGGAGATGCAATAGTTTTCTTGTTATCTGTTAGCGTATCAGTAATAGTTGATACCCAATTTTTTGCATCCTTAATTGACATAGCTGTTAGTGCGCTAATATCAACATTATCTATCTTTACACATAAAGCATTCTCATTCAGCCTTTTACCGTTACACTCACTACAAGGTTGCAGTGATTGATATCGAAATAACTCTCGAAATTTATATCGGGATTTGACTTGTTTTATGGCCTGATTAACTATTGGTATGATACCATCAAATGGCTTTAGAAAGTTTAAGTCATCCTTGCCACTTTTCTTGACAAACTCAATATTATTTTTTGATCCATAGAGAATAATTTCTTTAACTTCTCCGGTGATATTTTTCCACGGTGTCGACAAACTAAATCCATATTTCTGAAGAAATGGTTCAAGCATATCTGCTATTAAAGAAGCATTAATGTTTCTCCATGGCTTAATGGCACCTTCTATTATTGATAGACTGTCGTCGGGAATAATTTTTTTTGGATCAGCCGAATAGATGTTACCAATACCATCACATCCTTTACAGGCACCAATTGGGCTGTTGAACGAGAAAAGTCGAGGTTCAATTTCACCAAGGCTGAACCCAGATACAGGGCATGCAAATTTAGTTGAGAATATTATTCTTTCATGAGTATCATTTTTTGATGTATTAACTTTTTTATCAGTGTTTATTTGCTTATCCGCAAACTCCACGATTAATATAGAACCGGAGTACTGAAGTCCTGTTTCGATAGAGTCTGCAAGTCTAACTGGGTCTATTGAACCACATATTAATCTATCAATCACGATATCAATGTCGTGTTTAAAATTTTTCTCCAACTTTGGAACTTTATCTATCGTGTAAAAACATCCATCAACTTTAACTCTCTGAAATCCATCTTTTCTAATTTTCTGAAATTCGGTCTGGAACTCACCCTTTTTCTCTTTTGCAATTGGTGATAGTAAAATAATTTTTTGCCCACCATCAAGCTTCATTATTCGATCTACCATATTTGAGACAGTTTGGGCTTCAATCGGTAATCCTGTTGCTGGTGAGTATGGTATTCCAACTCTTGCATACAAGACACGTAAATAGTCGTATATCTCAGTTACCGTCCCAACAGTTGACCTTGGGTTTCTGGAAGTTGTTTTCTGCTCTATTGAAATTGAGGGTGACAACCCCTCAATACTCTCAACTTTTGGTTTATCCATCATTTCAAGAAATTGCCTTGCATAGGAGGACAGGCTTTCAACATATCGTCTTTGACCTTCTGCATATATTGTATCAAATGCAAGACTAGATTTGCCAGATCCGGATAGTCCTGTAAAAAGAATTAGTTTTTCCTTTGGTATATCTAAGGAAATGTCTTTCAGGTTGTGCTCCGAAGCCCTAATTATTTTTATAACTTTATTGATTTCAATTCTGCATTCTTAGTTTAGGTTTCAACAATATAATAATTTAATCATTATAATTAAATATAAAAGTGATGAAATTCATATTATATTATAAATAATAGGAGAATTAACATGGCTGGTAGTTTAAATAAGGTAACATTAATTGGCAATCTTGGTGCGGATCCTGAGGTTAGAACCATGGGAAATGGAAAGAAGGTAGCAACATTTAGCCTTGCTACCACTGAGAATTGGACAGATAAATCAACAAATGAACGGAAGGAAAGCACAGAATGGCACCGCGTCGTTGTGTTTAATGAGGTGCTTTTGAGAGTCGTTGAAGATTATGTTAAAAAAGGCTCTAAATTATACCTTGAGGGTAATCTGCAGACTAGAAAATGGCAAGATCAATCAGGACAAGATAGATATACAACAGAAATTGTTGTACAAAATTTTAAAGGCACACTGATTTTATTAGATAGTCGCGGTGACTCTGCGCAAACCATCACTAATAATCGACCTGAAATGGTTGGGCAATCGAGCCCAGAAGCTGTTCAAGCTACTGAAGCGATTGCCGATGAATTTGATGATGAAATACCCTTCTAGCTAAATCTTATCTTCAACAGAAAGATAGTATACATCAAATTAAATCATTCAATCTAGTTCCATAAACTGATAAAATTTAAATATTAAATGATTCGGGATTTTTAAAGTAAATTGTCAGAAAACGAAAACGATAAATTAAAAGACTCAAGCTCAGGTATCTTACCTGTTACAATAGAAAATGAAATGAGCTCGTCTTACCTCGATTACGCGATGAGCGTAATTGTATCGAGGGCTATCCCAGATGTCAGAGATGGCCTGAAGCCAGTTCATCGGAGAATACTGTACTCAATGAGTCAAATGGGGTTAGATTATAATAAACCCTATAGAAAGTCAGCTCGAGTGGTTGGGGATGTGATCGGTAAGTATCACCCGCATGGTGACTCTGCTGTTTATGAATCGCTTGTGAGAATGGCTCAATCATTCTCGATGATGGCACCCTTGATTGAAGGCCAAGGTAATTTCGGTTCAGTTGACGGCGATCGTCCGGCGGCGATGAGATACACGGAATGCAGATTNGAAAAAATCACGACGTTGATGCTTGACGACATTGATAAAGATTGTATTGAGTATCAAGAAAATTATGATGGATCTGAAAGTGAGCCTACTGTATTAACCTCAAGATTTCCAAATCTTCTAATTAATGGTGCGGGAGGCATAGCCGTTGGTATGGCCACGAATATCCCGCCACATAATCTATCCGAAGTAATCGATGGTTGTGTGACAATTCTCAATAATCCAGAAATTACAGACGACGAGCTGAATGAAATTATTCCGGGACCAGATTTTCCCACTGGTGGTTTGATTATAGGAAGAAATGGAATAAGATCAGCTCAGCAAACCGGCAGAGGCTCTGTAGTGCTTCGGGGTAAAGCGGAAATTGAAGAAAAAAACAATAGAAACTCTATTATAATCTCTGAAATACCATATCAGGTAAATAAGTCTAATTTGATTGAAAAAATTGCAGAAGTCGTCAGAGATAAAAGAGTTGAAGGAATATCTGATATAAGAGACGTATCGGATAGACACGGTATCAGGGTGGTTATAGAGCTTAAAAAAGATGCCGAAGCCGATGTTATATTAAATCAATTATACAAATATACGCCGCTTCAATCGTCATTTGGGTGCAATATGGTGTGCTTAAATTCTGGAAAACCTGAATTGCTGTCAATAAGACAAATAATAGATGCCTTTCTTGAATTCCGTGTTGATATTGTGGTCAAAAGAACAACTTATCTACTTAATAAATCGAGGGATAGGGCGCATGTTCTTGTTGGCTTAGCTATAGCAATAGCCAATATAGATGAAATCATTAAGGTTATAAGATCATCACCAGATCCAGCAACTGCCCGTGATTATATGTTGAAGAAAAAATGGATACCAAAAAATGTTGAGTCTCTCATACAGCTAATCGATGATCCACGTCATAAAATTGCAACAGATGGATCCTATATGCTGTCGACTGAGCAAGTCCAGGCAATACTAGATTTGCGATTACAAAGGCTTACTGCAATTGGGCGCGACGAGATTGAGAAAGAATTAAATTCAATCGGTGAANAGATAAAAGAATATTTAGAAATACTTACAAATAGAACAGTGTTGGATAGTCTGATTGAAAAAGAGCTGATAGATGCAAAAGATTCTTTTGGAATTCCAAGAAGAACAGAGATAACCGATCTAGAACTGGATGTAGATGATGAAGATCTAATACCAAAACAAGACGTCGTGGTTACAGTTAGTCATAAGGGGTATATCAAGAGGGTTCCACTATCCACATATAGAAGCCAACGTAGAGGTGGAAAGGGTCGCGCCGGTATGAGCACAAGAGACGAGGATTTTGTTACAAGAATTTTTGTTGAAAATACTCACACACCAATACTATTCTTCTCGTCAACGGGGATTGTTTATAAGATGAAAGTTTGGAAACTTCCTCAAGGAACGCCACAATCAAAGGGAAAAGCTATGATTAATTTGTTGCCTCTAAGCGAAGGCGAGAATATTACGACGATCATGCCATTGCCTGAGAATGANCAGGAATGGGAAAATTTATATATTATGTTTACAACTGAAAATGGAAATGTCAGAAAGAATAAGCTTAGCGATTTTGTGGATGTTCGNGCGAACGGAAAAATAGCTATGAAATTACAGGATAATGATGAAATAAAAACAGTTGAAACATGCACTGACCAAGACGATTTATTAATTACAACCCTAAAAGGTCAATGCATAAGATTCCGTGTTTCGGATGTAAGGCTATTTGTTGGAAGGTCATCAACTGGTGTAAGGGGAATTAGGCTGGCGAAAGGTGACAGGGTTATATCATCCGCAATAATCAAATCAATGAGCGCTACAACAGAAGAAAGAGCGGCTTATTTGAAAATGAGCAGAGCTGTTCGCGGTGATATCGAGTCTGATAATGGTGAAAATGAAGAAAATAATGAAAATATTACTCCAGCCNTACTTTCTGATGAAAAATATGCTGAAATGGGGGCGTCTGAACAGTTTATTTTATCTATTTCCAATAATGGATATGGAAAGAGGACATCAACATTTGAATATAGGGTTACCGGAAGAGGCGGTAAAGGCATTATTGCTATGGTTGTAAATGATAGAAACGGGAATATTGCAGACTCCTTCCCAGTTGATGCAGCAAATCAAATTATACTCGTTACAAATAATGGAAAATTAATAAGATGCCCTGTAGATGACATCCGAATTGCATCAAGATCTACGCAGGGCGTAAAGATATTTGATGTAGATGATCAAGAGCAAGTAGTGTCAGTTGAACGTTTAGGAGATCTTGAGTCTGACGATGAGGATGGGGTGGATGATGAGTAAGTGTTTTTTCCCCGGATCTTTTGATCCTTTTACTTTTGGACATAAGAATATTATCGAAAAAGTATCAAGAATCTCAAACCACATCATAATTGGGATTGGTCAGCATCATGAAAAAAAATCTCTAATTGATATTGGCACAAGAGTTTCTTTGTTAAATGAGTCTATGAAAGCTATCAATACGTCAGATACAAGAATCGAAGTAATTATTTTTGAGAAACTTCTTGTGCAGGCGGCAAAAGAGAATGAATGCAACACAATCATTCGTGGAATAAGAGATACATCGGATCTCAATTATGAATTGCGAATGTATAACACAAATAGGAGANTCGATCCTAATATTGAGACATTATTTATCCCAACCGATAATGATCTGAGTCATATTTCATCGAGCCTGGTGAGACAAATATATAAACTTGGAGGTTCAATTGAGTCTTTAGTACCAGATAACATCAATAAATACTTGATTAAGAACTTTAATTCCATTACCTAAGTAGATTATGTTTATAAAGAAATTTCTGATACTAATAACCTTAATTATATTTACTGGAGTCTCAATGGCCGAAAATACAAAAGAAAAATTATTAATTGAATTATCGCATGGCGATGTATTAATTGAATTACACAGTGACATTGCTCCACTGCATGTCGAGCAAATAAAGACATTAGCCAAGGATGGTTTTTATGATGGTATAATATTTCACCGGGTCATAGACGGTTTTATGGCGCAGACAGGGGATCCAACCGGCACCGGTATGGGTGGTTCTGATTATCCAAATCTAAAAGCCGAATTTTCTACCAAACCATTTGAGAGAGGCACCGTTGGCATGGCAAGGTCAAGTAATCCGAACAGTGCAAACAGTCAGTTTTTTATTTGCTTCCAGCCNGCACATTTTCTTAATAACCAATACACCGTTTGGGGTACTGTTATAGAAGGAATGGAAAATGTTGATAAGATAGCCCGAGGTGAGCCACCTGCGAATCCTGACTCAATGATCAAAATGACAGTNATAGAGTAACGCAGTATTGTGGAAATTGAGTTATTTGACTTCCAGCTTGATAAAAGCAAGATAGCGCTCGCACCAGCAAATCCGAGAGACCATTCCAAGCTAATGATTTTAGATTCATCTAAAAAAGTTACTCATAAATATTTTTATGACCTCCCCGATCTTCTGAGTCCAAAAGATATAATTGTTATAAATGATACCAAAGTTACCCCTACATATTTTGAGATAAAAAGATGGAGAAAAGGTGATACTTCAAATATAAAATTAAATATAATTCGACAATTAGATGATGGTGATTGGATAATATTAGCGAAGCCCAGGAGGCGCATTAAGGNAATGGATAAATTGATATTCTCCGACAAAGATCAAGTCTCAGCTGATGTAATTGGATTTGAAGATGAGCATATTAAAATAAGGTTCAATCAGAATAAGGATATACTTTCCTGGATAGAGAGTAATGGAAAATTACCACTTCCACCATACATTACAGCTCAACGAGAGCTTAGAGCTGAGGATAAAGAGTCTTATCAAACAGTTTATGCTGAGCACACTGGGTCTGCGGCAGCACCAACTGCCGGTTTGCATTTTACAGAAAAACTATTAGACAATATAAAGGCAAAAGGTACTCGCATTTGCAATGTNTTATTACATGTCGGGACTGGTACATTTTCACCAATTAAAACAAATAATATTTTGGATCACAAAATTCATTCAGAGTGGTGCCACTTAGATTCTCATGCTGCGGATTTATTGAATAAAACAAGGGCAGCTGGGGGCAATATTATAGCTGTCGGAACAACGAGCATGAGAATATTAGAGTCTGCCGTCGATGATGCCGGTAAATTCAGTGAATATAAAGGTGAAACAGATATCTATATCAAGCCAGGTTATGAGTTTAGAGCTGCGGATGCCATGATTACAAATTTCCATTTACCGAAATCATCTCTGTTTGTATTGGTATGTGCATATTACGGGATAGATGATATGCACAGAGCATATGAATCTGCCATGGACAATAATTATAGATTTTACTCATATGGCGATGCTTGCTTTATTTGTGGTGACCTGAGTGTTTAAAATAATAGCAAAAGATAGACACGCTAGATGTGGTCAAATAGATCTTTCTCATGGAATGATTGAGACCCCTGTATTTATGCCAGTAGGAACCCAAGGGACAGTGAAAGCAATTTCCGTTGATACACTAAAAAAGATTGGTTTTAAAATTATACTTGGTAATACATACCATCTTTATTTGAGGCCTGGTATAGAAATCCTTAATAAAATTGGTGGCTTAAATAACTTTATGAAATGGGATAGACCAATACTGACGGACTCTGGAGGGTTTCAAATTATGTCGCTTTCTAAGCTTATGAAAATTGAAGAAGGTGGCGTGAAATTTCAATCACATATCGATGGAAAAGAGTTTTACCTATCTCCGGATATTTCAATGAAAGTNCAAGACTCAATTGGATCTGATATACATATGATACTCGATCAATGTATTGAGTTCGACCAGGATATTTCAAATATAAGAAAAGCAATGAATTTATCACTTAAATGGGCCGAAATGTCCAAGAAGTCATTTGTTAAGAAGAAGGGCCGGATGTTGTTTGGGATAATCCAGGGGGGAACCGATCAACATTTGAGGGAGCATTCAGCAATCGAAACAATTGATATTGGTTTTGATGGTTACGCAATTGGGGGTCTTGCGGTTGGTGAAGGTCATGATTTAATGTTGAAGACACTAGATTTTACAATACCAAATTTACCGGACGAAAAGCCGCGATATCTAATGGGTGTTGGCACACCTGAGGACCTTGTGGAGTCTGTGAAGAGGGGGGTTGATATGTTTGATTGCGTTATGCCAACCAGAGCGGGCCGCCACGGTCTTGCATACACAAAATTTGGCGCAATTAATCTCAGAAACTCAAAGTTCTCAGACGATATGAGGCCGATTGACGAAGAGTCAGGTTGTCCTATTGCATCAGAATATTCAAGGTCATACCTCCATCATTTAATTAAATCAAAAGAAATACTTGCTGCTATGCTTATTTCAGAAATAAATTTAAATTACTATAACACACTCATGGTAGATTTGAGGCTAGCAATCAGAGATAACCGCTTGGATCGAACAATTGAAGTAATAAAAGGAGACTGGGCAACTGTCGATGCATAAAAATCTTGTTTTTTGTGTTTATAAATAAACATTAGTTTACAACACTTTAAACCTGCCATATAAAGTACTATATTTCAATTGAGGGCCCTTAGCTCAGTCGGTAGAGCAGGTGACTTTTAATCACTGTGTCATAGGTTCGATTCCTATAGGGCCCGCCAGTTATCGCAATGTAAAATCAATTGGTGGCATAATTCATAAGTAATTACCACCATATGACAAAATCAAAAATTCAATAGTTTTTTAATAGTAGATATCAACATGTATGCTATAATTGTGTATAATATATGTAGTTATTTACGGAGGTGTTATGGCTTTTGAGGGGGTTCACAGAGTTGGTCATGTAGGTATTTGGGTTAGCGATATTGAAAAATCACTAGAATGGTATCGGGATGTAGTGGGGCTTAAATTAACTGGNATTTGGGGTGAGCCTTACAGAAAACACAGGATGTGTTTTGTTAGATGTGAAGACTGGCATCATGACATTGTTTTCTTCGAGATAGATAAAGAAAAAGATAGAGGCAAATTAGATCAGTCGGATACTGGCAAAAGGCATGCTCCTGGGGTGCANCATATTGCATTTGAAATGCCAGAGCGAGAAGATTGGCTCAATGCGCTTGAGCATTGCAAAAAGAGTAATATACCCTTTGTGTCAGGACCTTATGTTCACGGTCATGAGGCTAAATATGTAGAAGGAGATGATACATTAGGCTTTGTAGGTGGAAGCGGTAGCCATGCATTTTATATTACTGATCCAGACGGCAATAGAATCGAGTTTTATACCTGGATGATGAAGGTCACAAAAGAATGTATCGCGGCACCAAACCCAGATCTTTAATATCAATAGCTATTTTGATTATTTTTATATTGCCGACNAACCCACTAAAGGCTTGGGCTCATGCAAGTGCTGAAATAAATAATGTATTAAGTGATAAAGGCCATATTGTGTTGTACCTCTATGAGAATAAAATTTCATTTAAAAAATTTAACCCAGATCGAATTTATAAAAAAGTAGCGACAATGGGTAAAACTATTATCCCTATCGATGACTATCATGAGGGAGATGTTGCCATTTTTGTATNTCATGATGAAAATAGTGATGAAGAGTTCAATACTTCAATCTTTTGGACACCAAAAGAAGGTTATGCTTATAGTAATTCATATNTTCCAACAAGCATTCCTAAATATGAGGAGGCGCTCTTTCGCCTTGAGCATGGAGTTGCAGTTAATTTAGAGCTAATTTATTAGCATGCTCGGTCTCGTATGCGCGGTGATGTCTGCAGTAGCTTTTGCCGCAAATGATACAGCGTTAAGGAGGGGGATACTATTTGCCTCTGTATATAAATCAATAATTGTTACAGTTCCAATTGGTTTNCCCGTTTTTTTATTAGCTATAACATTCACAAATTCATGGCCTAGCTTTCGCGATTTAGATATTACACAATTTCTTTTTTTTGCGTCCGCAGGTATAATTCATTTTATTTTTGGGCGATACTTTGGTTATAAAACGATTGAGTCTCTCGGCGCAACCCAGGCTGGACCAATTGTTCAATTGGGCTTATTAATTTCTGTTTTTTTTGCNTATCATTTGTTTGATGAGGAAATAACAAATACTCATATTATTGCTATTTTTTTGATTATTTTAGCACCAATGATAATACTTCTGGGTTATGAGGGGGATAAGTTTACAAGGTCTGGCATTCAGATGAAATATAAAGACGGNCTCTTCTGGGGCTTATCTTGTGCTATTTGTTATGGAATNAGTCCCTTACTTGTAAAATCTGGTTTTTCTAATTACAGTCTTGAAGTTACAATTCTTGCTGGCTTTGTATCTTATATTTCTGCAATATTTTTTTTAATTTGTATAATGGTTCTCTTTAAAGTAAGGATTAAAGATATTCTTGAAATGAATAAAAGTGCAGTAAAATGGTTCACTGTTACAGGATTTTTGGGGTCCANAGCTCAGCTTCTTAGATATATCGCTNTAGGACTAATACCAATATCAATTGTTGAACCTATCCATAGAACTTCTGTTATTTTCAGAGTAATATTTGGATTTATAATCAATAGAAATCATGAAATCATTAATGCCAGGGTCCTGTTAGGTGTTGCCTTATCTATCATTGGTATGTACTTGTTAATCATTCAAATAGATTTCTAAGAAGGGAATAGAACTTATATGTTGGGTAGTATTTTGGCATTAATTTCTGCAATGATGTTTGCGCTAAATACGACAACACTGAGAAGGGGTGTGCTATCAGCTCCAGTTCACCAAGCTATTGCAATTACAGTTCCCCTTGGTATGCCGCTTTTTTTTATCATTCTTCTGTTATTTGATTGCTTTGATCTTATCTTGGATTTATCAATCAGGTCGATATCATTCTTTTCAATTGCAGGTATAGTTCATCTTGTTATTGGCCGATACTGCAACTACAAATCAACACAATTACTTGGAGCAACGCAATCAGGCCCCATTACACAGCTTGCGCTATTAATTTCATTATTGCTTGCTTTAACCCTGCTAAACGAAGAATTAAATCTATATCTTTTTATCGGTATTTTTCTTGTCTTTGGTGGTCCTATTTTTATTTTCTTTGCACGAAAAAATAACTCAAAAACTAAATCAGGTGTTATTATGGATTATAAAAAAGGATATATATGGGGAATACTATGCGCAATGGCTTTTGGCTCGAGTCCCTTTTTTATAAAGCTTGGGCTCGAAAGTGGAGGGTTAAAGCATAATATTGTGGGTGGTTTTGTTGCCTATTTTGCTGCCACAATACTCGTATTTATTATAATCATACTATCGAAAACTAAGTTTAGAGAAATTTATGCGATAAATAATCAAGGAGTAAAGTGGTTTATCGTGACAGGGTTTCTCGGTTTCCTATCCCACTTATTTAGATATATGGCTTTAGGTGTTGCGCCTATTACTGTTGTGGAGCCTATTCAAAGAACAACTATTATATTCCGAGTTATTTTTGGATGGGCGTTAAACAGACAGCACGAGATTATAAATTTAACGATACTTTTTGGCGTACTGCTGTCCGCAGTAGGGGTTTATTTTATTATATATCAAATATAATAAACTACTTCCAAAAGTCTACATCTTCAGCTTTAAACTCTAGCACTTTCGATGTATCTGCGGCAGGATTTGCTTTATCTTGCTGGTACATAAAATACCCACCAATACCCATAACTATTACTAGTATCGCCATCATTATATATTGATTTTTTGTATTCATTATTTACTCCATATTAGATATTATATATATCAAACTTCGGCCAAAAATAAAGAAAATAAGTAAAAATTATGCAAATATAGCTTAATTTATTATTTCCCACATCTTTTCGGATGTAACAGGCATATTTAAATTTTTTCCATCAACTCCGTTTGACTCTAAGGCATTTACAATAGCGTTCATAATTGTTGGCAGCGCACCAGATATACCAGCTTCACCACACCCTTTAATTCCAAGAGGATTTGTTTCACATGGTACTGGATGAGACTTAAATACAAACTCCTTCGGAATATCAACAGCTTTTGGCATTGTGTAATCCATATAGGAGCCAGATAAAAGCTGTCCATAGTCATCATAGCACAGATTTTCCATCATAATTTGCCCTTGAGCTTGTATGATTCCACCGAGCACCTGACCTTCTACTAATAATGGATTTATAAGGTTACCAAAATCATTCACAGCAGTATGCNTTATAAGTTTGACAACACCAGTTTTTGGATTAATTTCGACTTCAGATATATGACAACCGTTGGGGAATGAGCACGGAGGTGTATCCTCTGCTAGCTCTCCATCAAGTCCTTGAGGAAGAGACGATGGAAGTTTTTTATCTTTCATAAGTTTCTTTATCTCGTTGCTAAGCTCAAGTATGTCTATCTTATGATTAGTATTTGGTATTTCGAAATTACCATTATTAAATTCAACATTCTCATGATCATCATCGAACAAGTATGCTGCTAATTTTTTGCCATTAGAAATNACAATATTGGATGCTTTTAGNAGCAATGTACCGCCGCTGATAGCCGTCCGAGAGCCACCGGTTCCGGTACCTGCAATTAATTCTTTACTATCGCCTTGAAGTAATTTGAAGCTCTCCATCGGGATACCTAATTTATCTGACATTATTTGCGCAAAGGATGTTAAGTGACCCTGACCATAATCCAGATTACCGCTTATTAGCGTAACTTCACCGCTATCTTCAAATCTTATCCTGCCCATTTCTTTTCCAGGAGGTGCAGTTACTTCCAGGTAGTAAGTGAGGGCACGACCTCTATACAGGCCATTTTTTTTGGACTCCTCCAGCCTTTGGCTAAAATTAGCCCAATCAGCTGTTTCCAGTGCATCCTTTAATACGCTGTGGAAGTCACCGCTGTCGTAATTTAAACCTGCAGCTGATTGATATGGAAATTGATCTTTTTTTATAAGATTGATTTTTCTAAGTTCTACAGGGTCAATATTCATCTCAATCGCAGCTTTTTCAAGAAGCCTTTCCATAATATAAACACCTTCAGGCCTTCCAGCTCCACGATAGGCTCCAATTGGAGTCGTGTTTGTATATACAGCTTTTGAATTTACGTACATTTTTGGTAAATCGTACGCACCACAAAAATTGTTTTTTATATTCATAGATTGCGCCATGGGTCCCATAAGCCCCATAAAAGCTCCAGAATTTGCAACTACTTCGATTTTTGCAGCTACCATTTTTTTGTTATCATCAAATGCAATCGTTGCATCAATCCATGAGTCTCTACCGTGAGTATCTGAAAGAAATGAATCAGTTCGGGTATCTTTCCACTTAATTGTTTTCCCAGTCTTTTTTGCGGCAACCAAGGATGCAATATATTCTGGGTATGGGCTAGACTTCATTCCAAATGAGCCACCAACGCTCGGTGTGTGACAGTGCATCTGATCTCTATCAACATTAAAAATATTCGCTAAAATATTTGCAAAACCGAATAGACCTTGTGATGGTGAATGTAAATCATATGTATTGGCATCACTATTGAAACTTGCCATACATGCGCGAGGCTCCATTGCGGATATGATCAATCTACTGTTCCTCAATTCAATTGATGTTTTATATTTCGCGTTCTGAATTAAACCATCAACTTCGCTTTGATTACCATATTCCCAATCGAGAGCAATGTTATCATTTAAAGTCGGATGNATAGAAGGGGTGTCGCTTGCCAATGCATCGCGCGGATCAACAATTACATCGAGCTCTTCAACCTCAAGATATATTAANTCTGATGCATCTTTTGCATTATTGAGTGTATCAGCAATTACAAATGCAACCGGCTGACCAACATAATATACTCTATCTTTTGCAAGAGAAATCAACGGGGGTACTTTGATACCGTTACCATCCTTACCTTTGAGCTTGTCGGCTGTGAGGCAGGGGATAGGGCCAATATTCTCTCTGTCCATGTCTTGGTATGTGAGGATATCAACCACACCTGGTTGTGATTTGGCTTCTTCGACATCAATATTGATAATTTTCCCATGCGCATATGGTGATCTTAAAACAAATGCTTCAAGTGTATGATTTTCACTTTTTATATCATCGGTGTATGTACCCTCACCTTTAAGGAGTTCTGGGTCTTCAAACCTCGATACTGATTGACCAACCGAAAATTTAGTAAAAGTTAAATCATTAAAATCATCCATATTCTATCTCCTTTTTAGCTAAGTATCATATCAGCAGCTTTTTCTGCAATCATTATGGTCGGAGCATTTGTATTTCCTGATACNAGGTTTGGCATTATTGACGCATCAACAACTCTCAGTGACTCGAGTCCATGGACACGGAGCTCATCATCAACTACTGCCATATGGTCGCTTCCCATTTTACATGTTCCTACCGGATGATAGCTAGTTCTGCAATACTGTTTTATATAATCTAATAATTCCTCGTCGGTATTTAAAGTACCGCCAGGGTATTTTTCTTCAACAACATATTCTGTTAATTTTTTATTTTTAAAAATACCTCTCACAATCTTTATAGACTCCAGTAGTTTAAGTCGATCTCTTTCGGCGCTCAAATAGTTTGGCGCGATCTCAGGTGCTTTAGTTGGGTCATTTGACGTAATCCTAACGTAACCTCTACTTTCTGGTCTGAGCAATGTACACACAACTGTTACGCCAGGGAACTTGTGAGGTGCCCCACCAGGGTCCGTTGATGAAAACATTAAGACAAGACTNTGTATATCTGGTGTTTCTAATGAGTTGTTGGTTTTAAAAAATCCACCAGCATATGCAACGCCCATATGCAGTAAACCTTTTCGATTAAAAATATAATCTAAACCTGCTGCAATTCTCACTGATGGCTTGTGAAAGACATCATTAGCTGTAAATGGCTGATTTAACTGATACATAATTGGTGCATTAATGTGGTCTTGTAAGTTTTCTCCAACACCATTAAGTTCATGAATTATCCTAATATTGTGTTTGTTTAATAGTTCAGGATTCCCAACTCCTGATAGCTGTAGAAGTTGAGGTGAATTAAATGCACCCAGAGAGAGGATGACCTCTTTATTTGCGGCAACCTGGAGTTCTTTACCATTTTTTNNGTAAGATATGCCAATAGCTTTTTTCCCTTTAAAAATAATTTTTGAAGCCAGGGCACCTGTTATTATAGTTAGATTTGATCTTTTCTTTGATTTTTCGAGGTAGGCTCTAGCGGTACTCCACCTTCTTCCTTTAAATTGCGTCCATTGGAATGGACCAAACCCTTCTTGAGTTTCTCCATTAAAGTCGTTATTTCTCGGGAATCCCTCATCTACAGCAGCATCTACATAGGCATCTGCAAATGGATGTACGTCTCTGTGATCAGATACGTGAAGTTCACCATTTACGCCATGATAGGGATCTTCTCCTCTTTCTTGTATTTCCGCTTTCTTAAAGTAAGGAAGAATGTCATCGTATGACCATCCTTTATTTCCAAGCTGTCGCCAAACATCATAATCTTGTTTTTGGCCTCTTATGTAGATCATACCGTTTATAGAGCTNGATCCTCCAAGCACTTTACCCCTTGGCGCAACAATACTTCTTTGCACCCATCCGTCATCTTTTTTGGTTTGATACATCCAATTAAGTCTTTTGTTTTTAAACAATTTTGCATACCCAATTGGAACATGTATCCATGGGTTTCTATCCTGTGGACCAGCTTCTAGTAGACAGACTGTATTTTGCGGATTTTCAGATAATCTTGCAGCAAGAGCGCATCCAGCACTTCCTGCGCCAACAACAATATAAGAATAGCTTTGATTATCTACCATAAATATTTCCTAAAATTATTACACTCTATTAAAAAAATATATTATATTTTTTAAAAAAATGTAATAGTAATTATTTTAATTAGTAACACTTCAATAGGTTTCGAAATGCCAATTAATAAACCCGCAAATGCAAAATATAAATTAAATACACTTATCAAGAATAGATGGAGCCCACGTGCTTTCAGCGATAAGAATATAGATAATGAAATTTTAAATTCACTGTTCGAAGCGGCAAGATGGGCGGCATCATGCAATAACTCGCAGCCATGGAGATTTATCGTCGCAAAAAAAGAAAATTCCGAAGAGTATGCAAAAGCGCTTTCATGCTTTAATGAAAATAATCAAAAGTGGGCATGTACGGCTCCTGTAATTGGCTTTATCGGCGCATACCAATTAATGTTAGGTGANAAAAAAAGCCGGACATATTTTTATGATACTGGAATGGCAATGTCGCAATTCACACTCCAAGCTCTTGAGCATAATTTATATATACATCAGGCTGGCGGGGTCTTACTTGATGAAATTAAGTTACAATATGACGTACCGGATGAAGTGGACATAATTTGTGGTTTTGCGCTTGGATATCAAGGTGAAGCAAGTATTTTGCCAGAGCCATATAACGAACGTGAGCTCCAAGAAAGAGTTCGGAACCCAATAGAGGATTTTGTTTTTACAAATACTTTTAAAAAAGCAAAATAAAACTAAATAGGTAGAGAAATGAAATCAAATAAACAAGAGACAGGTGTAGCTGTAATTGGTGCGGGCGGCATAGGTAATCTGAGAGCACATTCATGCAAACAAATAACTCAAGTAGACTACATAGCGGTTTGCGATATCAAAGATGAAAAATTAGAAAATGTTGCAGAGNCAGTAAAAGCGGATGTTGCAACAAATAATTATTCTGAAGCAATAGAAGATAGTCGGGTTGGTGCTGTCATNATATCGACGGACGAAGAGAATCACTATGACGCAACAATGAAAGCTGTTGAACTTGGAAAGTCGGTACTTATTGAAAAACCTTTTGTTTTGGATCTAAATGAAGCTGATAGCATACTAGCAAAAGCGAAAGAAACGGGCGCTGAAGTCTTTGTTGGTTACACTCAAAGATTTAGAAGAAAATTTCTTCTGGCGAAGGAAGCGGTCCGAAAGGGTCAGCTGGGTGATATTGTATTCTCAATGGGGAAGATTTATGTCACTCGCGCTGTGGGTGAAGCCGTTGCAGGTCGATCACCAAATACGACACCATCGATTAATACTGGTACCTATTTGGTTGATTTGATGCTGTGGTATAATGAGGGCAAAAAACCTGTAGAAGTATATGCTAAATCAGCAAGTAACGTGTTTAAAAGTTATAACAGAGATGATTTTCAATGGATGCTTGTTACTTATGACGATGGATCTGTTTCATCACTTGGTACGAGCTGGCTACAACCTAGGCACTGGCCTGCTTACACCGCCACAATGGAAATAGACCTCCAGGGAACTACTGGTTCTCTAAATATTGATGATGCGCATAGGGATGTTGTATTGGTCCCAGGTGATCCAATTCCTTGCCCGTATACCCCACAATATGACGTCGATGTAGCATTTCTTGGATCCGCCATGCCGGGTGACTTCATCATGGGGGAATTCTTTGGCCCAATGAAGGAGGAAACCGACGCATTTATTAGGCACACTTTGGGTATGGGCGGCGTAGGTCTCACAACAGGTGAAGAGGCTCGAGTTATTTTAGCGCTAACAATGGCAGCGGATAGATCGGCAAAAGAGGGGGTTCCAATAAAACTTGAGTAAATTATATGACTGAGCTAAATGTTGATCCAAATACACTTTCGAGGCAAGATCGATATAAATTAATGTGTGCCTTAGTAATTCCANGGCCAATAGCATTNGTAACAACAATTTCANCTGAGGGAATTGTNAATGCTGCCCCATTCTCATTTTTNAATGTTTTNTCAGATAAGCCCTCCATTGTTGCTCTTGGTGTAAACTCNCGTCCAGAGGGTGGAATGAAAGATACATCAGCTAATATAAATTATAAAAAGGAATTTGTTGTGCACATGGTTACATTTGAAATAGCTGAGCAGATGAACATCAGTTGTGTAAATTTTCCGCCACANATAAGTGAAATAGATGAGGCNGGATTTACNCTAAAGAAATCACATATCCTTGATACGCCATCTATATCTGAAAGCATGGTCGCCNTGGAATGCAAACTTCATTCAATTATAGGTNTGGGTGAAGATAGAAATTTAACACTAGGAGANGTTGTTAATGTGTCGACGAATANCGATGTGCTAGATANAGAAAAAAATTANGTAAACATAGAAAACTANAAGCCCATTGCAAGGTTGTTTGGGAATATGTATTCTGAGTTAACAGATTTTTTTGAACTTAAGAGACTAAATTACGAACAGTGGATTGAAGATAAAGAGGAGAAATAATGGATTTTAATTTTACGCAACAGCAAGAAGAAATGAGNACGCATTTGGAGAGTTTTTTAAATAAGATNTGCCCTGANGAATANGTTGAAAAATGTGACAAAGATGGGGTGCCGCCATANGAGGCCTACAAAGAGTTATGTGATGCTGGTTGGCTGGGTTTAATTATTCCAGAGGAATATGGGGGTACAGGCGGTGATGCAGTCGACCTGGCAATTCTTCTCGAAGAAACTGGAAAAAGATTTGAAGAATTGGCAATGTGGGTATTTCGAACAATGACATGGGGTGCATTTGCTGTTATGGCCCATGGTTCTGAAGAGCAAAAAAAATTCTTTTTACCAAAAATTGCAAAAGGAGAGCTGTCCTTTGCATTTGGNCTAACCGAACCATCTTCTGGCTCGGATGCCGCTGCATTAAAGACGCGTGCGGATACTGTAGGTAATGATAAGTACCTAATTAATGGGCAAAAAGTATTTACATCTGGTATGGATATTAGTGACTATTGCCTGGTTGTTCTGCGAACCTCAAAAGAGGATAAAAAGCAAAAAGGGATCACAACCTTCATGGTTGATACAAAGAAAAAAGGTATTGACGTGAAGAAGATTGATACACTTGGACATCGTTCTATTGGTACAACTCAAGTCTTTTATAACGACGTTGAGGTATCTAAAGATGATATAATTGGTGAGATAGGTGGCGGCTGGCAGATCTGCGATTCATGCCTNTGGTACGAAAGATTGTGCTTATCAGCTGCAAGAACGGGCGCTGCATCAGCTTGCTTCGATCTTGCGCTTCAGTATGCAAAATCACGNGAGCAATTTGATAGGCCAATCGGGAAGTTTCAGGCNATCTCGCATAAACTTGCTGACATGAAAGTTATGNTAGAATTATCGAGGCTNCTTTTTTATAAATTTGCAACCTCCATAAATGNGGAAAAGGCGAGTCGCCATGAGGCCGCTATACTGAAGNTATACACAAGCGAGTCATACACAAAGATAACAGAGCATGCAATGCAAATCTANGGTGGGTATGGATTTTGTATGGAATACCCAATTCAAAGATTTTTTAGAGATGCCCGTTTGTCTGTGATCGGTGCTGGGACATCTGAAATACAAAGAAATATAATCGCCAAAAGTATAGGCCTATAATGAACCATCCATTGAAAGGTGTGAAGGTAATTGAATTAGGGCAGATTATTGCAGGCACTTATGGTGGCCAGGTACTTTCAGACCTAGGTGCTGAAGTAATCAAAGTGGAAACACCCAATGGTGACTTGGGAAGAATTCCATCAGTTGCGCCAATAAACGGAGAGAGTGGTCTTTTTTTAACCTTTAACAGGAACAAGAAAAGTATTGTCATTGANCTTAAAACCGATCAAGGCCTAAAACTTTTTTATGAGCTCGTAAAAAGAGCTGATGTCGTAATTGATAATTTCAGGCCTGGAGTACTGAATAGATTAAAAATTAATTATGAAGTGTTGAGTAAGATAAATAAAGGAATAATTCAATGCTCAGTAACGGGATACGGAGAAAAAGGGGAATATGCAAATTTGCCTGCATTAGATATAATAATACAATCAATAACAGGTTATATGGCGATAACGGGTGAGCCCGACAGTGCTCCCGTTAGAACAGGCATACCGCTTGCAGACCTATCAGGAGGCATATTCTCATGTAAAGCAATACTTGCAGCGCTATATAAAAGAGAAAAGACAGGGCAGGGTTCATCGATTAATTTATCAATGTTTGACGGCATGCTAAATTTACTGACTTATCTTGGAACGGTATGGCTTACAAAAGGGGAGCTTCCGGTGCCGCCTGGCTCATCCCATATGTATTCCGTCCCATGGCAAGCGTTCAAAGTCAATGATGGGTATNTTGTTATTGCAACCAGACAAGAAGTATTTTGGGAGAGGATGTGCGATGCAATGGATATTAAAGAGATAAAAACTGATCAGCGCTTTGCAACCAATCCNAAGCGTGTTGAAAATAGAGATATTTTAATTCCGATATTAGAGGAAATATTCATTAATAAGTCTGTAAAAGAATGGATTGACTTATTTAGAGATTATGAAGTTCCCTGCGCGCCTGTGAATAATTTGGATGGTGCTTTCGCTGAACCACCAGTNGTAGAGAGAGATATGATTGTAAAATATGATCATCCNACCGCNGGAGAAATAAAATTACCCGGAAATCCAATGAAATTTAGCGATGTGACAGAAACTATATCAACGCCAGCACCAACTCTTGGTGAGCATACAGAAGAGATCTTAAAATCTATGCTAAGTATGGACGAGGAGCAAATTAACGAATTAATTAAAAGTGAAATAATAAAATAAGGAGAAAAAAATGGTAGGTTTATACTGGGAAGACTGGGAGATTGGGAAAGAATACGTCTCACCAAGCAGAACAATAACAGAAGCAGATATAGTTCATTTTGCTGGGATATCTGGTGATTATAATCCATTGCATATTAACGAAGAGCATTGTAAAAAAACCATCTTTGGGACCAGGATTGCGCATGGTCCGCTTGTTTACTCGATTGCAGCTGGGTTGCTATTTCAGTTGCATTTATATGATGATACATTAATTGCTTTNTTGGGATTTGATAGTTTAAAGTTTACAAAACATGTTATAGCTGGNGANACCATCACTGCCAAGATTGCTGTTTTAGAAAAAAGAGAAACCTCAAAAGAGGATCGCGGGGTTATGAAAAGAAGTCTTAAAGTTTACAATCAAAATGATGAAATGGTACAAGATGCAGTTCAAGCTTTTCTGTTAAAGAGGACACCCGCATAGTTTTTAAGAATGAGCAATACGTACCCAAAAAAAGAAATCATTCTCGATAACAAAATAGAGGTTATTTGGGACCAAGAGATTTTAATGTCTGACGGTGTCACAATTAGGTGTGATATTTTCAAGCCAAATGACNACATGAAATATCCTGTAATAATAACCTATGGCCCTTATGGAAAATGGCTGCATTTTGATCAAATATATTCGGAACAATGGGAACGAATGTGTGCGGATCATCCTGATGTGCCAGCAGGATCAACCAATTCATATCAGAATTGGGAAGTTGTTGATCCTGAAAAATGGGTAACAGATGGATATGTAGTTATAAGAGTTGACTCAAGGGGTGCTGGGCGCTCTGAAGGTGTTTTAGATTTATGGTCACGTNAAGAAGCCGAAGATTTCGCTGAGTGTATTGAATGGGCATCAAATCTTGAGTATTCAACAGGTAAAGTTGGTATAAATGGTATTTCTTACTACGGGATGAATCAATGGCAAGTCGCATCCCTACAACCAAAGAACTTAACGGCGATGTGTGTTTGGGAGGGTGCTGCGGATTACTATCGTGAGTTGGGGTATCATGGGGGTATTTATTGCTCCTTTACTGAAGCATGGTTTCAAAAGCAGGTTTTAACTGTGCAAAATGGTAAAGGAAAAAATGGTATGATAGGAAATATTACAGGTGATTGGGTAGCTGGACCAGAAACCTTAGGTGAAGAGCAGTTAAAAGATAATCGAAGAGAATTTCCAAAAGAAATACTTGAAAATAAGCTTGCAACCGATGATTTTTGGACGTCAAGGATGCCAGATTTTTCTAAAATTAACATTCCACTTTTATCTTCTGCAAATTGGGGTGGTCAGGGTCTGCATTCAAGGGGCAATTTTGATGGGTATGTCAGATCTGCATCCGACGAAAAATGGCTTGAAGTCCATGGGATAGAACATTGGACAGAATTTTATACAGATTATGGCGTAAAAATGCAAAAGCAGTTTTTTGATTATTATCTCAAGGGTTCAAAAAATGGATGGCAGGATCGACCAAGAATTAATCTTCTAACGCGTTACCCAAATGAAATATTTAAAGAAAATTATTATTCATCTTGGCCATTAGAAGGAACAGATTGGAGGAAGGTATACCTTAGCGTATCTGATCTTTCTTTAGCCGCATCCAACTCAACTGAAGCTGAAACTACATACGGTGGGTTTTCTGAGGGCGTAACATTTCTCGCGCCACCAGTTGCTGAGGAAACCGAAATCACAGGTCCAATAGGGTTAAAGTTACACATCTCCTCGGATACAACTGACGCGGATATATTTGCTGTTTTTAGGGTGTTTGATGAAGAATTAAAAGAGGTAACCTTTCAGGGCGCAATAGATCCCCACACCCCAGTATCACAAGGATGGCTGAGAGCTTCGCACCGTAAACTAGATAAAAAATTATCAAAAGATTATCAACCATATCACACGCATGATGAAATACAGCCACTAAGTCCAGGTAAGGTATATGAATTAGATATTGAAATATGGCCAACCTCAATAGTTTTACCAAAAAACTACCGAATAGCCCTATCNATTCGAGGAAAGGATTACGCATGGCCNGGAGGTGANGTAAAGGGATTAGGCAATCTNGATGATGTTTTTACCGGNGTGGGGCCATTCAAGCATCAAAATGANNCTGATAGACCCGAAGAGATCTTTAANGGGAATATAACGATANACACTGGCGGCATACACGAGTCATATCTGCTGCTACCATACNTANANTAGACTTTTATTTTTTGGCNTTTTTGCCTTCCTCGGTTTCNGGTTCCCATATTTTTTTATGTGAGTTATGGTTANCTTCATCCCAAATATGTTCAGTACCTTCACCAAGAAAAACAACAAAAGCTTCCGCTCCATCAGGGTATTCATAAGGACCATGAAGTTTATCCCAACCGAAAATATAGTCACCAGGTCTTAAGTCTTTTCCATCAACACACATGCGACCCTTTAGGACCAATATTGAGTGCCAACTTTTGTGTGAGTGAGCCGGTTCAACGTAACCAGGTGGAAATTTTACTTTCATGTCAATTCTACCCATTTTTTTGTCATGAGCAAAAACTTTGGCTTTGACTCCTTTTGGCAGAGTTAGAAGTTCATTTGCAAGATCTTCTTCCCACTCAATTTCAGAGTCATGGATAGCTAAAAATTCATGGTCGAAACCATCGTTAAATTGATCAGACATATAAAACCTCTTTTTTTATCTTTTAAACAATAACTTATTCAATTTAATTAAATTTATAAATTATTTANATTCATCTTCGGTCATATGCATTAGCCTCAACGCATTACCACCACAAATCAAGTCACGATTTGCAGAACTTAGACCTGGAACTTGATATACGTGCTCTACAGGATCATATTCACCCATATCAAATGGGTAATCTGTTCCAATTAGTACGTGATCCGCTCCGAATCTGTTTATTAAATACTGAAGTTGTTCAATTGTGAACACAAGTGAGTCAGGGTAAAATTTTTCGAGATAATAACTAGGTGGCATTGAAATATTTTCTCTGCAATCTGGTCTTGACCCGTATGCATGATCCATTCTACCCGCGTANGCAGCNGCGAATGCGCCACCATGTGATAATACAAATTTCAAATCNGGATAACGCTCAAGAACACCACCAAAAATCAAATAATGCATAGCAACTGTTGTATCGAGTGGATTACCAATTATATTTGTTAAATAATGAGCGGAAAACCTATCNCTTGCAAATGATGTTGGGTGTATAAAAATAGGAATATCATACTCTTGGCATTTAGCCCAAAAAGGATCAAGCCTCCTTACGTCAAGCTCTTCACTCCCCATTTTTGCAGCAATTTCAATACCTTTAAAGCACGGCTTTGCTAGCATTCTGTCTAATTCTTTAATTGCGTTATCAGCATCTTGAAGTGGAACAGCGCCAAGCCCAACCAATCTTTTTGGATGNTCGGCNCATTTTTTTTCGATTTCATTATTAATNATTTCTGAAACTTCAGCTCCAAGTGTTGGGTCAACTGGGGGATATAGCTGGGGCGGCCAAGGAGATATGGCCATTACGTCAACAAGCATTCTATCCATCTCTGCGATTCTTTCATCCAAGCCAAAAAGCGCTCCTTTTCTNTCAACATTTTGTTTGGCNTTTATTTCACGTGTTTTCGGNGGNGCATATTTAAAACCAGCGTGACCATCAGCAGGCATGTGTTTTGCAACAAGATCTGCGGCCTCNTGGACGCCAATATGNCCGTGTATATCAACTGTTATCTGACTCGATCTTTCATAATCACCCAGATGTTCACGNGCAGTTGTTGATTTGTANGGNTGTAATGGCATTTTTAATGGTGGCATTTTTTTATCTCCCTAATCNCTATTTTAAATAAATTAATTTATTTATTTTTTTTACAAATAAATAGCAGTATAAATATATTTAATTAGTATAACAATTTTATAAAAAATAAAAATTATTTTTGATAGCAGAGGAAAAAATCATGATTAGAGCAGCTTCAGTTGGTTTAGGTTGGTGGGGAAAAACATTAGCCAATTCTATACAAAAAAGTGATAAGATTAATGTTGTTATGGCAACGACACGAACCCTCAATAACATTGAAGACTATTGCAAGGAAATTAATGCAGAAGTTGTATCAAGCTATGAGGATATAGTTAAATCGGACAAAATAGATGCTGTCATTCTGGCAACACCTCATTCAAAACACCTTGAGCAGATTGTCGCTGCCGTTAATAACGGCAAGCATGTTTTTGTTGAAAAGCCAATCACCCTGACTGCAGAAGATGCAAAGATCGCATATGATGAAGCAAACAAAAATAATAAGATATTGGCTGTTGGTTTTAACAGAAGGTTTCATCCAAATTTTATGAAAATTGTTGACATGATAAAGTCAAATGAGCTCGGAAAGGTGTTGCATATTGAAGGAACAATTAATGCGCCGGGCCTNTGGATGTATAAACCAGAGAGCTGGCGATCAAATGCTTCGGAGACACCAGCAGGTGGTATGACTGGGATGGGAATACACATAATAGATCAAATGATTGCCTCAAACGGAAATATATCAAGNNCTTTTGCTCAAACTGCCAAAGTAGTGAAGAAAGGTGAGCTCGATGAAATTACATCTGTCCTATTTAAATTTGCTAATGGCTCAACAGGGTATCTTGGAACATCAATCGCTTCATCAGTCTTTTATAATTTTAGAGTGATTGCAGAAAATGGTACAATAGAAATNATTGAACGTGATTTATCTGTNATTAAGTATACCCCCCGCGAAGGNGAAATTNCCACAACNACAAACAGTGATGTTGATATGTGCANGAATGAACTTGAAGCATTTGCTGATGCGATAAATCAAGTCNCACCATATCCGGTAACTTCTGATCAGGGAATACACGGCGCGGCTGTNTTTGAGGCTGTNATAAATTCAGCTGAAAAAGAAACNTTAATTAATATCTGATGATCGATAAAAATTCTGTCTCCGTGATATTGTGTGCTGGAAAAGGCAGCCGGATGAATTCCGCGCGCCCAAAGGTATTAAACACGATATGCGGTAAATCAATGTTGAGTTATATCATCGATGCTCAAATTGAGTCTGGGATACACAGAATAATTATCGTATGTAATAATGAAAATATTGACTCAATCAGGGCAAGCATAGATAAAGATATTGCTGTCGATTATGTCATACAAAGTACGCAGCTGGGAACTGCTGATGCGCTAAATGTTGCAGTAAAGGGAACATCTTTCAAAGGTATTTCAAATCTGTTTGTTTTTCTCGGTGACACACCTCTGATATCACACTTTGATATAATTAGCCTCTCAGAGGCTATTAAATCTAATGATATTTTACTGGCTTCATTTGAAGCTAAAAATCCAACAGGGTATGGTAGGGTTATCAGAGGTGGTGAAGGTAGCGTATGCGGTATTATAGAAGACGCGGAGGCATCGCCTGAGGAAAAATCAATAAATATTTGTTTTTCGGGGATAATTATATTCAATAATATCAGTAGTTTATCTCTTTTAGATAAGATAGGAAACGATAACTCAAAAAAGGAGTTCTATCTTACAGATATTATAAAAATAGCGTATAAAGAAAATTTAAATGTCAGAGATAAATTATTAGAATATG
>PAAM01000019.1 GCA_002699615.1 Rhodobiaceae bacterium | reverse complement strand
TCGGAAGAGAATTACGATACTTTAAATTCACTTTTAGAAAAAGACCTCTACGATGACTTTGTTAGATCTATTGATGTTAGAAATGAAAATTCTCAAAAATTAGAATATAGTTTGATTAAAGTAAGTGAGTTGCATATCGAAGACATTAAAATAGATAACAAAATAGTTAGTATTGTCTGTACTATAAATGCAGATATAAATTCAAGCTTGAGTGAATTCCAGGAGGATGAAAAAATAACTAAAAGAAATAGCTCAAAGACAAAGGAAGTTTGGACATTTAGGAAAAATTTAAAAACTAAAGATCCCAATTGGAAAGTGCAAACTATAAGCCGACTTAATTAAAGCACAATAAATCATGATTGATAAAATGAATAGAGAACAACTTCAAAAGATATCTTTTGAAGACATAAAAGGCTGGGCTGATGATAACCATTTGGATGCTTTTAATGCTCTAAAAAGAGGGAGCTCCTCGTCGCTATTGGATTTAAAAATTTCTAATAGGAATTCTGCTCGAAAATATTTTGAGAAGAATTACCAGCCATATAAAATTTTAAATAAATTTAATGAAGAGACTCTCTATACAGGTTATTTTGAACCAATTTTACATGCGTCTGCTTCTAAAACAGAGATATATAATAAGCCCTTATATGGGTTTCCTAAAAAAAATGTGAAAAAATTCTTAGAACTTACAAGAAAAGAGATCGAAGAAGATGTACTTTGGGATCTCCCTATACTAGCATGGATATCAAACACAATTGATTTATATTTTATGCATATTCAAGGTTCAGGAACCTTAAAATTTGAAAATGGTATAGAGCGAAGATTTGTTTTTGATGGTAAGAATAATTATGAATATACATCAGTCGGTAAATATTTGACTGATAATAAATTTATAAATAAAAATCAGATATCAATGCAGTCCATAAAAAAATGGATGCACTCACATCCAGAAAATATAGCCATAAAATATATAAATAAGTCATTTATTTTTTTCAAAGAAGATGTAATAAATGAGTCTAATAGATCCCCTTTGGGGCAGTTAGGTATACGATTAACCCCACTAAGATCTCTTGCTGTTGACATGTCAATATACGACATTAATACTCCTATCTGGATTAATACAATTATACCAATTAAAGGTTTGGGTAAATTTGAAAGGTTTGAGAGGCTAATGCTCGCCCAAGACACAGGGTCGGCAATAAAGGGATTATTTAGAGGGGATATTTTCTTCGGAAATGACGAAAAAGCTGGATATATGAAATCACGAGGGGATATAATCATATTTAATAAATTATGACTAAAGATAAAAAGAAAATTTCGAGTAATGATTTGAAGCTATGGTATCAAATAGTAGATAAAGTTGAACCCATTAAAAAAAGAGACAACCCTGATACTAAGGATCAAGAACAAAGTAGCATTGACGCCGGTAGTATAATTTCTAGGGATGTCAATCAGAAAAAAATTATTAAAAAAAAAATCAGCAAAGACAAAGCTGCAATCAAACTAGCACCCAGCAAAGTTCCCATTAAAAAAGATGAACTTCTCAAGTTCACAGGTATTCATAGAAGATTGGAACAAAAAATGTCAAGAGGTCAAATTGATATCGACTCAACTTTAGATTTACATGGTATGACACAAGAGGAAGCCAAGCATGCCATCATAAATTTTATCAAGGTAGCAAATAAAAATAACCTGAAAATTATTCTAATTATAACAGGCAAAGGAATATCAATTGAAAATACAAATACAAGGAACAAGAACAGATATGAGCGTGGTGTGTTAAATAAAAATCTTCCAGCTTGGCTCCAAATGCCAGAGATTAGGGATTATGTAAATGGTTACAGGTATGCTAATCAAAAGCATGGTGGTGAGGGGGCTTATTATATACTCTTGAAAGCTTGATTATAGGATAAATTTAGAGAGGTCGGCATTATTAGCAAGATCCTCAATATGATTTATTACGTACTCTTGATCAATAGTTATACTCTTCTCATCANGATCTGGAGCTGTAAAGCTTATATCATCNAGNACTCTCTCNAGAACAGTATGAAGTCTTCTNGCTCCAATATTTTCAACATTTGAATTCACACTAACGGCTATGTCTGCTAACTTTTCAATTGCATCTTTCGAGAATTTTAATTTAAGACCTTCAGTATCCATAAGTGCAATGTATTGCTTAATCAAGCTTGCTTCAGTATCGGTCAATATACTTACAAAATCTTCTTTTGATAAAGCACCAAGTTCTACCCTGATTGGCAATCTACCNTGTAGCTCNGGTAGAAGATCAGATGGCTTTGCAAGGTGAAATGCNCCCGAGGTAATGAATAAGATATGATCTGTTTTTATTATACCATGCTTTGTTGATACAGATGTTCCCTCNATGAGNGGTAGCAAGTCTCTTTGAACGCCCTCTCGGCTTACATCTGCTCCTTGACGATTTTCNCGAGCACAAATTTTATCGATCTCATCAATAAAAACAATTCCGTGATTTTGAACGCTTTTCANTGCCTCTTGTACAATCGTGTCATGGTCAAGTAAATTATCAGATTCTTCTTGTAAAAGAATCTCATAGCTATCTTTGACAAGCATNTTTTTTGATTTATATTTATCNCCCATTGCTTTCCCNAGCATATCTCCAATGTTCAACATACCCATTTGAGCACCCGGCATTCCCGGTATCTCAAAGGAGGTCATGTTTGATGGAGAGTCTTTTATTTTAAGATCTATTTCTTTATCGTCNAGCTCGCCATCTCTTAANTTTTTTCGAAACGACTCTTTGGTAGACTCAGATGCATTCTCCCCAACAAGTGCATTGACAACTCTTTCTTCTGATAATAAGTGAGCCTTGGCTTCAACTTCAATTCGCTTTTTTTCTTTTATCATTGCAATGGCTGTTTCAACTAAATCGCGAATAATTTGCTCAACATCACGCCCAACATAACCGACTTCCGTGAATTTCGTTGCTTCAACCTTTATAAATGGTGCATCTGCTAACTTTGCAAGTCTACGCGAAATCTCTGTTTTACCAACACCTGTTGGTCCTATCATTAGTATATTTTTCGGGAGTATCTCNTCTTTTAAAGGCCCTGTTAGTTGCTGGCGNCGCCACTGGTTNCTTAAGGCTATTGCGCACGCCCTCTTAGCTGCGTTNTGGCCAATAATAAACCTATCTAATTCNGANACAATTTCTCTTGGTGAAAAGTCAGACATNTTATTCCTTTATATTGATGCTTTCAATAATTAAATTATCGTTGGTGTAAACACAAATTTCAGATGCTATTTTCATAGATCTCTCTGCAATTTCTTGTGCNCTTATATCTGTGCTGAAAAGGGCCTTTGCNGCCGCAAGNGCGTAATTTCCACCAGATCCAATTGCAATTACACCATCNTCAGGNTCAAGAACGTCACCATTACCTGTCAAAACAAAGCTGCAATCATTATCAGCCACCAACATCATCGCTTCTAGCCTGCGTAAATACCTGTCCAGTCTCCAGTCTTTAGCTAGTTCAACAGCAGCCCTTGTTAGCTGGGTTGGATATTGCTCAAGCTTTGTCTCTAATCTATCGAATAAAGTTAAAGCATCTGCTGTAGAGCCAGCAAACCCTGCAATAACTTCTTGTCCTGGACCAAGCCTTCTCACTTTTCTCGCATTATTCTTAATTATTGTCTGCCCAAGGCTAACTTGACCATCGCCAGCNATTACTACATTATTATCTTTTCTAACCATAATTATGGTTGTNCCAACCATATTTTTTTCGTTATGCTCGATCATTTCATCCCTATAATTTGCTTCACTCGCAGACTTTTATCTTATTTAACATATATTAATAATATGCTTATTATAATATATATGTCGATTGTGATATATATATTCAAGATTTTAACCAATGGAAATTGATTATGGATAAAAAAAGACCAAGAGAAGCTTATGTTGAGAGAAATACAAAAGAAACGAGTATTTCTTGCAAATTGCTATTGGATGGCACTGGCAAATCAAAGATTAATACTGGCATAGGATTTCTTGACCATATGATGGAGCAGGTTGCCCGGCATGGTTTGCTTGATATTGAGTTAAAAGCAGAAGGCGATTTACATATCGATATGCACCACACTACAGAAGATGTTGGAATTGTAATGGGAACNGCAATAAGTCAAGCACTTGGAGATAAGGCAGGTATTAGAAGGTTCTCCAATATAATAATACCAATGGATGAAGCGTTAACTCAAATTTCATTAGATATTTCAGGCCGACCCTATTTAAGGTGGGCGGTTAGTCTAAATTCACCTAAGATAGGTGAGATGGACTCAGANCTTTTCAAAGAATGGTTTTATGCATTTGCACATAACAGCGANATNACATTGCATATAGAAAATTTGCATGGTAGCAATGCACACCATATTATTGAGTCNTGCTACAAAGGCCTNGCAAGGTGTATAAGAGATGCAATNACAATTGATCCACGTACAACTGGTTCAATCCCAACTACAAAGGGGGTTCTGTAATTTAGTTTAAAATGGGTTTATTTGAAATATATACAAAAAAAGGTAGTCTCGATAGTAATGAGCAGATCCTTATATACCGTGATAAGATTTCATACACGGCGTTAATTTTTCCACCNTTATGGTTTTTACTGAATAAGAATCTTTTTCTGACTCCTATTTACTTATCAATTTTGTTTCTATTATATCTAATATCTATTTACCAAGGGCCTGCAATACTTATACTTGGCATAATTTTCTTGCATCTTTTTTTTGGATTCCAATCGAATTTAATTAGAGAGTGGCTATTAAAATACAGAGATTATAAGTTAGAGATGATTGTTACCTCAGAGAATCAGATTAGCGCATATAATGCATATAGAAATAACAGAAAGAAGACTATTCCGCCGAACAGAAACGATCTCAGTCAAGACAATTCTGATGAGACTGTTAACGGAGACGAGGAAGCAATTCTGAATATATTTTAATACTATATGTGACAAATATGGAAATTATAGGAATTATTGACTACGGATCGGGAAATATCCATTCGGCAACAAAAGCCTTTGAAACAGTGACAAGAGATTTCAAAAAAGAGATAAAAATTATGCGTGTTGCAAATGCGGCGGAGATCAATGATTGCGATCGAATTGTGCTTCCCGGTGTAGGTGCATTTAAAGATTGTAAAGCCGGTCTTAGTTATGTAGATGATTTGTTCCCATCTTTAGAAAAAAAAATATTAGAGAAAGGGGTCCCATTTTTAGGTATTTGTGTTGGTATGCAGTTACTCGCAGATGAGGGCTTTGAAGGCCAGAAAACTGCAGGTTTTGGTTGGGTCCCGGGGGTGGTTGATAAAATTCCAACGGTGCCTGGGATTAAAATCCCACATATGGGTTGGAATAATATTAAATTTAACCGTGCTCATGATATTTGCTTTGAATTAGACAATAAGAATGAAGAAACTACAGCTTATTTTGTCCATTCTTACTATTTCAAAGTAAAAAATACAGAAGATTTACTAGGGTACTGTGACTATGGTCGTCAAATTACTGCTGTTGTATGTAAGGATAACATAATAGGATGTCAATTCCACCCTGAGAAAAGTCAGAAAATAGGTTTGAAATTTATTAGAAACTTTATAAATTGGAAACCATAATGATCCTTTTTCCAGCTATCGATATTAAAAATGGTGAATGTGTTAGATTGAGACTTGGAGAAATGAATGACTCAATAATTTATAACAGTAACCCACTTTCACAAGCAGTAAAATTCCAAGAAATGGGTTTTGATTGGGTCCATATCGTTGACCTCGATGCTGCCGTAAATGGTAAAAGTAAAAACAAACCTATAATTGAGGAAATAATAAAGAAAACTAATTTATGCGTTCAACTTGGTGGTGGGATCAGAACAATGGAGGTAATTGACAACTGGATCTCATTGGGGGCTAAAAAATTAGTACTAGGTACAATGAGTATTACCAATATTAATTTGGTAAAAAAACTTGCGGATAAGCATCCTAAAAAAATTGTTCTAGCCCTTGATAGTAAAGATGAATTTATATGTATAGAGGGTTGGAAGAAACAAACAGAGGTCAACATTTTTGATTTAATTAAAGAGTATGAAAATTGTGAAATTGACTCGATACTTCATACGGATATAAATAGGGATGGGATGCTCGAGGGATTAAACTTTGAGGGTTCAAAAAAGCTAGCCATAGCAACTGACATATCGGTGATTTTAAGTGGGGGTTTAAAATCTATTGAGGATGTTATAAAACTCAAAACGAGTGAAAATTCTATTTTTAAGGGAGCCATAATTGGTAAAGCTCTATATGAAAATAAAATAGATCCAGTGGAAGCTCTTAAAATTATTAGTAGCGAGGAACGATAATTGTTAAAGTCGAGAATAATACCATGCCTAGACGTTAACAATGGGCGGGTTGTGAAAGGTACAAATTTTGTAAATCTTAAAGATGCTGGAGACCCGGTTGAGGTTGCTAAAATATATGATGAGCAGGGCGCTGATGAGATATGTTTTCTTGATATTACCGCAAGCCATGAGAATAGAGATACGATTTTTGATATTGTGAGAAAGACTGCAGAGGTATGTTTTATGCCATTGACCGTCGGTGGAGGCGTGAGTAAAATACAGCATATCCGAACATTATTATTATCTGGGGCTGATAAAGTGGCGGTAAATTCTGCAGCCGTGAAAGATAATGATTTTGTAAGATATGCTTCAGACAAGTATGGTTCTCAATGTATCGTGGTTGCTATTGATGCAAAAAAAAATAATGCAAATAATAAGTGGGAAGTTTATACTCATGGAGGGAGAATTAATACAGAGATTGACGTATTGCAGTATGCTGAAAAAATTGTATCATTGGGTGCTGGCGAACTCTTGATCACATCAATGGATAAAGATGGAACAAGATCTGGATTTGATAATACACTAATTAAAAAAATTACGGATATTGTGAATGTTCCAGTTATCGCAAGTGGTGGAGTTGGAAATCTTCAACATCTAGTCGATGGTATAAAGATTGGACATGCCGACGCTGTTTTAGCAGCTTCTATTTTCCATTTTGGTGAGTACACAATTAATGAAGCCAAGCAATATATGAAAAAAGAAGGTATAAAGGTCAGATAGGGGGATTTGTGTCCGGGGACTCAATGAAAAATATAGATTATTTAGAAAAACTTACGGAAACGATAAAAAATAACTCTTTTAAGGATGTTGAAGTTTCATATACAGCAAAATTAATTGGAGATATTGAATATTTATCCAAAAAGATCGGCGAAGAAGCAGCTGAAGTAATAGTCGCAGCAATGTCAAAGGATAAAGATAACCTTAAAAGAGAGGCTGCAGATCTAATTTATCATTTGATGGTATTACTGGAGCAAGGTAATTTAAGTATAGATGATGTTTGTGGTGAGCTTATGAGAAGAAGAGGTGTGTCTGGTCATGAAGAAAAAAGTTCTAGAAAATAATAATTTCGTCACATGTATCAATCACAAAATCAAAATTCACCTTATATAATATTTTCAAAAGAGGAATGGGCTGACTTGGGTTTTGGTACCACCTTAAATCTCACTGAAAATGAAATTATAGAGCTTAGAGGCTTAAATGAACCTATGTCAATAGATGAGGTAAGAGATGTTTATTTACCAATTTCTCGCCTCTTAAATTTATATATATCCGGCACAGAAAAATTATTCGAAGCAACAAACTTATTTTTAGGAAAAAAAAATTTTAAAGTACCATTTATTATTGGTATTGCGGGGTCTGTTGCAGTGGGAAAAAGTACAACTTCAAGAATTCTTCAAGCTTTATTATCCAAATGGTCAGATAATATAACGGTATCACTTGTAAATACAGATGGTTTTTTGATGAGCAATAATAATCTTGAAAAGAAGGTTTTAATGGAGCGGAAGGGGTTTCCTGAGAGTTATAATTTATCACTACTACTTGATTTTTTAAACTCAGTTAAATCCGGAAAATCAAATATTAAAGCCCCTGTGTATTCACATCTCTTGTACGATAATGTTCCTGGTAGATTTATTAATGTTAATAACCCCGATATACTAATTATAGAGGGGTTAAATGTGCTTCAACCCGCACCCCTTCCGAAAGATGGCAGTGCGATTCCTTATGTATCCGATTTTTTTGATTTTTCAATATTTGTAGATGCAGATGAAAAGAATATAAAAAATTGGTACATTCAGCGATTTTTAAAACTAAAGGCAACCGCCTTCAAAGAGGAAAAATCATATTTTAATAAATATTCATATTTATCCGATAAAGATGCAATTGATGTTGCAACATCACTTTGGGAAAAGATAAATTATGTAAATTTAATTGAAAATATTTTGCCAACTAGGCAAAGAGCGAGTTTAATAATTAGAAAGTCACAAAATCATTCAGTTGATCAAATTTCATTAAGAAAGCTATAAAATATATTCCTGGATCTTATTTTTTATTTCTCGCAAATCAGAGGTATCTAATTTACCACCATCCCTCTTTAAAATCTTTGAAGCTACAAAGTTACCAGATTTTAAACAATCAATTGGGCTAGATTGATTTAAGTAGGCCTTTAGGTAGCCAGAGACAAATAAATCACCTGCTCCAGTCGTATCTATGCAATCTTCAACGTAGTTAGGTGTGGCACGAATAAGTTTGCCCTTTTCCACTGATATCGCACCATCCTTCCCAGAAGTCATGATTAACCTTTCGACGAACTCTGAAAGTCCTTTCATTCTTATTATAAGATCTCTTTCAGTTTTAGCCTGCAAAAGACCCATCATCTCCATCTTATTGCCAAAAATAAGACTAATTTTATTGGTCTTTATCAGATTTAAAAAAAAATCTCTATATTTGTCAACACAACTTACATCTGATAGAGAAATCGCCGTAAAGCCATTATTTCTTATGGCCCTATTAATAGAATCGGATATAAGTTCAGTCCCATGAGTTGAGTAGAATAAATACCCTTCGATAAATACCCCNGAGATCCCTCTAAATGCAGCTTTTGGTATGTCCGAAGCATATAGATTTGCAGAGGCTCCAGGGCAGGTATTCATGGTTCTTTCACCATCTGGTGTTACATAAATCAGAGATAAACCTGTTTTTGATTTATTATCAAATATCATTAGGCTTGTGTTTACATGATACTTTTCATTCTGCTCTAAATAGACTCTTCCATAATGGTCATTGCCAATCTTCCCAACAAAGCATACGTCTTCTTCAAGCATCGACAAACCACATGCACTATTATTNGCACTCCCACCCGAAAGTATTTTTTTATTTGATATAAGCTTAATGTTATTGTTAATCTCATTTTGAGATACAATTTGCATTTTGCCAATTAAATTAGGGTCAATATGACCCATTTCTTCTACGTGAGAAATTATATCAATAATTGCGTTACCAATAAAAAGTACATTCATAATATAATTTTTTGGTTAATACCTTTTTACAAATAATTCAGTTTTTTTGACTATATTCTTACTTTCATATTCATAAACAATTGGAATTCCCGTTGTTATTTCGACACTGATAATCTCTTCTTCGCTTAATTCCTCCACATACATTATTATCGACCTGAGTGAGTTACCGTGGGCGGTTATTATTACATTCTCACCATCATATAATTTTGGAAGTATATTTTTTTTGAAGTAAGGGATAGTTCTCTCACATGTATCTTTTAGACTCTCTCCATTTTCAGGGGAAACATCATAGGAGCGTCTCCATAGCTTAACTTGTTCATCGCCCCATTTATTACGCGCTTCATCCTTATTCATNCCAGTCAGGCTTCCATAGTTTCTCTCATTTAATGCTTGATCTGATATTATTGGAATATCTTTTTTTAATATATAAAGAACAATTTCTAGCGTATCTTTTGCTCTCTTAAGTGCGCTTGTATATGCATGATTGACATCAACCTTTAAATTTTGGATCGCAAATGCAGCTAATTTCGCCTCTATTTTACCCTGGTCAGTGAGACTCACATCTTCCCACCCAGTAAATAGGTTTAGTTTATTCCACTCGCTTTCACCATGTCTCAGTATAATCAATTTTGACATATAACTTCCTATTTCTCTAAATTTAGAACATCATCCATACTATAATAACCAGGATCCTGATTTAGGGACCATCTTGCGGCTAACATCGCACCTTTTACAAAAATTTTTCTACTTAAAGCTGAATGAGATAGCGTAATCACCTCACTGTCACCCGCGAAGATAACAGAGTGCTCACCAACAATGCTTCCACCTCTGATTGATGAAAAGCCGATGGTATCTTTATCTCTGCGACCTGTATTACCGTATCTTTGGTAAACAGCATTATCTTCTAAATTTAATGATCTTCCTTTTGCTGCAGAGTTCCCAAGCAATAATGCAGTTCCCGAGGGTGCATCAACTTTCTGATTATGATGTATTTCTGTAATTTCTATATCAAAATCTGACAGTACTTTAGCAATTTTTTCTGTCATATGTGATAGTACATTTATGCCAAGACTCATATTACCCGATTGAACAAGTACCGCATGATTAGCAGCTTTTTTTAACTTATCAATATCTTCATTCTGGAAACCAGTGGTACCTATAATATGTGATATTCTCGCTTGCGCCGCGAGTACAGCATTTTCTAGTGTTGTTTTAGGATCAGTGAAGTCGATTATTACGTTAGCAGATTTAATAAGATCTAAAATATCGGAAACGATTCTGATATTCATATCAGCTACACCAAGTACTTCGCCAATATCTCTTCCAATCCATTCTGAGCCTAATGCTTCTGATGCACCAATAATATCAATCTCAGAATCTTGATGGGCATACTTTAATAGCTCACGACCCATTCTTCCTGCTGCACCTGCAATAATCACTTTCATGATAGAACCATATTGTTTAAATTATAGATTTGACATCATCTTACGATGAAATATCTTTTTATGCAAAAAATCTCTAGAAAAAATCTTTAAATTTTTTAAAAAAACTACTACTAAGGGGGTTTGTTTTATCATTTGATATTTTTTCGAATTCAGCGAGTAATTCTTTTTGTTTCTTAGTAAGATTAATCGGTGTCTCTACTGTAATTTGCAAGTGAAGATCACCAAAGTTACTCCTTCTTATAACTGGCATCCCCTTGCCCCTTAATCTTAAATGCTTATTATTTTGGGAACCTTCAGGTAAACTTACGTTCAGTTTGCCACCATCGATTGTTGGGATATCAATTTGACCGCCCAAAGTGGCTTTTACCATTGAAACTGGAATATTTAGGTAGAGATCCGATCCATCCCTTTGGAATAGATTGTGAGGNTTGATAGACACAAATATATATAAATCACCTGTTCTACCGCCTCTAATTCCCGCTTCTCCTTGACCACTTAATCGGATTCTATTNCCATCTTCGACACCAGCAGGAATATTTACGCTAAGTTTTTTAGGTTTCTTAACCCTTCCATTTCCACCACATGATTTGCAAGGATTTACAATAATTTGCCCTGTGCCTTGGCAGGAGGTACAGGTTCTTTCTANTGTAAAGAAGCCTTGGCTTGCACGTGTTTTTCCGGATCCCTGGCAATTTGGACAGACAATNGGCGTATCCCCTTTTTCACTTCCAGTACCATTACAACTTGTACAAGCGGAGTTCATTGGGACGTTAATGGTGTCTGATTTCCCATGGAAGGCATCTTCAAGGCTTATCTCCATATTGTATCTTAAATCAGAGCCTCTATTTGAGGTTTCTTGTGATCTTGATGATGAAGAAAAGTCACCAAAAAAATCATTAAATATGTCGGAAAATGATGAAGAAAAATTACCATCAAATCCACCTGAGGAATAGCCCCTCCCTCCCGTGCCGTCAAATGCAGCATGACCGTATCTATCATAGGCAGCTCTACTTTCAGGATTTTTCAGTCTTTCATACGCTTCTGATATTTCCTTGAATTTTGCCTCTGCGTCGGGATTTCCAGCATTATGATCTGGGTGATATTCTTTTGCTAACTTTCTAAAGGCGGATTTAAGTGATTTGTCATCACAATTTTTATTGACTCCTAATAAATCATAGTAATCTTTTTTCGCCATATTAGTCTTCCTCCAATTAGGAAAGCTATTAATTATGTGGTTTTATCTTCTTCGACTTCTTCAAAATCGGCATCAACAATTGTATCATCTTCAGGATTTGACTCGGGATTTTCATTTTCAGTATTTTGACTACTTTCCTGAGCTTTATAAATGGCCTCTCCTAGTTTCATAGCTTCTTGAGTAAGCACTTCCAAATCACTGGCGATTTTAGCCGAATCATCNCCTTCCAAAGAAGCTTTTAGTTGCTCGATTGCTTCCTCAATTGATTTCTTATCATCTTCATTAATTTTGTCACTATTTTCAGTGAGACTTTTCTCAGTTCCATGAATTAATGACTCAGCTTGGTTTTTTGTTTCTATAAGCTCCTTTTTAGCCTTATCTTCTTCTGCGTGTTCTTCTGCGTCTTTTACCATTTTTTCAATATCATCGTCAGATAGTCCACCAGAGGCTTGGATCTTAATNGATTGTTCTTTATTTGTGGCTTTNTCAACCGCTTTGACGTTTACTATACCATTCGCATCAATATCAAATGTTACCTCAATCTGAGGGATGCCACGAGGAGCTGGTGATATACCAACAAGGTCAAANTTACCCAGTAGTTTATTGTCTGCGGCCATTTCTCTCTCTCCTTGAAATACTCTGATTGTGACAGCTGACTGNTTATCTTCTGCAGTTGAAAAAGTCTGACTTTTTTTTGTTGGAATTGTTGTATTTCTGTCTATTAATCTTGTAAACACACCACCCAANGTTTCGATTCCCAATGATAGAGGTGTTACGTCTAGTAAAAGGACGTCTTTTACATCACCTTGTAATACGCCCGCTTGTATCGCTGCACCAATAGCCACTACCTCATCTGGATTTACACCTCTATGGGGTTCTTTTCCAAAGAAATTTTGAACCTTTTCAAGGACTTTTGGCATTCTTGACATACCTCCAACCATAACTACTTCATCAATCTCACCTGCTTTNAGTCCCGCATCTTTCAGCGCTTTTTGGCATGGTGTTATTGTGTTTTCAACTAGGTCAGCAACAAGAGTTTCAAATTTTGCTCTTGTAAGTTTTATATTAAGGTGCTTGGGGCCAGATTGATCAGCGGTGATGAACGGAAGATTTATTTCAGTTTGGGTTGTTGANGATAACTCGATTTTTGCTTTTTCAGCCGCTTCTTTCAGTCTTTGCAGAGCAAGCTTATCTTTCAGTAAATCAACACCTTGATCCTTTTTAAATTCTTCAGCGAGATAATTCACAAGTCTCGTATCAAAATCCTCACCACCAAGGAATGTATCACCNTTTGTTGATTTAACTTCAAAAACTCCATCTCCTATTTCAAGNATAGATATATCAAATGTACCTCCACCAAGATCATATACAGCGATTGTCTGCCCATCTTTTCGATCAAGACCATATGCTAGGGCTGCAGCTGTTGGCTCGTTTATAATTCTAAGTACTTCAAGGCCAGCAATTTTCCCGGCGTCTTTGGTAGCCTGTCTTTGTGCATCGTTAAAATATGCTGGAACAGTAATTACTGCTTGAGTGACAGTTTCAGAAAGATAGCTTTCGGCCGTCTCCTTCATTTTTTGAAGTATAAAAGCTGATATTTGAGACGGTGAATATTTTTCGGACCGAGCTTCGACCCAAGCATCTCCGTTATCGCCTTTTGATATTTTGTAAGGAATTGAATCTTTATCTTTTTTTACAAGGGGGTCATCAAATCTTCTGCCCATCAGTCTTTTTACTGCAAATAGAGTGTTCTCTGGATTCGTCACAGCCTGGCGCTTTGCTGGCAGACCAGTTATACGTTCTGAGTCTTCACCAAAAGCGACCATGGATGGTGTTGTTCTCGCTCCTTCAGAGTTTTCAATAACTTTCGGGTCTTTGCCGTCCATAACGGCTACACACGAATTTGTAGTTCCTAAATCAATGCCTATTATCTTAGCCATTTTTCTACTCCTTATAACTTAAAAAAGTAATAAATTTAATAAAATATAATCCCTATAGTGTTATATAAGGCTAAAATTCATTCCTACAAGATATTTAATAAATTTTTTTAATTCTATCTTTACACGCGCATAGGCATTAAGACGTACAAAGTTGCTTCATCGTTTGGATCAAGAACTAAACATGGTGAATTAGGCTCAGAGAGTAAAAGTTTTACTGTGTCGCCGCTTAGTTGTGATAGGATATCTAATAAATATTTTGAATTAAAACCAATTTCAAAGTCNTCACCTTTAAAATCTACTGAAATTTCTTCAATTGCCGTACCGGCTTCGGGGCTGGTTACTGATAAAGTCAGGCTATTATCTTTCAGAGATAATTTAACTGCTCTGCCTCGCTCACTGGATAATGTTGCAACTCGATCGACTGCATTGGTGAGCGTGTTTGTTTTTACTGTCATGGNTTTATCATTTTGAAATGGTATAACCCGTTGATAATCTGGGAACGTCCCGTCAATAACTTTTGAAGTAACCTCAATACTATTAAATACGAACTTTAGTTTATTTTCGGAAATCTTTACTTCNACATCCCCATCATTNTCAAGTGTTANCTTCTGTATCTCAGAGATCGTTTTCCTTGGTATGATGACGCCTGGCATTCCGAATGCCCCCTCGGGTAAAGTTAATTCGGCTTGAGCCAATCGATGGCCGTCAGTCGAAACTGTTCTCAATGTCGATAGTTTTTCTTCATCTGCTGACTTTGCCTCATGAAAAAAAATCCCATTTAGATAGTACCTTGTTTCCTCATTTGAGATTGCGAATCTTGTTTTTTCAATCAATCTATTTAACTCACTGCTTACAATTGTAAACGCGTGCGAAAATTCATTATCTGAAATTTCTGGAAAGTCTGAACGAGGCAGTGTTTGTAATTTAAAATTTGACTTACCTGATCTTATCGTTAAATGATCTTGATTGTCATCTTTTGACAGAGTTATTTCGGATGCATCTGGGAGTTTTCTTATAATATCATATACGAGATGGGCTGGAGCCGTTAAACTACCGCCTTTTTCAATTTTTGCGTCAATTTCTTCAATTAGTTCAATGTCTAAATCAGTGGCAATTAATTTCAATCCAACACCCTCAGCAATTATTAAGATATTTGCAAGTATTGGTATTGTATTGCGTCTTTCAACTACATTCTGTACATGAGTGAGTGCTTTAAGGAACTGATTTTTTTGAAGTATAGCTTCCATCAGAGTTTTCAATTAGTTACATACAATATATTAAGAATATAAAAATATAAGTCTATATACCAATATTTATTGTAATAATTGACAGAAAATATCTTTTACTTACTCTTTTAGGGAGTTTCCAAGTGTTTCAATCGACTCTTTAATGCTTGGGTCAGTATTTATTAATTTTTCGATTTTCCTGACCGCATGAAGAACAGTAGTGTGATCTCTTCCACCAAATTTTCTTCCAATCTCAGGAAGAGAGCGAGTAGTTAACACTTTTGCTAAATACATTCCAATCTGTCTCGGATATACTATTGTCTTATGTCGTCTTGATGATAAAATATCTTGCTTTGTAACATTAAAATGACCGCTTATTGTTCGCAGTACATCTTCGATCATGATTTGCCTATTTTGCTCTTCGCTTATCAGATCCTGAATCGACAAAGCCGCTTCTTCAACTGTGATGGGACGCTTATTGAGGCTGTGAGCGGCAATGATTCTATTCATCGCTCCTTCTAACTCCCTCCCAGAGCTTTGGATCCTTCGAGCAAGAAAATCTAGTACAGAGGGGGATATCTCAATTCGCGTATTCCCACGTAGCGTTTGCGCGAGTTTTTTTTCAAGTATGCCTCTCCTGATATCAAAATCGGTGGGTCCAATTTGGGCAACTAATCCACCAGATAGTCTGGATCTCATCCTATCGTCCAACATCTCAAGTTTTGACGGCGCCGAGTCACCCGCAATAACAATCTGATGCTTAGAGGTATCAAGGGCATTGAAGATGTGGCAGAACTCTTGTTGCACGGATTTACCTTGCAGAAATTGCATGTCATCTATTAACAGTAAGTCTACATCTGCAAATACTTTCTTAAAACTTATGGTATCTTTTGATTTGACCGCTTCCACAAAAGAGCTCATGAATCTTACTGCGGATAAAAACAAAATTTTTCTGTCCGGATGTCTTGCTTTTGATTCCCATGCTATTGCGTTCAGTAAGTGCGTCTTTCCTGTTCCAACAGGCCCATGAATATATAAAGGATTAAATTCCACGGGTATACTCTTCTGGGGTTGAGAAACTCTCATTGCTGCAGCGTGTGCAAGTGCATTCGATCTTCCAACTACATAATTATTAAATGTGTATCTTCTATCCAGGGGAGAGCTGGTATTCATAAGAGAGCTATCATCATTATTTTCAAGGATCGCAGCATTTTGTATACCTGGAAAAGAACTATCATTATCACTTGCCGAATTTTTTATTTTTTCACCATGGTTTCTGACCCTTAACTCAACATGGTTTATTTCTGGTATTTCTTGTTTCCAGACTTCCGCTAATTTTTCTGAGTACCTCGATTTGATCCAACTTTTCAAAAAAAGTGTTGGCAAGGATAGGGTTAAAGTCCCATTTTCAATACTGTGCACTTCCATTCTGGCAAACCAACTATTGTATAAATCGTCTCCTATTTGGATCCGCAGGTTTTTACTTACTTTTGCCCAGCGGTCATGGACGTTTATTTTTTTATTAGGGTTATTTATTGTTGTATCCATGGCAACCCTTCATATTTCCACCCATTTACTTTAGCTCGATGATGAAATTCGTCTGGGTCACCTTCGAACCCATAGGCAATATTATAACAATTAATCCATCCTTGCTCAGCCATCATTGCCGCCGCTCGCGCACTTCTTGCCCCGGATCGACATAAAAATGTAATATAACAATCTTTAGTTGAGTATTGTTCTTTTATTATCCCTTCCAATTCTTTTACAAAGTTTTCGTTTAAATTACCGTCGGGAAAAAATTGCTGTTCGACATTGATGTATGACTTCTTTAATGATGAGAGGTCGGGATATCCAACATAACTTAATTCAGCTTTTGTCCTGACATCAACAAGCAAACTTTGATTATAATTTTCAAGTATGGACCAAGCAGTTTTGGGATCAACATCTCCTGCATAGCTGGAACTTGTATTAATTATATCGATTTGCATTTGAGTCTTGATCCCTATTTTACACCTATTTTATCCCTATTTAAGCGTTGGATTTGCTCAAAACATTAGGGATAATTCATTAAAATTATCATGAATACTATATGTAAATATATTTTTATTGGAAAGTGTATTTTTTGATAATCAGTATACTGAATATTTGATTTTTATAAAATAAACTTATTAATCAATATTTATAAATACTGACAACTGACTGTAGAATAATAATAAATCGTAATTACTAGATTTAAGGATTTAAACAGTTAATTTTTTCTAGAAATCACAATTTTTTTTTAAAAAAAGAATAGATTCTACCCCCTTTTTTTATCTCTTTGACACTTTAATTATAAGTTATTGAAATAGAATAATAATTTACAAGCCCCAAAAATGGATAGCAAAATAGTTATACTGTAATAAAACTACAATTAGTCTGAATCAAATTATTGAGAGTGTATTGAATGTGAGTTCAAGAGTTTATTAGTTTTTTGGTAAGGCGCGAAATTTTTCTTGATGCCGTCTTTTTATTAAAAGCACCTTTCTGCGCGCCTCTCATAATTTGACTTTCAGCATTGATAAGTGCTTCCTTGGCATTCTTCTTATCACCTGCTTCGATACTTGCTTCAGCTTTTTTAACAAAAGTACGGACCATGCTCCTCCTCATCTTATTGATGAGCGTGCGTCTTTCAATCTTACGTACCATTTTCTTTGCTGATTTTGTATTTGCCAATTTTATATTCCTTAAGATTAATATTTGAATATATAGAGATTGAATGGAAGTCAGTCAACTCAATAATGTATTAATTTTTGAATTGAGGCTTTCTCCTCTCTTTAAAAGCATTCATTCCTTCAATACAGTTGTCAGTTTTTAATAACTGCATGAATTTAGCTCTTTCCGCAGTTAGTCCATCTTTATGTACTTTACTCGCATCCTTAATTAATTTCTTTGTAGAAATTATTGCCTCAATTGGTTTTAGAGATATTTCATTAGCGAGATCTAGAGCATGCTTAATCAATTTACTCGCATCATATATATGATTTACAAGACCAATATTTTTTGCCTCTTCAGCCGATACTATATTCCCAGTTAAGCACATTTCCATCGCCCAATTTTTTCCAATCTTAGTAGTTAGCCTCTGCGTCCCTCCCCCACCGCAAATAAGACCAAGATTAATTTCTGGTTGAGAAAATTTTGCTTCCTTTGAGGCCAGAATAATATCGCACATCAATAGTAGTTCATTGCCCCCGCCAAAAGCGATACCATCAACTGCTGCAATTAAAGGCTTTTTGATACTATCGATGAGCTCCCATGAAGTAATAAAATCTGGATTTGTAGCAAGTTCATTTATGTCGGCGCCCGCACTAAAGTCATCGACGCCCGAAATTACAATACACTTGATTAATTCTGACTTGTCACTCTCTCTTAACGCATCAATTAATTCATCAGTTAACTCATTATTCAATGCGTTGTATTTATCCTTACGATTGAGGATTATGTGCATTACGTTATTATATTTTTTGGTTAAAATATTTTTATATTTCATCTACTTCCCGTTTTTTGGCACTTTTCGCAATAAAAAGAGGATCTACCCGTCTGAACAATTCTTTTTATTTTTGAGTCACAATTTTGATCATTGCACTCCATATTTTCTCTATTATAGACATTAAATTTATATTGAAAATAACCACTTTCACCTTTCATGTTTTTATGATCCTTTATAGTTGATCCACCTACTTGAATTGCATCATTTAATATAAATTTTATTGAGGAAACAAGATCACTAATTTTTATTTTATCCTTTGCTATTTTTTTCGACTCTGTAATTGGTGATATTTTTGCTCTGAATAAAGCTTCTGATGCATAAATATTTCCAATGCCCCCCACGATTTTCTGATTTAATAAGGCGCTTTTAATATTAACGGTCCTATTTTTTAGGGTGTTTTGCAGATAGTTTGTATTGAATTCATCACTCAAAGCATCGGGCCCCAATTCAGCTAAGAGTTTTCTAATCTCATTTTTTTGTGGAGTTACTAATTTAAAAAATCCAAATTTTCTAATGTCAACATAATCAATTTTTGACTCATCAGACATTACGAACCTTATACGTACATGTTTGCTATCTTTTTGGTTTTTCTTTTTTGTATTAATTAAAAAATTTCCTGTCATGCCTAAATGTATGAGTAAAGCATAATTATTATCGAGGCTAACTATTATGTATTTTGCAACTCTGCTTATGTGAGTGACGCGTTGATTTTTTACACTCTCAGCTAAATTATGTGGTATTTTATATCTAAGTTTGCTGGTAAATACTTTTATGGAGTGGAAAGTTTTATTCACTAAATAATCAGAAAGATTATTTTTTATTATCTCCACCTCTGGTAATTCTGGCATGTTATTAATAATCAGATATTTATAAAACTTCACATTTATAAACAAAGCACTAAATAGTAAATATGGCAAATAATAAAAAATACTTTTTTGGAGATATAGAAGTATCAAAAGTAGATAAAGTGAAAAAGGTCAACGAAGTTTTTAGTTCTGTTGCAGATAGATATGACATCATGAATGATTTACTATCACTCGGAACGCACAGACTCTGGAAGGAAATTCTTGTTAACTCAATTTCAAATTTAATATCATCAAAAAGAGCATTTAATTATCTAGACTTGGCTTGTGGGACGGGAGATATCGGTTATAAGTTATTAGATAAGAAATCAATAAATACAAATGTATATATGATGGATATTAATGAGACAATGATTGAGCAGGCAATTAAGAGAAAAGAATACAAAAATTTTAAAAAAAATATCGACTTTATAGTATCGGATGCAGAAAATATTCCCCTTGCTAGTAACTCAATGGATTGTGTGGCAATTGCTTTTGGAATAAGGAATGTCGCATCAATGGAAAATGCTTTATTTGAGATAAATAGGGTGTTAAAGAGCGGCGGGAAATTTTTATGTTTAGAGTTTTCTAGTGTAGAAGTGCCGATAATAAAAAAATTCTATGATTTCTACTCAAAAAATATAATACCTGAGATCGGAAACTTTGTTACAAAAGATCGAAACTCATATCAGTACCTTGTAGAGAGCATCGAGCGATTTCCAAAGCAAGATGAGTTGACCGACTTAATAACAAAATCTCGATTCATCAATACTAAGTATACAAACCTATCTGGAGGAATTGCATGCATTCATTCAGGATGGAAGATATAAGAGTAAATTTATGAGTTATTTCTCTCACTTATTTCAAATTCTTAAAGTTGGTTACTTGTTTAGTAGATCTGAGATCCCAGACAATTTTCTGCCTAAAAATTCTTACTCTTTACTTAATAAAGTATTTAGCAATACGAAAAAAAAGAGTAAAACATTCGGTAGTACTCTTGAGAGTCTGGGGCCAGCTTATATTAAACTCGGGCAATTTTTAGCGACAAGACCAGATATTATCGGCGCAGGATTTGCAAAAGAATTGGCAAACCTTCAAGATGATCTTCCAAAATTTGATAAAAAAATCTCTGAGGAAATCATAGAGTCTGAGTTCAATACAAATCTTCAGGATGTTTTCGCTAAATTTGATGAACCAATTGCCGCTGCATCAATCGCGCAAGTTCATACAGGAGAATTGTTTGACGGCAGAAAAGTAGCTATAAAAATTGTAAGACCAAATGTTGAGGAAAAGTTTAATAAGGATTTCGACTTCTTCTACTTTCTCGCTCATCTTATGGAAAAGTTTAATAGCGATCTTAAAAGGCTCAGATTTAAAGAGTCAATTCAAACCATGCAAAGGTCGGTTCAAATGGAGATGGATTTAAGGTATGAGGCCGCCGCAATTTCAGAAATAAATGGTAACATGAATGAAAGTGATGAATATGTTGTACCAAAAATATATTGGGAAAAGACTACAAAAAAAATACTTACTATTGAATGGGTAGAAGGAGTCTCAATAAGAGATAGGGCTAAATTAATTGAGAAAAAATATGACCTGAAAGATTTAGCAAGAATCGTAATTCAGTCATTTCTCACGCAAGCCCTTAGGAATGGCTTTTTCCACGCAGATATGCACCAGGGGAATCTTTTGATTAATGAAGAAGGAAAATTAGTTATTTTAGATTTTGGTATAATGGGAAGATTGGGCGAGAAAGAACAGAATTTTCTTGCTGAGATACTATGGGGCTTAATAACAAAAAACTATAAAAGAGCAGCCGAAGTACACTTTGAGGCAGGGTATGTTCCTGATAATCAAAAGCTCGACGAATTTAGCCAGGCCTTACGCGCTATCGGGGAGCCACTATCTGGAAAAAATGCTAACGATATTTCTATGGCAAATGTCTTAACTCAATTATTTGAAGTTACTGAACAATTTCGAATGGAAACAAGGCCGGAGTTGTTATTACTTCAGAAAACAATGGTAGTTACGGAGGGTGTCGCCAGAAGTTTGGATCCAAATCTAAATATGTGGGATATTGCCGAGCCAATAGTAAAAAAATGGATGGAAGACAAACTATCACCTGAAAAGAAAATAAAACAGGGAATCGAAGGACTTTCAAGATTTGGTGTTGCACTTAATGATTTTCCTGACTTTTTGAGTGATGCCAAAAAAACAAATGAAAGTTTTAATAGGTTCCTTGAAGAGAGTCAGTCAAGAACTAGACAGAGTCAAAACTACTTTAAGACAAATGGTTTTTGGATTATAACAATTGTAGCCTTCATTTTTATATTAGCTTTGATTATGGGATAAATTTTATGAAAGACCTCAAAGATAAAAAAATACTTCTGATAATAGGTGGTGGTATTGCAGCCTATAAGAGTCTTGAATTGATTAGATTTTTAAAAAAGCGTGGATCAGACGTAGAAGTGATTCTCACAAATTCTGGTAGAAAATTTGTAACGGAATTGAGCGCCTCACAAATTTCAGAGAACGAAGTGCATACAGATTTATTTAACCATAAAAGCGAACTTAAAATGGGTCACATAAATTTGTCAAGAAATGCAGATTTCATAATTGTTGCGCCTGCAACTGCAAATTTTATATCACGGCTATCGCATGGGATGGCTGATGATCTTGCAACTGCAACACTATTAGCATCAAATAAACCAATAATAATAGTACCCGCAATGAACCCACAAATGTGGAACAATCCAGCAACACAAAAAAACCTTCTAGATATAAAAAGATTCGGCATTTATGTTTGTGGGCCAGCAATTGGAGAAACCGCATGTGGGGAAAGCGGAATGGGTAGAATGGAAGAGCCGGAAACAATTATTGATTTTGTCATAGAATGTTTCTCAAAAAAAAATAGATTGAAAGATAAAAAAGCTTTTGTTACAGCCGGTCCAACAATTGAGCCAATTGATCCAGTAAGATATATCTCAAACAATTCTTCTGGAAAACAAGGTTATGCGATAGCTCATTCTCTAGCAAAGCATGGAGCCCAGACGACATTAATAAGCGGGCCTTCATTTGAGGAAGTTCCTCAAGGAGTCAATTTAATTAAGGTTAAAACTGCAATGGAGATGCTGGAGGTCGTAAAAAGTAAATCCCCGGCTGACATAGGTGTTTTTACGGCTGCAGTGGTGGATTGGAAGGTCAAAGAATATCAAAAGAACAAGATAAAAAAAAATGGTAAAAATAGCAAGCTTGATCTTGTTGAAAATATTAGTGTTATCCAGAGTGTGGTAAACAACAATAAACTCAAGCCAAAACTATCTATTGGATTTGCAGCTGAAACCGAGAATATTTACGAAAATGCTAAGAAAAAACTTTTAAAAAATGACGTTGATTGGCTCCTTGCTAATAATGTCTCTGAAAACCAAGCAGTCTTCAATGGTGATTATAATAATATAATTCTATTTGATAGATCAGGATCAGAGAAATGGAAGCGAATGCCAAAAATTGAGATTGCAGATAAGTTAGTTACTAGAATTTGCGAATACTTTCAATAGTAGATATGAGAAAAAAGCTTGAGATAAATTTGGTAGATGTGTCAAAGTCTGCTCGCGCAGAAATACCAGAATACCAGACAAAAGGCGCGTCCGGACTTGATTTAAAAGCAAGTCCAGACGTGGGCTCAGAGGGAATTAAAATTAATTCAGGTAGCTGGGAGCTAATCCCGACCGGAATAGCGATTGAGCTTCCAAATGGATTTGAAGCGCAAATTAGGCCAAGATCGAGTGTTGCATTCAAAAGTGGGGTAACTGTATTGAACTCGCCAGGTACAATTGACAGTGATTACCGAGGTGAGATAAAAATTTTACTAATAAATCACGGTAAGAAAACCTTCATAGTAAAACCAGGCGACAGAATTGCTCAAATGGTAATCTCTCAGGTTGAGCAAATAAATTTGAAGAAGAGTGAGTACATAACTAAAACAGTTCGCGGCAGAGGTGGTTTTGGATCTACAGGAATTTGAAATGCTGGATAAGAAGAAAAATTTGTATATCGGAGGCGAAGAATTAGAGAGATACTCAAAACAAATTCTCATAAAAAATATTGGAGGCAACGGGCAAAGAAAACTTAAATCATCCAAGGTTCTTGTAATTGGTTTAGGTGGGCTTGGCTCACCAGTGGTTACACATCTATCTAGTGCAGGCGTCGGGCAAATAGGACTTGTTGATAATGATATTGTCGATTTATCAAATTTACAAAGACAATTTATCCATAACGTAGATAGAATTGGTCTCAATAAAACCGAAAGCGCAAAAATTTTTATAAATAAATTAAACCCAAATTTGACCATTTATGATTATGTAACTGATGCAAAAAGTCCGGAATTAAAAAAGATAATTACCGAGTATGATATTATTATTGATTGCACAGATAATTTTGAGACAAGATTCAAAATTGCTGATGATTGTCAAAAGTACAAAAAGCCTTACATACTTGGGACTGTAAGAGCTTATGAAGGGCAAATAACAACTATTCTTCCGTCAACATTAAAGATAAATAATCCGAAAATCCGTAGCTTATTTAACGAGGAAAATACTGCAAACTCCTTGGATGACTGCTCAGATGAAGGAATATTGTCAATAACCACAACGCTTGTTGGGACAATTATGGCATCTGAGTGCTTAAAAATAATATTAAATATTAATGAAGGGTTATTTGGTAAAATGCTCATGGTGGATTTACTTAATTTGAGATTTGAAACAATAAAATATTGATAGTATGACTGTAAAATTACTTTCGAGAAAAATTCTCATTTTTATGATAATTTTTATATCTTTAGTACTAATTTCATTCAAAGTTTTTGAAAGCGCGTTTCAAGAATTTGAGGATACTGTTGGGGATACTTCAGTTACTAAGACTCAAGATGATTACTATAAATTTAAGAGTTTAAGATCAGAGAGGGTTAATGTCAGAGTTGGGCCGTCATTGGATCATAATATTTTATGGACATATCAGAAAAAAGGCCTTCCGATCGAAATATTAGAGGATATACAGGGTTGGAGTAAGATTCGGGATTTTCAAGCTAAAACTGGCTGGATAAAAAATACGTTAATTACGTCAAACAGAATGGGAATTGTTTCCCCATGGAGAATTACAGAAAAAAAACAAAATTTTGAGGACTTATATAAGGGAAATGATACAAATGAAGTAAATATCAAACTTGAGTCAGGCGTTCTTGTAAGCATTCAAAGCTGCGATGGTATGAAATGTCGTGTAAAAACGCAAGAGAGCGAGGGCTGGATTGATCAAAGTCTTATTTTTGGTGTCTATATTGACGAGATAATATTATTAAGGGAGTAGCAAGAGTATTATTCATCACAAAGATTAATTATTAAATCTATGGATTTTATTTTTTTACCTCGTGGAATTTTTGTGGGGGAAAGTTCAACATTGACATCTTCCGCAGATATATCTTCGATTATATTATTGCTCTTGATATGATAGTGATGATCAGTATTTCTATCAAAGAATGTTTTGTGGCTATCTACTTGTAGAGTTTTGATTATCCCATTTTGGGAGAAGTGCTTGAGTGTATTGTAGACTGTTGCTAGGGAGACTTTAAGATTGCCTTGCTTTGTCTCATCATGTAACTCTTCTGCCGTAAAATGTCCTTGTGGCAGATTAAATAAAATTCCGGCGAGATGTACGCGTTGTCTTGTTATTTTTATATCTGCTTTTCGAAGTATACCCATAACACAAAGTTTATTCATTTGGATTTTTGTATCTTTTGTTAAGTTTTGCATAATGGTTATTCTTAATATATATTAAACATAATTTAGTTACTCTAATTTTATAATAAATTTAAATTAATGTAAATTGTTGAATAGATTATATGTCAAAATTTGATAAAGATGCTTTCACATATGAAGACCTTATAGCTTGTGCTGAAGGTAATTTATTTGGTTCGGGTAACGCCCAATTGCCTATGCCGCCGATGTTAATGTTTAATAAAATATCAAAAATCAATACAGAGGGTGGCTCGCATTCGAAGGGTCAGATAATTGCAGAAATGGATATATCAGAGGATAGCTGGTTTTTTGATTGTCACTTCAAGGGTGATCCTGTTATGCCAGGTTGTTTAGGTCTTGACGCGCTATGGCAACTGCTGGGTTTTTATTTAGGATGGCTCGGTCAACCTGGCAAGGGAAGGGCACTTGGGGTCGGGGAAGTTAAATTCTTTGGTATGATTACTCCAGCCATTAAAAGACTTGAATATATTGTAAATATTAAAAAACTAGTTACGAGAAATCTAACTCTTGGGGTCGCTGACGGCGAACTTTATGCCGATGGGGAGAAAGTTTATTCCGCAGAAAATTTAAAAGTTGGTTTATTTGAATAATTTTGAGGGGTCTATGCGTAGAGTTGTTATTACAGGAACTGGTATTGTATCAAGTATTGGAAATAATACTGAGGAAGTCAAAAAATCATTATTTGACTGTACACCGGGTATTTCAAAAGCTATTGGTTATGATAATTTGGGGTTTAAGTCTCAAGTTTATGGAAGTCCAGATATTGATTTAGAAGAAAATATTGATAGAAAAAAATTAAGATTCCTCGCAGAAGGTTCGGCATGGTCATACATCGCTGCCGAGCAAGCCATTTCTGACGCAATGCTTGATGAAAGTGAAGTTTCGCACGAAAGAACAGGTCTAATTGTTGGAACTGGGGGACCATCCACACGGTCAATTGTAAAGGCGGCTGATCAAACCAGGGAGAGGGGCGCCAAGCATGTTGGCCCTTTTGTCGTACCAAAAGCAATGTGCTCAATGGCGTCCGCAACACTATCAACATACCTTGGCATAAAGGGTGTTAATTATTCCATATCGTCAGCATGCGCAACATCAAACAACTGTATTGGTAGCTCCTATGAGCTGATAAAATGGGGTAGTCAAGATATTATGATAGCAGGTGGTGGCGAAGAATTAGACTGGTCATTATCAGTCTTATTTGATGGGATGGGTGCGATGTCTTCAAATTTTAATGATAATCCAGCAAAAGCTAGCAGAGCTTACGATTTGAATAGGGACGGCTTTGTTATAGCTGGTGGCGCAGGCATATTAATACTAGAAGAGTATAATCACGCAGTCGCAAGGGGGGCAAAAATATATGCTGAGATTATTGGTTATGGTTCCACATCTGACGGAAGCGACATGGTTCTATTATCAGGAGAAGGTGCGGAGAGAGCTATGCAACTTGCAACAGATGGTATGGACGCAGAGATTGATTATATTAACCCACACGCAACTTCAACGCCTCAAGGTGATATTATTGAAGCAAAGGCAATTCGCAGTGTTTTCGGCGATAAAATTCCAACTATATCAGCAACAAAATCACTTAGTGGTCACTCTCTTGGTGCCGCCGGAGCGCACGAGGCAATTTTTTCTCTGATTATGATGCAAAATAATTTTATTGCTAAATCTTGCAATATTGATGAACTAGACCCAAACTTTTGTGACTTACCCATAGCGCTTGAACGTAAAGATGATATTGAAGTTAATACGGTGATGTCCAATGCATTCGGTTTTGGTGGTACAAATGCGTGCCTTGTGTTTAGAAAGATCTAATTATGGCAGATGAGAACAATATAAATTTATCCCTTATGAATGGTAAAAAAGGTGTAATTATGGGTGTTGCAAATGATCATTCTATAGCATGGGGTATTGCCCAGTCATTATCAGCAGCTGGCGCTGAGCTTGCATTCTCATATCAATCTGAGACTCTAAAAAAAAGGGTTGAACCATTGGCAAAAGGATTGGGATCAGGTTTGATATATCCCTGCGATGTGGAGTCAAGTGAAGATATTGAAAATTTTTTTAATTCAATACGTAATAAATGGGAGAATATTGATTTTCTTGTCCACGCAATTGCATTTTCAGATAAAGATCAGTTGAAAGGAGAATATTACAATACAACAAAGGAAAATTTTATTAAAACAATGCTAATATCATGTTTTTCTTTCACAGAAGTTGTCAAAGAAGCCCAAAAAATTATGACGAGTGGTGGTTCTATTATTACCCTCACATTTGATGGAGCTAACAGGGTCATGCCAAATTACAATGTCATGGGTATTGCAAAAGCGGGACTCGAGTCCTCGGTGAGATATTTAGCTGCAGACTTCGGAACAAGAGGCATTAGAGTGAATGCTATATCCGCAGGTCCTATGAGAACTCTAGCAGGAGGTGGCATAGCTGATGCACGCGCAATGTTTAACTTTCAGAAAAGACATTCCCCGCTGCAAAAGACGGTTACATTGTCGGATATTGGGGGTTCTGCGATCTATTTGTTATCAGACTTATCTGCAGGGGTTACTGGTGAGGTACATTATGTCGACTCTGGTTACAATATAATTTCTACACCGAGACCTGAAAGGTTGCACGATGATAGTATATACGACAATCAAGATTGAGTTGATAGATTAAAATATTTTTTAGTCTTTCTTCTTTCTTCTCTGTCTTGTCTTTTCTGGCTTATCGTTTGACGCATTCGACTCGCTCTCTTCAAGACCACTATCTTGGTTTATATTTTTCATTGATAATTTTGATTTACCCCTATCATCAAAACCTATCAATTTTACATACACATCGTCATTTTCATTTATCACATCTGTAACTTGTGAAGTTCGTTCATTACTTAGTTGGGATATGTGGACTAGGCCATCTCTAGGGCCAAAGAAGTTTACAAATGCACCAAAATCAACAATTTTTACAACCTTACCCTTGTATATCTCACCAACCTCTGGTTCATCAACGATTTGATGTATCCTGACTTTTGCAGACTCAATGGCATTCTTATCCGTGGAAGCAATTGTTATTATCCCAGAGTCGTCAACACTTATTTTGGCACCTGTCTGCTCTACCATCTCTTTTATTACCTTACCTCCGGAGCCAATTACATCTTTTATTTTGTCAGTTGGGATATTCATGGTCTCAATCCTAGGAGCAGTATCAGCGACATCATTCCTTGATACCTTTATTGCTTTTTCCATTTCCGACAAAATATGCTTTCTGCCGGCTTTAGCCTGATCTAGTGCCTTTTTCATGATCTCTTTGGTAATTCCTGATATTTTAATATCCATTTGCAGTGTAGTGATACCTTTGCTAGTGCCTGCAACCTTAAAGTCCATATCGCCGAGGTGGTCTTCATCCCCAATAATGTCAGAGAGAACGGCATAATCTTTACCTTCAAGAATTAAGCCCATAGCAATCCCTGCAATTGGTTCACGAATTGGAACACCGGCGTCCATAAGGGCAAGTGATGTACCGCATACTGTTGCCATTGATGATGAGCCATTAGACTCTGTAATCTCAGACACTACTCTGATTGTATAAGGGAAATCATCTTTAGTTGGAAGTAATGGATGTATTGCACGCCAAGCTAGTTTTCCATGACCAATTTCTCTTCTTCCCGTTGCCCCAATTCTTCCGACTTCACCGACTGAAAACGGAGGGAAATTGTAGTGGAGCATAAAATTCTGTTTTTTGGTTCCATCCAATGAGTCTATATATTGCTCATCATCGGTTGTACCAAGTGTTGTCACCACTATTGCCTGGGTTTCCCCACGTGTAAAGAGAGAGGAGCCATGTGTTTGAGGTAGCAGCCCGACTTCGACTGAGATTGGGCGAATATCAGATAACCCTCTACCATCTATTCTTTTTGAGTCTTTAAGTATTGAGCTTCTCACAATAGAACTTTCAATATCCTTAAATACGCCCGATGCCTCTATTTCATCATAGCTATCATCATATTTTTCAGTAAGTTTTTCAATCATTTCATCTTTGATTACTGCAACTTGCCCATAGCGTTCCTGCTTATCTGTTATTTGAAAAGCTTTCTCTAGTTTTGACCTTACTTCTCCATCTATAAAGCTCGTGATCTCAGTATTGTCTTTTTCTTCAATAATCATTGGGTCTTTAGCACATTTTCTTGCGAGATTTATAATCATCTCAATTACTTCTTGCATCGACTGATGTGCAAACATTACTGCTTCTAACATCATCTTTTCAGTTAATTCTGACGCCTCTGACTCAATCATTAAGATTGCATTCTTAGTTCCCGCTACAACAAGCTCAAGCTTTGAATTTTCAATATCTTCAACTTTAGGATTTAAAACTAGTTCATTCTCAATCAAACCAATTTTGGCTGCGCCAATCGGACCCTTAAAAGGTATACCTGAAATTGTTAGAGCTGCTGAACAAGCGATCATAGCAACCACATCTGGGTCATTTTCATGATCATAAGTTAAGACAGTTGCTATGACTTGTGTTTCATTTTTAAATTCTTTTACAAAAAGTGGTCTTATTGGTCTATCTATGAGCCGTGATATAAGGGTTTCTCTCTCAGTAGGCCTCCCTTCACGTTTAAAATATCCCCCTGGTATTTTGCCAGATGCATAGGATTTTTCTTGATAATTAACGGTAAGAGGAAAAAAATCTATGCCCGTTTTTGGTTTTTTTTCTGCACATACTGTCGCAATTACTGATGTGCCACCATAAGTCACGATGACTGCTCCATCCGCTTGTCTCGCGATTTTGCCTGTTTCAATTCTAAGGGTTCTTCCACCCCAATTTATTTCTTCATTGTGTATATTAAACATTACTTTCCAATCTTATTTATCTTCTTATTCCCAATTTCTTTATTATATCCATGTATTTATTTTCATCTTTAAGTTTTAAATAATCCAATTGCTTCCGTCTTTGGCTGACAAGTTTAAGTAAACCAGTTCGTGAATGGTTATCTTTCTTATGCGTCTTAAAGTGTTCTGTGAGGTTCACAATTCGTTCAGTGAGTATTGCGATTTGAACTTCAGGAGACCCTGTATCTGTTTTATTTCTCGAATATTCTTTTATTAAGCTTGTCTTAGTATCTTTTTTTATCGACATCATAATCTCCTTCAATTTACTATTATCTACAAGTTAAATACTCTAACTGGTTGTAATTGCATTTCTTGCAAGCTACAAATAGCAATCAATTTATCTGCAGATTTTACTATTACCCTACCAGATTGGGGATCTTTATTTTTACCCCTAAAAGTGATTGTTGAACCATTTTTTAACCTGTTAGCGTCGTAACTATTCACCTGAACTGCCAGGATGTCGTCCAGCACAGTTTCAACCGGGCAAATAATCATATCAAGAGTATCTATATCATGGTTTAATTGTATAAGTCTATCAATAGATAAAATATTTTTTAAATTGAATGGTCCGTATTTTGTCCGCTCAATTTTTGTCACATGGCAACATAAATCTAATTTGTCTCCAATGTGTTTGGAAATCGAGCGAATATATGTTCCCGTTCCACAGGTTACCTCAATCGTGCATTCTAAATCACTATCCATTTTAATCAGTTTGATATCTTCTATTTTAACTATTTTTGATTTTTTAACCATATCTGGGACTATTCCATTACGAGCAAGTTTATATGATCGAATACCTTTAAATTTTTTTGCGGAGTAAACGGGTGGGATTTGTTTTATTGGCCCAATATAATTACTCAAAACAGACTTTATCTCGTTAATATCTGGTTTCTTGTTTGACCTTCTTATAATCTTACCGGTAGCATCATCCGTGTCAGTCTGATCACCAAACTTAATTGTGAAAAGATAAGTTTTATTTTTCTCGTGGATGTAAGGGATAGTCTTTGTAGCTTCTCCAAGGGCTACCGGCAATATTCCCGTTGCCATCGGATCTAATGTTCCGGCATGACCAATCTTATTCTTCTTAAATTTGGATTTAAGAAGTCTCAATGCATCATTTGAGGTTAAATCTTTATCTTTGTAGAGGTTTATCCAACCATGGAATAAATTATTGTAAGATTTTACCATAATTTACACATTTTAGTTATTTTCTTTATAAATTTAACTTTTAGACAAATTATTCAATAAATGGTCTATTTTTAATGCATAATCAAATGTTTCATCCTCTTTATAAACTATAGAGGGGGTAAATTTTAAAGATAGTTTTGGGCCAATTCTGCCTCTTATATATTTTGAGTTTTTATTAAGAGCATTGACTATATCAATGGTCCCATTTCCACCTAGAGGCATAATATATGCCGTTGCCTGTTTCAAATCCGGACTCATAGTTACCTGAGTTATTGTAATAGAAACACTCTGCAGATCCTCATCATGAATCGTGTCTCGGTATAAAAAGTCAGAGAGTGACTTCTTGATTATTTCGCCAACTTTCAGTTGCCTCTGGCTATAAGCCTCTTTAGGTGCTTTTCCTCTGAGCATTTATTATAGAGATCTCTCAATTGTTTCAATTTCATAACACTCTATGATATCTCCTGCTTTTATGTCTTGGTAATTCTGGAATGAGATACCACACTCTTGACTTACTTGAACTTCTTTTACTTCCTCTTGAAACCTTTTAAGGGAGGATAGCTTACCTTCGTGGATTACAATACTATCCCTTATAAGCCGCAAGTTTTCTTTGTTTTTAACGATGCCATCAGTCACCATACAGCCAGCTACTTTTCCAACCTTTGAGATATAAAAAACCTCTTTAACTTCTGCATTACCGATTACCTTTTCATTAATTGTTGGGTCTAATAGGCCTGATAAGGCTAATTTAATTTCATCAATAAGATTATAAATTATTGAGTATTGTCTTATTTCAACCCCGTCAGTTTGGGCTTGAAGTTTTGCATTTGGATTTGGACGTACATTAAATGCAAGTAATATCGCGTTTGAAGCAGATGCCAGCGCAATATCTGTTTCGGATACTGCCCCAACAGCTGCATGAATAATCCTAACGATCACCTCATCAGAACCAAGCTCATTCAGTGCGGAGCTAATTGCCTCAATGGATCCTTGCATATCTGCTTTTAATAATACAGGGAGTTCCTTCAGGCTCTTGTCTTTTATTTGCCCCATCATATTTTCTAAAGTTAGCTTGTTAGTGAGCCCCGTCGCGTAGTTCTTTGTTTTTCTTTGCCTATATTCAGTTATTTCTCTTGCCCTTGCTTCACTATTTACAACAGTGAATTTATCTCCAGCTTCGGGAACCCCATTTAGACCAAGAATTTCTATCGGATCTGAAGGGCCAGCTTTCTGCATTGATATACCTAAATCATTTGATAATGCCCTCACCTTACCCCAAGCAGAACCTAATACAACAATATCTCCAATATTTAATGTCCCTCTCTGAACTAGCACTGTTGCAACAGGCCCCTTACCTTTATCCAGGGAAGACTCAATAACGACCCCATCTGCGATCCTATTTGGGTTAGCCTTAAGATCGAGTACTTCTGACTGTAAAATAATTGTATCAATTAACTGATCTAAGTTCGTTTGTTTAGTTGCTGATACCTCAACTTCCAATATATCACCACCGAGTGATTCGACTATAACTTCATGTGAGAGGAGCTCATTTCTTACTCTATTTGGATCAGCGCCATCAAGGTCTATTTTGTTAATCGCTACTATTACTGGAACATTAGCTTCTTTCGAATGATTGATTGCTTCAATTGTTTGTGGCATCACACCATCATTTGCTGCGACAACTATAACCACTATATCAGTAACTTTTGCCCCTCTTGATCTCATTGATGTGAACGCAGCGTGACCTGGGGTATCTATAAAAGTTATGGAAGTATTTTTTGATGTGCTGAGCTGATATGCTCCTATGTGTTGGGTTATTCCACCAGCCTCCCCTGAAACTACGCTACTCTTTCTTAGGGCGTCAAGTAAGCTTGTTTTACCGTGATCAACGTGTCCCATAATTGTCACAACAGGTGATCTTGTGTGTAAATCTTCATCTTTATCATCAGTTCCTTCAAGCCCAACCTCAACATCTGCCTCCGATACTCTTTTAACACTGTGCCCCAATTCTTCTGCAATTAGTTGAGCTGTATCTGCATCAATTATATCCGTAATTTTATTCATTTGACCCTGTTTCATGAGAAGTTTGATCACATCTACTGCTCTTTCGGCCATCCTATTTGCAAGCTCTTGTATTGTGATAGCTTCCGGAATTATTATCTCTCTACTTATTTTTTGTGTTGGCATAGGTGTTGTGTGTTGCCTTCTTTCGCGTTCCCGTCTTCTCCTTATAGAAGCAAGAGATCTTTGTCGCGGGGTATCATCTAAAGCAGTTGTCACCGTAATTTTTGTTTGGCGCCGCTCTTCTTGACTTCTAAATCTCGTAAATTTATTTGGTGTTTTTGTATCTTCAACTTCTTCGTCTTGCGGGCCTTGCTTCTGTTCTTCGCTTACCTCAGCATTTTTTTTATTTTTTCTACCCCCATCAGTTTCTTGAGGTAAGGGTGCGTTAATGTTATCAAGTATGTCTTGGTCACCAATTATGTTATCAGAGGTTTTAATCTGACTCTTCCCATCTTCAGCTGTGGCCGTAATGCGCTCTTTTCCTTTTTTAGCCACGTCCAAATTTGAATTTTTTGAGTCTAATATTGCCTGATTTCTTGCATTTATTTCCTTATTTGTGAGTACCACACCCTCAGTCTTGTCAGAAGAGGTAGCCTTTTCTGAGTTTCTTATAACCCTTTTTCTCTTAGTTTCGACAACAACAGTATTGGCTCTGCCAGCTGAAAAGTTAGATCTAATTTGAGTGGGGTTAACGCTGGTCTTCAGACTCAGTGTTTTTTTTACACCTGTTGCCCCCCGTTTCTCTACTAATTCTTTTTTTTCAGCCATATCAAAATATACTTAATTTATGCAGTTTGTTGATAATTATTTCAGTATTCTAGCATTTGCAAGTTTTTCTGATAATTCTATTTTTTTATCTTCCACCTCATTTATAGAGGTGTCATCAATATCAGTATTGCTTTCATCTAGCTCAGCTATCCAACCAAGTTTCAATCTTGCATTGAGAATCATTTCCTCAATTTTTTCCATAGGGATATCGAAACCTGTAAATAGTCCATTTTGTTTTTTACTTCCAAGTTCTGTTTTTTCTACCCATCCAAACAGTTCATCGGTCGAGCAGCCAGCAAAATCATCTAGGGTTTTAATATTATTTTCCCCAAGAGTAACAAGCATACTTGTGGTCATGCCATCAATTTGTTCTAAATCATCTAGGACACCCAATTCTTTCCTTCTTGTGTCCTGCTTAAGATTTTCTTCTTCAATAAAGGCTTTCGCACGGGATTGAATTTCTATCGCTGTATCATCATCAAAACCTTCAATAGATGATATTTCTGATATTTCTACAAAAATAAGATCCTCAATTGATAGGAAACCTTCAGAAACGAGAAGCTGTGCAATAACTTCATCGACATCTAGTGCTTTTATAAAGATTTCACTCTTTTCGTTGAATTCACTTTGCCTTCTTTCGGATTCTTCTGCCTCAGTTAAAATATCAATATCCCATTTTGTTAATTGACTTGCCAATCTCACATTTTGGCCCCTTCTACCAATTGCCAGAGACAGATGATCGTCAGGTACAACAACCTCTATTCGCTCTATTTCCTCATCTAGTACGACTTTAGTGGCTTCAGCTGGAGCAAGCGAACTTATGACAAAAGTTGCAATATCAGGACTCCACTTGACTATGTCGATCTTTTCACCTTGCAATTCATTAACGACAGATTGCACTCGGCTTCCTCTCATCCCGACGCAGGCACCAACAGGATCAATTGAATTTTCAGATGTATGCACAGCAATTTTAGCTCTACTCCCAGGATCTCGAGCAACAGCTATAATTTCTACAATACCATCATATATTTCTGGCACCTCTTGCATGAATAACTTAGCCATAAAGTTATTGTTTGTTCTTGACAGAAAAATTTGTGGACCACGCTGCTCACGCCTTACTTCTTGTATGTAGGCAAGTACCCTGTCTCCACTCCGAAAACTCTCTCGGGGCAGCAGGTCATCTCTTCGAATAATAGCTTCGTTTCTGCCAAGATCAACAATCACATTTCCATACTCAACTCTCTTAACAATTCCTGAAATGACCTCATTAATCTTATCTTTGAACTCATCATATTGACGATCTCTTTCAGCATCTCTGACCTTCTGGAATATAACTTGTTTTGCGCTTTGGGCTGCAATTCTTCCAAATTCAATTGGGGGTAGTTCTTCGGAGATAAAATCGCCTATCTCTGCTTCCTTATTCTTTTTTTTTGCAGCCTTTAAATCTATTTCAGTTGCCTTATTTTCAACAAATTCCACAACTTCAAGTAATCTTGCAAGATTTGTTTGCCCAGTTTTTGGATCGATTTCTGCGTGTATTTCATTTTCGCTCCCATAACGAGTTTTCGCCGCCTTTTGTATTGCATCCTCCATTGCAGAGATTACAATATTTTTATCGATGGACTTATCCCTTGCAACTGCATCTGCAATTTGTAGTAATTCAAGTCTGTTTGCGCTAATTCCTGACTCGGACATATTTATTCTCCAAAGTTAAAGTTTCAATAATTTTTCACTAAAAATTAATTTAGCCTTATTAATATTCTTAATTGGTATTCTGATTTTATCATCTGCATCATTTTTCTTGCTATCTGTGAGTAGTAAACACTCTTCCTTAAGTCCCAAAATCTCACCTCTGTAATTTTTCTTGTTTTCAATTTTCTTGTTTAATTCAACCTTTATCTCATTGCCAATATTTTGAATGAAGTCTCTTTGTCTAACTAATATACGATCAATTCCAGGGGACGATATTTCAATTCTATAATTTTCTGGTAACAAGGCGTTCGCTTCGATCATTGGCATAATTGCTCTGCTCGCTTTTGAGCAATCATTAATACCTAATCCTCCAATAATCCTTTCCATCATAATTTGTAACGCTTTCTCATGACTATTGATTTTAACTTGTACTATGAGATAACCAAGTTTTTCAAGCTCAGATTCAATTAGTGAAGAAATTTTATTTTCTTCCAATGTTTCGTTTTTTATCCGATATTCTTCCATATTTTTTATACTCTATGTAATACCAAAACATGCAAAAAAAAAGGCTTTTCGAGAAAGCCTAACGTATTTGAAATTCTGAATTATTCATAATTATATCTTTACGTGATAAATATTACAAGCTTATTTTTTTGAAAGTCAAATAGACCGGATTTTGATTATTTTTGATAGCTTTTTTCTCGTATTTTGATTGCGTTGATAAGTACGGTTTTTTTGTAAAGTCACTACTTTTTTCACAAATCCAGCTAAACCGGTTATCTTGTAAAAAATTAAATAATATTGAGTATATATAGCCTTTATGATCACTCGCAATTAAGATGTGGCCATCATTTTTCAGTACTCTGTGTAGTTTATCTATACTATTTGGATTGATTAGGCGTCTCTTGTGGTGTCTTTTTTTAGGCCACGGGTCAGGAAATAATATATAAACTGATGAGAGGCAATCATCTGCTAAGTTATCTAGGATATTGATGGCGTTAGTGGTGCTAATTTTTATATTCTTAATTTGTTTCTCATTGATCTTTTTAATTAGACTTATAACTCCACTTATAAAAGGCTCCGCGCCAATAAAAAGTTTATCCTTGTTATTTTCTGCTTGCCATAAAAGATGTTCCCCATACCCAAATCCAATTTCAAATTCGATATCATGGTGATTAGAATAAATTGATTCATCTTTAAGTTGGTATAAAGGGAATAAATTTTTTATAATATATTGATCTTGAATATTAAGAGAGCGGCTTCTTTTTCTTCCATAAAGCTTATATTTATGGCGTTCATCATTTTTCATAATTAAGAAAGCTCAGATAATAACTTTTCAGCTAAATCTAATTTTTCCCATGAGAAGGAGCCGTCCTCACTTGGGGCTCTACCAAAATGACCATAGCAGCTTGTTTTAGTATATATTGGTTTTTTTAGTGCTAGGTGGTCTATTATTCCTTTTGGTGATAAATCAACAATTTTCATTATCGCATTAGATAGTTTTTTTGTATCTACTTTTGCGTCATCATCAAGTTTTATATATAAGGATAAAGGATATGAGAGGCCAATGGCATATGAGATTTGAATTTGGCATTTTCTAGAAATTTTTGCGTGTACAATATTTTTGGCAATGTATCTTGCTATGTAAGCTGCTGATCTATCAACTTTTGAGGGATCTTTTCCTGAAAATGCACCTCCACCATGAGGCGCTGCTCCACCATAAGTGTCAACAATAATTTTTCTTCCAGTAAGCCCAGCATCACCATCTGGTCCCCCAATTACAAATCTACCAGTTGGGTTAATTATTATTTCACTGTCACTTTTTAACCATTCTTTTGGCAAGGTAGATAGAATAACTTTTTCTAATATTTCTCTGACGTGAATATTATTTACACTCACATTGTGCTGGTTTGATACAAGAATTTTACTTATGCTAACAGGATAACCATTTTCATATAGTAAAGTTACCTGACTTTTTGCATCCGGTCCAAGCTCTTTCAAATTACCGGCTTTTCTTTCTGAAGATATTTGTGATAAAATTTGATTTGCATAATATAGAGATGCTGGCATGTAGCTGTCTGTTTCATCTGTTGCGTAGCCAAACATTATGCCCTGGTCACCAGCTCCTTGAGTCTTATTTTCACTTTCCACAACTCCTCTTGCAATATCTGCTGACTGCCCATGAATTTTGTCTAGGATCTCAACTTTTTCCCAATGAAAATTTTCATCTTCATAGCCAATCTCACGAATACAATTTCTTACTAGGTCCTCAATATCAACTTTCTCGCGAAAATTCTTGAGGCTTGTTTCACCAGCTAGCAATACGAGATTAGATGTAACTAACGTTTCAATACCTGCCCGAGTATCTGGATTTAGATGAATGAATTTATCTAAAATTCTATCAGATAATTGATCAGCAATTTTATCTGGATGACCTTCGGAAACAGACTCGCTTGTAAATAGGTATGGATTTTTCGACATTTTTGTTTCTGATTTATTTTTTTGAAACTAACTTTTTATTTAAGCAGTATATTAATAAAAAAAAGAGCAGCAAAACAGAAAATAAAAAATAATATCCATATTTTGTATAAAAGGTTATACCGGTTTTTTGTGGCAAGATAGCTTTGTTATAATATTCTGTATTTAATTTTGACTTGATAATTACTCGACCAAACGAGTCAATCACTCCACTTATCCCGGTATTTGCGACTCTCACCACAGGTAATCCACGTTCAACTGCCCTCAGAATAGACATACTAAAATGTTGGTAAGGTCCGGAGCTCTGGCCAAACCAAGCATCGTTTGTTACATTTAATATGAAATTTGTATTTTGATCTTGGCTATGTAGAATTTCTGTAAATATGATTTCGTAACATATTAGTATATGCGGCAAGATTAATTTGTCATCCAATGCAATTATACCTCCCTGACCATTTGAGAAATTTCCAGATAATATCTCAAAATTCATAAATCCCACTTTTGATAGGAGTCTACTAAATGGTAAATATTCACCAAATGGTACCAGTTTATTTTTATCATACTTACCAATAATTTTATTTTCATTATTAATTATAAAAAAACTATTGTATAGGGTGTCGTTTTTTGTCCCTTTACTTTCTCGTCGAAGGGATCCAAGCATTAGGTAGTCATTTGATGATAAATTTTTTGTTAAATCAGAAGTTATTTGAAGATTTTCATCAATCAAATAGGGTGTGGCCGTTTCGGGCCATATAAAATATCTCTTATGAGGATTTTTTTCTTCATTTTTTTTTGAGATCTCAAGAGTAGCAGATATTAATTTATTCGTATTCTTTTGGATTAGTTCTTTATTCCATTTGTCTTTTTGTTTTATATTTGGTTGAATTATGTTGACTTCAATCCTGTCATTTTTTTCTACGAATACATCAGGTCTTGATAATCCAAAAATAATAACCCCCACTAAGGTTGATAAAGTGATCGTAACTGATGTAAATTTCAAATCAGGTGATTTGTCGAAAAATAAAACTAGCGGCAAGGAAAAGACTATTATTGCTAGCGTTGTTAAAAATAGCTCACCAAAGACAGAAACACTTTGTAAAATGGTATTAATTTGAATAAGAGAATGGCCAATTTGCGCCCAAGGAAAATCAGTGATGCTTATCCTGACGTATTCTGAGATTGTCCAGACTATCGAGATAATGAATATTCTTGAGATATTTCTTGGATAAAAAAGAGATGAAATGATAGCTGATAGACCATAAAATATAGATAGCAGTAGTGGGACTAATAATAAACTTGGCAACAAAAAATAATAGTAAATATCTAATTCATACAACAGTGAAATATTGATCCAATAAAGACTAAAGAAGTAAAAACCATACCCAAAAGACAGCCCGAGTAGGAAGCACTTTATGAAAAATTTTTTTCTTGGGTACTTTTTTCTCTCATCATAAAGACTATCAAAATTAAAGATATAAATCGGTATTGTTAAAAAAAGAATCACATAAAAGTTTACGGGCTCGAGAGATAGTACTGAAAGTGAGCCCATCAAAAAATTTATTAAACATTTCTGGGAAAAGCTTAGATTGTTTGGTTTTATTGAATTAAAAGCCATTAATTTAAGTATATATCATCCACGTAATAGATAGGGATTTTTATAACCAAGATCATTCATGATATTAATTTCGATTTCTTCCATTTCAGCAGCTTTTTCGTCATTTTCATGATCAAAATCCAACAAGTGTAAAATACCATGTATTATGAGATGGCTTAAATGCTCGTTGAGAGTTTTACTTTGTTGAGTAATTTCAGCTAATATATATTCATATGATATAACTATATCGCCAAGATGGGGTTTTTCAGATTTAAATGATAAAATATTTGTAGCTTTATTGATGTCTCTAAACCTTTTATTTAGGGCAGTAATATTTTTATTCGATGTAAGCAATACACTCAATTCCTGATATTCAATATTATTAATGTAACTTAACGTATGTTTTGCAGCCTTCTCAATGATTAAATATATTCCTGAGTGATTATTCCACTCGTCAAAATCTATGAGTATATCTGGTATAAGTTCATTTTTTGAGTATTTTATCATACGCATCAATTATTTTCTTAACTAATGAGTGTCTTACAACATCATCTGAGCTAAATTTTATTTGTCTTGTCTGGCTCATATTTTTTGTAACTTGGATTGCTTCAAGTAATCCAGACTTTATGTTAGAGGGTAAATCAATCTGTGTTGGGTCTCCAGTAATTACCATCTTGCTATTGATGCCAAGTCTAGTAAGAAACATTTTCATTTGAATTGAATTACAGTTTTGTGCTTCATCTAAAATTATAAATGCATTTTCAAGAGTTCTCCCCCGCATAAATGCAAGAGGCGCAATTTCAATTGTATTGTTGTCTAGCCCTTTTTGAACCTTATTTGATGGGAGACAATCATAAAGTGCGTCATAGAGAGGTCGTAAGTATGGATCGATTTTTTCTTTTAAGTCTCCAGGCAAAAAACCAAGTTTTTCACCAGCCTCAACGGCTGGTCTTGATAATATAATCTTATCAACCAATCCAGATTCTAGAAAATATGCTGCTGCAGCTACAGCGAGATACGTCTTACCTGTTCCGGCTGGCCCAACACCAAATGTTAGGGGGTTGTTATAAATAGAATTTATATACTCATCCTGATTTAATGATCTTGGAAGAATTGTTTTAATTTTTGTTTTAATAATATTTTTCTTCGACTCTATCTTACTGGTTGTAACATTTCTAACCCTTATTGAGCCTGAAACTTCATCGATATTGTTGTTTACACCTAAATTATCTCTTTCGACCATATCTAAAATAATACTCTTCGCTATATTTACATTTGAATTTTCACCCGAAATTTGTATTGTATTCCCATGAGGTATAATTTCAACTGATACTTCCTTTTCAATTAATCTGAGATTTTCATCATTTTTGCCAAAGATATTGACTAATTTACTTGAGTCATTAATGACAATATTCATACAAGAATCTGATACTTGCTTCACGATTAAATTCTGTTTCGGTTTAACTGCTTTCAATTAGCTCACCACTTAGATTATTAACTTTTACAGAATCTATCTTAATATCAACGAATTCTCCGATTTTAGATATTTTTTTAATATCCTTGAAAAAAGCTGATTGTAAGTGAGGCGTTCTTCCAACTAAATGGCATTCTTCCTTCCCTGTTTTTTCAACCAATATCTGAACACTTTTACCAATAAAGTGGCTATTAAATTGGAATTGTTGTTCTTTTAGTAGTTGCTGCAGTCGATGGAGTCTTTCGTCCTTTAAGCTTTTAGGGATTTGTGTATCATAATCTGCGGATGGTGTGCCGGGCCTTGGTGAATAATTGAAAGAGAAGGCTTGAGCAAATCCGATTTGTTTTATAAGATCAATAGTGTATTCAAAGTCTTTATCAGACTCACCAGGGAACCCAACAATAAAATCTGAAGAAATTGCAATTCCTTTTTTTGCTAATCGAATTTTATCTATTATTTCTATATATTTTTCGACCGTATGCTTTCTATTCATTGCTTTTAATATCTTATTGGAGCCCGACTGAATTGGTAGGTGTATGTAAGGCATCAACTTCTCAATATCTCTGTGGGCATGGATCAATTCGTTATTAACATCATTTGGATGGTTTGTTGTGTATCTTAACCTTTTAATTCCAACAATTTTAGATAATTCGTATATCAGATCAGCTAAGTTTGATGTACCACCAGTCATGCTCTCTCCGTGATATGCATTCACATTTTGACCTAGCAATGTTAATTCAACCACACCCTGATCAACAAGTGATTTTGCTTCCTCTAATAACTCTGCGGTGGTTCGGGAATATTCTGCGCCTCTCGTATATGGAACAACGCAGAAGGTACAAAATTTATCACATCCTTCTTGTATGGTTAAATAAGCGGTAGGCTTTTTATCAAGCCTCTTTCTTTTTGTGAGTAAATTAAATTTATTTTCAGCCGGAAAGTCTGTCTCTATAAACTTCTTTTTTTTATCTAATCTTGAGACAAAATCAGGAAGTTTATGATAAGTTTGTGGTCCTATTACCATATCTACCTCTGGCATTCTGCGAATAATTTCACTGTCTTCGGCTTGTGCAACACACCCTGCGACTATAACTTTTTTTGTACTGCTTTGATTTTTTAATCTACCAATATCAGAATATAATTTTTCGGCTGCTTTTTCTCGTATATGGCAAGTATTAAATATTATAATATCACTCTCATCAGAATTTTTTGTTTCAGTGAAACCCTGTTTATCTAGAGACTCCATTATTCGCTCAGAATCATAAACATTCATTTGGCAGCCATATGTTTTTACATATACTTTTTTCATATTTTCATATTCCTCTGTTAAGAGATTTTAAAAATCCATCTCTCACAATAACTTCACAATCACGAGCAATATCTTTTCTAGATTTTTTTTCAGATATGTCAATTTTATTATGAAAAGTTACTTCCACCTCGAATGAGCCTGAGCGGATAAGTTTGTATAAATGGGTTAGGAGATCCATATCCCCATACCAGGCGATTAGCGTGCGTTCAATTCTTCCCATAGTCAATCCATTATACTTGGTATAAGCAATAGATATTGGTTGAATATTTAGTTTGCTTCTGTCTGTAATTTCAGAAAGCATAAATATAGATGACTTAAAGGGGAGAACTCTATTCCCGTCACTCGATGTTCCCTCGGGGAACAAGACAACATTTTGTTTTTTCGATATCCTATCATGTATTTCACTTGCTATTTTTGTAAGTTCCTTAGGATTATTTCTATTTATGAATATTGTTCCTTGAAGTTTTGCTAACCAACTTACCAGAGGCCACTTAGAAACTTCACTCTTAGACACAAAGGAAGTTTTAATGACTGAGCTTATTATGAATATATCTATCCATGAGGCATGATTTGAAACAATTAGTGATCCATCTTCACCTATATTTCCTTTTACAATGATCTTTATGGAGAGGAGTTTAAGGACAAGCCTGTGGTAAATCATTGGGATTATTGTTGAAAGTGGTTTTTTAAAAATACGCAGGAATGCTTGAATTGGAAGTAAAAAAGAAGTTATGAAAAAAATAAGAAAAATAATTAGACAACTTTTAAGTAATGACATGATTAATTACTACTAACTACTTTTTTTTACTGCATATATTTCAAGACGATGATTAATAATATTATAGCCCAATTTGTTTGCGATTTTTTCTTGTAGTTTTTCAATCTCCTCGTCCTGGAATTCAATCACTTTTCCTGTTTCAACGTCAATTAAATGATCGTGATGTTCTTTGTAGACCATTTCATATCGAAATTTTCCTTCTTTAAACTCATGCTTTTCTAGTATGCCATTATCATTAAATATCTTGAGTGTTCGATATATTGTAGCAAGAGAAATTCTATTATTTATAGCTATTGTTCTTCTGTATAATTCCTCTGCATCAGGATGGTCATTGGATGACGAGAGGACTTGAGCAATAACTACTCTCTGCTTTGTCATTCTCAAGCCTTTTTGTACACATTTTTGTTCTATACTATTTTTAACCATTCTATTTGGTCATTTCTGCATTTTTTATATATTATAATATACCATCAATTTTAAGAATTGACCATTCGATATAATACTGCATCTATCATTGTTTTATTAAATTTATAATATGACTTCCTGATGTTAATTTTTTTAAAACCATATTTTTCATAGAGACTAATCGCGGAGCTATTATTAACAGCAACTTCTAAGTAAATGTTTTTGACACGCATATCTTTGAGAACAAGAAGTGTATTACTCAATAATAAGGATCCAAATCCCTCTCCACGATTTTTGATATCTATAATTAGCATGATTATATCGCAGTTTTCTTCAGATTTCTTACCCGCAATAAAACCTATTATACTCTTTTCTTTTTTTAGTACACATAATAAAGAATTTCTATTTTTTATTAGATCTAAAAAAAATTCTCTATCCCAACATTTGTAATATCCATTTCTCATTATTTTTATGATATTTTCAATATCATCTTGATTAGCGAATTCAAAATCTGTAGTTGAATCATTCATAAATATTTTTTTTTGTATATTTCACGAAATTTGGAGTCTTAATATATTTTGCATCAATCTTTGAAAAATCATCTGAGGTTGACGCACAAATCTTACTTAGTGAACTATCTGGAATTAAATAATTACTATGAAGGTTATTTAGGTCTATATTTTTTTTAATAAGATAATTCAGAAATTCATTTCCAGTTTCAATTATATTAGCCTTACTAGATTCAATTTTATCCATAATATCAGCCGCATTTAGTAAAATTGGGTCCTGTTTCTTTTGTGTATTACTTTCAAATTTTTGATAATAAAAATCATCATGCATAGAGTGTATTATCACAACTAGGTCACCCTGTATCAGAGGATATTGTGATGTTTGAGCAATTAGTTGATGCTGGGTTAGACCATAGGCGTCAATATCATTTACAAGCGAAATACTCTTTGCAACTGCAATACCTGTTCTGATATTTGTGTAATTTCCCGGTCCAGTAACACAAATTACTTTTTTAATATCGGAATAACAATAAGTACTATTATCAAGAAGTGACTCGAGCGCCGGAATAACATTTTCACTACGCATTTCATTATGATCAAGTCTAATTTTTTCAATAGCTTTTTGACTCTTTTTTTGGTCAAATAAAGCAAGTATTGAGTTGTTCGACACAACATCAATTAGCAAGGTAATCATAACGAATTATATAGCCTCAACTTCTATTACTTCTGGTATGTAATGCTTTAGTAAATTTTCAATTCCATTTTTTAGTGTCATTGTTGAGCTGGGACAGCCAGCGCATGCACCTTGAAGATTTAAATAAACTGTGCCTGCTTTAAATCCTTGAAATGTGATATCTCCACCATCATGGGCAACGGCTGGGCGCACCCTCGTTTGAATAAGATCTTTTATTTTATCAACGGTATCACTATCTTTGGCGTCAAAGAATTCTTCCTGCTTTTCATTACTATTTCCAACAATTAGTGGTTTGTTAGACAGGAAATGGTCCATAATTTCACCGAGTATAATCGGTTTCAGTTGGGGCCATTCAAAAGCTGTTTTAGTGACAGTTATAAAGTCATCTGAGAAAAATCCCCCAGCCACTCCATCGATTGAAAATATTTTTGCTGCTAGTGGTGACTCTTCTGCTTCTGTTGGATTTTTATACTCCTTCGTAGAACCAGGTAACACGTCACATCCAGGAATGAATTTTAGAGTATTAGGATTTGGTGTTGATACCGTCTCAATAAACATAATGAAATATCCTTATTTATATTATTAATTTAAATATTATGTATTTATAATTCAAGCTTTATATTAATATTGGGGCGTTTAGCTCTAATTCGCAGTTAATTCCAATATCGCGTCTTCGGTTAGCTGTCCCGGGATAATTGTAATTGGAACAGGAAAATTTGAAGCCTTTGAACCGGTAAAATGTGATACAAGTGGTCCTGGATTCATGCTATCCGATGCTGCGGCTAAAACAAGTAATGAAATTGAGCCATCTTCATTTATAAAATCAATAATCTCGGTTGTTGGCTGCCCAAACCTCACAATTAATTCTGGTACCAAACTGGTGTCTCTATTTACATTTTCAGAATATACCCTCAATATCTCCCTTGCATTATCTTCAGCCTCTTGTTTCATAATACCTTCAACACCATAAACATTTTTGAAATCCGATGTATTCACAACTCTAAGTAAAGTGATTTTTCCTTTAGTCTGCGAAGCACGCCTCGACGCATAGCTAATTGCTCTGTAACATTCTGATGTATCGTCAACAACAACTAAAAATTTTCTTATTTTTTTGGACATCCTAAGAAACATAAATATCAATAATATTTATATTATAGGCATAAATTTAAGCTAAACCTATTATTTTTTTTGTTTCTGCTAAAACAGGTATTGCAATTACTCTTGCTTTTTCCGCACCTTCTTTAAGAGTCTTTTCAAGATATTCTTTTTCGTTAATTATTTTCTTCATTTCATTACCGATTGGACAAATATTTTGAACTAATAATTCAGTAAGGTTATCCTTTAGATAAGAAAATTGTTTACCAGAAAATACATTTAATACTTCTTCATGGCTTTGACCAACGATTCCCGCATATATGGATAATAAATTCATTAATTCATAACGATTATTAATCTCAGACATTTTCTCAGGAATAGGAGCAGAGTCGGTTTTGGCTTTCTTTATCTTGTTTGAAATTTGGTCTGCATTATCCAACAAATTAATTCTTGTCATATCAGACAATTCTGAACTCGACATTTTTTTCTGACCATCTCTTAGTGACATCACCCTAGTCACTGGGCCTGTTATTTGAGGCTCCGGTAGTACAAAAAATTCTTCCTCATTTGTAATTTCAAGAATCCTATCATGAAAATCAATGTTAAATTTCTGAGCAATATCGCGCGCTAATTCAATGTGCTGCTTTTGATCATCACCGACCGGTACGTGTGTAGCTTTGTAAGCGAGGATATCTGCTGCCATTAGGATAGGGTAAGTGTAAAGCCCTACAGACATTTTTTCTTTATTTTTTCCTGCTTTTTCTTTGAATTGGGTCATCCGATTTAGCCAGCCAACTCTGGCTACACAATTTAAAAGCCAGGATAGTTCGGCGTGTTCTTGAACACTGCTTTGATTGAAGATAATACTTTTACTTGGATCAAGACCGGAGGCTATAAATCCAGCTGTAATTTCATGAATATTCCTCTTTAAATTTTCAGGATCTTGCCACACTGTAATTGAATGTAAGTCAACAACACAATAGATACATTGTTTTGTATTTTGTAATTTAACAAAATTTACAATAGCCCCAAGGTAATTTCCAAGATGTAAGTTGCCTGATGGTTGTATACCTGAAAAAACTCTCATGATCTTATCGTATATATTTAAAAAAGGACTTTAATTCAATAATTTTAAGTATATGGCACATTAGACCATAAAAAACGATCCCTATGAAAACGTAGCATAAAAGTATTAAAAAATTGACAATAGATCTATCTGAAAATTTTAAAATTACCGAATTCGTTTGAAGCATGTAGAGAATAAGTACCATAATTATTGAGGCTAAAACGATTTTGATAACTCGATATAATAGTTTTGCACTATAAATAAAATATCTTTTGTTCAATGACTCTCTATAAAGTAAATATAGATTTATCCACGAAGATATAGTTGTTGAAATTGCAATACCTAAATAACCTAAATACTGGAATAGAACTATAGAGATAATGATATTTGCAAATACACTAATTGCAGCAAAAATCATTGGAGACCTTGTATCTTCTCTTGAAAAAAACATTATTTGAAAAATTTTTACACATACAAATGCCGGTAGTCCAAGGGCAAAAATAATCAATGCGCGAGAAGTGGCAAGCGTATCTGTAAATGTAAAGAAAGCTCGTTCAAACAGAACCATTATAATCTCTTGGGACAGGAAAATTAATCCAAATGCAGCGGGTATCGCGAGAAGGAGTGAAATTTCAAGTGATTTTTCTTGAATTAGATTAATATTTTTTTGATTCTTTGCTGAAATTTCTCTGGATAGTTCTGGAAGAAGAACAATACCAATAGAGATACCAATCATAGCGAGTGGCAGCTGGTAAATCCTGTCAGCATAATATAAATACGACACAGCTTTATCTTCGTATGATGCAATAATACTCCCTATTAGAATATTTATTTGGATAATACCGCCAGCTCCAATTGCAGGGAAGCTTAAGATCATAAATTTTCTTACATTATCGGATACTCTTGGGAAGTTTATTTTTGGAAAGAAACCATATTTTTTGCACCCATAGATACATAAAATTAATTGAAAAAGACCTGATATTAAGAAGCTCAGCATCAATAATAGAGATGCATTAGCAGTATTGTGCATTTCCATTGTCTGCACATATAGTAAAGCAATTATCATCGATATATTCACAAATATTGGCATTGATGCTGCGAGCAAATATTTTCCTAACGAATTTAATACACCGCATAGGAGCGTTATAAGGGATATAAAAAATAAGTATGGAAAGGAAATACGAGCTAAATCTGCAACTAAATCTATTTTTTTTGGATCTTGCGAAAAACCAGGTGCTATTATGTAGACAAAAAAAGGCATAAGTATTTCGAATATGCTTACAACTATTAGTAATGACCAAAATAAGAAGTTAAAAATCTCTCTAAAAAAAACTTTTGCCTCGTTTTTATTGGGTAGTTTTTTTGAAAACATTGGAATAAAGGACATACTAAGAGCGCCCTCTGCCATAATTCTTCTAAAAATATTTGGAAACTTTAAAGCAATGAAAAAAGAATCAGCAATAGTTCCTGCGCCAAAAGTTGCCGCAATTAGAATATCCCGAATAAATCCAAGTAATCGACTTATAAGTGTCATACCGGAAACTCGGAATAATGGTTTAATTATATTCATAAATTAGATTACTTATTTTCTTCCATCGAAGATAACAACATACTTTTCATTGATAATAGTTTTTCAGGAGTATAAATTTTATCTCCAAAAAGGTTAGTTATATAAAAGATATCATTTGCTTTTTCACCAAACGTAACAATGTGAGCTGATTTAATATTGATGTTTGTATTTTTCAGTACATTCGTAATTTGATAGAGTAATCCAGGTCTATCCCTTCCTTCAATTTCTATAACAGTGGAGTTATTTGAAAATTCATTTGTTATGTTAACTTTATTTATGACCTCAAATGTTTTTTCGTGGCGAATGCTTGTATTTTTTTTGGATATTTCTCTATCGAGCGATAACTCACCTCCAAGGCTTTTTTTTATACAGTCTGAGATTCTATCTATTCTTCTACCCTCATCTTCATCATTAAAATCTCGCCTGACAGATATGGTATCGATAGCAATTCCATCAATAGTAGTTTCTATTTGCGCATCAATTATGTTCGCATCATATAGTGAGCAAGCTCCAGCAAGTGTTTCTAATAAATTTGGATAATCAGGTCCTATCAAAGTAATAGTTGTTGTGTTACTCTTAATATTTTTTTCACTAAAAATTTCAAGTGAGACATTTTTTGAGTCTATACCTTTTAAAATATTTGTATGTTCGATTTGCTGCTCAATTGAAGTTGTAAGCCAGTAATTATTACTAAATCTGTGAATATAAGAATTCATAAGTAGTTTTGGCCAATCAGATAGCTTTTCTCTAAATTTATTTTGAGCTTTGATACAGTTATTTTCATTTTCAATAGATTTATTCTTATCACCACTTAAGTAACTTGATGTCTCATCATAGAGTGTTCTTAGGAGGCCACTTTTCCAGGCATTCCAAATATTTGGACCAACTGACATTATATCTGCGACAGTGAGAGCTAAGAGGTAATCTAAATTTTTCTGATTTTTGACGATATTAGCAAAATCTACTATTGTCTTGGGGTCGTATAAATCTCTTTTTTGCGCGATATCACTCATAACTAGGTGATTTTTTACAAGCCATGCCGTCTGCGAAACCTCCGCCTTGCCCATTCCAAATCTATTACATAATTTTTCTGATATTTGTGACCCTAAAATGCTGTGATCCTGTTTTCTTCCTTTGCCAATATCATGCAGAAATGCAGAGATGAGAAGTACCCTCTTGTTATCTAGCTTGTCATTAAAACTTGAGGGAAATGGATGAGGTTGGCTCATGTTATTATTTATTATCTTGCTCATAAAACCAACTGTCTTTAGAAGGTGTTCGTCCACAGTATAGTTATGATAAAGGTTGAAAAGCGACATTCCCCCTACTTTGGCGAAATCAGGCAAAAATTTTCCGAGAACACCAACTTCATTCATATTTCTAAGTATACTCTCTGGTTCCCTTGAATTTGAAAATAGCTCTAAAAAAATTTTATTTGCGATTTTACTATTTCGTAAATCACTATCAATAATCTTTAGGGACCTATTAATAGATTGTATTATCTCAGGACTGAGTAATACATTATCGTGGTCAGCTATAATAAAGAGTCTTATCAGATCCAACTTATTCTTATCAAAGCTAAAATTATCTTTTTTATATAGCCTCCCCTTTTTAATATAAAAATTCTTGCTTTGATCTTGTTTTTTTCTAAAAGAGAGAAGGGTATCTAGAACTTCGTATACAGCTGGGTCCTTTTTTATCGATCTTTCTTCAAGTGAAGCACAAACTATTCTTGTTAAATTTCCAACCTCCTTTGCAGTCATAAAATAGTGCTTCATGAAACGTTCAACATCTTTTTGACCTGGTCTCTTCGCATATCCCAACCGTGATGCAAGTTCGAGTTGCTTGTCAAATGTTAAAACTTCATTGTCTCTGTTTGAGATAAAATGTAGATGACATCGTACAACCCAGAGGAAATCTTCTGCCTTTTTAAAGCTATTTAATTCCGATGAAGTAAGGAATTCGTCATTTTTTGTCAAATCTTCGAGCGCCGGGGTTCTAAAAAGATACTTACCGATCCAAAATAGAGTGTGTAAGTCTCGTAGGCCACCTTTGCTCTCTTTAACATTAGGTTCAACAAGGAAGCGTGATGAACCAAATGTATTGTGTCTTTTATCTCTCTCATCTAACTTCATTTCTATAAATTCATCTGCTGTCTTAGCGACAATTTCAGAGTTAAACTTTTGTTTTAAGTTTTCATATAAATCCCGGTAACCATAGATGTATCTTGCTTCTAAAATTGATGTTCTGATGGTGAAATCAGACTTGGAGAGTTCAAGGCATTGGTCTAAGTTTCTTGTTGCATGACCAACCTTAAATCCTAAATCCCACAGAATATATAGGATGTATTCGATCACTGATTCTGTCCAATCATTTAGTTTATTTGAGTGCAAGAACATCAGATCAATATCTGAAAAAGGCGCAAGTGTTCCCCTACCGTAGCCTCCAACAGCGACGAGGCATATCTTATCAATATTGTTTTGGTCCGTTGTTAAATATATATTTTGGATTGTAAATTCATAAATTGTTTTTATAAGCGTATCTTGGAATTCTGATATACTTCGTGCTGTCCGAATTCCATTCCCATGCTTCTTTAGTAAGGCCTCAGCTTTTTTTCTAGCTGCTACTATCATATCGGATAATTCCAAAATTAAATCCTCACGAATTTTTGGAATATTATCTTTATTTTTTAATAAAATCTTATCTATAGACAAAGTAAGAGTCTTTGCATTTATTAGTATGTCTATGTCTTTGTCCATATTCGAGTATTTATACTTTTTTGTGTGCATTCATATCTGCAGATAACATTTTAACGTCCGGACAGATTATCAACATACTCTGATATTGTTTATCATTATCTAATTTCATCTAGTGCAACGGGTTTAATGTTCTCATATAGTGAATTTATCTACGAATCTTTTTTCGATCTTCTCGCGAGGCATTACAATAAAAACATCTATTGTACCAAATTGTTTATCAATTACCGCCCCATCGCCAACGAAAGCGCCTAACCTCAGATATCCCTTAATCAGTGGGGGCATACTTTTGAGTGCCTCTTTATTATCAATCTCTTCTTTGCTCATCATATTCATATTCACATATCTATTTTTTTTTGCCTTAACTCGCCACTCCTCAGGTGCTAATGCATTATGATGAAGAAAGCTTAACGCCATATCAATTTGTTCAGGTTTTGTTGCTTGAAAGCTTGCACACCCAATCATCACGTCAAAATTATTCTCTAATATGTATTTCCAAACACCCTGCCAAAGTAGCTCAATAGTAGATTTCTTACGATATGAGCTTAGGACGCATGAGCGCCCTAGCTCAAGAAATTTTCTTTCTCCATGTCTTTCAATAAGTGGTTTAATATCGTACTCATCTTGGCTATAGAATCCTTTATTTGATTCTGCTTCTCTCTGAGGAAGAAGTCTGTAAGTCCCAACCACATTCTCTCTCTTTTTACCGATTAATAATATACCTCTTTTTTTATTTGATTTATCAATAACAAGCATGTGTTGGCAGATTTTGTCGTAAGTATCTCGATCCCGTCGAGTAAATCTCGTTAGTATATTGGGATTTGCTGATAGCTCTTTATAAAATACTCGAAATCTTAATTGCTGCGCTGCCTTTATTTCATTCCTTGTTTTTGCTAATCTCGCATCTAATTCGATATCTTTTGGTTCCTTGGATATTCGCTTGCGAATACTGAGGATTTTATTTTTATATTTATGTGACTTATATTCTTTTATCTTCTGAGTTATTTTTGCCATCTGAGTGTATTCAAAATTTCATTATTCTTATTACTACTTGCTTACTTTTTTTTCAGCCTGATCCCAAAATATTTTTGCAACATTAATACCACTCAATTCGAGTATCTCTCTTATGCCTGTTGGAGAGGTCACATTGATTTCAGTTATGAAATTATCAATTATATCTATCCCAACAAAAAATAAGCCAAAATTCTTCAAGTCTCCTGAAATAGCATCACAAATTTTAATGTCTTGCTTCGTAATTTTGGTTTTAATGGCTTGGCCTCCAACATGCATATTGGATCTGATCTCACCTTCTTGTGGAAGTCTGTTTATCGCTCCCGCAATCTCTCCATCAATAAGAATTATCCTCTTATCACCATCTTTAACTTTTGGAATAAACTTTTGAATTATAAAAGGTTCCTTACTCCATTCTAAAAAATTTTCAATTATTGATCCGAAGTTCCTATCAGTTCCATCAGAGTAAAAAACATTAGCTCCACCGTTACCGTATAGAGGTTTAATTATTATTTGATCATGTTTATTTCTAAATTTAATCACCTCAGCTACATTTCGAGTGATTAGTGTAGGAGGCATAAAATCTAAATACTTATTTACAAAAATTTTTTCTGGGCAGTTTCGAACATAAAATGGATTATTTAGAATAAGTGTCTTGTGTTGTATAGTTTCTAAAAGATGGGTCGCTGTGATATAGCCCATATCGAAAGGAGGATCTTGCCTCATTAATATAATATCGTACTTATCAAGCATCACAGATCGCGTCTGATTTATTTTTTCTAGCCTGTCGGGCTTATCAAAGACATTTATTTGCTGGGCTTCAGTGGTTAATAATCCATCACGCAGGGTTAGCATATTTGGGGTATAAATATCTAATTCATAGCCCCTCTCCTGGGCTTCCAAAAGAAGTGCAAAAGTACTATCACCTGCGAGGTTTAGCGTTTCTATAGGGTCCATTTGTACTATGATTTTCATATTATATTTTTTTAAAGTTATTATTTAAAAAATCAAAAATACTATTTAGTTTTTTTTGATTTTAGACATAGATCATATACCATTTTTTTTGGAAGGTTATATTTCAAATGAATCATATTTGTAATTTGTTTTACAGGCAAATCTTTTATCAGTTTTTTTATGTCATTTTCTACTTCCGCAAAATCAAGACTATCAGCATTTATTTTTGAGGTATTAAATAGGATTACTATTTCGCCTTTCATTGGTTTCTCATTTATTTCTTCCAAAATACTGCTAATTTTATTCGTTATAGTCTCTTCAAATATTTTTGTCATTTCTCGAGTTATTACAATTTCAATATCGCCATAATAATTTTGTATCTCTTTTAGGGTTTTATGGATTTTCTTCGCGCTCTCAAAAATGACAATTGTAGCATTCAGAATTTCAATTTTTTTTAGCTCCTGCTTTCGTTTTGAAATGGTTCTCGGTAAGAACCCTAAAAAATAAATTTTATCTGTTGGCAGTCCTGATAATACGATCGCTGATGTTAACGCTGACGGTCCAGGAATTGTGTATGTGGGTATTTTTCTTTGCCTACACAAGTTAACTAATTTATACCCTGGGTCTGATATTAAGGGTGTTCCCGCATCGGAAATTAATGCGATTGCCTTATTATCAATAAGTTGATCTAAGATTTCGTTTCGCGATATTTCACTGCTGAAATCGTTATAAATAAATAGCTGCTTTTTGATTTGATAATGCTTGAGAAGTTTCTTCGATACACGTGTGTCTTCGCAATAAATCATATCTACAGAATTTAATGTTCTCACTGCACGGTAAGATAGGTCTTCAAGATTTCCAATAGGTGTGGCAACAATATATAATCCTGGGCTAATTTCCATTTTTAGTTTTTTATTTATCCTCAATTCAGTATATTTTTTATAATACTATCGCAAACTAGCGAGCCTTTTTTTGTAATTTTTATATTTTTCTCTGCTTTATCGGTTATCAAATAGCCCTCGGTTATAAGTGAATTAATGTTATCCCTATTCAATTTTCCACCTAAGTTTTGGAATTTACTGAGGTTTAAACCATTCTTTGTTCGCATTGACATCACAATATATTCGTCTTGGTTCTGTTCATCAGTCAAGACAATGTCTTCAATAAAAGAATATCCATAATTTCTTATCTTTTCACCCCAATTATTTGGATCATACTCGTTAATTAAAGACCTTCTCCTTTTATTTCCTGCTTTTACTCTAGAGTGAGCGCCTGGACCAATGCCGATCCATTCACCACAATTCCAGTAATTCAAATTATGCTTGCACTCAAATCCTTTTTTTGAAAAATTTGATATTTCATACTTTTTTAGAAAGAATCTACCACAAATCTCTTCAGTAAGTTGATATAGCTTGTTTGAGAGTTGCTCACTTGGTAATTCAATTTTCCCCAAATTATATAACTTTTCATATAAAGTTTTTGGCTCAATAGTTAGCTGATAAAGGGATAAGTGCTGTGTTTGAAGAGAAAGTGCTTTTTCTAACTCTAACTGCCACGATTTTTCACTCTGGCCAGGTCGAGCATAGATTAAGTCTATTGAAACCGATTTAAAATAACTTTGAGCAATACCTACAGCTTCAATTGCCAGTTCAGCTGTATGAGTCCTGCCAAGTTTCTTTAAATCATCGTTATTTAATGACTGAACGCCAATTGATATTCTATTTATACCAATCTTTGAGTACTCCCTGAATTTTTTTAACTCTACGCTCGTCGGATTTGCTTCGATGGTTATTTCTGTATTTCTCGTAATTTTAGATTGGCTGGATAGATGCATTAAAATTCGCTCCACAACATAAGGATCCATCAAGGATGGCGTTCCTCCACCAAAAAAAATAGATGATATTTTTTTGTCATTTAGATAATCTTTGTGATAGTTTATCTCTTTATTTATAAGCTCTAAGAAGTCTTCTTGATCAATTTTTTTATGTGCAACATGGCTATTAAAATCACAATAGGGACATTTCGATAGACAATAAGGCCAGTGGATATAAATACTTGTGCGGGACATAAGTTACTTTTTTCTTTGAGATAAATAACTCACTAATTTTGCAAACGCCTTTGCCCTGTGTGATAAACCCACCTTCGAAGGCGCCCAGGAATGTTTCTCATCAGATGTTATTTCTCCAAATGTTTTATTCATATTAAGCGGTTTAAATATTGCGTCATAACCAAAACCATATTTTCCTCGCGGTGGCCAAACCACTAAACCCTCTACTTTTCCAACAAAGAAATGATATTCTCCACTTGGATAGAAAAGACATAGCGCGCATACAAATCTTGCTGTTCTGTCAGAAACTGGAACTTTTTTATCATCGAGCAATTTTATAACTTCACGCATTGCAAGGTTAAAGTCTCGGTTAGGCCCCGCCCATCTTGCAGAGTATATACCTGGCTGCCCATTTAATGCGTCAATTTCAATACCCGAGTCATCAGACAAAGAAATTAAATTTGATAAATTGGAAGCAGATTTTGCCTTAATAAGAGCATTCTCCTCGAATGTATTCCCATCTTCTATAGGCTCAGGAAGTTTTAATTCCTTAGAAGATGATATATCAATCATTAGAAGCTTTAGGAGTTCACGAAATTCATTTATCTTACCCTCATTGTGACTGGCAATTAGTAGTTTATGTTGATTAAGATTAAACATATTTATTAGATCGCTTTTTTTTGAGCTTCAAAAACTTTATGAGAATTTTCTTTTACCAAATCTAACATTTTATTCAAGTCATCGACTTTAAAAGTTCTTTCCTCTCCCGTAGATTGAACTTCAATCAGTTCAAAATCACTTGTGAAAACAAAATTTGCGTCAACTTCAGCTGCTGAATCTTCTTCATAATCTAAATCAATGAGTACTTGGCCATTTAAAATACCGCATGATATAGCAGCAATTTGACTCTTTATAGGACTTTTATTTATGAGCCCTTGCTTCATCATTCCTTCTACACAAAATTTTAGTGCTAACCAGGCACCTGTTATGGACGCCGTTCTTGTGCCCCCATCAGCCTCAATAACATCACAATCTATCACAATTTGCTTTTCAGGAATTTTCTCTAAATCAACGCAAGCTCTAATGCTCCTGCCAATCAGTCTTTGGATTTCTTGGGTACGCCCTGTTTGTTTGCCAGATTTTGCTTCCCTCGACATTCTCTGATTTGTTGATCTGGGTAGCATACCATATTCTGCTGTGATCCAACCCTTTCCCGTATTTTTAAGCCAGAATGGAACTCTGTTTTCAATTGAAGCTGTACATATAACACGCGTCTTGCCGATTTCAATCATACAAGAGCCATCGGCATTGTCTATTATATTTGGTGTTATTTTTATTGGGCGAATTGCCGTTATTTTCCTATTATTTATTCTCATGTATGTCTCTTGATTTTAGGTTATTTTTCTTATTAATATAAGGTATAAAAATAAAGAATTAAAATATAAAACGAATAACAACAAAAATGATTAGTAAAAATTCAAATTTATTACAGCTTGATGATAGGTCACGGGAAATCTTCAAAAGAATAGTTGAGGAATATTTGGATAAGGGATCTCCAATCGGATCGAGGACGATATCACAAATGGATAAAATAAATTTATCCGCCGCTTCAATTAGAAATGTCATGCACGATTTGGAGTCTCTAGGTCTAATATATTCTCCTCATACAAGTTCAGGAAGGATACCAACAGAAGGTGGCCTTAGATTATTCGTCGATGCAATGCTGGAGATTGGCAATTTAACCGACACAGATCAAGCGGCAATGAAAGAGCAAGCGATGACAAGTAATATGACATTAGAGGATGCCCTAAGTAAGGCCAGTGAAATGCTGTCCGGTCTGACAAATTGCACGGGCGTCGTATCAGTAAATAAAGATATAAAATACGTCAAGCATATTGAATTTGTGTCTTTAGATAAAACAAGAATTCTTGTTATTCTCGTAGACGAAGACGGTAAGGTTGAAAATAGGATTATAAATAATTCAGAGGGCCTTACAGCTTCGAGCTTAGCATCCGCGAGTAACTATCTTAATCACCACATGAGGGGCTTAACGCTGAATGAAGCCATCAAGAGAATTGAGTCTGACTTTATGCATAAAAAAAGCGAGCTGGATAAGGAAACCGCTGATTTATTAACACAAGGTCTCGCAACCTGGAGTAATTCAAATTATAAAAAAGACGATAAAATCTTAATAGTTAAAGGTGCATCCAAGTTAATTTCTTACATTGAAGCAAATGATGATCTTGAAAAAGTGAGACATTTATTTCAAGATTTAGAAAACAAACAAGAAATAATGGAATTACTTGGAATGGCGGAAAAAGCCGAAGGTGTAAGAATTTTTATTGGCTCTGAAAATAAATTATTTTCATTATCAGGCTCCTCTATGATAGTAACACCATATAAAAATGAAAAAAAACAGGTTATAGGTGTTCTCGGCGTGATTGGGCCAACGAGAATGAACTATGGGAAAATAATACCAATGGTGAATTATACAGCAGAGCTTATGAAGAAAATTTTAGGTTAAATGTGTGATATTGGATATACTATTCCGGGTGGTTATTTTGAATTTAAGTTAAACAGAAGGTTAGCAAACTAATGAACGATACGAGAGATAAAAAAAAGAAATCAGAAGCACAAGGGGAGAGCCAAAGGCTCGAGGAGGAGACTATGCCGGAGGACTTGATAGATCTTGAAGACGACGAGTCCCCAATTGAAGATATTAAGGACGATATAAATTTGAAGGTAAAGTTAGATGAGGCGAATGATCGAATTTTAAGGATGGCAGCAGAAATGGAGAACTCACGTAAAAGAGGTCTTAAAGAGAAAGAAGATGCCATCAAATATTCAACAACAAAATTTGCAAGAGATATTGTTACTGTTGCAGATGATTTAGAAAGAGCGATAGAAAGTATCAAAGATATCAACCTTGATGGCAACGAGGCTACTAAGACTCTCTATGAAGGTATAGAATTAACAATGAGGTCGCTCACTCAAATATTTGAAAGAAATGGAATTGAGAGGTTCGATCCTACAGGCGAGAAATTTGATCCGACAATGCATGAAGCAATGTTTGAAGTGCCAGATTCTAAAAAAGAAACTGGAATAATCGTTCATTTAGTGGAGCCAGGTTATCGTATAAATGATCGAATTCTCCGTCCAGCAAGAGTCGGCGTTAGTAAGTCAAGTAAATAAGTTAAATTACCAAATCTGGTTTATAAATATCATTTATGGATAAAATAAAAAAAATTGCTCCAAATTCTGTAAATATTTCCAAGTTGAAATTAACTGATTTTCGAAACCATAGCTTTACATCGATAATTACTGATAAAAAATTTATTGCCCTTGTAGGTAAAAATGGTTCAGGAAAAACAAACATTATTGAAGCGATATCAATGTTTGCATCTGGAAAGGGATTGAGGAGTGCCCAGCTATCAGAGCAGTCAAATATAAATGGGAATGGGGGATGGTCTATATTTATGGAGGTAAAATCATCTAATGGTGTCACAAAATTAGGCACTGGTATTGGAAGTCCCCAGATTATTGATGGCAAGGCTAGGCAGTGCCGGATTGACGGGAAATTTCTAAAGAGCCCTCGGCAATTTAGTGAATGCATCGGAATTATTTGGCTAACACCCCAAATGGACGGACTTTTCATTGGGCAAAGAACAGATAGACGAAAATTTTTTGATAAGTTGGTTCATTTAATTGAACCGGGTCATGAAGAAAATATTAAAAGCTATGAGCGGCTCATAATGCAAAGAAACAAAGTTCTAATGGATGCGGATAATAAAATAAGTTGGCTTGATAATTTAGAAAAACAAATATCTAAACTTTCAGTAAACATAATAATTTCAAGGGATATCGCTATCAATCAATTAAATAAAATTATGGATGCTGAGGTAAAAAATAATCTATTTCCTTCTGCGAAGATTATTATGCGCGAGGAACTTGGTAATATAAACAAACGGTCATCAATGATCGAAATAGAGGCAGAGCTTCAACAGTTATTTTATCAATCTCGAGTTAGAGATAGAGAGTCAAACAGAACAAGTGTTGGGCCTCACAGAACTGATTTCACACTTTATTACAATAAAAATAATATGTATGCTGAGAACTGCTCAACAGGTGAACAGAAAAATCTCCTTGTATCACTTATATTGGCTGAAGCAAGAGTTTACCAAGAAATAAATAATGGAGTATCACCAGTGCTTTTGCTTGATGAGATCACTGCTCATATGGATAACGATCGGGTTTCAAATTTATTTGAACAAATCGGGGAAATTGGCTCACAGACTTGGCTAACTGGTACGTCGGAGAATTTATTTGATTATATTTGGGATAAAACAGACATTTTTAACATTAACAAGGGAAAACTATCTCATAGAACTCCATAGTCGATTAAAAACTTGCAGAATCACGTTTTTTTTTATCTAATATAATCATTAAAAACGCGTGCAAAATCATACATGAGCGATATAAATCTCGAGCAACAAAAAGACTATGATGCAGGATCGATAAAAGTCCTCAAAGGACTAGATGCTGTTCGAAAAAGACCAGGAATGTACATTGGAGATACTGATGATGGGTCGGGTCTACATCATATGGTTTATGAAGTAGTTGATAATTCTATTGATGAAGCATTGGCAGGCCATTGTGATCAAGTTGACGTAATTTTAAATCCTGATGGCTCCGTAACAGTGAAAGATAACGGCAGAGGAATTCCAACTGATTTACATGAGGGAGAAGGTATTTCAGCTGCAGAGGTTATAATGACTCAACTCCATGCGGGTGGTAAGTTTGATCAAAACTCATACAAAGTTTCAGGGGGTCTTCATGGAGTGGGGGTGTCTGTGGTTAATGCCTTATCTTCCAAACTAGATCTAAAAATATACCGAAGCAAAACCATTCATGAAATGTCTTTCTTGGATGGCGTTCCGAAGGACGGACTCAAGGAAATTGGGCCCTGCGAAGAGCGGATAACTGGAACAGAAATCACTTTTTATCCATCAGATAAGATTTTTACAAATATTAAGTTTAATTTTCAGACTTTAGAACACAGACTGAGAGAGTTGGCTTTTTTGAACTCAGGCGTTGAGATAAATTTATCTGATAATCGGGGCATTGATAATAAATCAGTAAGTATGAATTATACGGGCGGATTAGAAGAATTTGTTAGATATTTAGATAAATCTAAGCAGCTGTTGATTGATAACCCAATAAATCTTAAGCTTGAAAAAGAGGGGCTGTCGGTTGAAATTTCTTTGTGTTGGAATGATAGTTACCACGAAAATATATTATGTTTTACAAACAATATTCCCCAAAGGGATGGAGGTACACATCTCGCTGGTTTTCGGGCAGGGCTAACCCGTACAATTAATAACTACGCCGGGCAAGTAAATATTCAAAAAAAGGACAAAATTCAGATTACTGGTGAAGATGCAAGAGAGGGAATGACTTGTGTTTTATCAGTAAAAGTGCCTGACCCTAAATTCTCNAGTCAAACAAAAGATAAGCTNGTTTCGTCAGAAATTNGACCNATTGTNGAGAGCTGTGTCAANGACGCTCTNGGAAGCTGGTTTGAAGAACACCCAAATGAAGCTAAAAGTGTAATTTCTAAAATTTTTGAGGCTGCTGTTGCCAGGGAAGCAGCAAGGAAAGCAAGAGAGCTTACAAGAAGAAAAGGAGCCTTGGATATATCCAGTTTGCCGGGAAAGCTTGCGGATTGTATCGAGAGAGATCCTGCAAAGTCTGAGTTATTTATTGTTGAGGGCGACTCTGCAGGCGGCTCAGCAAAACAAGGTAGGGACAGAGATTGCCAAGCTGTACTTCCATTGAGAGGCAAGATTTTGAATGTTGAAAGAGCNAGGTTCGATCGNATGCTCTCTTCNAATGAGATTGGAACACTGATAACTGCATTGGGTACTGGNATAGGAAAAGACGAGTTTGACATTGATAAGCTGAAATATCACAAAATTATAATTATGACAGATGCGGATGTGGATGGTGCACACATAAGAACTCTATTGCTAACCTTTTTTTACAGGTGGATGCGTCCACTAATTGATGGTGGTTACTTATATATTGCGCAACCTCCACTATATAAGGTCAGTAAAAATAGATCTGAGAGATATATAAAAGTNGATAAAGAGCTCGAAGAGTACCTTCTNGAGTCTGGATTAGATAATACAGTNTACAAGAGCGGCTCGGGGGCTGAACACNGTGCGAATGATTTAAAAGAAATANTAAAAATATCAAGCTCTCTGAACGTAATAATTGGACAAATAAATAATAAGTATCCGAAGTTCATAATTGAAGAATGCGCAATTGCTGGTGCATTGGATCATAAGTTATATGATAACAATGAATATGCGAACGAAACCGCAAGCTACATCGCNAAGAGGTTAAATAGTAAATATAGCATTGATCAATCTACTAACACTTGGTTGGGGAAAACAAACGAAGCAAATGATTTGATCTTTGAAAGAGAAAACAGAGGAGTAAAAGAGGTCTACACAATAGATAAGCAGTTTATGCTCACCTCCGACGCAATAGCTCTAAACGAGCTATCATCGATGCTTCAGGAAATATATCTTAAACCTGGAGTATTGAAGCTCAAAGAAAGTGAAAAGATTGTTCATACCCCAACAGAATTATTTGAAATGATATTAGCTAATGGAAGAAAAGGAGCTTCAATTCAAAGATATAAAGGTCTCGGTGAAATGAACCCCGACCAACTATGGGAAACCACCTTAGATCCAGATATGCGGACTTTACTCCAAGTTAAGGTAAAAGAAGCTGATGAGGCGAGTAATTTGTTCACCAGGCTTATGGGAGACGATGTTGAACCGAGACGTGAGTTCATCCAAGAAAATGCCTTGAGCGTTTCCAATCTTGATATTTGATTGTTCTGAATCCAATTTAAAGCTGAATATATCCCATCTTAAAGCCATGCATTCTTACGGATTTATCCTTTTGAATGTGAACCAATTCCCCTGTCTGAATGCCAGCAGTGTGGTCATTTGTTATGACGTTTGGCTGAATAACTACGGTCATATTTTCTTTGAATTTGAAACCCTCATAGCTACTAGCAGGTCGACTTCTTGTTCCTATTACTGGGTCTAAATAACCCCCTCCATAACCATGGATTAAGTCATCCCAAATTGAAAAACTCCCATCTTCAATTTTTGATGAGACTGCATCAATTTCTTCAATTGAAGTGCCATCTTTTAGAATTGAAAAAATACCGTTGAAGACCTCGTCGCCACAAGCGTGTAAATCTTCATATAATGGAGTCATTTTTTTAAAACCTATTGTTCTAAGGACCTGTCCAGGGTAATTCCAAAAGTGGGAGCTTATCTCAGTTGTAATTATATCATTTTGTGTAATTTTTTTATTGGAGGTATATTGGTATGGCACACAATTTTCGGGGTTATTCATATCTGTAATTCCAAAAAAATTGATTATTTTGTGCCCCCCGTGTTTTAAATAACCGCACTGAGTTATTTGTGACATCTCGTGTTCACTAAGTCCTGGTTTGAGGTTTGANACAATATTATTTATACCCTCGTCTGTGAGAGCNGCAGCGATNTTCATCCAAGATAATTCTTCATCACTTTTNATCGACCTCATCAAATTATATTCTTTAGAGATATCAATGATATCAATATTTTTTTCCTGAAGNTTTATTAAATAGCTATNCGGAAGCCTTCCGATTATTCCTATTGTATTTCCACGGCCAAGATTATTTATTATTTCGGGTAATATTTTACTTGCGAGCTGCCTCTCTCCCCATAATAGTTTTGTTTTGCTATTGATAAGTTTCTTAGCCATCGGGAGGTGATTATAATGTTCAACGTGCAATTTTATATCTTCATTCTCTTTGATCTCGACAAGGGCCTCTTGTGTGGTGTGCCAGCCCGTGAAATACTGAACAGCATTACCTGAACCTAAAGCTTCGTATATGATAACCTTATCTAAATTATTTTTTTTGATGATGTCTTCAATCAGGGAGATTCTTCTGAGGTATTCTTGTTCACTAAAAACAGGGTATTCCTCTTTTAAAATTGCTTTACACGAATTATCCAGACTGTCGATGAAATAATCGTTGTTCATAATTACACCAATATATCCTCTATAGATTTCAAACTTCTAATTATGATAATCCGTACAGAAGCTTTCCTGCTACGGGCAGGGTAGCTTTCATTATTCTTCCGTTCATTGAGTCTGTGATGTAGAGTGTTTTTCTATCTGGCCCCCCGAACGCTGTATTGGTCATCAGGCTGTGATTATCCGTGTAAATTAAATGTGTGGGTAAACAATTATTATCGAATCTCCAAACGCCAACGCCTAAGTGGTTCACAATCATTCCATCCTCCGAGTCCATTTCAAGTCCATCGGGTCCAGCATGACCTCCTGACAACTGTATTGCAACGCCACTNTTACTAACACTATTATCAGCCATNAGTGGAAGCCGCCATATTTGTTGAGATCTTGTTATAGCTACGTATACTTGATTTTCTGTGTTATTTACTGTTATGCCATTTGGACTTGGTGCATTTGTGACAAGCTTGTGTAATTCACCATTTGCAGTNAGCCTAAATACTCTACCTGTTGGATCTATTATGCCTGTCTGACCTTGGTCAGTAAAATACAGATCTCCGTTTGATGTAAAATGTAGATCATTAAGACCTTTGAACCCCTCGGANTACATAGTATCTATTATTGGCTCAATTGACCCTGAGTTTACATTCAATTTCATTAAACCTTGTTTATAGCAGGCTATATATGCGGAGCCATCTTTATGGAATTTTAAGCCATTTGGCCAACCATCATATTCACAAACAATATCCCATTCACCATCTGGAGTTATTTTAAAAATTCTCCCAAAAGGGATATCCGTTACATACAGATTACCCATTCTGTCAAATGAAGGACCTTCAAGAAACTGATTTACTTTTGCCCCTTGTCTATTTGGATTTGACCATGCTGTTTGTTTTGTATCCCTATATTTCTCAGGTAGTTCAGTAAATACCTCAGCTTTTATTAGTTCTGGTTGATTAAACGGATTTAACATTAGATTTCCTCACAGTAAATTTTTAAATTAAATGCATAACGTAGAATATAAAATATTTTTCATTATACATAGATTTTTTTTTCATACATATATAAAATGATANCTATAATTATTTTTATTTTTTATGGNTGAAACTATGAATGGAAGTGTTTTTGAAAAGGCTAAGTCTGATTTTAGCGTAGATCATATTGCTCATGCTGTACCAAGTATTGAAGATGCTATAACTCAATATGAGAGAGTCTTTGGTGCCAATGTATCAAACATAAAAATAATAGAGAAGCAGGATATCAAAATCGCAATAGTATCTTTCGCAAATTTAAAGATTGAGCTTATGGAGCCTCTCAGTGAAAAATCACCAATTGCTAAGTATTTACAGAAAAACCCAAAAGGCGGTTTGCACCATTACTGTCTTTCAGTAAGTAATGTCAACCAGGCATATGATAACCAAAAAGAAAAGAAAATAAATATTTTATCAGAGCCTACGAAGGGCTATCACGGAAGAAATTTATATTTCATTCACCCTAGTGAAGTTTGTGGCGTACTGATAGAGGTTGAAGAGGATGAAAAAGAATGATAATTTCCTCTTGTCAAAAATTTAATAGAATTAACAGAGGTAAAAATGTCAAAAGCTGGTGGTGAATATAAAGAAGTATTATTTGAAATTAGAAACAAAGTCGCCTGGATTTCAATAAATAGACCTGATGTAAGGAATGCATTTCGTGAGCAGACTCTGGATGAGTTAACAGACGCTGTACTATCTACGCGAAATGATCCATCAATTGTTTGTGTCGTGATTAATGGAGTTGGTGATAAGGCTTTCTCTGCAGGTGGTGATTTTCATGCAATGATGAGATTAGATTGGATCAACGCAGCGCACTGGAATGATCGCATGTTAGCGCTAGCAATGGCAATCAGAGGTCTGCCAATTCCAGTAGTCGCATCTGTACATGGTTACTGCATGGGGGGTGGCCATGAGTTGGCACTATGGTGTGATTTAGTTATTGCTGCGGATGATGCTGTATTTGGACAAAGTGGTGCAGTAGTGGGCGCTTGTCCTACCGTCGGAGCAACTCAATATCTTCCGCAACTAATTGGGTCACGGTTAGCAAAGGAAATGATTTTTATGGCCCGAAGATTCACTGCAGAAGAAGCTGTAAGTATCGGATTGATCAACAAAGTGGTTCCAAAAGATAAGTTAGACGAAGAAACCCAAAAGTGGTGTGAAGGACTCATCGATAGAAGTGGTCAGACTATAAGACAGACAAAGAAATCGCTTAATCATGACTCCGATACGTTATATGCCAGTTGGCAGCATGGTATGGAACTTCTCGCTCACGTATGGGGTTCTGAAGAGTCACTTGAAGGCATGAACGCATTTCTTGAAAAAAGGAAGCCGGACTTTCAGCAGTTCCGTGAAAGAAGAAGAGAAAATGTTGAGGCATACCTTGATGGGCTTGATAATGACGAAAACGAGAGATCTAACTAGCACAAAAAGGACAATTTATGGCTAAAAAAAAACAAGGCCCTTTAACTGGCATTAAGGTGCTAGACTTAAGTAGAATATTGGCGGGTCCATTTTGTACTATGAATCTGGGTGATATGGGTGCAGAAATCATCAAGATTGAGCAACCCGGAAAAGGTGATGACACAAGAGCGTGGGGCCCTCCATTTGCAGGGAGTGAAGCTGCATATTTCCTCGGTATTAACAGAAATAAAAGAAGTGTAACATTAAACTTAAAATCTGAGGAAGGTATCGACATCCTTAAACGACTACTCAAGGAAGCTGACGTTCTGATAGAAAATTTTAAGTATGGCACAATGGATAGCTATGGAATCACTGATGAATGGAGAGAGAAAGAAGCGCCTCAGCTCATACATTGCCAGATTACAGGATATGGTGGCAGAGGTCCAAGAGGCAAAAGACCGGGGTATGACTTTCTACTTCAAGCTGAAAGTGGGCTAATGAGTATCACAGGTGAAGAAAGTGGAGAACCGATGAAAGTTGGTGTTGCATTAGTCGATATATGTACAGGGATGAATGCAACAATATCTATTTTGGGAGCATTAAATTCCAGATACAACACTGGTAAAGGACAAAAAGTAGAGACCAGCTTGTATACTACCAGTATTTCGATGTTAGTTAATGTTGCGGCTAATCACCTTGTTAGCGGTAAGCCAGCAAGACGATTTGGAAATGGGCATCCAAATATCGTACCCTACAGGACTTTTGAGGCGAAAGATGGAAGTATAGCCATCGCTGTTGGAAATGATACTCAGTTTACAAAATTTGCCGCATGTTTGAACAAAGAAGAGTGGGCAACAGATACAAGGTTCACTAAAAATGCTGATCGGGTAATAAATAGACAATTAATCGATCAAGAAATACAAAATGTTATTGCAAACAAAACAGTTACAGAATGGCTTGAGAAGCTATTGAGTTCAGATATACCTGCAAGCGCTGTTAATACTGTTGAAAGTGCACTGGCAGATGAACAGACTATAGCCAATGACATGGTCGTAAATATAGAGCATTCAGAAGCCGGAACACTTAAGATGTTGGGTGTCCCATATAAATTTTCTGACACACCAGCGCAGATTGATAAAGCGCCACCACTTCTTGGAGAAGATAATAATGATGTCTTATCCTCCCTTGGATACGACGAAGAGTATATAAAAGAACTTCATACAAAGAACGTTATTTAAAAATCAAATTTTTATGATTGATAAAACTTCAACAGTACAAGACGCAATAAAGAATAATGTAAATGCTGGAGATAATATATTTATTGGCGGCTTTGGTCACTTAATACCATTTTATCTATCCCATGAGCTAATTCGTCAAAAAATACTAGATTTAACCATTTGCCGATCGGGAGCCGATATTTTATTCGACCAATTAATAGCATCTGAAATTGTAAAAAAAGTAATCTTCGGTTATGTTGGAAATCCAACCGTTGGTCTGTCGCACTCATTTAGTAGAGCATACAAAAAAAAATCAATAGAAATTGAAGAGTGGACAAACCAGTCGATCATAATGAGATTACATGCTGCAAGGATGGGTGTTAGTTTTATCCCATCGAAGATTCTACAGATTGGTGATAAGCCAAGTAATATTGGTCATCTAAAACAAGTTACATGTCCATACACAGATCACAAATTTTCAGCAATTCCTGCACTAAAGCCTGACATTGCACTCATACACGCACAATGTGCTGATAAGTACGGAAACATTCAAATGTGGGGCATTGATGGTGACACTGTTGAAGGGGCGCTAGCATCAGATAAGATTATTGTCAGTGTAGAAAAAATTATTAGTAATTCAAAGATAAAAGAGGCACCAGAAAAAACAGTTATACCATCACACAGAGTTTCTAATATTATTGAACTTCCATGGGGGGCATACCCATCATATGTTTCGGGCTTTTATTCAAGGGATGATGATCATTATATCGAATATGATACAACATCAAGAGATGAGGATAAACTATCTAGCTACCTTAAAAATTGGGTTCATGATGCTAGAAATATACAAGAATATAAGAAGTTAATTGGAAGCACAAAAATCAAAGAGCTTGAAGAGGGTCTGTGTGGAGTAAAAAATGAAGATTGACTATAGAGAATATAGCCCAAATCAGAGGATTGCAATAATCGCAGCATCCGAACTTGTGGGATATAAGTCCTGTTTTGTTGGAATTGGTATCCCATCGGACGCAGCATGCTTGGCAAAACTCAGTGTCGAACCAGAGCTCAATCTTATTTATGAGTCAGGCGCAATTGGCGCTCTACCGCTTTCTAAATCTTATTCAACTGGCAGTCCATCAATCGCACATGGTGCAGATATGATAACAGATAGCCTCTCCGTGTTTTCAGATTTGCAGGCCGGTAGAATAGATGTTGGTTTACTATCTGCAGCACAAATCGATAAATTTGGAAACTTAAATTCAACTGTTATTGGAGACTATGATAATCCAAAAATAAGGATGGTCGGGTCTGGTGGAGCGCATGATATTGCATGTTTAATACCAAATTTAATTATTCTGATGCCTCATGATCCAAGGAGGTTTGTTGACACTGTTGATTTTGCAACGAGCCCGGGCTCTGGAAGGGATATTAAGAAAATTAGAGACCAACTAAATTTGGCAGAAGGTCCCTCAATTCTTATAACAGATAAAGCAAAATTTATTATGTCGGACGAAGGTTGGTTGCTGCATAGTATATTTGATAGTTTTACTTTTGCGGAGGCAACTGAAGGATTACCATGGTCATTAAAAACTCCTATTTCCGGTCCAATTGAGACAGATCCAAAGATAATTTCCGCATTGGCGCAAATCAATTATTAACTACTTCATTTACACTTTGAAGAGTTACATCGAGTATAGTGTCAATTTCATTATTACTGATACAGAAAGCAGGTGCGAAACCAATTGTATCACCTGCTGGCATTGCTCGAGCTAAAACACCATTTTTTGCCATCCTCGTTACTATCTCTTGAGATAATTGTCCCTGTTTTTCAAAAAATTTCCTATTTTTTTTATCTTTAACAAGCTCAACAGCAGATAGTAACCCAATACCCCTTACATCACCTATTTGAGGGTGATCTTGAAATTTCTCTTTTAGTTTGAAATTAAAGTATTCGGATATATCCTTACCTTTTTTAATAAGTTGATGATTATCTATGTGATTTAAATTCGCGACTCCAGCTGCGCAAGATATTGGGTGGGCAGAATAGGTTGAACCATGTGTCCAAACACCGTATTTATCGGTTGCATCCCTGATTACATTGGATATTTTTTCTGATAATATAGACCCTGATAGGGGAGAGTATGCCGAGGTAATTCCTTTGGCGACAGTTATCATATCAGCTTCGATCCCAAAATAATCAACACCAAACATTTTTCCTAGTCTGCCGAAGCCGGTCACGACCTCATCTGATATAAGCGCAACATTGTATTTCTCTAAGACATTTTTAATTCTTGGCCAGTAATTATGTGGTGGAGGCACCAGTCCACCATTTCCAATAACAGGCTCAGCAATGAACCCAGCTACAGTATCTGGATTTTCTTTTAAAATTAGCTCTTCGAGCTGGTCTGCGCAGAATTGGGAATATTCATCTTCTGTTTGATCTAGATCAGCTCTGTGGAAATAAAATGCAGACTCCGTATGAAGTATTCCCTCGATAGGTAAATCGTAATTGGTATGATATGTTTTTATACCTGTAAGGCTACCTGTAAAAATACTTGCTCCGTGGTATCCACCCCTCCTCGATATTATTTTCTTTTTCTTCGTGTGACCGATAAGATTGTTGTAATACCACAATAATTTTATATTAGTGTCATTAGCGTCAGAGCCAGATAAACCAAAATATATTTTTTTCATGTTAGAGGGTGCTCGTTCAATCACCATATCAGATAATTTGATTGAAGCCTCAGTGGCATTTCCATAATAACAATGATAATAGGCAAGTTCTTCCGCTTGTTTTTTTATTGCATTAATAATCTCGGTACAACCATAGCCAACATTTACACAATATAGCCCTGAAAATGCATCCGTATATGAATTACCCTTAGCATCAATTATTTCTGTGCCTTTGGCAGACTTCATTATTCTATGATCAATTTCGCCGCGCTCAAATTTGGCAAGGTGAGTCATTGGGTGAATAAGATATTCTCTATCTATTTTTTCGTATTCATTTAAATTCATGGTTATGTTATATCTGTAACTAAAAATTTCACAATAGTATGTATGTGAAAATTTTTCAATATTTCATGAATAAACTGTAGGAGTAAAGGTATGAATTTTTTTGAAAAAATGAAATTAGCAAGAGAGAATAAAGATCATAAAGCATTTGGTGAGTTGCTTGCGGAAAGCTATACATTTGTAAGGCATCAAACTGGCACGACCATGAACAAAGAAGAAACTTTAGCAATGGTTGAAGGATTCTTTAATAGTGATGCTTTCAATGTCGAAAGTCACAGATGTGTCTATGAGAATGATGATATTCTTGTTGAACACATGGTAATAGTTTTTCCTGATAATACAAAAGAAGCTGTATTGGCCGCGTATACCATAGAGAATGGTCAGTTAATTTCTTGTGAAACAGGAGCTACTAAAATAAGTTAATAATAGTGTGGGTAAGTGAAATCAACCTTTAGGGATTTATAGGGATATGTTGATATAGTATGTAAGATGAGGTTTGGTTTTACTAACTACCATCTACCCACACAAAAAATAAACGGCGCGGATTTATCTTTGGATCACTTTTTAGATATTTTTTCCTTCACCATGTACATGTTTTTCGATGTGTCTAGATGGTGACTGACCATTTATATCCACACCTAGTGGAGACCACGTACAAACATTAGTTGTTTTTGTCCAAATTGTTTTATTTTGTCCAGGGACAAAAAATTCTACAAAATCACAGCTTTTTTCATTTGTAAAAAACCAGTGTGGCTCGTTCTCAAAATTATACAAAACATCATACTTTTCAAGTTTCCTCTCTTTGCCATCAAGCACTGCAATAACTTCACCTTTTGTGATTAGCTGGTAGTGCTCAGCTCCAACATGATAGTGCTCAGGACATGATGTATTTTTTGGATAAATTATCAATTCACCCTTCACAGCTTCAGTGCCGGCAAGTAACTCCGATAATAAATAAACTCTCTTTCTATCATCATGTTCAGATTTTAGAATTGGCTCATTTCCCCAGTTAATTACATCTATACTGCAATCAAAGGTGTCTGAAGCATTGTTTTCATACATTTTGTAATTATTTATTTTTGTTATTACCAACTCAGTATCTTGGGTTGCATATAATTGCACCTCCCCCTTACCTTTAATCAGTATAATTTGATCCTTATTTAATTTTCCCCCAGACATGTTTATGCCCCCAGACAATATTTGTATCCAACTAATGTCACTATCATTATTTGAATAATATAGTTGAGACTTATTAAATACGTTATAGTAATCAATTGTTATTCTACTATCATCAAGATCATCTTTTTGGAGTATTTTTTTACATTGAATACCCTCATTAATCCTAATAAATTCGGCATCTTTGAATTTTTTTACAATTGGCATTTTTTTGTCCTGTTTGCATGTATATGATTATAAGGATATAATTTTATTTATATCTAGTAAACTCTTTTAGTATGCCCATATCAATATAGAATGATGATTAACGAACTTAAATATACACTGATACTATTTGTGATTTTTCTATTATCCGGATATATATTTCACAAAATTAAGTCCCGGGAAATTAAGAATATAGAAGTACCCCATTTTCTAAGTAGGATTGCCAGTTTCCTTGGGTTGGTAGTAATTATTACTTTTGTACTTGGAATTACGATGGCAGTGATCACAGTAGTAAAATTATTAGGTTAAGGTATTAATATGTCACTCAGGCCAATAAATTCGACTTCAAAACCGATGCCCGTTATTGAAGGCGCTGGAGTTTCCTTAGATAGAGTTTTCGGTTTCATGGAGCCAGAGAAATTTGATCCATTTTTACTCTTAGATGATTTCAGAAATGATGATCCAGAGTTTTATAAGGCAGGATTTCCATGGCATCCACACAGAGGTATTGAAACAATAACGTATGTCTTGGAAGGAACTGTTGAGCACAAAGATAGTTTGGGAAATACAGGCTTGTTATCGGGTGGCGACGTTCAGTGGATGACTGCTGGCTCTGGAATTATGCATCAAGAGATGCCTCAGGGTAATAAAAGAGGCCAGATGCATGGTTTTCAGTTGTGGGCAAATCTTCCTTCAGAAAAAAAAATGATGACCCCAAGGTATCAAGATATAAATTTAACTGACATACCAATTATTGAAGATGATGATGGATCAAGAATTAAGATAATAGTTGGAAATTATAGAGGGGTTATAGGGCCAGTTGATGGCATTGCAGCTGACCCAGAGTTTTTAGACATCTCCATACCACCATTCACCCACAAAGTAATTAAAATAGACACATATAAGAAGACCTTTGCATATATTTTTGACGGCAAGGCAGATTTTAAATACGCTTCAGCTCCAGCTGGAATAAAAGTTGAAAAAGAATTTGAGGGAAGGGAATTAAATATAAGAGACACATCAGGTAACAAAACTTTAATATATTTTGACCCTGGAGAATTTGTTTCACTTCAGACTGGTGAGCTAGGTGTAAGGTTTCTGCTTGTCTCCGGAACGCCAATTAAAGAACCCATTGCATGGCACGGTCCAATCGTAATGAATTCACGAAGCGAACTAATGCAGGCTATGAATGATCTAAACACAGGTAAATTTATAAAATAATAAAAAAAAATTCAAAAGGAGGCAAAATGGCCAAAAGTAAATTATTCGTCAAAGGCGGGTGTCCATTCTCATATAAGTTCATAATTTTTCTTAACGAGATAAATAAGCTTGATGATTTTGAAATCAGTGTTGCTCATGCTGATGCATCTTCATACGAGGAAATAACCATGTATATACTTGATAAATCTGGTCAAAAAGCAAGTTTTCCAACAGTTGAAACTGACGAAGGAATCTTTCTCGTGGGGTCCGATGAGTTAATTTTACATTATTCCGAAATTTATAACAAAAGCCGAGATGATATAAAGATGCTTAGCTATTGGGAAAACAATATGATGCCAAGAATGCGGAATATAATAAAACAATTGAGAGAAGCGAACGAAAAAATTGTAAGCCTAAGTTAAAAATAGTGTGTTAATGTGAGCCTCAGTCAAAGTATTGATATATATTGTGAAAGAATATCCCCTGAAATATTCTCGGAGCCAATAAACTTTATCACCAATGTTGCTTTTTGGATTACCTTCTTTTTATTATTAAAAAAACATAATAAAAAGCATTATGAAGATGAAGGTATACGAATATACTCATTTATTCTCATAATCCTTGTTTTTTTTATAGGCACTGGTAGTTTTCTCTTTCATTTATTTGGCAATCTTTGGTCATTGCTAGCTGATACAGTTCCTATAATGATTTTTATTCTCCTATATCTGTATCTTGCCATCCGCTACTACCTTAAACAGACGTTAGCTGTCTCTGCTTTTGCAATATTTTTATTTTTAATTTTAAATTATTCATTGAGTTATTTTGGCATTCAAGAAATATCATCATATCTTATGGCTCTATTCTCTATGTTAATTATTTCATACATTACATACAGAGAAAATAAATTGGATATCTCCTACGGGCTATTATTATCATCTATTATATTCATCATATCGCTTGGATTTCGCCAGCTAGATTTATACGCTTGTACACAATTTTCATTAGGCACGCATTGGATATGGCACATACTGAACTCGATATTGCTATATACTCTTGTGGTATTATTTATTGAAAGAAAAGTTCGATGAATTTTATTATAATTTATACAACATGCTCATCAGAAGATGAAGCGAAACAAATTTCAAAAACTTTACTAGATCATGATTTGATTGCCTGCAGCAATATTTTACCTACGACCTTATCCATGTTTAAGTGGGATAATAATATTTCAACCCAAAATGAGTGTACAATTTTTTTAAAGACTATTGAAGAAAACTATGATGCAGTATCCGTTGTTATAAAAGAAAATCATACATACGAAAGGCCATGTATTATAAGTATTCCTATCAAAAATATTGATAAAGATTTCGGCGAGTGGATTTATAAAACTACAAAAAATAGGTAAGAGATCATGACCAAAGATTTATTTGAAAAGATAAAAAATAATCGGTTATTTCAGGCTTTCGTTATTAGTGCAATAATATTATCGGCTTTTCTAGTAGGTGTTTCTACCTATAATATCCCTTCAGAAGCATTAGCACTTATCTACTTTTTAGATACATTCATTACTGTTTTCTTTGTTATAGAAATTTGTATAAGATTCTTTGCTGAGGATAAAAAATTACATTTTTTTAAAAATGGCTGGAATGTTTTTGATTCTTTGATAGTAATAATTTCTATTATTCCAATTGGTCCAAACTCATCCATACTTGTTCTAAGATTACTGAGAATATTTAGAGTTTTAAGATTAATATCGGCTATACCCGAGCTAAAGGAGCTAATTGAAGCACTTTTAAAATCAATAAAAAGAGTATTTTATGTATCCTTGCTATTGTTCATCATAATCTATCTTTACGCGTCATTTGGAAGTATATTATTTGGTCAATCGGATCCACAGAGATGGGGGGATCTTGGAATATCTATGATAACCCTTGTTCAAGTACTTACATTATCAAGTTGGGAAAATGTGATGCTGCCAATGCAAGAAATATTCTGGTGGTCATGGATATACTTTTATAGTTTTGTTGCGATAGGCTCAATAACAATCCTAAATTTGATTATTGCTGTCTTAGTTGATGTAATTACAAACCAAAAATAGTTAACATAAAGTTACCACATTTTTATAAAAAAACATTGTTTTTAGTGTATTTTTCTATATTTTATGGGTAAGGAAATAAGGGGTTATATAGTTAATTTTAAAAGGGAGAACTATTATGACAACAGGAGCACTCAATCCAGCTGATTACGTCGGCGTAAGTTTCTGGATTATATCTGCAGCTATGGTTGCAGCAACATTCTTTTTCTGGGTAGAAAGAGATCGCGCAGTTGGTAAATGGAAAACATCTTTAACTGTAGCCGCAATGGTTACAGGTATTGCTGCTATTCACTATTTCTATATGCGTGATGTTTGGGTTAGCACAGGCGAGTCCCCAATCGTATTCCGATATGTAGACTGGCTGTTAACCGTACCACTTCAAATTGTTGAATTCTACTTAATACTAGCCGCTATTGCTGTGGTAGCAGCGTCACTATTCTGGCGTCTGCTAATCGCATCAGTTGTAATGCTAGTTGCCGGTTATCTCGGTGAAGTAGGTGCAATGAATGTCTGGCTTGCTTTCATTATTGGGATGGCAGGTTGGATCTACATCATTTACGAAATATTTGCTGGTGAAGCAAGTAAAATTAGTGCAAGTGATGGTACCCCAGCTTCTCAACGAGCATTTAATGCTTTGAGAATCATTGTAACAGTTGGTTGGGCAATTTACCCACTCGGCTATGTACTTGGTTATGCTGGTGCCGGAAGTGCAGATGCACTCAACATCATATACAACCTTGCTGATTTTGTTAACAAAATCGCATTTGGTGTTGTTATATGGGTTGCTGCTACATCTGACGCAAAATAATAACAACGTTGGTGGTTGTTTAGACAGCCACCAACACTTATAACCCCCTTAAACTTCCTTCTTATGAAAAAACCTACTATCCAAGTAATCTATAATAATTCTTGTTCTATCTGCAGACTCGAGATTAATCACTACAAAAAACAAAATACAGATACGATTCAATATTTTGACTTGCATCAAGATTTGCCAGAGAAATTTGGCTCAATAGAAAAATCTAAATTAATAAGGAAACTTCATGTAAGTGATGGTGATAAGATATATATCGGCGTAGATGCATTTAAGCTAATTTGGTCTAAAATTAATCGTTATAGGTTTCTTGCAAAATTACTTGATTATAAAGTTGTATATTTTCTTGCAACGTATTTATATGAAGTGCTGGCTTTTTTTTTATATCTAAAAAACCGGAAACAAATTAATGAGTAAAAATCTGCCTGAAAAAATTTGTGTTAGGTGTAAAAAACCTTTTAGCTGGAGAAAGAAGTGGAGACTAAATTGGAGTGACGTTAAATATTGTTCGAAGCGATGTAGGGATAATAAGTAATCTTTATGTTGAATATAGTGCTCTCAAAGCCTCCTCATATTTTTCAAGCACCTTATACCTTTTTATTTTCATAGATGGGGTCATCATTTCATTTTCTATTGTAAATTCTTCATCAACAATAATATAATTTTTTACTTTTTCGATTGCTGAAAGTTGACGGTTAACTCGTTTCAGTGCCTCATCAATAATCTTTTTTGATGGCTGCATCTCATTCACAAAACTTGTATCAATAACAATAATTGCAACTAGGTATTTTTCTCCATCTCCATATACCATTGCCTGGTTAATTCCGGGCTCCATCACCAGCATGGTCTCTATTTTCGTGGGAGAAATATTATCTCCACCAGAATTAACGATGATGTCTTTCATGCGATCGGTAATAACTAAGTAGTCGTCCTCATCAAAAACCCCAACATCACCAGTTTTTAACCATTCTCCTGAAAATGCATTTTTTGTTGCATCCGGATCTTTAAAATAGCCATTCATTACATTTTCACCTTTGACAAGAATCTCGTTCTCATCTGATATCTTTACATCAGTATTAGGCAACAATCGACCTACGGTATCGATCTTGTTATTTTTTGGGTAATTTACAGATATTACTGGTCCACTCTCTGTTTGCCCATAGCCTTGGTAGATTGGAATACCAAGAGAGTATAGAGATATTCCAACATCGTAATTTAGAGCAGCACCACCTGAGATCAACCCTACCAATCTTCCCCCAAATCTATTTCCTATCTTTTTTCGAACCAAAAGAGATAAAATTTTGTTATACATTTTACTCCCAAGTGAGAGCTCATCATACTCATACAATTTCCGCCCTAATGCGATTGTGTCATTAAATAATTTCTGTTTTAATTTACCTTCTTTGCTCATTTGTAGAGAAATCTTCTGTAAAAGGCTTTCATAAAACCGAGGAACCGCAGACATCAAGTGAGGCCTAACCTCACCGAGATTTTGAAGTAGCTTGTCTAGACTTTCTGCATAGTAAATCTGGTTACCTGAATATAAATTATAAAACTGTAAGGTATGCTCATATGAATGTGACAGTGGGAGCCACGATAAAAAAAGTATATTATCAATATCATTTAGCTCCGGTCCGAGTATTTCGAAGGCACCTTCGCAATTGTGAAGAATTGAACCATGACTTAACATCACACCCTTTGGGAAGCCAGAAGTCCCTGAGGTATATATGATGCATGCAATATCTTTTCTATTCTTTCTTTTTGCCTGATAAGATATGTGATCGATATCATTGTCCGCAGGCTTGCTGTGGATTTCATCCCATTTATGTATTGTAATTAAATTATTTTTTTTTGGTCCAAAATCATCGATAATTATTACATCCCGTTTTATTTTCAGTTTTTTTAGAGCTAATTCAACTTTTGAATATAACAACTCAGAGGATACGATTATAACTTTTGTTTCGGAGTGGCTTATTAAATATTCATAGTCTTGCGATGTAATTGTTGTGTATGCTGGGACTGATATCCCATCTGCTGCCATTATGGCTAAGTCACTTATTTGCCATTCAGGCCTATTTTCTGAGACAAGCATCACTTTTGAGTCACTTTCAACACCTATTTTTTTTAGATACTTTGCTAATTTTTTAACTTGAAGGTATGTGTCATTCCAACTCAGGCATTGATAATGCCTGTTATTTTTTGACCAAAGATATGGTGCATCACCATATTTCTCCGCTTTGTCGCAAAAAACAGACAGTAGATTTTGATATTTTTGGATAGAGCCAGACATAAAGAATTATCTCATAATTATGGATATATTGAAAGGTTAGTCATTTTTGACTCTCAATTATTTAATTGACAAATTTTACTAATTGTTCGCTTGAGGAAACTATTTTTGTCAACCGCCTCTTCTTGATGGTAACAACGTGTTTTTGGGTACCAAATATTAATACCATCTAGCCATCTCCAGTCCCACGGCTTGTTAAGTAGTACATGTGTGTTAATGCCTGCTGCGCCAGCAAGGTGTATTGTTGTGTTGTCAATAGATATAATAAAATCACAGGCGCCTGCTAAATTTAAAAGGCCATCGATATCATTAAATAGATCTATTTCATCATCGTTATAAATAGTTACACCAAGTTTACGACTCACTTGGCTGATCTCTTCGATTGACGAGTTATACTGAAGATTAATATAGACATAATCATGCATTGAATTTCCAAATGATTTTATAAAGTTCAACAAGCTATAACTTCGATCTTTGCCAGATTGATTATTCTCGGAGAACCAACTAATGCCACAAATCTTTTTTTCACCTTTTAATTTTCCTTTTATCCTGTTTACCTCATCACCATCAAACTTTAATATGACTCCGTTTGTTTTTGGATCTTGATCTTGTTTTGCATAATATTTTAGTAGACCAAACATTGATAGATGCTCATCATATTGAATTTTTTTAATATCATAATCATTTGGTAAAAACGTAATATTTTTGTCAAAACATCTACTAAAAATTCCCTGCAGCCGTGGATCGCACAAAATAATTATCTCTTTAAAATTACCCAGAGGTTTATTGAAAAAAAGTGAGCACATGGTCTGATCTCCAGGTCCTTGTTCATCCCATATTAATAGCTTCTCTCCACGGGAGGAACCATTCCATTCTGCTGTCTCAAAATTATATCTCTTCGATAAGAATGATGGGCTATTCCAGCGATGATCAAATAATTCCCAGCCAATATCGAAATTTTTTCGTTTTAAATTCGTAATACCCCTGAAGTACATCGCTTCGTAATTTTGAGGGTGAGACTCTATGATCTTTTTAAAAGTATGATCTGATGTTTCAAGCTGATCGAGCTTAAATTCTATAAATCCTCTGGTAACCAATAAATCTGGATCATCGGGGCGTATTTTTATTGCTTTTTCAACTTGTTTTAAAGCTGATTGCCATTCGCCCTCTCGACCAAGAGCTTTCGCATAATTGTGAATACATGATGCATTATTCGCATTCAAACTTAGTGATTTTCTATAATCGATGATAGCACGCAAATTATCATTATTTCTTCCAAATGATAGCGCTCTCCAGAAATAGTAGTCAGNATTATTTTTNTTATANTTAATTGCNGAGGANAAATAATGGATTGCCTCTTCATAAAATCCTTGGAAATATTTTACAACTCCCATTTGATGCAGAAGCTCGGAATTATTGCTTGAACTCTTCAGTAATTCTTTGAGTAGAGGTTCAGCTTCTCCAATTTTTCCTGAGGATATCAAAGTTCCAATAAAACTTACTTTTTTATCAATGTTGGGATTTGTGTTTATCATGGTTAATTATAGTAANTTATGTATGATTTTCTTCTGTTTTTTGGTGTATCCAAAAAAGTACTAATTTTTATTGTATCATGTTATCTTAAACATGTTAGGCAAAGAAATGAAAAAAATATTTCAAACTTTATTATTACTCGTAATTATGAGTAGCCCTGCTAGTTCCTTCGATGAAGAAAGATATACTGGAGGTGGCCAATGGCCTGTGTCATCAAGTGATGATAATTTTATTCATTATCAAGATCAAAATCAGTCGACTAATAAAAATGAAAAGGATGAAATTGAAGGTAGATTTTTCTACGACCAAGAAGATGTTACCCACGATTATCAAGTGCACGCTATTTATATATTAGCTTCAGACTCAAAAGATAAAAAATATGATACCAGCGGAACAATTGAGAGTATTGTTATCAAAGGTAATGAGCATCTGAAAAAAAATATCGACCAAAAACAATTTAGGTTAGATTTTACCAAAGATGGTAATTTAGACGTTAGTTTTCTGCGAGTTAATAAAACTAGGAAAGAAATTAATAGAATAGAGAATGCCGCAGGTTATTTTACTGGCATGGCAATCCTTCATGGATTCAATAATCCAAAAAAACTTTATACAATTTTTTATCAAGACAAGTACAAAAGAGAATGGGGGCAAGTAGGAGATGCACTATTCGATACACCTAATGGAGAGGTTGAAGTCGCTACAGGCGTGGTTTATTTGGGAAAAGAAAAGGTAAGTGAAGCTTGGGTACCCCACATTCATGAGTTATTTCATGCCTTAGGTTTTGTTCAACTATGTGCGCCAGGCGCAATTATAGAAAGGAACTCTCGTTGGGGCAAGAATGATCATCTCAATTACAAGAATGATATAATGAGTGATAGGGGGGGAGATTATTTATATATTGACAAAAAGAGAACAGAATACTTCGGGCACTCGAATCTTAATTGTGAACTAGATTTAGAAAAAAGTGCTTTTATGGAGCCTACTGAGGAAAATTTTCAATTACAACCTTTTTCACCAACATGTAAATTAACTAGATGGCAGCCAATTTATAATCACGAGCGGTCATTGGAATGTCTATCAAAATTAGATTTTTGAAATTTTAAAAAAATGATGATGGTGGAGCCAGGGGGGCTCGAACCCCCGACCTCTTCGCTGCCAGCGAAGCGCTCTCCCAACTGAGCTATGGCCCCATATCTGCAAAATAACATAAATATAGGTATCATTAAATATAGAATCGTTTTTTGATAAAATTTAATCGCAATAAAAAATAGATCTCATTTACAATAGTTCGGANGAGGTAATTCTCTTGANGCTTCTGTCTCGAAGATTTNATACTTNCCNCTTGAGTANCGNTTACAATCTCNCGCGCAACCATTCTCAATTATTTTTTGTTGTAANTCTTCAGTTNTANCTTTTTTTGTTACNNNGCAAATACCTACATGCCGGTCGTANGTCATATCACCTGTTAATTTGCATGACACTGTCTCGGATTCAGCAATAATTTTTTCTACTATTTTTTTGCAAGATTTATAGGTCACATGACCTCTTTCTGCAGCGGATACTCCATTTAATCGTATCTTCACATCGCACAGTTTTATTGTATCTGCATCTATTACATTCACATCATGGGAAGAGCAATTAATTTCTTTACTATACGAAAGAGAGGTATAACTTATTAGAATAATTATTATGTAAGCCAGTCTTTTCATAATTCCAAATCAATCAAGATTGTTTAATATTTTTATCATATTAGAATTAGAGAAAAATAAAATTAAAAATGATAAAAGCAGAACGCGTAAAAAATATAATTAAAATATTGGATAGGATATATCCAGACCCTCCCATCCCACTTGATCACAAGAATATATTTGAATTGCTTATATCGGTTCTGCTTAGTGCTCAATGTACGGATATTCGAGTGAATCAAGTTACGCCGAGCCTCTTTCAATTAGCAAATAATGCGAAGGATATGAGTCGTATAGATTTAAGTGTAATTTATGAAATAATAAGACCCTGCGGCTTAGCACCACAAAAATCTGCTGCAATAAAGGAGCTATCCGAAATACTCATCCGAGATTTTAACGGTAAAGTCCCAGATACTTATAAAGAACTAGAGATTTTACCTGGTGTGGGCCACAAGACCGCATCCGTTGTAATGTCTCAAGGTCACGGTCACCCTGCTTTTCCAGTTGATACACATATACACCGGCTCGCCCAACGATGGGGCCTCACAAATGGAAGGAGTGTTGTTCAAACCGAGAGAGATTTAAAAAGATTATTCCCAAAAGAAAATTGGAATAGATTGCATCTACAAATTATATTTTATGGACGCGAATACTGCCAGGCCAGAGCATGTTTTGGTATTGATTGCGAGATCTGCAGTACTTGTTACCCTGACAGAAAAAAACCGCTTAAGGTTAAAAAACCATAAGATTAAGATCAAATGTAAACTTTGAAAGTATATTAACCGTTATGTAGATATCATATTATATAAGGACATACTACATGAACAAGTTTACGCTTCTTTTTACTCTGATCGCTCTTCTTTTTACACACAATAACGCTATCTCAGCGACATATGATGTCGATATGTTAAATAAAAGGAGTGATGGAGAGAAGATGGTTTACTCTGAAGATGTTTTATATGTTGATCTGAATGATACAGTTAATTGGCTAACTACGTCGCCCGGACACAACGTAGAGTTTATTGGTGCACCAGAAAACGCAGACCTTCCAAAAAAACCATCTAAGGTTAATAAAGAATACAGTTATACTTTTGATCAGACAGGTATATATTTGTACCAATGCTCACCACACAAGAGTATGGGTATGATTGCATTGGTTATTGTGGGTGAGGATCTCTCAAACATCGATGATATTGCATCAACAAGAGTTGTTGGAAAAAGTAAGAAAAAGCTCGAAGCACTCCTATCTAGCCTTTAGGATAACAATAAAAATTTAAAACTGGTGAACCAATGGATAAAGTAGCCATTATTGGAGCTGGAGTATCTGGCCTAGCTCTGGCTAATAAATTAAGAAACCATTTTGAAATCGTTGTCTTTGAAAAATCACGCGGTTATGGTGGACGCGTTGCGACAAGAAGATCTGGGGAATTTATATTTGACCATGGGGCTCAGTTTTTCAAGGCAAAAACAGAAGAATTTAGGAATTACATTAAGCCAATGATAGATCAGGATATCATCGATCTTTGGAAAGCAAGGTTTGTTGAAATTGATAATGGTAAAATTACAAACGAACGTATTTGGGGTGAAGACCCATCAAATTACGTTGGAACACCATCTATGAATGCTATTGGTAAGTATATGGCAGACGGCCTAAATGTGAGATTATCCGAGAAAGTGGCAAATGTTTTAAAAGGTAAAAAATGGGAACTATATAATGAAGCTAATGATAATATTGGTGAGTTTGATTGGGTGGTTTCTGCAATACCGCCAAAACAAGCAATAGATATGATCCCTGATGTGATTAATTTATACAGAGAAATCAGTAGTTACGAGTTGCTTGCATGCTACTCGCTTATGCTAGGGTACGAAGAAAAGATGGATATCGGGTTTGATGCCGCACTAATAAAGGGAGCAGATATTAGCTGGCTATCGGCAAATTCATCAAAGCACTCAAGTGCAAGTAATACAGCTTTTCTGATTCACTCAACTAACAAATGGGCATCTCAGAATATTGATAATGATAGGGATTGGGTTAAGAGTTATCTCTGTAATGAATTATCAAATTTAGTTCCAATAAAAACAGAAAGTGCGAATTATATTGGATTACAGGGGTGGCGTTATGCAAATATAAAAAAACAAAATAATATTGAATTTTTTTTGGATAGAGATAATAAGTTTGGTCTTTGTGGAGACTGGTTTATTCAAGGCAGAATTGAAGCCGCATATCTAAGTGGATCTCATTTGGGCGACCACATACTAATATCCTAGATATTACTAAGTTTTATCCCAATATTCCTTTATCTTCGGAAATGCTTCCTTACCGTTTTGAGCCCTTTGATCTGCAGTTACGTCCCCCCAATCGTATATTGCTTTTTTATATGCAGGTCTTGTTTTAATTTTCTCATACCAATTATCAAGATTTTTTAGATCTTTCCATAAAGGTCTCATCATAAAGGAGTCCAATCTGTGTAGGTAAACGACAAATGAGATATCCGCTAACGAGTAGCTATCTCCAGCCAGCCAAGTATTTTTACCTAAATGTTCATTCATTTCAACGAATAATGACTTGAATTCAATCATTGCCTCTTCAAGAAGGGGAGACTCAATTCCCATTTCAATATTTATTTGATCATTTTTTTTGCGAACCTTGTCTTTCATTTCTTTGTAGTATTTTTTAATCTGCCCTGGGTCTTTCTTTTTATAAATATGTCTGTTCACAAGACACACACCAATTGTTCGACTTGCAACATGGATCCCTTCATCTATTTTACGCATCCAAAGACGCATTTGGGCAAGATCTTCTGGCTTAGATGGTTTTAATTTTGGATTTCTGCCATATTTTTCTTCAAGGTACTCGATAATTACTTGGGACTCGGGTATTGCAAGATTATCATCAATAATCACTGGGACAAGGCCTTTGGGGTTTAGCTCATAAAAATTTTTCGGAAGCTGATCGATATCCCCCAGCGCGGTATCTACAATTATGCTTTCCCATGGAATAGACTTTTCTTCGAGACACAGACGTACCCTCTGAGCTGCACTGGTTCTATCGTAGTGAAAAAGAGTGAGCATTGTTAGATTTCTTTTGATGGGGTATTTAGGTTTATACTAATATTTTTTCTCTGAGTGAAGCTATCGAGCATACCTTCAAGTGAAAATTCACGACCAATACCCGATTGTTTAAAACCACCATATGAATGTCCAGGTGCTTGAGCCAGGCCTTGATTAACCTGTACCCAGCCAGACTCAATTGCATGAGCCGCATTAATGCCTCTTGTAATATCTCTAGTCCAAACATATGCGGCAAGGCCATAGTGACTCTGATTTGCCATTCTTATGACTTCCTCTTCGTCATCCCATGGAATTGCAACAAGGACGGGACCAAAAATTTCTTCTTTAGCAAGACGCCATTCATTTGATTTATTTCTGAAGATTGTCGGTATTGTATAATATCCTTCGCTAAGGGGACCATCTTCAGGAGGCAGACCTCCACAAATAACCTCAGTATTTTTATTATTTAAACCGTCCGAAATATAGTCACAAACTTTTGTAAATTGTTTGTTATTTATGATGGTACCAATGTCAGTATCATCATCGAGTGGATTACCGATGATTAGTTTATCAAGTTTTTCTGACAATTTACTAACAAAGCTTTCAAATATTTTTTTGTGTAGGAATAATCTTGATCCTGCTGTACAAGATTGGCTTTGCCTTGTAAATCTCATGGCGCCAATAATTCCATCAACTGTCCAATCTTCGTTTACATCTGGATAAACGATTGATGGACTTTTTCCTCCGAGCTCAAGAGAAACTGGTAATATCCTCTCTGCCGCTGCCCTCATGACCAGCTTTCCAACTCCCGTTGATCCCGTAAAAGATAATTTATTTATTTCAGGGTGATATGCAAGCGGCTCACCACATTCAGGACCAGTTCCTGTTAAAAGGTTTAGAACACCTGGTGGTATGAACTTTTGACAAATTTCAGCAACTTTTAGAATTGCTAAGGGAGCATCTTCAGCAGCCTTCATTACAAGTGTATTACCTGCACATAATGCGGGAGCAATTTTGCATGCACCCAGCATCACAGGGGCATTCCAAGGTATTATTGCCCCGACTACTCCTAAAGGTTCACGCCTGGTATAACTCAAAACATGTTCACCAAGTGGGATGGTTTCACCTTTTAATTCCGAGGATAGGCCGCCGAAATATCTAAATATATCCACTACAAGATTAATTTCTGGTCTCGCTTGTGTTTTAATTGCATTACCGGTTTCTGTTGCAATAATTTTTGCAATATCTTCTTTTTCAATTTCTATAGCATCAGCTATCTTGAGAAGTATTCTTCCTCTCTCTTTAGGCATTACCTTTGACCAAGATCTGAATGCTTTCAGAGATGATTTTACAGCGATATCAACATCAGCCTCGTTACCTCGCGGAACACTGGCAAATATCNTCTTGTTTGCAGGGCACTCAATTTCAATTGTCTTTTCTGTTACGCTATTAGTATACTTACCATCTATGATCATTTGGTGATTTGTTATTTTCTGACTCATTCTTTCCTCAGTACATTTTTACTTTATGGTATCATATACGCACAGTTTATTTTAATCAATTGCTTGGTTAACAGTTTTGCAAGTATCCTCTTCACAATACATTTGAGTCATTATTTGATTATTGGAATTATAAATCTTTCTAACGCCATGCATTTTACCGTTCTTGTAATTTATTTCTGATTTTTTAGTTGAGTCAATACTGTAGAAAATCCATAAGCCTTCCTTTAGTCCATCTTTGTAATTACCCTCATACCAAACGGTATTGTTAATATCCCAGATACACAAACTTTTTCCTGTGTAAGGTTTATCAGAGCCCTTAAGAAATAGAACTCCGTATCTTTTTATACCATCAAGGTCATCACAAATTGTTTTCGAATTATCTATAGCAAAGAAAAGCAAAACAAGTATGAGAGTTGTAAATAGTAGATATTGACTATTTTGTTTGAGTTTAATCAATATTCCACAAGCTCATCATCTATTACCTGCCAAAGGTACCATGTGGCCACAGTTCGATAAGGCCGCCATTTATTTGATATTTGATTGATTTTCTCAATTTGATTGATTTTCTCAAAATGATCTAGGTTATAAACTTTTTTTATGGCATTAATCAGGCCGATATCTCCAAGTGGGAGAATATCCGGACTCATTTTAAAAAATATTAGGAACATCTCTATTGTCCAAGGACCAATGCCTTTAATAGCAATAAGGTCAGACTTTATAGTTTCTTCATTTGCATCTAAAAAATATTCGTTTGACGTGATATTTGGATTTTCTATGAAATATTTTGAAATATTATTCAAATAATCGATTTTTTGACGTGATAGCCCAGAATCCTTCAGCGCTTTGATATCAGAGTTCAAGACCATGCGTGGAGAAATATCATTCTCCAACAATTGTAATAGTTTTTTATAAATACTTTCCGCAGCCTTGACTGAAATTTGCTGACCAACAATCGATTTTAGCAATGTGCCGAATGGATCTTTTCTTGATTTTAGGATATTTTTTTGATTTCTCTCAATAACAACTTTGAGTACAGGGTCGTCTTTTTTGAGCTTTAAGATAGCCTCTTTCCAGTATTTGGGTTCCATTAATTGAATGAGTTGCTATAAATTTGAATCACTCGTCATCACTTTTTGGGGTAATAATCAAATCTGATTCCTCAATGTCATCCTCTTCGACCAGAAAATCATTATCGTCATCTTCAATCAACTCTTCGTTCTCTATGTCTGGAATATCAATATCATTTTCAGCTATTAGTTCTTCTTCCGAGTCCTCATCTAGAATATCATCATCATCCATAATAATCGGATTATCATCCTCAATGACACCCGAATCTATACTCTTGTCCAATGTCTCTTTTTTAAGCTCTGTCTCGACTACATCTTGGACTACATCCTCTGCTGGGGAAGTTTGCTTGGTTTGAAGCTGAACATGCTGTTCACCTGTTGCAAGTGTGACTTGCGTCCCACATACAGGACAAAATATCTCAAACTTGTTAAGGTCATAAAACTTTGCGCCACAGTTTAGACAAGTGTGTTTATTTCCCAATTCAGCTCTAGCCACTATAATATCCTTTTATATTTTATGCCGATTTAATACTGTGCTATATAATATAGCATTATGATATCTACTTCTATATACACATGATCATGAAAATAAACAACAAAAATAATCCAGTCATTGTAGAGCGTTCAAAAGCCTTATCAGGAATTATCAACACGCCTAGTGATAAATCGATTTCACATAGGGCTCTAATTCTTGGTTCCTTGTGTATTGGCAAAACAAAAATTCATAATTTACTTTTATCTGAGGATATTATGTCAACAATTAGCGCCTTGGAACAGTTTGGTGCCAATATAAATGTGAATAAAGAATCTGGTATAACAACTGTACACGGTTTTGGGATTGGTGGATTATTACAACCCTCAAAAAAAATTTATTTAGGAAACTCTGGTACTTCTGTAAGACTATTGATTGGGCTCATGTCTAGTTGTGATGTTTGTGTCGAATTTGAGGGTGACCAATCACTATCTCGCCGGCCAATGGGCAGAGTATTAGAGCCTTTAAAAGAAATGGGCTTAGAAATTATCAGTAATAATACAAATAACTTACCATTAAAGCTTCAGGGTACAGCTTTGCCCATACCGATAAATCATAAACTTTTAGTGCCATCTGCTCAAATAAAGTCAGCTTTAATGCTTTCAGCCCTCAATATTAGAGGACGTTCTACTATAATTGAAACCATAAAAACACGTGACCACACAGAGAAATTATTTGCGTATTTCGATGCAGATATTGAAGTGAAGAAAAACGAGGTGGGCGATAAAGAAATAGTGATAAATGGACAAAAAAGGCTTTCTCGAAGAGAAATAGACATTCCAGGAGATCCAAGTTCAGCAGCTTTTTTTGTTGTGGCTGCCCTCATATCAAAAGGATCTAAGCTCAGAATAAAAAATATAATGATGAATCCAACAAGGTCGGTTTATATAGATTATTTGATATCAATGGGGGCAAAAATAGATTTTATAAATAAATATTCAAAATGTGGAGAAGAAGTATTAGATATTGAGGTAACTGCAAGCGAATTAAAGGGAATTACAACAAGCTTAGAGGATGCCCCATCGCTTATCGATGAATTCCTGATACTATCAGTTGCTGCGGCCTATGCAAAAGGAGAGAGCAGATTCTGTGGAATTTCTGAACTAAAGGTAAAAGAAAGTGATCGCCTTGAAGCTATCATTAATATGCTTACTTTAGCAGGTGTAGATTGTAGGACGCAGGATGATGACCTAATAATACGTGGTAATGGTGAAGTTTCTGGCGGCTCAAGTATAATGACCAATTATGATCATCGTGTAGCTATGTCGGCATTAATATTAGGTCTGGGTGCGAAGAGTCAAATTAGGATTGATGATATATCTCCAATAGCTACAAGTTTTCCAGATTTTATGGAAATCTATAATAGAATAGGGGGGAATTTCCATAGTGGATGAAAGAATAATTGTTGCAATTGATGGCCCGGCTGCAAGTGGTAAAGGTACAGTCGCAAAAAAACTTGCAAAAATTCTAAATCTACCTCACCTGGACTCCGGTCAATTATATAGGCGTATTGCATATCAGGTTTTAAAAGATTCAGTTAATCCAAATGATAAAAAGGCACTCATTGAACTGACGAAAAAAATTAATTTTGAAAATACAGAAATTGAAGACTTAAGGAATGACAATATATCGTCTGTTGCGTCAATTATATCTCAGTATAGCGAAGTTCGAGATCAATTAATAGAGTACCAAAGAGACTTTGCTTCAAATGGCGCAGTTGTGGATGGCAGAGATATTGGAACTATTATTTTTCCAAATGCAAAGTATAAATTTTATATAACTGCTTCATTGGAGCAAAGAGCAGAAAGAAGGTACCTACAACTAAAGAGAGATAATGCCGAAATAGATAGAAATAATATTAAAAATGATATAAAAATGAGGGACCTCAGGGATATTAACAGAAAAATTGCCGCGCTCAGGAAAGCAGTTGATGCAATTGAAATCGATACAACTGAGATGAAAATTGATGATGTAATTGACTTTATTGTAAAATACATACATAAAGGTTAAAAAAATTCTATGTGAATTGGAGAATATATATATATGGCAAAAAAAGAACTTGATAAGCTAAATCCGTCTGTTGATGATTTTGCGGCTTTATTGGAAGAGAGTATGAGTAAAATAAATCTCTCTGAAGGAAACGTGATAAAGGGTAGAGTAACTGCAATTGAGAATGACTTTGTAATAGTTGATGTTGGATTAAAAACAGAAGGAAGGATTCCGGTTAGGGAATTCAAATCAGCGGCTGGACCAAGTGTACCTGAGCAGGGTGATAACGTTGATGTATATTTAGATAGAGTTGAAAATTCAAACGGAGAAGCGGTATTAAGTAGAGAAAAAGCCAGAAGACAAGAAAGCTGGAATAAGCTGGAAAAATTGCATGCAGAAGGTGTCCGAGTTGAAGGTGTCATTTTCGGTCGAGTTAAAGGTGGATTTACCGTAGACCTTGATGGTGCAATTGCTTTTCTGCCTGGCAGCCAGGTCGACATAAAGCCTGTTAGAGATATTGGTGGCATGCTTAATGTCTCTCAGCCATTTCAAATTTTAAAAATGGATAGAAAAAGAGGTAATATTGTCGTTTCTAGAAGGGCAATAATTGAGGACTCAAAAGGTGATTATAATCCAGCACTTGCTGATAGTCTTGAAGAAGGGCAGACAATTGATGGTATAGTTAAAAATATAACAGATTATGGAGCTTTCATTGATCTCGGTGGAATGGACGGCTTGCTTCATGTAACAGACATTTCATGGAAAAGGGTTAATCATCCAAGTGATCTACTGAAGATTGGTCAATCCGTCAAAGTTCAGGTGACCAAAATAAATGCTGAAAGTAAGAGGGTAAGCTTAGGAATGAAACAGCTTGAAGCTGATCCATGGGACGGTATTTCTGAAAAGTATCCAATCAATACAAAACTAAAAGGAAACGTCACTAATATTACTGACTACGGCGCCTTCGTTGAAATTGAACCTGGCATCGAGGGACTGACCCATGTCTCAGAAATGAGTTGGACAAAAAAAAATATTCATCCAGGCAAGATAGTATCGAGCTCACAAGAAGTGGAAGTTGTAATTTTAGAAATTGATCACGAGAAAAGAAGAATTTCTCTAGGGATGAAACAGTGTGTTGAGAATCCATGGACAAATTTTGCTGAGAATTATCCTGTTGGTACGGTTGTTGGTGGGGAAGTAAAGAATGCAACCGAATTCGGTTTATTCGTAGGTCTTGAGGGTGACCTTGATGGAATGATTCATTTGTCAGATTTGGATTGGAATGAAAAGCCTGAGGTCTCACTCGAAAGGTATACAAAGGGCGAGCCAATTGACGTAAAAGTACTTGATATTGATATTGAAAAAGAGAGAATAAGCCTTGGGGTTAAACAACTATCTGATGATCCTTTTTCTGGTCTCAGCCAGATGAAAAAAGGAGATACTGTAACATGTTACATAACAAATATCAGGGATGGTGGTCTAGATGTCACAATTGGTAAAGATGGTGTATCAAGCTCGATTAAAAGGGCAGATCTATCTGTAGATAAGTCTGAGCAGAGACCAGATAGGTTTGCTGTTGGTGAGATGGTTGATGCGAAAGTGACCCAAATAGATGCAAAGAATAGTAAACTTTCATTATCAATTAAAAGTCTACAAATAGATCAAGAAAAAGAAGCAGTGAAGCAATACGGGTCAGCTGATTCCGGTGCTTCGTTAGGGGATATACTGGGGGAAGCACTGAATATTGCAAATGATCAGGAAGAAATAGAGGTATCTGAAGAGTCAGAAGATGCAATCAAAGAAACGGAAAAAAAGGCTAAGCCTAAAGCTGAAAAAAAAGAAGTAGTAGAAAAGAAAGAAAAAACTAAAGACTCCAAGGTAGCAAAATAGTCAAAGTTAATTTTTGAGTAGCCCAAGATATGAGCTCGAAATAAGCGGTAATCACATGGTTTTTAATAATTCAACAGAAATAAAGTGGTACCGGAAAAAAATATTTATATGGCGAATAGTCTCACTCGCTCTGGCAATATCTTTACTTTATATTTTTTTTAATAACCCAAGCACTAATATCACTCTGAAGCCACATATAGCACACTACAATATTAGTGGTTTACTTATTGATCCAGATCCCATACTAGAAGATTTGGAGTATTTAGAACACGAGGATAATATAAAGGCAATAATCATTAATGTTGACAGTCCCGGCGGCACCACAGTGAGCGCTGAAGAAATTTACTTAAAGATTCGATCTATATCATCAACAAAACCAATAATAGTCGTTATGAAGAATATTGCCACTTCAGGAGCTTATTTATTTTCTCTAGGGGCAGATAGAATATTTGCGCGTGAGAATACCATTACTGGGTCAGTTGGTGTTCTACTTCAATGGGCTAGGATTGATCAGGGACTCGAAAAGCTGGGTGTTGAAGTCAATGAGATCAAGAGTGGTAAATTGAAGGCAGAGCCCGATTTTTTTGGAGAAGCCGATGAAAAAACGAGATTATTAACCCAAAAAATCGTGGATGAGACCTTCATATGGTTTCTCGAACTGATTAAAAAACGAAGAAGTATTACAGATTACACTGTAAGTCAGATATCAGACGGGAGAATATTCACAGGTAGGCAGGCATTAAACTTAAATCTAATAGACGAAATAGGTGGTAATGAAGAAGCCAAATTCTGGTTAATTGAGAATAAAGATATCAATTCTGAACTTGAGATATTGATATATGAGCAAAAAAAGAATGCGAATTTTATTGAACTAAGTGTTGCAAAAGTTATGGATTATTTTAATATTAATTCACCATACGGGGGTCGTNTAAAGACAAATCTCACGCTGATGAGTATNGACGGTCTTTTATCCATTTGGAATCATCCAANTTTATAACTTCTGGGGAAAATATGAAAAAATCAGAATTAATTGACCAATTAGCAAANGAATATCCTCACTTATATCACCGAGATATTGAAAAAGTTGTGGATGTATTCTACAGCTCAATTTCTGAGGCATTAGCAAATGGTCAGAGAGTGGAGCTAAGAGGATTTGGTGCATTTTCAATTAAAGAAAGGGGACCGCGGATTGGAAGAAATCCAAAAAATGGTGAAAGAGTTGCAGTACCACAAAAAAAATCAGTTTATTACAAGCCCGGGAAAGAACTTAAGGAACGTATCAATAGCAGTAGCTAATAATTTAACCAGTTAGGAGAGGTAATTTGACTTTTAAAAATAAAAATGCCCTTTTCTGTGCCCTTGATATGAAAACTATTGATCAAGCAATAGTCCTCACAAAATATATTTACGATTACATAGATGGAATAAAGGTTGGGATGGAGGCTTTTTATTCAATGGGGATTGAAGGCTATCTTAGATTACAAGATTTAAATATACCAATTTTTCTTGATTTAAAATTACATGATATACCTAACACAGTAAATTCTGCCATTAAATCTCTTATTCCACTTAATCCGTTCATGATTAATGTTCATATAACTGGAGGCGCTGAGATGCTCAGAGAATCAGTCAATGCGATTAACGAAAGTATACACAACAANCCCAAGCTGGTTGGGGTGACAATATTAACGAGTATGAATGAGGATAGCTTTGAAGAGCAAGGTATCAAGCTTAATGTTCAAGACCAGGTGATAAAACTGGCTACTTTAGCTGCAAATTGTGGTCTTGACGGAGTTGTCTGTAGCCCTCATGAGGCAAATAAAGTTAAAAGTAAATGTGGCTCGGATTTTCTAACAGTTGTGCCAGGGATTAGATTGGAGCAAGCTGAAAAGAATGACCAAAAAAGGACACTTACACCNTATGAAGCGGTAAGGAATGGGTCTGATATTCTAGTGGTAGGAAGACCTCTGACAAAAGCTCGTGATCCACTTGAGGTTGCCAGGGTAATAAGGAAAAGTATCGACAGCTATGCAGACTAAAATAAAGATTTGTGGAATTCATAAAGAAAAGAATATTGAGTGCTGTGTTGAGAATTCAATAGATATGATTGGATTTGTNTTTTACCAAAAAAGTCATCGAAATATTACAATTGAGAATGCTAAAAATTTATATCAAGAATTTGGTCAACAAATTAATATTGTAGGCTTGGTAGTCGATCCTGACGATAGCCTTATTGAGACTATTGTGAATGACATCGGAATTAAAACTATACAATTTCATGGTAATGAGGATTTAGATAAATTACTAACCTTAAAGTCGAAATTTGATATACAAATTATAAAGGCTATTAATNTTGATAAAAATATTNATAAAAATGAATTAATTGAATTTCAAGAGAATTTAGATTATTTATTGCTTGATGCGCCTGTACCTGAAAGTTCGTCCAGACCGGGAGGTAATGGTCACCTTTTTGATTGGGGTCTGACAAAGCACCTAAAACTAAAAAATAACTGGATACTATCAGGCGGATTAAGACCAGATAACGTTGCTGAGGCAATAAAAGTAACCGGGGCGGAATTTATCGATGTATCATCAGGAGTTGAAGATAGCGATGGTTGTAAGGATAACGATTTGATAACAAAATTTATTTATAATGCACGAAGTCATACGGAGAAAAATTAAGAAATGAATAAGCTAAACTCTCACAAACTTGGACCGGATCAAAACGGAAGATTTGGCATATTTGGCGGAAGATTTGTTGCTGAAACACTTATGCCTCTTATACTAGATCTAGAGAAGTCCTATTTGGAAGCAAAGAATGACGATAGTTTTCAATCTGAGTTATCATACCTTAATAAATATTATACGGGTAGACCAAGCCCACTTTATTTTGCAGAGAGACTTACTAACCACTTAAAAACTGCAAAAATTTACTTTAAGAGGGATGAGCTTAATCACACGGGTAGTCATAAAATTAATAATTGCTTAGGGCAAATTCTGTTAGCAAAAAAAATGGGAAAAACAAGAATAATCGCTGAAACTGGTGCTGGGCAGCACGGTGTTGCTGTCGCTACGGTCTCCGCGAGGTTTGGACTTCCATGTGTGATTTATATGGGGGCAAAAGATATCGAAAGACAAAAGCCAAATGTTTTCAGAATGAAGCTTCTTGGGGCAGAAGTTGTCCCTGTTAACGCTGGTAATTCTACATTAAAGGATGCAATGAACGAAGCCCTGAGAGATTGGGTAGCCAACGTTAATGATACATTCTATATAATTGGAACTGTAGCAGGCCCCCACCCCTACCCAGAAATGGTCAGAGATTTTCAATCAATTATAGGTAAAGAAACAAAAGAGCAAATTCTTGATCAGGAGGGGCGTTTACCAGATCATCTAATTGCATGTATTGGTGGGGGATCTAATGCGATGGGTTTATTCTATCCATTCTTAGATGATATGAGCGTAAAGATTACAGGTATTGAGGCGGGGGGAATGGGTCTTCAAGGTAACAAGCATTGTGCAAGCTTGTCAGCGGGTAGACCTGGAGTCCTGCATGGAAATAGGACATACCTTCTGCAGGATGATGACGGGCAAATAATTGAAGGTCACTCAATTTCAGCAGGCCTGGACTATCCTGGAATTGGACCAGAGCACGCCTGGTTGAAAGAGTCTGGAAGAGTTGAATATGTTGCAATTACGGATAATGAGGCAGTTGATGCTTTTAAAGTATGTACAAAAACAGAAGGTATTATACCCGCATTAGAGCCATCCCATGCAATTGCACATTTAATAAACATAGCACCCAATTTACCAAAAAATGATGTTGTTATTGTAAATTTGTGTGGGAGAGGCGATAAGGATATTTTTACTATCGCAGAACATTTGAATATGGAGATATAAAATTTGACTAAGCGCATCGATAATTGTTTTAATTTACTAAAATCAAATAAAAAAAAGGCCCTCATTACTTTTTTAACTGCGGGGGATCCTAATTATGATTTGTCGCTTGAATTAATAGAGACATTGCCAAAAGCTGGCGCTGATATTGTTGANATTGGAATGCCATTTAGTGATCCAATGGCCGACGGTCCTGCAATACAGGCCTCTTCGTTGAGAGCAATAAATGGTGGGCATAAAATGGAAAAAACTTTTGAAATAATCGAGAGTTTTCGAAAAAATAACTCACACACCCCAATAATTCTCATGGGATATTTTAATCCAATATATAGCTATGGGGTGGACGCTTTTATAGAAAAGATCATATCCCTTGAGGTGGATGGTATTATAGTTGTTGATCTGCCTCCGGAAGAGGATAGCCAACTCTGTGACGCTCTAGAAAATACTGGTGTTTCGTTTATTAGGTTAATTACCCCAACAACTGGCTCTCGCCGCCTCAATAAAATCCTTCAAAAAACGTCTGGGTTTTTATATTATGTTTCCATAGCTGGGATCACGGGCTCAAAAAGACCGGAAATAGAAAAAGTGAAGTCTGCTGTCCAAGAAATTAAAACAAAAACGAAACTTCCAGTGGGCGTAGGCTTTGGTATCAGAACNGAAGATGATATTAAGAAGGTAAGTAGTTTCGCCGATGGAGTAATTATTGGTTCAGTATTAGTTGATATTATAAAAAATAGTGAAAATGATGACACTATTAAAGATAAAATAATGAGTAAAGTAAAAGAATTTGCAGACGCAGTATAATTTTTAATTAGGAACAATGAATGAGTTGGATCAATAATATAGTAACACCAAAAATAAAAGAGATCTTAACAAAAAAAGATGTCCCAGATAATCTTTGGATAAAATGTCCAGAGAGTGGGCAAATGGTATTTCATAAGGATTTAGAGGCAAATCAATGGGTAGTCCCGGGATCAAACTATCATATGAAAATTTCNGCAAAAAAAAGGCTGGATCTCCTNTATGATAATGAATATAGCGTGATTGGCTCTGATGTTGATATCTCGGATCCTCTTAAATTTAAGGATGAAAAAAGATATATTGATAGATTAAAAGATGCTCGGAAAAAAACTGGTTTGGTTGATGCAGTTGTTGTATCTCGGGGGAATCTCGGTAATATACCAGTCGTTTGTATTGTTCAAGACTTTGCATTTATGGGTGGGTCTCTTGGTGTAGCCGCGGGCGAAGCTATAATAAAGGCCATGGGTACCGCTCTTCAGACATCTTCACCAGTAATTTTATTTACTGCTGCAGGGGGGGCTCGTATGCAGGAGGGAATATTATCCTTGATGCAAATGCCCAGAACAACAATTGCTGTACAAAAATTAAATGAAGCAAAGATACCCTATATTGTCGTTTTAACAAATCCTACTACCGGNGGGGTAACAGCTTCATATGCTATGTTAGGCGATGTACACATAGCTGAGCCAGGGGCATTGATTGGTTTTGCAGGACCAAGGGTTATNGAACAAACAATCAAAGAGAAATTACCCGATGGTTTTCAAAGATCAGAATATCTACTGGAACATGGGATGATTGATATGGTAGTACACCGGCATGATCTTCGGAATACGCTTATAACTATCTGCAAACACTTATTGAATAAATAATTCCCTAAGTAAATCTAATGTTATTTGAAATAAAATCTTTTCAGGATCGAATCGCTCATTTATACCCAAAAGTAATGGATTTATCATTGGGTAGAATTGAAAATTTGCTAAAAAAATTAGGCAATCCACAAGATCAAATAGAGAGAGTGATACATATAGCAGGAACGAATGGCAAGGGTTCAACATTAACATATATTTCAAGTATTCTCTCTGCATCAGGCTACTCGGTCGACTCATATACATCACCACATTTGGTTAATTTCAATGAGAGAATTAAGATTGGAAGAATTGGGTATCAAGATGATATAGACGATGACTCACTAGCGGAAATATTACTTGAATGTGAGTATGTGAATAATGGTGATCCAATTACGATTTTCGAATTAATCACAGCAGCAGCATTCCTAAAATTTTCAAAAACAAAGTCAGATTTTCTTATACTTGAAACAGGGCTAGGAGGTAGGCTAGATGCTACGAATGTTGTAAAAAATCCACTTGTATCAGTCATTACTCCAATAGGTATTGACCATCAACATTTTCTTGGAGAGTCTATCGAAGAGATTGCTGCAGAGAAAGCAGGCATCATAAAAGAGAAATGTAAAACTGTTTTATCTTATCAGGATGAAAGTATTCTTCCAATATTTGAAGATGTAATTAATTTACAGAATAATATGTCAAAAATATGGGACAAAGATTATATTGTAAGGGATTATGACAAAAATTTTACCTACAACGATGAAAAATACCAAATGTCATTGCCACTACCAAATCTATATGGCAGGCACCAAATAATAAATGCTGGAACAGCCATCGCCACAATTGCAGCAATCGATGATATACATTTAACGGCGAAGTCTTTTACGGCAGGCATTAAGAATGCTGAATGGCCAGCAAGATTAGATCTACTAAAATTTGGTCCACTACATAGGCACGTAAATTCTGGTAACGAAATATGGTTAGATGGTGGACACAACGGTCATGCGGCTGCAGCAATAGCAGATTCAATGAAATTACTAGATGATAAAAAACTCATTCTAATTATTGGTATGTTAAATACAAAGAATTGTCTTGAATTCCTAGATCCTTTTAAAGAAATTACAGAGTTGACAATAGCAATTAACATACCAGATAGCAGTAATTCACATACACCAGAAAAAATAATCGACGATGCTAAAACACTGGGAATTCCTGCTATAATTGGAACTGATCTTCATAATGCACTTGAGCATACAAAGAAGTATCCAGAAAATACTTCACGAATCCTCATATGTGGATCACTGTACCTTGCGGGGTATGTTATGAAAATACATAGGGGATTCTCAGAGTAATCAGATGTTTTCGTCAATCCATTCTAGTAGCGTTGATTTCGGAAAAGCTCCAACTTTTGTTGATATAAGCTCTGAATTTTTAAAAAGTAACAAGGTTGGTATGCCACGAACGCCAAAGTTTGTGGGCGTAATTGGATTTTCGTCAATATTAACTTTAGCGATTGTTAATTTACCCTCATACTCTCCAGATATTTCTTCGAGTATGGGGCCAATTTGTTTGCAGGGTCCACACCATTCGGCCCAAAAATCTACAAGTACCGGAACTGATGAATTGTTAATCTCTGATTGAAAGTTATCGTCAGTTAGTTGTTTTGTTGCCATATAATTTCCTCTTCTTAAAAAGGTACCATTAAAATCTAAGAAGTCAATAATCTACTTTCAAACTCTTTATACATCTCCTCAAGATTATTATTATAATCTTCAAGGAATGCTAATTTATCTTTATCTTCACTATATTCATCTCTTAAATCATCAACCGCTGCAAATGCTTCTGGTATTGTAAGCCACTTCTCGGTATTACTACTGATTAGTTTTTTAGATATGTCCCGTTCGATTAATCCACGAACATTATCAAGCAATAAGCTTGAATCATGTTCATAAATTATTTTTTTTGCAAAATATTTATATCCTTCTTGCTCAAATTCTTCTGAGATTATATTTTTTTGGCCCCAATCGCTGGCATGAAATTTTTCCATCAATATCTTATCTTTATTGGACGCGAAACCCATGGAGTATAAGCTCTCTTCCCAGAATGGATCTAGCTGCGATTCTTTTTGTTCAAAATTCTCGTTTTCATCTTGATGCCAGTCTAAAACTTTCATCTTGAAATCATGGTTATTTTTTAAAATATTAGCCCTCTGATTAAGTTCATTCATTCCAATACTTTCATACTGAGGAAAACTCATCGCGTAGTCTTTTTCCATGAATATTGGGTGCCTATTAAATCTACGTGTTCTTAGAAACTTTGTCTTACTATCACTATTTAATTGCTTTAATTCAGCCCTGCTAAGATCCAAAAGTTCACGCGGGTCTCTTTTTAGATCAAAAAAAAGGTTTATTTCCGCTTTATTTTGATTGTGGTAGGATCCAATATGTGTTGTTACGTATGTATAAACTTTTCCATAGTAGGCTTCGTGATGGCATAGAATATCTCTATCTTGAACATAGTTTGAAACATCATTCTTTGAAGAAGTTTCTAATGATCTTATCCATAATTCAGGGGCCTTCTTTTTTATTATTCTACATATATCAATTGTTGTTTCAACATCTGCCATAGCATCATGCGCGTTTGAATGATCAATATTATTTGCTTTGGCTAAATTTTCTAAGGAAAACTGTTTTTTAATATCGAGGATCTTCAGGCTAGTTGGATGAAATACAGAAGATGCACGTGCTATATTGAGTGCATCAGCTCGTTGGTTACCATTTATCTGAGTAAAATACGGATTTTGTAAATTTTGAAAAAAAGAATTTCTTAAAAATTCCTCATCAAACTCTATAGAGTTAAAACCAATATATATCGCACGGCCCCACTCTTTGAACTTGTTTAACATTTTGCACATTAGCTGATAGCTTGAAATATCATTTGTATTACGGATTGTCGTCATTGATAAATTGTTGACGAGTAATGCTGATGGATTTGGTATCAGGGTTTTATTTAGGCTACATTTAATTTCAAAACGGTCTTTTTCGATTAAATTTTCATCGCAGAGAATTGCACCAACCTGAAGTATTTGATCCCATTGTCCATGCCGGGTTTTTTTTTGGCTTTCTCCCCTACCTGTCGTTTCTAAATCATAAAATACTAAATTACTCATCTCTAATTTTGCTCGAAATGTTGGTTGGCACGATTAATCGCTTCCGTGCTCCCTGCATGATACCAGGCACTCTCATATACCATACCAAAGCAGGTCTTTTTTTTAATTAGCTTATTCCAAATTTCAACCAAAGAAAATCTATCACTTTCAACCAGTTCTAGATTTTTTGTATTGAGAACTGAAATTCCCATAAATACCATTTTATTCGGGCTATCACTCTCAATAACCATACCATCATCTGCGATCATAAAATCACCATTACCCTTGTATCCGATGGCATTTTTTGGGGACGAAAATGCTAATAGAGCATCCATTTTATCTAGATCAAATTTTTTCTGTAAGTCTCGAAGTAAATTTGGATAGCCATTGAATAATATAGCATCACAATTAATTATTAGCAGTGCTTGATTGGATTTTGTATCTATCACTTTTTTTATTCCACCTCCTGTATCCAAAAGGGTTTTTTCATAAGAAATATAAATATTTGACATTTTTTTTTCTTCTAGAAAGTCGAATATTTTCCTATAATGATAATGTGTATTAATATATATTTTCTCAATACCAATGATATCCAGTGCGTCAAAAATATAATCAATCATCGGTTTTTGGTTAATTTTGACTAAGGGTTTTGGGACATCCTTTGTAAGTGGTAATAGCCTTCTTCCAAAGCCCGCCGCAAGAATAAATGCCTCCCCAACAGTATGATTGCAATCTATAGGGCTATTTTTCTTTATAACCATCTTCACTAAATTCAATTTTTGATAGAGTTTTTCCTGATAATATTGACTCAAATGATTGTAATCGCTTAAAAATTGAAATGAGTTCAATTATAGTTGGCCATGCGTTTACGATATATTGAAAAGAATTTGATACCTGCCCAAATGCGGTGAGTATTTGCTGCAATATCCCAAAAGTTATTTTACCGGCTACAATGGTTGGAATGAGTATTAAATATGAAAAAATATTATCAGCTTGTAAATAGAAGCTCCTTGCAACATTAAAATATAAATAGTGGAAATATAGACGAAAATAATTTCGTCTAACGTTATTGAATAGTTCATTAATTGATTGCGGTGTGGCTCGATCCTCGTAGTCTTCTCCATATACCAACTCCTTACGCAGTGACGCCTCAACTCTTTGGTTCCTAAATTCCAGGCCAGGAAGCTTTATCCCCACAATTGCTAAAAATATTGTTCCAAATAACGACCAGAAGATTGCAGCGTTTAACAAGGGCGCAGGTATTTCGCCTACTAACGGTAAAACCGTAACATATTCGGACAAAGCCAGAAGGACTGGTAGGAATGCAATGAGCGTCATCACCGCATCAATGATCGAGACTCCAAGACCCTCCATAATAGCTGCAAACCGCATTGTGTCCTCCTGAACACGTTGCGCTGCACCCTCAATATTTCTGAGCTTTGACCACTGGTCTGTGTAGTAAAAATTCATAGCAGTCCGCCATCTAAAGATATAGTGGCTAACAAAAAATCTAGTCAAAACAAATACCGCAAGCGACACAAAAGCAATTTGTGCAAATATAAACAAGAGAATATAGAGGTCCTCTGAATAGACAGTAATTTCGTTTCCTAAAGCATTTTGGATCGCATCAAAAAACGGTCTTCTCCAATTATTGATTGCAACTGCAACTTGAACTCCGAAATATGTTGAGAAGATGATCAATGATGAGCCTAAGATTGACCAGTTTTGCCATTTATGAGGTGAATATCTAAACCAGAATCCTGCGAAAATTAATGTAGCTATAAGATAGTATAAATAAAACCAAATAAATTTATTAGATATAAAGTACCCGAGACCAATTATTGGATCAGCGTTTTCCTCGATCTTGATACCAACAATTGCTGCAATATCATTTCCCAACCAGAACCATATTATAGTGGATAAAACAATCCAAAATATAGCAGATGGAAAAAAAACTCTTGGTATAGGAAAAAAAGACCTAAACATTGAAAATTCCCTTAAAATTCATATTAAGCCAATTTGTTAGCTCTTTTAAATTACTTGAATACATTATTCGTTTGATATAATTAATTATTCGTGGCATGTGACTTAAATAAGTATGGTTATTCTCAAGTATAGCAAGTCTTGCAAAGATTCCCAATATCTTAATTGATCTCTGGACCCCTAAGATATGATATTGTTCCATAAATGATAATTTATCAAATTGGTAGTCATTGAACCGGAAATCTGCTTTGTACAATTCTATTAAATATTTTTCATGATCCTCATTTATCGTCAGTCTTGCGTCATTTGCAAGAGATACTAAATCGTAGAGAGGGTGCCCTAATAGCGCATCTTGGAAGTCTATTACAGCGCATTTTTTATAACCTTTTTCATTTTCTAAGAACAGAAGATTTGGTGAATGAAAATCTCTCAACATTAGAGTTTTGTCATTCGTAAGATCCGAGTATGCTTTTTTCATAATATGAATAAATTCCTGTTTTTTGTCTTCACTGCAGATTTTACCATTAACGAAAGGCCAATAATAATCGATGAATATCTCCGCTTCATTAAGATAAATATCCAAATCAAAATCTCTCATATAATGGGCGTTTGCATTTAAACTGATATTTTTTGGATGTTTAATATTAGATATGTGTATTAGTGTTTCAATTGCAGGCTTATAAAGTTTCTTATAGCTCTCTCTGTTTACTGCGGTTAAATAGCAACGCTCACCTAAATCTTCTTCAAGCAATAAAGCATCAGTCTTATTTCTTGCTATTAACTTAGGAACACGAACGTTAATACTGTCTAAATATTCTCCAATTATGATAAAATCATCAATACCTTGAGATAAACCTGTTTTACTCCGGGTATCATTTTCTTGGGTTGCGTCCATGAGTATCATATTATCTTTTAAGCCCGTAACCCTAAAATATTTTCTTTTGGAGGCGTCCCCGGGTAACTTTTCCAATCCAGTGAAATTAATATCGAGATCATTAAGGAAGTTTTTTATTTTATTTTGATTGTCTATAATCTCTCTGCATTTACCAAGCGGTTTAACTTTGTAAATTCTGTCCACATCTTGGCATTCTATCAAAATCTCGATACGATCCTTTGGGAGAATTTTGCTATATTTATCAGCCCATTCTATAATACATATCTTGTTCTCAAACGAATCACTAAGGTCGATTTCAGAGAGTTCTATTTCGCTCTCAATTCTGTAAAAGTCGTAATGTGCAATCTCTAGAGCACCACTCTCGTATGTTTGATATAAGTTAAATGTTGGACTACTAATTTCTTCGAGAGGAGTTTCGGTTAGGCTATTTATTAAGAGTTTGGCAAAGGTTGTTTTTCCAGACCCAATTTGACCATTGAGTGCAATCACATCACCCGGTTTTAGTATTACGGATAGTTCTTTTACAAATTGCTGCAAATCAGATAATGTTTGGAACATATACTCATCATGGATCATGACTGAATTACCGGTATTTCGATCGTAATCTGATTTGTTTCTGGAGTAATGCTTATATCACCCGAGAAAAACATAACATATTTATCAATGATAACATTTTCAATGCTACCTGGTATATATGTAAATTCTTTGTTCAACTTATTAATATTATTGAATAGTGTCCGGGGAATTCCATCAAATATAAAAATAAATTTATAAGACCTATCGCTGAGTTGAATACCCATTTTTATTTTGCATTCTTTCGTATCAACATTTGTTAGGTGCCGGTCCACCAGTCTCACTAAGCCTGTAAAAAGTCTTGCTATGTGAGCTGTATCAATATTTATGAATGTATTACTATTAATACCATCGCCAGCAAGATTATAATTAATGTTCATGAAATCTAATTTATTTAGCTCATCTTGGAAAATTTTAATAAATTCCTCGCCATTAATATTTTGATATTCTGACTCTATTTTACCTGACTCAAGCGCGGTTATTTCAAGTATTTGATTAATTTGATGGTGTAGCTCATTACCAGAACGTTTTATATCCCTTATATAATCAGAAATTTGTTTTTCTGAATTAATTTTTTTTTGAACCCCTTCAATTAATTCAGAAAAACCAATAATATTCTGTAGGGGCGCTCTTAACTCATGTGAGATATTATTCATAAAGGATGTTTTAATGTTATCTGCCTGTGTTAACGCATTATTTTTCTCAATCAGCGCTTCTTCTATTCTTTTGCTATCCGTTACGTCGGTAAAAGTATATAGAATTGATCTATCCGGTAGGATGGAACACTGGTAATAAATAACTTTATTATTCCCGCAGTTTAATATATTGCTATGCTCTTTCCTATCGACTCCTGACGAGACAATATTGAGGTATATTTCATTAAAAATCTCTGACTTTTCTGTATTTTTAATGAAAACTTCAATATGCATCCCAATTATACTGTCTTTAGTTTGCCAAAGTTCAGTGAATTTGGGATTATGAAGCTTTATTTTACCATCAATTCCAAAAAGCACGATACCTTCGGATAGGCTATCAATGGTCTGCTTTTGGATCTCTACTAAGAGTTTTGCTTCATTTTCGAGGGCTAGTCTTTCTGTATGATTTTCAAAGATATGTGTTACTCCACCCATTGGGTTCGGCTGTGACAGAATACGCATTGTTCTCCCATCTTGTAAATACCACCACTGTTCTCGATCATTTAATTTTTCATAGATGCTTAGTTGTTTTTTTTTCCACTCTTGAAAATTTGCTTGATATGGCAATATCTCTTTTTGCCTCATGCTATCTAAGATTTCTGATTCAGTTGGCTTACTGCTTAAGTATTTGTATCCCATCATTGAAAAAGACTCGAATGCTGAATTGAAAAAAACAAGGGATCTATCCTGACTGAAAATTGCTACAGGGCTATTTAGTCGGTTCATTAATTGTAGGTTTGTTTCATTCTGTTTATCAATTAGCTGTTTTCGCACATACTCATCGGTCTTGTCTTCTGCTATCATAATAATTGAGTCTCCCCGATGCTCGCTTTTTAAAATAAAAGTATACCGCTTACCATTAACTATTTTTTTTATTTTAGTATTACCGTTATTTGCAATTTTTAAATCTTCAATTGTAAATATTTGAATATTATCACGAATTATCTCAGATGAAGTTTTGCCAATGTATAAATTTTTATAATTTTCATTAAATTCAATTATCTTACCGTTTTTTAATACGCAGCATATTTTGTTGGAGGATTGTATTTTATATTTATCGTCCCGGATGCTTCTAAAATATTTCGTTTCAAAAATGTAAATAAAAAAAGACTGCATTATCGATTTGATGGAGCTTGAAATAAGGTGTAATTTTCTTTTTTGGTAAATAAAAAATAAAGCAAGCAAAGAAGACAGCAAAATTATTGAGACCAGATTGCTCGCATTATTTATATCTACTAAAAAATCATTCATACCGACAATTGGCTCACTCAAGCTCTTTGATAAATTAATAGTAAATCAATTTTTTATTTATTGAAATTAAATCAGCTTAATATGGGGATATTTTTAATATCTGTAGTGATCTGGTTTAAACGGTCCATTATTAGAAATGCCAATATAATTACTCTGCTCTTCATTTAACGTTGTCAGATTGACATTTAATTTTTTGAGATGAAGTGAAGCAACTTTTTCATCCAGCTCTTTCGGAAGCATGTAAACTTTGTTTTCATATTTGGTTTTGTTATTAAAAAGTTCTATTTGTGCCAATACTTGATTCGTAAAAGAGGCGCTCATTATGAAGCTCGGATGTCCAGTAGCACAGCCAAGGTTTACCAGCCTACCCTCAGCAAGAAGAATTATTTTTTTCCCATCAGGGAATTCAATTTCATCAACTTGGGGCTTAATGTTAACCCATTTTAGATTTTTTAATTTGGATACTTGTATTTCGGCATCAAAATGGCCGATGTTACAGACAATTGCTTTATCCTTCATCAATCTCATATGCTCAAGAGTTATTATGTCTTTGTTACCTGTTGCAGTTACAAATATATCGGCTATTTCAGAAACTTCATCTATCGTTCTGACCTCGAAGCCTTCTAATGCTGCCTGAAGTGCGCATATAGGATCTATTTCAGTCACAACTACCCGAGCTCCAGCAGATTTGAGAGATGAAGCGCAACCTTTCCCTACATCTCCGTAACCTGCAACAACAGCAAGTTTACCAGCAATCATAATATCAGTTGCTCTTCTAATCCCATCAATTAAGCTTTCACGGCAGCCATAAAGATTATCAAATTTAGATTTTGTAACAGAATTATTAACATTTATAGCGGAGAAAGGAAGAGTGTTATCATTCTCCATCATCTTTAGTCTGTTTACACCTGTAGTAGTCTCTTCTGTTACTCCAATAATTTTGTCTCTTAACTCCGAAAACCAGTTAGGGCTTTTATCGGATCTTTTTTTTATTTGCTTAAATAGCACTTCCTCCTCTTCATTTTGAGGGTTTTCAATTACAGATTTATCAATTTCGTACTTTGCGCCAAGAATGATATAGATTGTCGCGTCTCCTCCATCATCCAATATCATATTTGGACAACTATCTTTCCATTGAAATATTCTGTCCACGAATTCCCAATATTCCTCAAGACTCTCATCCTTGAATGCAAAAACAGGTATTTTCTTTCTGGCAATAGCTGCTGCTGCGTGGTCTTGAGTTGAAAAAATATTACAGGATGCCCATCGAACTTGAGCCCCTAATTCAACAAGAGTTTCTATTAGAACGGCTGTTTGTATTGTCATGTGAAGACAGCCGACAATTTTAGCTCCATATAATGGTTTTTGATTCTTGTACTCATCAAGTAAGGCCACTAAACCCGGCATCTCATTTTTTGCTAATTCAATTTCTTTATCGCCGAAATCTGCGAGCGAAATATCCTTTATCACATAATCTGTAAACATTCTTTTTTTACTTTCTTTTTCTAAGTAATTTTATACAGCTTATAATTATACCAAATTTTAATTCTGTAAAAGTCTTTATAATATTTATGTATGTTTTGGGAGTCTAATTTTAAACCTTGCACCTTTTTTCAGATCGATCTCGAAGTTTTCAACTGAGATTTCTCCTTTGTGCGAGTCAACAATTTGTTTAACAATAGATAGACCTAGCCCTGAATGCATCTTGGCCTCAGTATCTTTTTCTCTATCTGTATAAAATCTATCAAATATACGATCTATTTTTGTACCCTGAATTCCCCCACCCAAGTCTGAGACTTCTATAAATATATCATCATCATCATTCTTGAGGGTAACGCAAATACTATCATTAGAATTCGAGAAGGATCTCGCATTATCAAATAAATTAATAAATACCTGATTTAATCTATCTCTATTTATTATGGAATAGAGCTTAATACCCCTCTCATCTTGATTGAGTATAATCCCATTTGTTTTATATCTTGAATTTTGTAGCTCGATAAGTTCATAAAGAAACTCATAGATATCTATAATCTCTCTTTCTTCCATAGTGAGTGCTGTATCCAACTTTGATGATTCTGAAATATCCGAAATTAATCTATCTATTCTATCAATATCTTCTTTTATGATACGAATAAGCTCTAATCTTTCATTTTTATTTTTAATTACAGGAAATGCTTCTATTGCACTCCTCAGAGATGTTAGGGGATTCCGTAATTCGTGAGCAACATCTGCAGAAAATTTCTCTATTGTATCAATTCTGTTTAATAATGTTACAGTCATATTATTTAAAGCGCTAGATAGATTTCCAATTTCATCATTTCTTCGGTTGAAATCAGGTATTTTTTTTCTTAAATTTAGGTTATTTCGTACTTCATCAGCAGCTTTCGCAAGTTCTCTCATTGGCTTTGCAATTGTATTTGATAGTATCAATGAGAGGATAATAGTAATTATCGATGCGACCGCGAATACTTTCATTATTGCGGCTCTTTCTTCGTAAACAATCATATCAATTGTATCACTCTGCGTAGAGAGAACAAGAAAGCCAATTATTGCTTTAAATTTAATTATTGGTACGGAAACTTGAACAACTGCTTGCCCGCTTTCATTTTTATTTACTACTATATTTTTGCTCCCATCTAATGCATTAGAAAGAGCATTCTGGTCCGTTACATAATCTAGATGTTTGATGCTATCAAGCGCAAAGAGCTTCATAAGCTTATTATATATAGACCAAAAAAAACTTTTATTTTCAATTTCTGATATTGGAAATGTTGCAACTTTCTGCTCTAGGAAGAATTGATTGGACTCATGGATAAGTTTGTTAGTTGAGTCATAAATCTTTGCATTCAGAGTTTTTGGGTCGATAAGTTGCCCAATAATTTGCTCTAAAAGTTTTTTATTTATTGTGTAGTTTCGATATTTTATCACTCTTTGATTAAATCCATCACCCTCAGCAATGTTACGATCAAACACGAATAAATTTGCACCTTTACTTGATGTTGCACTCGCTGAAATTGTGGTAGATATAATTTGACTTTGTGTTTCAAGAGCTTCAACCTTTGCCTCAATTAAACTCTGCCGAAATTGATTTAGGTACAAAATACCAACCAGTAATAGTATTAGTGCTAGTAAGTTCAATAATAAAATTCGAGCCGATAAGCTTACGGGAGAACCTTGAATAATTTTAAATATTCTCATGATTAAAGTGTTTGCATTATATTATTTTATCTTATAGCCAACGCCATATATGGTTTTTATTAGATCAAATTGAGGGTCAACAGCTAAAAACTTTTTCCTAATCCTTTTTATATGGCTGTCAATTACCCTATCTTCTTTACTAAGTGTTTCAGAAAAGGCCTCATTTATTAGATCATCTCGTGTTCTAATGGTTCCCGGTCTTGATACTAATGAGACTAATATTGAAAACTCCGTAGATGTTAATTCAATCAAATTATTTTTCCATTTGCATAGCATCGATGGTTTATCCATTGATAGATGGCTAAGGCTAATAGTGTTTGTTTCCATTTTTTGAATCTTTTTTATTGATCTTCTCAAGATAGATTTTATTCTCTCTACGAGTAATTTATGTGAGAAGGGTTTCCTGATGTAATCATCTGCTCCAATCCTAAACCCTATAAGTTCATCCATTTCGCTATCCTTCGAAGTCAAAAATATGATTGGTATATTTGTGAATTTTCTTATTCTGGTGAACACCTCAAATCCATCTATTCTAGGCATTTTAATATCGAGTAATATAATTTCAGCGCTGTTGTTACTGATATACTCTATTGCTTTTAGACCGTCTGTAAAAGACTCAGTAGCAAAGCCTGCAGACTTCAAAACCATTTCAAGTGATGTAATTATATTTAGATCATCATCAATTAGTATAATTTTCTGCATATCTAATTCATCTTCATTGACTGCTTCAGAAATAGCTTTATATTAACTTAGATTGAATAAATATCAAAAATTTTAATTCAATCACGGGAGAAGATTTTTGGAAACGGCTAATTATAAAAAATACTTGGCTCAAGCAAAAAATGTGCATTATAACAACTCTGCTTCAGAGCTCATTCAACGTGCTTCAGAGTTGAATGAGGGGATTCTCACTGTTGACGGATCATTTTCAGTAAATACAGGAAAGCATACAGGTAGATCACCAAAGGATAAGCACATAATTGCTGATAAAGATACTGAAAATAATGTTTGGTGGGGTAATAATGCGAGAATTGAAAGAAATAACTTCGATCGCCTAGAGAATGATATGCTCGCTCATATGCAGGGAAAGGAATTATTTGTTCAGGACTTGCATGCAGGAACAGATCCAAATGAAAAAATAAAAGTAAGAGTAATCACTGAATTTGCTTGGCAAGCTCTTTTCATTCAGCATTTACTCATTTTACCTAAAAATATTGAGCAGCAAGATTTTAAAGAAGATTTGCTAATAATCGACTTACCATCATTTAAAACTGATCCAAGCAAATATGATGTGCGCACCGATACTACTATTGCTTGTGACTTTACCAATAATAAAATACTCATTGCAGGTACTTATTACGCGGGTGAGATTAAAAAATCAGTTTTTACATATTTCAACTATATATTACCGCCAAAGGGTATATTCCCAATGCACTGTTCAGCCAATAGTGACATAAAAGGTAAAAACACTGCAATATTTTTTGGATTATCCGGTACAGGCAAAACGACATTATCTGCGGATCCTGATCGACTATTAGTTGGCGATGATGAGCATGGATGGTCAAGTAAAGGTATATTCAATTTTGAGGATGGATCCTATGCCAAGGCCATAAATTTATCAAAAGAAGCCGAGCCGCAGATATATAACGCTGTTAGAAGATCTACAACAGTGTTAGAGAATGTAGTTGTAGATGAAGATAGTGGCGAGCTAGACTTTAATGATGGAAGCTTAACAGAAAATACAAGGGCTGCATTCCCAATGTCATTTGTAGGGGAGAACGTATCAAAAGATGGTATGGCAGGTATTCCAGAAAATATCATAATGCTAACTTGTGATGCATTTGGTGTCATACCACCAATATCAAAATTAGACTCAAATCAAGCTGTATATCATTTTTTATCTGGTTATACTGCAAAGGTTGCTGGGACTGAGAGGGGCGTAATTGATCCATCTGCAACATTTTCAACATGTTTCGCTGCCCCATTCCTACCAAGGCATCCTATTGTTTATGGGAGGCTGTTAAAAGAATATATGGAAAGATATAATGTGAGAACTTGGTTAATTAATACTGGCTGGAGCGGCGGCCCAGCGGGTGTCGGTCAAAGAATGCCAATTCAACTTACAAGAAATCTATTGAAAGCTGCTCTAAATAATGACTTGAATAATACTGATATGAGGGAGGATAAATATTTTAAATTAATGGTGCCACTGTTAGTTAACGGTGATAGCAGTTATTTGAATCCAATTGATACATGGTCAAATAAAGATGACTTTGATAGACAGGCAAGAAAATTAGTGGAGATGTTTGTTGAAAATTTCAAAAGATTTCAGAATGAAGTAGACGCTGATATAATCAGAGCGGGTCCGTCTATTTAGTTAAAATCAAGCAGAATCCCAACTATTTGAAATCTTTGTATCCACTTTTAGTGGTACTTTGAAATTGATTAAAGGCAAAGCAGCTTTCTCCATATTATTTATTACAATATTTTTCATTACGTCGATTTCATCATCTGGAACCTCAAAAACAAGCTCATCATGAATTTGTAAAATCATCTTTGATTCTACTTTTTTGTCCAACATATCTGAAGAAACTTTAACCATAGCCCTTTTAATAATATCAGCAGCAGTTCCCTGAATTGGTGCATTAATTGCAGCTCTTTCATTGAAGGATCTTATAGGGTGATTTTTGGAGTTAATATCAGGGAAATAACATCTTCTACCAAAGATTGTTCTGACATGTTCATATTCTCTAGCGAATTCCACTGTGGCATCCATATACTCTTTTATTCCCGGAAACCTATTAAAGTAATCTCCGATAAACTGCTGCGCATCTTTTCTTGGTATTTTTAGTTGTTTTGAGAGTCCAAATGCGGATATTCCATATATTATTCCAAAATTTATTGCCTTAGCGCTATACCTCATCTTTTCTGTGACTCCATCCAGTGGAATACCAAATATTGTTGAGGCTGTCATTTTATGTATATCAAGGTCGTTTAAAAAAGCATCTTGAAGTTCCTGGATATTTGCTACATGCGATAATACTCTGAGTTCAATTTGACTATAATCTGCAGATAAAAATGTTTTACCATTTTCTGCAACAAATGCTGAACGAATGAGCTTGCCCTCGCTTGTCCTGATTGGTATATTTTGTAAATTTGGGTTAGATGATGATAGGCGGCCAGTCGAAGTAAGTGCCTGTGAAAAGTTTGTATGGACGCGCCCTGTTGTTCCATCAATAAAATTTGGCAGGGTGTCTGTGTACGTTGTCTTTAGTTTATTGAGCTGGCGCCATTCAATTATCTCTTCAGCAATATTATGCCCCGCGACCGCAAGATCTTCTAAGATATCAATCCCTGTTGCCCATGTACCACTTTTTGTTTTTTTTCCTCCGCCAAGACTAAGATTTTCGAAAAGTATCTCACCAAGTTGTTTTGGGCTTGCAATATTAAATTCAGTTCCAGCTAATTTATATATATTTTGTTCAATCTTTTTTATTTTCTCACCAAATTTATCGGATAGATAAGACAGTATCTCACGATCTGCCTTGATACCATTTTTTTCAATCTCCTGAAGTACTTTTACTAGCGGCTTTTCAATTGACTCATATACTTGTATTGAGTCAAATTCTAATAAATATGATCTCAAATATTCCCATAAATTATATATTACAGGAGCTCTGTCTGAACACCGTAAATTTATCTTCTGGTCGATGCTGTCATTTTCAATACTAATTTGCCATTTTATTTTTTCTTTGTAGGTAATAAAAAGACTATTGAGGTCATTTTTTAACCTGCCGTTATTAATTGCATACGCCATCAGTGACACATCATCAAATGCTTCAATGACGATTTTATGGTGCTGAAGAATTGGTAATACTTTTTTTAAGTCAAAAAAGATTTTTTTAATAGCTGGATCAAGCATGAAAGGGTTAATTTTTTCAATTAGGTCTTGAAAAGAGGGATTGCCTGGGTTATTTGCACTATCACCAAGGAAATAAGTACATACACCATCGGTCGAGATAGAAATTTCTTTGATTTCTTTGTCGCTCATATCAAAATCAATACAAAAAGCATCTGAGACTGCAATTTTGCCAATCAGCTCTTCCAGTGCGTTTTGTGAATTTATTTCAATTTTTGAGTCTTCGCTATGTTTACTTTGATTTTTTGAGATTTTATTGCTTGATATCGCTGTGGCATTACCAACACCTGCATTGCTTGATTCTACATGTATGGACTCACCCTTTGAAAAGAAATTGTTTATACGACTCGAAAGATTTGAAAGCTCCATTTCTTTTGAGAATGAAATAATTTTGTCATAATCAAGCTGATTATTTGATAAATCATCAATATCCAATTCAATTGGTGCAGATGAGTCCAGTAAAGCAAGCTGATAAGAAATACGCGCATCCTCTGCATATTCTAGTAGATTCTCTCTTCTTTTATTTTGCCTTATTTCCTTTGCATTGGATAATAGGCCCTCAAGCGTATGGTATTCATTGATTAGCTCTGAGGCAATTTTGATCCCGATGCCTGGTACACCAGGTATATTATCTGTTGTATCTCCAGCTAAAGCTTGAACATCTACGACTTTATCTGGGGCTACACCAAACTTATCTTGTACCCCATTAATATCAATAAATCGCTCTTTTCCTGGCATGGGATCATACATTCTTACATTGTTATCGATCAGCTGCATGAGATCTTTATCACCAGATATTATAATTGTTTTTATATTTCTTTTCGTTGCAATCTTGGAGTAAGTCGCAATGAGGTCATCGGCTTCATATCCGATTTGAGATATACATTTGATATTGAAAGCTTCAACGGCTTTGTGGATTAGAGGAAATTGGGGTATTAGATCCTCTGGTGGAGCATCTCTATTCGCCTTATATAACGGATAAATATCACTTCTGAATGTCTTCTCTTTTGTATCAAAAATGACTGCAATATGTGAAGGGTGTATTCCATCTATTCCATTTGTTATTATCTTCCACATCATATTACAAAATGCCATAACTGCACCTGTGGGTGTACCGTCAGATCTGGTAAAACCGCTACCTCGACTTTGGGATGCTTTATACATTGCAAAATATGCTCTGAATATAAAAGTTGAACCGTCAATTAAAAATAAGGTAGAATTAGAGTTGGTCTTTGACATTTGGTTTAATTTATTAGTAAATATTTATTATTAATTTAACAGTTATAAGATTACTACGACTTACTAAAAATCAAAACGAAAATAAATTTTTATCAATGAATCAAACATCACATTATGCAATTGAAACAAATCAATTGAACAAGATTTATCAGCCAAAAAATAAAAAACTCGCCAAGCACGCCCTAATTGACTTCTCGATAAAAATTGAGCCAGGGCAAATATATGGACTGCTTGGACCAAATGGAGCAGGTAAATCAACCTTTATAAATATACTGGCAAATCTTGTCATTAAAACGTCGGGAAATGCAAAAATTTTAGGATTTGATATTGAAAAAGATAAAAGAAAAGCGAGATCAGCTATTGGTATCGTTCCTCAGGAGCTAAACCTAGATCCATTTTTTAAGCCAGTTGAGGTGCTAGAAACGCAGGCGGGTTTATATGGTATCCAAAAGAAAGATCGAGACTCAATGGGGCTTTTAAAAATCTTGGGTCTTGAGGATCAGGCTTATTCATATTCAAGGACGTTATCCGGTGGCATGAGGAGAAGACTTTTGATCGCAAAAGCGCTAACCCACAAGCCTAGGGTTCTTGTCTTGGACGAGCCAACTGCTGGCGTTGATATTGAGTTACGCCACCAGTTATGGGACTTTGTTAGAGAGCTAAATAGTAAAGGAACAACTATTTTACTTACAACACATTATTTGGAGGAAGCCCAGTCACTTTGCGATCATATTGGCATAATTAATAATGGTCGCCTTGTAGCGAATGCTCCAACCAGAGATTTACTAGATAGTCTTGATAGGAAGCAGATATCTATAAAATCTGACATGTCACAACATCATCTAAATATCCAAATTGAAGGGGTTAGCACTGTAGAGGCCAATAGTGATGGTTATATTGATATTACGTATCAACCTAGTAGAATAAATTTCTTTGATATATTGAAGCAGCTTGAAAACCAAAATATATCAATAGTAGACATAATTTCCAAAGAAACAGACTTGGAGGATATTTTTCTTGAATTTATAAGAGGAGATAAAAAATAGGGACTAAATATAACACATTAGCCCCCATTTTTATTTATTGAAATTAACTATTTTAATTGGTCAACAACAATCAATGCTGCGATCACACCAATTAGACCAGCACCTGAGAATTGATTTATTAAATCAATCAGGTTTCCGGCAACGTTAGCGTTAATGAATGCTAATGCATCCGGGAAAAGGATTTGCAAAACAACCCCTAACCCAACTAAAACTAACGCAACGTCGATGCCACTTCTGAGTGTGCCAGTTAGTGATGAAAACATGTTATTTCTCCCATTTGTTAAAAAAAAGTTTAACAATTTACAGTGCTTAAAAGAAGCTAAACACCATAAATCCCTTTATTATAGTGCTTGTGCTACTTTCTGCTAATTAAGTACGCAACAAGACCCGCGGCTATTAAGCCAACAAGTCCTTCGCTACCAAATTGAGCCATAAGTCCACCAATATTACCCAGTACATCGATTCCGAATAGTAATACAAAACTATCACCAAACAAAACTTGAAGTAGAGTAAGCAGTGCTACCGCCCAAAGCGCTATTTCGAGAGAATTCTTTAGAATACCTCTCAAGTTGTCTAATAAAGCTGTCATAACTTCTCCCATCTTTATTTTCTATTTTTTAGTGTTTAAACTTATAAATAGAATCACTATTTAAGTCTAAATATGCCAAAAAAATAGTCAAGTGATTAAAATTACATCACTTTATAGGTATTCTAATTGTTGAATAGTTTATAAAATCTTAATCACGATTTAAATTTTTAGGTTATTTTTATACACAGTTAGTGTACCTTTTCTGAGAATTGCAATTTTATTAAACAAAAACTAAAATAAAACTTTTTAAATTTAACTAAAGTGAATGATGGATAATAACAAGAAAAGTATTTTAATCACCGGGTCCTCAAGTGGGATAGGCCTAGCTGTAGCAAAGGATTTAAGTGATTTGGGATGGAATGTTATAGCTTCTTGTCGTAAAGAAGAGGATTGTAAAATATTGACAGAAAAATATGGTCTCTTGAGTACCGTTATTGATTATGACAACCAAAAATCGATTCTATCAGGACTGGAATTCGCCTTGGATAAAACTGACGGTAAGATTGATGTTTTATTTAATAATGGGGCCTATGGACTGCCAGCTTTGGTAGAAGATATTCCTGTGGATTCCTTGAGGGGAATCTTTGAAACCAATTTTTTTGGGTGGCATTCACTCACAAAAGAGGTTATCCCATACATGAAAGAGAGGGGCTCTGGTAGGATAATACAAAACTCATCAATTTTAGGTTTTATGGCACTAAAATATCGTGGTGCCTACACGGCGACGAAATATGCCATTGAAGCACTGTCAGATACCCTCCGATTAGAAATGAAAAATGAAAACATAAAAGTAATCATAATACAACCTGGCCCGATTACTACAAAGTTTCGAGAAAATAGTTATATCCGTTTTAAGGAGTCCATTGATTGGCAGGTATCTGACTATAAATTACTTTATTTAAATAAAATAATTCCAAGGTTAGAAGCGCAGAAACTTAAGAAAACTACTTTTGAGCTATTACCAAATGCTGTTAGTGAAGCTGTTATTCACGCTTGTACAGCGAGTAATCCACGTATAAGATACAGGATTACTTGGGCGACAGTGATAATGATGTACTTGAAAAGATCTTTGACAGATAATCTATTTGATAGAATTTCATCGAAGCTTTAGATATTGTAATTTTAGCGATTTTGAATTTGGTATCTTGCACCCGTAGCTCAGCTGGATAGAGTAGGTGGCTTCGAACCACTTGGTCGGGAGTTCGAATCTCTCCGGGTGCGCCATAATAATTTAGGATTTTAACTTATGTAGCGCAATGCTGAATATTATGAGTAAAAAAAGCAGAATTTGCCCATTAACATATATCTGATAAAATTTATCAGACTCACTCCACAATGCGTATGTCCAATAAGCATTTGAGAGTAACGGGAGGCTTGCACTCAGGACCCCAATTACAAACCCATTTTTTACAAATGCAATGCCAACCGTGAAAAGATAAGAAATAACCCCTAACAACAAAGTTAATCTTATTAATAATTTATATATTAGTTTCATATTTAATCTTGAATAAGTTCTGTCTCGGCTTTATGTATGATTTATTTTAGCCGCTTTCATACGAATCATCCATATGTATTTTATCACAGCGACTGAAATAAATAAATTGGATCAATAATAGATGTATAAATTTTCTCAAAGTGTATTACTCAATATAAATCTATTAAAGTTTATAAGTCTTACATGGTTCGGTCATTTCGCTCTTAAAATTATAAGTTTAGCGGTTGGTTGGCAAATATATGTACAGACTGGAAGTCCGCTCGCTTTAGGACTTATTGGACTTATTCAATTTGCCCCACAATTCTTCTTAATTTTACCGGCAGGTGTTATCGCAGACAAGTACAATAGGAGATATATACTCATAATATGCAATATAGTTCAGATTTTTGTTGCTGGGTTTCTTTTATATTACTCTGTTTATAAATTAGATGATGGCTCAGTCATTCCAATTTATTTGATATTGATATTACACGGGGTAGCAATGTCATTTCAAGGTCCAAGTAGCTTTGCGATTCTTCCGAATTTAGTTAAATCTGAGATTTTTCCAAGGGCCGTACATTATGTGAATTTTTTTGAAGAGTTTGGTTCACTGGCAGGTCCAATTGCTGCTGGGATATTAATCGCATATTTTAATGAGTGGGTTTATTTAGTAGCTCTAATTGGCTTCATTATCTCAACATTAAGTGCGATATCTCTTCCGAATATTGGAAGTGGATCTGGAGAAATTAAGAGGATAAATATAAAAGTTTTGCTCAGTGGGTTTGTTTATGTATGGAAATCAAAAATAGTTCTTGGAACAATGACAATAGATATTGTTGCTATGCTGTTTAGTAGTGTCATGGGTATGCTGCCTATATTTGCCATTGATATTTTGGATATTGGTCCAGAGGGTCTTGGAATACTTAGAGCAACACCATCAATCGGTGCATTATTTGCAGCAATGATATTATCTCAATTACCATCATTAAGATATCCTGGTAGGACGTTAATTTATTCAATTATTATTTTTGGGTGTGCCACAATAACATTCGCTCTATCTACTGTATTATGGATATCACTTGTCGCACTTTTTATTTATGGAGCATCCGATATGATTAGCATGAACATAAGACAGATAATAGTGCAACTTGTTACACCAGATAATATGAGAGGTAGGGTCATGTCAGTTCACTCTGTCATAACAACGGGGTCGAATGAATTAGGAGACTTTAGGGCAGGTTTGTCCGCAACTATTATTGGCATAGCTCCCGCGATTATGGCAGGTGGAGTATTAACAGTTTCTTTTTCAATTATTTGGTGGTTTCTGTTTCCGGGTCTGAAGGAGGTAAAGGATATGAAAGATCTTAATAATTGAACTTTCAGATTATTAAATTACTATATACCAAAGGTAGGATCTTTATAAGATGCATTGGTTATATTTATTTTTAGCGGTAATTGCAGAAACCCTCGGTACTACATTTTTAAAAATGTCTAATGGTTTTACGCAACTCTTCCCATCTATCCTGGCTATAGCTCTTTTTTGTGTAGCGCTTTTCTTATCTGCGATTACCTTGAAATATCTGGCGGTTGGCATTGTTTATGCAATATGGTCGGGGCTAGGTATTGTATTAGTTACTCTTGTCGGTTACTTTTATTTTAAACAAAATCTTGATTTGGCTGCATTAATTGGCATTGGACTAATAACTGTAGGCGTTTTGATTATATTCACTATGTCTGGGACTCAATCAGGGTGACTGTAAATAATTAATCATTAGACTCCCAGCCATTTTCTTATATTATCTATAGTCTTCATTAACTCTGTTTTTCTCAGATAAGGATCTTCTATTCTAAGTTTTTCTTCGAATGATTTTGCGAATATATGGCCTTTTTCTAAGTTATTTTTAATGTAATATAAAACTCTTTGCAGATCTTCTTCTCTTATCTCATTCGAGAAGCAAGATTCTTTTATTCTATTCATTTCTCTTAAGAAGATTTTTTTTTCATAATTCTCTAAGCTTTTTTCAGACCAATCACCACCAAAGGCAACATTTTTTAATTGTTTTTTTTTCTCCATAGTATAGAACAAAATAAGAACAAAAATAAAAAAAATAAAGAAAAAAATTATAAATGACTAATTTTAGGACCCTATATATTGATATGGATAGTTTTTTTGCAAGTATTGAACAGCAGTTAGACCCTAATTTGCGAAATAAGCCTGTGGCCATAGCGGCTATAAATAATGATGCGGGATGCGTGGTAGCCGCTAGTTATGAAGCGAAGGCTTATGGTGTAAAAACAGGGACTAGAGTTTATGAGGCTAAGATCTTGTGTCCAGCTATTAATTTTAGACAGAGTAGGCATAAGTTATATGCAAAGTACAATAGATATATTTCATATTTACTAGATAGCGTAGCTGAACTGGAAAGCGTGAGATCCATTGATGAGTTTCAAATATATTTGGGTAATGGTTATTCAAAACTCTCTAAAGCAATAGACCTATCAACAAAGATAAAGGGTCTTATTGGGAGAGAGGTTGGCGAAGAAATAAGACTATCAATAGGCATTGGACCGAATCCTTTATTGGCGAAAATCGCAGGTAAGCTACAAAAGCCAAATGGATTACAATGGTTATGTGAAGAGAATATGCCCGGAAAGATTAACCACCTATCCTTAGAAGATCTTCCTGGAATTTCCAAAGGTATTAAACGGAGGCTTTTAGGAGCGAGAATATATTCTATTAAAGATTTATGTGAAATGGATCCACGTCATGCTAGGTTAGTTTGGAGATCCATAGAGGGTGAACGATTTGTAAGAGCTCTGAAAGGTGAGAATATTCCTATCAATAGATCTAACAGAGGTAGTTATGGTAATTCAAAGGTTCTTTCGCCGGAGAACCGTTCTCCAAATAGAGCTTACCTCGTAGGTAGATGGCTGTTAGAAAAATCCACCGAACGAATCAGAAAATATAGTTACTGTTCAAGTCGTCTAGATATTTTTATTAGACTAAATGATATTGGGGTTTGGCAGGACTCCATAACTTTTTCTTTCTCCCAAGATACATTCTTTTTTCTGAAAGAATTTAAAAAACTATGGGATAAAATGATCTTAATGCTAAATCCCAAAAAGGTAGACTTTGTTGGTGTTAGGCTGAGTGGATTAATTTATTTGCAAGATAGGTCAGGTGAATTTTTATTAAATTTATATCCAGGCGAAAAAAATACTAGGGAAAAATTATCTACATCTATTGATAATTTAAATATGCGTTACGGAAAAAGGATGGTAAATTTTGGGATTCATAGGGAACACCCAGGGTTTTTTGAAAGGGAGTAGTTTTCTTAAAAATATCTTTTGTGTGATTTTATTTATTAGTTACGTATGTCCTGAGACTTGATAAAAATTTCTTTTTTGTATCGAGCTCAATTTCTCTGATGAAGCTATTTTCTAGCTCCTTCACGTTCTGCTGGAGCCTTCTTAGCATGTTCCTGCCTTTTGACGTAATACCTATCTCTTTATGTCTTTTATCTACTTTTCTGTGTTGACTAGATATGTAATTTTTAGTTTCTAGCTTTTGTATAATCTTGCTAAGCGTTGATCGATCTATATTGATCGACTTTACAATTTCATTTTGATTAGACCCTGGTTGGAAATCAATCGTTTGAAGTACAATAAATTGTCTTGGTGTTATATCGTATTTCAGAAAAAGATTTTTTTGTTCTATATCCATTTTTTGTTGTACTTGGTGGAACAATAGAAATACTGATCCTTTTGGATTTTCAGAGTTTGGTGGCTTCTTCCTGACAGGCATTTTTATTTATCAAGCCCAACGATTAGTCGTGAAAAATCTTTTGTATTGAAGTCACTTAAGTCTTCTATGCTTTCTCCGATACCAATGAAGTGAATTGGAATTTTTAATTCTTGTGAAATTGATACTACATATCCAGCCTTTGCAGAGCCATCTAGCTTTGTAACGATAAGCCCAGTAATTTTTGCAATTTCATTAAAGACTTTAGCTTGCTGAATTGCATTCTGACCTGCAGTTGCATCTAGTGTAAGTAATATTGAATGCGGGGCTTCCGGTTCGTATTTTTTCAGGACTCTTATTATTTTGGCAAGCTCATCCATAAGCTCACTCCTATTTTGAAGTCTTCCCGCTGTATCAATAATTGCTATATCATAATTATTTTCTGTTGCAATTTTAATTGTCTCAAAAGCAACGCTAGCAGCATCCTTTGTCCCAGGCAAACTTACAATATCAAGGTTTAATTTTTCAGCCCACATCTCTAATTGTTGAGTGGCTGCCGCTCTAAATGTGTCAGCTGCCCCCAGAATGACCCTAGATCCCTGATTTTTCATAAGGTATGCGAGCTTAGCTATTGTTGTCGTTTTTCCTGATCCATTTACTCCAACGATAATTATCGTTTGAGGTGATTTAGACGTTTTTATATCTAATGGTGAATACGAGCCTTCTAGTTTTAATTCAATCTGATCAGCCAAGAAATTTTTTATTTCATCAGTTTCAACATCTTTATTAAATTTTTCTTTTTTTAAATTTTCAATTATTGAAATTGAGTTATCTACGCCCAAATCAGCCTTTATTAAAAGATCTTCAAGCTCTTGGAGTATTTCATCGTCTAATTTACGTGATGAAATTATATTTGTAATACCCTCTGAAATTACTGTCGAGGATTTGGTAAGACTATTTTTTAATTTTTGGAACCAAGTATTTTTCATTTCCAATTATCTAAATTTATTTATGTAATTAGTTGATCCTTTGAAATACCTATAATCTTTTTTTTAATTATTTCACCCGGATTGCCTTCTTCATTAATTATTACCTTTGAGTATTGTTCAGTACGACCAAATCCCTTTTTTTCAATAAGTATGGCTTTTTCTTTACCAATTTCTTTCATTAAGAATAGATTCATTTTTTGCGTACCGAGAGTTCTCAAATCTTTTGCTCGATTCTGAATAATATTTTTTTCAACTTGTGGCATTTTTGATGCTGGGGTTCCAGTTTTTGATGAAAATGGGAATACATGTAGGTAAGTAATATCACAGTCATCAATGTGTCGCATTGTACTCCTATGCATATCGTCTGTTTCTGTTGGAAATCCAGCAATTATATCAGCTCCAAATACACTATTTGGTCTTATTTTTCGGATCTTTTCACAAAATTTTACTGCATCTGATGTTTGGTGTCTGCGTAGCATTCTTTTCAGAATGAGATCGTTACCGGACTGAAGAGATAAGTGCAAGTGGGGCATTATTACTTCTTCGCTTGAGAATACCTCGAGAAAGTCATCGTCAATTTCTATTGAGTCAATTGAAGAAATCCTTAGTCTTTTAAGGTTATTTGTTTTTTTAATAATATTCTTAACAAGTATTCCAAGATTGATGGTCCCATTAAGATCTTTTCCGTAAGAAGTTATGTCAACACCTGTTAATATTATCTCCTGATAGCCCTTATCAATAAGTTTCTGAACTTGTTTTATTATATGCCCTTCATCTAATGATCTCGAGTTTCCTCTTGCATAGGGAATTATACAAAATGTGCACCTATGATCACATCCATTTTGTATTTGAACGAAGGCTCTTGTCCTATTATCAAAGTTATTTATGAATGGGGGATCTTCGTGTGTGAGCTCAATTTTTTCGTTATCTGTCCCATTAATTTGCGCTAAATTTATGAAAGTACTTGATTTGGTTTTATCATCATTTCCAATAACGATATCAACCTCTGGCATATCAATAAATTCTGATGGGTAGAGCTCAGCTGCGCAACCAGTCACAACAATCTTATTAGCTGGGTTATTTTTCTTTTCTTTTCTTATAGCTCTTCTTGATTGCTTGACAGCTTCGTTTGTTACTGCACAAGTATTGATGAAACTATGGTTAGCAAGTAAATGACTTTCAGCCTTTTCCTTCATAACTTGCGTCTCGAAAGCATTAAGTTTGCACCCAAACGTTATAAAATTTAAATTCTTACTCATAGAGACCCTCGATAGCTATTGAACTCGAATATTCAAGTTCTACCGGCCCAGTTTTATGAATATTACCCTCGGAGTCAATATTAATCTCTAATGTACCCCCCGGTAAACTTATATTCAAATTATCACTCGAAAGTCCTAATTTCATAGCTGAATAAGCAGCCGCACAAGCAGCGGTGCCGCACGCTTTTGTAATGCCTGCTCCTCTTTCCCATACCACTAACTTTATATTATTCTTGTCAATTATTTCTGCGAAACTAACATTTATTTTTTCTGGAAAAATTTTATGACTCTCAACCAATGGACCTATCGTTTGTGGCTTAATATTTTCTATATTATCAAACCAAAATATGATATGTGGGTTACCAACATTTATTACACTGGTATATTTTACCCCTTCAAGATCTTTAAAATCAAAATTATAATTGAAGTTAAGTGTATCATTTACTTCAAGTAATGTGGGGATGCTCTTCCATTCAGTATTCGCTTGACCCATGTTTACCGTTACACCGCCATTAATCATCTTCTTACAAATATGTACGCAATGTTTTGATCTTAATTCAACATACTCACAGTCCATTTCATCAAAAATTAACTTTGCAACACATCTTGATGCATTACCACATGCTTCTGCAGTACTGCCATCTTTATTCCAGATATTTATATCCAGGTACTGCCCTGCCCTTTTTTCAATTGTAATTAACTGGTCATAATTTATTTCAGGCGAACTAGAATAAATCGACTTAACCACATTTGAAGTATATGCAAAACCAATTTCTGAGTTATCTATTATAATGAACTCATTACCAGCGCCGTTCATTTTATGATATTTTATACTTTTCAGCATTCTTACCCAATAAACTCTTTCACCTTTTCTGAAACATAATAAACTTGATCTTCACTCATATATGGGTGTAATGGGAGGCTCAAAACTTCACCACAGAGCTTTTCACTTACTATTAGAGGATTTCCATTGTGATATTTTTTATAAGCTGTTTGCTCATGCATACCTTTTGGATAGTATATCATTGTTGGAATATTATTTTCCGTTAAGAATTTCCTTAGTTCATCTCTATCCCTTGTTCTAATTGTATAATGGGCCCACGCTGATTTTACCTGATTTGTGATCGTTGGAGTTTTGACTACGCCTTTTAACTCTTGATTATATATTTGTGCGGTATTTTCTCTCTTACCTAACTCTTCATCAAATATTTTTAGCTTACTTAATATGACAGCGGCTTGCATTGCGTCAAAACGTGCGTTCGTCCCTATCCGGATATTTTCATATGGGTTATCAGTGATACCATGTGATCTAATTGATTTAATTTTCATTGCTAGTTCATCATCATCTGTAAATACAGCCCCTCCGTCACCATAACAAGATAGTGGCTTAGTTGGGTAAAAGCTTGTAGTTGTTACTGGAGACAATTTTCCTACTTTTTGGTTCTCAATTGAACCTCCAAAAGATTGAGCTGCATCAGATATTAGGTGTAAACCAAAGTTTACGGCAATATCATAAATGGTATTGTAATCCGCTGGAAGCCCGAATAGATCAACTGCAATTATGGCAGAATTTGATAATTCTGATCTTTGATAATGATTTATTTTCTCAGTTAAACTATCACATGATATGTTATAAGTATCCTCATCCACGTCAACAAAGGCAGGCTCTGCGCCCAGAAGTGCTATTACTTCTGCTGTTGCTGTATATGTGAAGGCTGGAATAAAGACTTTTGATCCAGGTCCAATTCCAAGCGCCAGTAAACTAACAAAGAGTGCGTCTGTTCCGCTCGAAACGGTAATTGCGTGGTTTGCATTTGTATATTGAGATAGTGCGTCTTCGGCTTTTTCAACAACTGGCCCTAGTATAAACTGACCACTTTTTAAAATTGCGGCCAAGGACTCATTAACATCACTCTCTATCACTGAGTATTGTTTTTTTAAATCTACGAAGTTTATCGTTTCCATATTAAATTATACTTTTTTATTTCAATTCTAACTACTTCAGGCTGAAGTTGCATATATATGCAATATAGTTATTTTTCTCATTTTATGATAGTAATTGTTAGACTAATAGAACTATTTTAATATATTATTGCATAAATAATTTACAACTGCCCCTGCAGATAAAATTAAAGGTGATAAATGTTTGATACGCTGTCTGATAGGCTCTCATCTGTATTTTCTAAATTAACAGGAAGAGGTCTTCTAACTGAAGCTAATGTCGACGATGCGTTGAGGGAAGTGCGAAGGGCGCTTCTGGAAGCTGATGTCGCATTAGAGGTTGTAAAGGATTTTCTTGAAAAAGTTCGAGAAAAAGCAATTGGTGAAGAGGTTATAAAGTCAGTATCACCAGGCCAGACAGTAATAAAAATTGTAAATGACCAACTCACTGAGCTACTTGGATCTGAAAATGTAGAGTTAAATCTTAGATCTGGGCCTCCCTCCATAATAATGATGGTTGGTCTTCAAGGTTCGGGTAAAACAACAACATCAGCAAAATTGGCAAATTATATAAGAAACAAATCAAAATTGAAGACATTGATGGCATCACTTGATGTCAGCAGGCCAGCTGCCCAAGAGCAGCTCGAAATCCTAGGGGCAGAAAATGCAATAGAGACATTACCAATAGTAAAGGGTCAAAAACCAATCGAAATCACAAAGAGAGCCTGCAAAGAGGCAAAACTGGGAGGTTTTGACGTCCTTATTCTCGACACAGCTGGCCGAATGCATGTTGATGATGCTCTAATGGATGAATTGGACAGCGTAAACAAAGTTGCCGATGCCCATAACGTTGTACTAGTTGCAGACTCACTTACTGGACAGGATGCCGTAAATGTTGCAAAAACATTTTCAGAAAAAATGCCTTTGACTGGCGTAATTCTGACAAGGCTTGATGGTGATGCAAGGGGTGGGGCAGCCTTATCAATGAGGCATGTAACTGGTAAGCCAATACTATTTGCTGGTATTGGAGAAAAGATAGATAACTTTGAAGAATTTTATCCCGATAGAATATCAAACAGAATATTGGGAATGGGTGATGTTGTCTCACTTGTTGAGAAAGCAAAGGATACAATCGACGCTGATAAAGCAAACAAGATCGCCAAGAAAATATCAAAGGGTCTATTTGATCTTGATGATATGGCACAACAACTCAAGCAGATGTCAAAAATGGGAGGAATTTCAGGCATTCTAGGGATGCTTCCTGGGATAAACAAAGCGAAAAAGCAGATGGCCGAGTCAAATATTAACGACCAAATAATTAAAAAACAAATTGCCATAATCTCATCTATGACTCCAAAAGAAAAAAGAAATCCAAAAATATTGAATGCATCAAGAAAGAGAAGGATTGCGATGGGGTCAGGAACAGAGGTTTCAGAAATTAATAAACTGATTAAACTATATAGACAGACATCCGATATGATGAAAAAATTTGGTAAAAAGGGTATGTTGGATCATGATCTTGGATTGCCTAATACAGATAAGTCTGAAATAAATAAATTAAATGATAGTAAATTGAGTGAAAAAATGCTATCTGATTTGCAAAGTGGTTCTGCGGGATCAAAATTACCTGGATTGCCTGGATTACCCAGCTCCCAGAATAAATTATCTAATTTATTAAATATAACTGGACGAAAAAAATGATTATGGTTATTTATAAACGGGATTTTTTTAAAACGAAGGAATTGCAATGGCATTAAAAATTAGGTTAGCAAGAGGTGGCTCTAAGAAGCGTCCATACTATAGAATAGTAGTTACAGATGTCAGAAATCCAAGAGACGGGAGATTTATCGAAAAACTAGGAACATATAACCCTCTACTTTCAAAGGAAAGCAATGAAAGAGTCACTTTAAAAATTGATAGGATAAAATATTGGCTTGGCGTTGGCGCAAAACCAACAGATAGAGTTTTAAGATTTTTAGACGCCGAAGATATTGCGAAACGTCCAACAAGAAATAATCCAAAAAAAGCAATTCCAAAAAAAGATAAAGACGAAACTGCTGAGGAAGCACCAGCAGAAGCACCTGCCGCTGAAGAAGCACCAGCAGAAGAACCTGCTGCTGAAGAAGTGCCAGCAGAAGAACCTGCCGCTGAGGATGTACCAGCAGAAGACAAAGAAAAATAATTAAAACTATCACAAAAATACATTAATTATTAATATCAATTGCCCCAATAAAGGTGTATTTTATTGATAGAATTTATGTTGAGTAAAATAGGCTGCGCACGAATCAAAGATGAGTACCTCTACATGGAAAATATCTATAATTACAACAACGCCTGAGATATTTCCTGGGCCACTTGAGTTCAGTAATATTGGTAAATCCTTAGCTGAAGGAAAATGGAGCCTTGATATAATTCCACTAGAAAAGCGGCAAAATAACAAGAAAGTTAAGATCGATGGTCCACCAGCAGGTGGCGGACCGGGTATGATTATGAGAGCAGATATCGTACTTCCTATTATTAAAAAGATGCGACTAAATGGTGATAAAAGGCCACTTATTGTACCGGCGGCGAGAGGTATCAAATACGATCAGAAAATAACAAAAGAGCTAGTAAAAAAAGAGGGGCTCATATTTTTATGTGGAAGATTTGAAGGAATTGATCAAAGAATAATTGAGTTAGCTGGTGCTTTGGAGCTATCAATTGGCGATTATATTCTGACAAATGGAGATATTGCGGCGATCAATATCATTGACTCATGTGTAAGATTGTTAGACGGGGTGCTAAGCACAAAAGCCTCCGTTGAAAGCGAAAGCTTCGAGGGCGGGCTTCTTGAATATCCCCAATATACATTACCGAGAGATTATGACGGATCGAAAATACCTGACATACTTTTATCAGGAGATCATGAGGCAATCAATAAATGGAGGAATAGTCAGTCATTTCTTACTACAGAAAAAAATAGACCAGACTTATACGAGAAATTTCAAAAGAAAATAAAAGATCCTGACTCCTCATAAATTTAAATCAATTGAATAATTAAGATTTTTGATTAGAATGAAGAATCATTAAAAAGGATACAATAATGATAAGCGAGAAGAAATTAGGTTTAGCAGTTGTTGGTTGCGGTGTCGTCGGTAGGATGCGTTCAACACTCGCTAAGGAATATCCTGGGATCGGATGGATAGGGCTTTCCGATATTAATGAAGACTTGGGATTAAAGCTGAAAGAAGATATTAAAGCTGATTTTTTCACAACAAACTTTAGAGAGCTAATTGAGCGGCCTGAGGTCGATGCAGTGATCGTGGCCACGTCAACTTGGAGCCACGTTGAGCCAATACTATCAGCCGTTGAAAGAAAGCTTCCAATGCTTATCGAAAAGCCACTGGCTACTGACGCTGTTGAGTCTTTAAAAGTATTAAATGCAATCCAAGAAGCCGGAGTAGATGCAGTTGTTGGGTACACTCAAAGGTTTAGGAGACGTTTTTTGGCTGTAAAAGAGAGAATAAATAATGGGCAAATTGGTGAAGCGACTGCTGTTGTGGTGAGAGCATTTATGAATAAAATGGCACCCACGGGGGAAGTAAGGTTATCTCAAGATAGAAGACATTTAACACCAATGGTAGTATCAGGCACTCACAGCCTAGATATGGCTTTATGGATGCTAGGAGATCAAGCCAAACCTGTTTCAATTTTTGCGCGTTCCACAGAAAAAATTATGGCAGAGCTCGGAACCAAAGATGCAACTTTTGGCGTTTTCACCATGGAAGATGGTACAATTTTTAGCATGAATATTTGTTGGGCACTTCCAAAAGTCTGGCCGGGAGCTGTTTATGGACTTGAGATTGGCGTCGTTGGAACTAAAGGTGTTATTGATATTGAAGATACCCATAGGGATGTAATTTTGGCTACAGAGTTTAATCAGGGGCCTGCATACAGGCCTGAGGGTTTGCAAATAGAGGCCACCAGGAATGTTGATTTTCTGACAAGTTTTCCGCCAGGCGATATATATAATGGGGACTTATGGGGCCCAATGAGAGAAGAAACAAACTCTTGGTTTAGTCGTATATACCTTGGGAAAGATACACCGCATGCTACAGCAGAAGAGGGCCATCGAAATCTTGTGCTGACTATGGCTATGGATCTATCGTCAAAGACCGGAAAAGAGCTTGAACTTCCAATTGATGTTAACGATTTAATGAAAGGTCTTTAAAGAACTAAGAGCTTCTGATGAGAAACATATTACTACCATTCGAATATATTGAAACAATACCCCACCTGATAGATTGTGCAGTTTCACTTGCTAAAAAATATAATTCAAGTGTAAGTGGTGTAGCAATCCATCAAAGGATAGACAGCTTCATTGCGCAGGAAGGCTCGATAGTTTTTGACTCCTTACATCATGATGAAAACAAAGAAGAGGCAATAAAATATAAAGAGAAGTTCATCGATCATATAAATATCTTGAAAAAAAGTGACACTGATTTGAAAGATCTAAAATATAAGTGGTTATCCGAGGAGCTTGAGAATCAGAAGTATTTAGGGGACCTCTCAAGAGTTTATAATGTTGTCATCATTTCGAGGCCATATCAAGAGCTTCAAAGCGCGAGTCTAAGTTCTATTCAAACAACACTTTTTGATGGCGGACGTCCTGTAATGCTTATACCGATGAATAAACAGATTGATATTGGTAAGAAAGTTGTTATTTCTTGGAACTGTACAACTGAGAGTTCCAGAGCGGTATTTGCTGCTTTACCGATACTGAAGCAAGCAAGCGATGTTACAATTTTAACTGTAGAAAAGGTTATTACTGATGGTCCTAGTGGCGAGCAGGTTTCTGAATTATTGGCTTCTCATGGAATAGATGCCAAGCCAGTAACAATTTCAGGTGATGAAAAAAAGATTGGTGACTCCATACTTGATTTTAGTCAATCTGTGGATGCTGACCTTATTGTGAAGGGTGCATACACTCAAAGTCGTTTGAGAGAAATTATATTCGGTGGCGCAACTAGGCACCTTATGCTTCATTCCGAAATCCCAATATATCTAGTAAATTAAGAATTAATGTTTGATCCTAGAATTATTGGTGTCGGGCAGTCCATATATACAAGACATCCAAATGATGAGCAAACTGTTCAGAATCTTATGAAAGATGCCGTATTGGATGTTTTAGAGGATGCAAATCTGAAGCTTAAAGAAATAGATGGCCTGGCCATAGCGTCATTTTCTATCGCTCCGGACTCTGCAATTGATATAGCTTGGCGATTTGGCTTAAGTTTAAGCTGGTTACTCCAAGATACAAATGGTGGCTCATCTGCAATGAACATGTTGGGGCACGCATCTCGTGCAATTAAAACCGGAGATGCAAATAATATATTGATATTAGCTGGAGATGCGACTGGTCTTTCAGGATATGCAAAAATCGCTAATTCATATAATAGCGCGACTCGAGATCATCTTGCACCTCTTGGTCATGGTGGTCCAAACGGGGTTTATTCGTTAGTCACCTCAAGGCAAATGAAAAAATATAATTTAGAGAAAAGTGACTATGCTAATCTTTTGATATCCCAGCGTAATTGGGCATCAAAAAACCCATATGCTGTGTACAAAAACGAATTAACTCAAGAAGAATATAACAGCGCTCCATTAGTTGCGGATCCCCTTTGCCGTTATGATTGTGTGCCCGTCGTTGCTGGTGCTTACGCAATAATAATATCAAGAAACGAAAATGAAAGACTCAAAAGGCAAGTCAGGATTAGGGCATTTGAGCAAAGCTTTAATTACGAAAATCAAGAGGGCGATGGAACAGAAACAGGCATTACAACTTTTAGGCATAAGCTCTATAAATCGGCAAAATTAGCGCCTGAAGATATTGATGTACTGAGCATTTATGATGACTATCCTGCAATTGTACTCGCGCAGTTGAATGACCTTGGGATAATAAAAGAGGAGAAAATTAGAGACTATTTAGAAGGTATGAAAGAGCAAATTCAGGCAGTAAATACATGGGGTGGTATGCTCTCAGCAGGTCAACCAGGCGGCATGGCAGGAGGGCTGAATGGAATTGGTGAAGTTGTCCTACAGTTACAAAATAGGGCTGGTGAGAGACAATTAAATGATGTAAATTTTGGTATTGTTACGGGTTATGGTATGACTTTATATCGACATGGTGGAACAGTTGCAGCAGCAATATTGGAGGCTATATAAATGGATAAGTTATTTATTCAAAAATGTTGCAATTGTAGTAAATATACATTCCCCCAAAAATTTTTTTGTTCAGAATGTGGTAGTACTGAATTCAATAAGATAAGTATTGATGAAGGAAAGGTAAAAGAAATATCCGTTATTCGGCATATGCTCGGACAAAAGGATTGGATACCAAGAAAGATTGCAAATATAGAGACTGCTCTGGGTATATATATAACTGCTGGAATTGAAGATACCGCGCAGGAAGGGGACACGCTTGAGATATATTTACATAATGGTGCCCCAATCGGTAAAATAATAAAGGAGAGATAATGTACACTTGTGATTTTATTGCGAAATATTTAAAGAAGAGAGGTGTGAAGCAAGTATTTGGGACACCTGGCAGCGATACAATTAATTTAATTAATGCATTTTCAGATCAAGGTATAAACTATGTATTGACTCATCATGAGAATACTGCGGCATATATGGCATCTACATATGGTGAAATAACGGGTATACCGGGTGTTGTAATTGTTACTAAAGGGCCTGGTATAACAAATCTCGCGTCGGGTATTGCTTCAGCTCATCTTGACCGAAGGCCTATAATTGTTTTCTCTGCAATAATAGATCCTGAACTTTTATCAAAAAATCCACATCAAGAAGTTCCATTAGTAGCATTTGGTGGATTGATTACAAAACTATCTGAAGAGTTAACATCAGCTAATGCAACTACTCTTTTAGATAGGGCATATAATATAGCGATAGATCCACGTCCAGGAGCTGTCTACCTTCCAATCTCACCAGTGCAGGCAATTACCGAGATCGATATTGATGACTCTGAGATTGATAGAATAATAACAAGTGCCAACAAATCAATAACCGTAGATAAAAAATCTATAAATAAAGCCATCGATTTGATTAATGCATCTAAAAAGCCGATTATGGTTGCTGGTGTTGGTTCTGTAGCATCGAAAATATCAAATGAATTACTATTATTTATGCATAAAATCGACTCACCAGCCTGCGTAACCTTGCAAGCTGTAGGTAACATCCCATGTAATGACTCACTTTATTTAGGTATGTATGGTTGGTTTGGGACTCCCATCGACGAGATGCTTAAAGAGGCTGATTTAATAATTACAGTTGGACTGGATGGTTGGGATATTATAAGACCATATAAATCAGAAGTACCAATTATATCAATAGATGACGCTGATGTGAATGATAGAACATTTCAGCCTGTAAGTGTTGGATTAAAAGGTAATATGGCCGAAACTTTGCGCTCGCTACAAAACTTATTAGAGGAGAGAGAAACAGACTCAGATTGGTTAGAGAAAGCAAAGGACTGCTTCGAAAAGATTCATAATTTTGAATTAGGGATAAGCTCGGAGTATAAAGAGTCAAGTGGAATAGCGCCGCAAGCAGTATATAAAGAGATTAGGAAGGTCGTTCCAGAGGAAACTATAATAGCTGCCGATGCTGGGGCACATAAATCACTCGCATCCCAAGCTTGGTTGACAAACCTGCCTTTAAAATATTTTGTATCAAATGGGCTCTCGCCGATGGGCTTTTCACTTGGCGCCGCCATGGGTGCTAAATTGGCGTTACCAAGTGCACCAGTCATTTCATTCGTCGGCGACGGTGGCTTCTTAATGTATGCAGGAGAGCTTGCAACATGGCGGCGATTAAACATTGCAATGATACAAGTAATAATGGTTGATAATGGTCTGACGCAAGTAAAATCTAAGCAACTAAAAAAAGGATATAATACTGAGTCAACTAGCTTTGAAAAAATTGAATATAAAAAAATTGTCGAGAGCTTTGGGATAGATGCCATAGAGGCTGATAATGTCTCAGAGTTGGTTCAGGGGATAAAGATGGCATTGCAGTTAAATAAGCCAGTCTCTATTATCGTAAATTTAGATGGCAGTGAATATCTTAGGATGCCTAGTGCAGTATAAATGGGAGAAAAAAAAATGAAAAGTCAACTTGATAAGAATTTAAATGGAAATACATTGGTTCCATTATTACCTAACGAAAAGTTCAGCTCACAGTTTATGTCACTGATCAAAGATTTAAATGAGGCTAAAGGAAGTTCTAGAATAAACAATAGCGCGCGGGCAATGGCTCATTCTGATGATTTTGGCATGGCGTCGCGCAACTACTGGCAGTCAACGTGGGAGTTAGGTGAACTTGCCAAGCCTTTTAAAGCGCTAATTAGATATAAAGTTGCAACAAGGAATACATGTTTTTATTGTTCGACTCACCAAATAGAGCACCTAAGAAGATTAGGTGTTGATGAGGATAAAATTAAGAACATCCAAGACTCGGATAATAACGATGCATTTACAGAGGCAGAGAAGGCAGCTCTTAGTTTCGTTGATCATATGATGATTGATGCATCAAATATTCCAAATAAAGTTGCCGACAATTTTAAGAACCACTTCACACCAAAGCAGATGGTTGAGATAGCTCTGACTGCAACGGTCATGGTCTCTCTTAATCTATTTAATGATGCATTTAGAGTGCCAATCGAAGACGAGGTTGTTGGGGTAGGCTTGGATGTTCCAGAATTATAGTTTTTTGATATATTAAGTTATAGTTTAAATATTCGTGAAGCATTACCATTCAGTATCTTAACCTTATCCTCTTTTGATATTGAGATATTTTCAAACCAATCTGCGCCAAGCTTGTTGTCTATAAAGGGCCAGTCGATAGCAAACAATATTCTATCAACTCCCATTTCTTGCATACAGCACAGAAGGGCCGGATCGGAGAAATTACCACTTGTTGTAACATAAAAATTATTACAAAAAACTTCTCTAAATTCTATTGGAGCGTTACCAGGTCTTTTTAAATTATGGTTAACTCTCCATAACAAGAAGGGCAAAGTCTCACCAAGATGTCCTAAAATTATTTTTAGATTTGGTATTTTCTCGAATACCCTTGATAAGACAAGCCGAATTGCCATTGTTGCTGTTTCCACTGTATAGCCCCATGCTGCTTGCTGGAACAGAGCAAATTCTTCTGTGTAATCTTGATAATAAGTTTTTCTGACTTCATGGTGCGGCATACCGGGATGTAAATATATGGGTACATCAAGTTTTGCAGCAGTTTCATATACCGGCCAGGATTCCTTTCCGTCGTCAAATCGTGAGTTAGTTAGGCCGTGAATCATACCACCAATAAAGTTTAGATCTTTAACAGATCTCTCAAGCTCTTTCGCGGCCGCTTCTGGATTTTGCATTGGTAATGATGCGAAAGCTCTGAATCTTTTTGGGTTTTCTGATATTTTTTTTGCTAGGTAATCATTTGTCATTTTAGCTGCGTCAACTGCAATATCTAAAGGCAAGTTATGGATCCCCGGAGGTGCTATCGATAGGATTTGAATATCAATGCCGGCTGCGTCCATTTCTTCGATTCTCTCGCCACCAAAATCTTCCATTCTAGCGACCATTTTAGGATTTCTTATTTTGGTATTCTTCGTGCTTTCCTCTTGCAGTTTTGTAACATTCGGGTCTATGTAATGTTCCTCAATTGCAATTACCTTTTCAGTATCAAATATCGACATTTTCCCATTCCTAATCTTGTTTTGAGTTTTAATACTATAGCAAAATTTTTATCATAGGAAAGTATTACTTTTCCAAAATTATAAGATCATTTATGTCAAATGAAGCAGATAGTTTTTTTCCTAAATTTAGCTCTTGTAATGAGTTTCTATGGATATTTTGAACATTGATATAAAATTTTGTTTTATTCTTTAACTCAATTGTTATGTAGCTGATATCACCATAGTAGGTCCAATTGGTTATTACACCGTTCATGCCAACCCTGTTTCTGTGCTTGTTTGTTTCAGTATCAATGATAATTTTTTCAGGTCTAATACCGAGCAAGCCATTTTTCGGCAATTTAATATTGTGTTTGAGATTAATTTTTCCAAATGCATAGCTATTAAAAATCATTTTATTGTCAATTACTGATGAAGTACCATCTATTATATTTATTCGCCCCAGGAATTCTGCGCTAAATTTTTTTGAAGGATATTCATACATATTTGTTGCAGTATTTGTTTCAATTATTTTACCATTTTCCATAATTGCAATTTTTGATGATATTGAGAGTGCTTCATCTTGATCATGAGTCACAAGCATAAATGTCATTTTTAGATTGCGTTGTATATTCACAAGTTCTTGTTGCATTTCCATTCTTAAGTTTGCGTCTAATGCTGATAGTGGTTCGTCTAAAAGTAAGATCTGGGGCTTATTCACAATCGCTCGGGCAAGAGCTACCCTTTGTCTTTGACCGCCTGAAAGTTCCGACGGTAGTTTGAACTCGTAACCATCCATTTTTACAAGCTCGAGTATTTCTTCAACTCGTATTTTTATATCTTTACCACTTATTTTTTTTAATTTTAGTCCAAATTCAATATTTTCACGCACATTTAGATGTGGAAACAATGCATATGATTGAAAGACCATATTAACTGGCCTTTCGTTCGCAGGGACAAAACTACAATCCCTATTATTTATGATAATCGAGCCACTGTCCTGTACTTCGAGTCCGGCTATTAATCGTAGGATGGTTGATTTTCCGCAACCTGATGGACCTAATATGGTAAAAAAATCGCTTTCGGTGATCTTCAGAGAAACATCATTTACTGCGTCAATATCACCAAAGCTCTTATTTAATTTTTTTAATTCAATGGAAGTTTTCTTTTCCGTCATTTTGCCAACTCTCTATTACTTTTCGATAAAAAACTAATTGCAAAGTAAGTACAAACTATAATTATCAAAATCAGTAATGTTGATATAGCATTTATTTCTGGACTAATTCCAAATCTGACCATTGAATAAATTTTAACTGGAAGCGTTACACTATTTGGGCCTGATGTAAAAAAAGTAATGACAAAATCATCAAGTGATAGAGTGAAAGCAAGAAGGAAGGATGCTACAAGCGCAGGGCGGATGAATGGAATTATTATTTTTCTAGTTACTTGATATTTATTTGCACCAAGATCTTGGCCTGCCTCTAAAATTTCACTATTCAACATTGATAATCTTGCTCTGATTATAATCGCAACAAAGGGAAAAATGAATGAGACATGTGCAATGATTATGCCTGATAAATTTAATGGCCATAATTGGAAATTTGGCCAGTTAATATAACTAAAGAAAACCAGCATTGATATACCCATACAAATTTCTGGAATTATTATGGGAAATAACAGGGCAATATCGTAATATTTTTTTAAATAAAAATTGAATTTCCAGAGTGCTATGGCGGTTGTTAGGCCTAAAAAAATTGAAATAATTGTTGAAATTATTGCAATTGTGATAGAGTTTGAGAAAGCAAGAAAAAGCATCTCATTTTCGAATAATTTTTCATAGTACTTACTGGTAAATCCCCTCCACACAATGTTTCTCTTTGAGTCATTGAAGCTAAATACAATTAGATTAATTATAGGCAGGTACAAAATTACAAGAAATATGAGTGTTATTAATTTGAGAGTGCCATTTTTTGTATAATTGATTGGAGTGTAGTGTCGCATTCTTTTACTCATGAAATACCTCTTTGGTAAAGTCGTGAGTAAAGTTTAGTGCAGACATATCTGAGTCCTAAAATTATTATTGTTATATAAATCAAAATAAATGATAGCGCGGAGCCGAAGGGCCAGTCATTTGCAGATTTAAATTGTCTTTCAATTATGTTTCCAATCATTTGTGAGTCAGCCCCACCCAGTAAGTCCGGAATGATAAAAGAGCCAAGGCACGGGATGAATACTAAGATTATACCCGACGCAATTCCAACACTAATATTTGGTAAGATTACTTTGAAAAAAGTTGTCTTATGACTTGCCCCTAAATCATAACTTGCCTCAAGAATATTTCTGTCAATCTTCTCTAATACAAGATAAATTGGGATTATCATAAAAGGAACATAAATGTAACACAAACCAAGGATTACGGAAAAGTTATTATGCATCAAACTTAGAGGAATGAAACTTTCGCCAATTAAATTATAGTTTGCCAAACGCAAGAAGCTTAAAAGATGGTTAGTAGACTCCCATATGTTTTCCAAGGTATTATTCACATGCCCTTTTGTTCTGAGTAACGCGATGAGTGAGTATGTTCTAATTAGCAAGTTAGTCCACAGTGGAAGCAATATAGAAACCAATAGAATTGATTTTATTTTTGATGATGAGAAGCTAATATAGAAAGCAACCGGAGTTGCGATAAGTAGACAAAAAAAGGTTGTGATGACACTAATTAACAATGATTTAAATAGTGTCAATAAATAGATACCATCCATTGCACGAACGTAGTTTTGCAAATTCCAATTGTAATCAATATCAATTATGTCTACTTTTTGACCGTAGCTCATTGAAAAAACGATAAGTAACGGGATTAAAAAAAAGATAATGAGCCACGATAGACCAGGCAAAAGTAGGAGGAGGAAAAATTTGCTCCTCACTGCCCAACTAGCCATAATTATGTCTTTCAAATGCGATCATGAGTAACTCATGAAGCAAGTATACGAGTCCAAGTATCTTGGATCATCCTACTTACTTCTTCTCCTTGGTAAAGCATATTTTCGCATAATTTTACAGTCTCATCTGGTGGAAATATAGCAGGGTTTGATTTATATTCATCATCCATTAAATCTTTTGCAGCTCTATTTGGGGTTGCATATTGAATGTAGTCCGCCAGCTCTGCGCCAATATCAGCACGCAGAATAAAATCAATGAACTTGTGAGCATTTTCTTTGTGTGGTGCGTCTTTAGGTATACAAAGGCAATCCTCCCAAATTATACTACCCTCTTTCGGTACGATATAGCTGATGTTATCATCCTCAAGCATAACCTGAGCGATATCGCCGTTATATTCTTGAGCCAAGATAACATCTCCAGAGGCAAGTAAATCTTGACCATTATCTTCAGCAAAAACTTTGATATGTTTTTTCTGATTAATTAATAATTCTTCTGCCTCACTGTATTCTCTTGGGTTTCGTGTATTTGCAGAATAGCCTAAATACTTTAGGGCGCATGCAATTACATCAGTCGCCTCAGATAGAAGCGAAATATTTCCTGAGTAAGTATCTGACTCATACATATATGACCAAGAGTTAGGGGGATTGCCAGCTCTTTTTTTATCATAGCCAATGCCGATTGTACCCCACATATACGGTATTGAGTAATCTCTGTTGGGATCAAATGTTGGGTTCAAAAATTTTTTATCAATATTCTCAAGATTTAATATCTTATCTTGGTTTATCCTCTCTAGCATTCCAGCTTTGACCATTTTTTCTACATATATATCAGAGGGAACGATTATATCATAGCCAGGGTTACCTTCCCTTAGTTTTGAGAATAATTCATCGTTATCTGCAAAAAAGTCAATTTGCGTCTTTATTCCGGTAAAATCAGAAAAGTCAGACAGTGTATCCTCACCAATATAATCATCCCAGTTATAAAAATTGAGTTGTTTTTGCTCATTGGCTAGTAAGTTAAATGGTGATAGGGTAAGGCCGATTGCTGTAGCGGATGTACCGGCTAAAAAATTTCTTCTAGATATGTGATATTTATTACGAATTTAAACACCTCCATACAGAAATACTCGTTAATCTTCAAGATATCCCAAGTTAAAATCAATATCAGCTTTTAACTTTATGTCAAATTTATTTTTTCGTTTGTTTTCTACTCAGAAATTACTATATATATTAAGTACATAAATTCATTTAAGGGAAGATGATCAATGCATGAAATGTTTATTCAAACCGAAGAACAAAAAGCAATACTAGAAACTGTTAAAAAGTTTGTTGATGATGTTGTTAAACCTGTTTCAGTAGATCTAGACGGTATGGGTACACCTGAAGAAAGATATTGCGGCGATATAGTTAAGGAAGCAGACAAACTTGGACTTCGCACTATGACGCTATCCGAAAAATATGGCGGTTTAAGCTTAGACTCACTAACAACCGCGATGGTAGTCGAAGAGCTAGCAGTTGGAGACGTGGGGGTTTCTGTTGTGATGGCCCAAACCATGAAACTTGCAACTATAATGGAGAAAGCTCTAAATGAAGAGCAGGCCGAGAGAACTTTAATACCATATTCAAAAGATCCAGAAGCGGTTCTAGCCATTGGGATAACTGAACCCGATAATGCATCAAACTATTTCTTGCCATATCCAACTCCGTTTAGGACATCCGCTGAGAAAGTTGATGGGGGCTACGTAATAAATGGAATGAAGCATTTCATTTCGAACGGTAACAGAGCAAGTTATTATCTCTTATTTGTTCAAACTGACAAGGGTAAACCAATGCTAGAGGGCACCACATGCTTCTTGCTAGAGCGCGGTCGTGAAGGTTTCACCATTGGTCGTGTACACGATAAGTTAGGCGAGAATCTTGCAAATAACGCCGAATTAATCTTTCAAGATTGTTTTATTCCAGATGAAAACATTGTTGGTGAAGTTGGTAAGGGATTTCAACTATTACAAAAATTCTTTCCATCTAGTAATTCATTCGCAGCATCAAGCTGCTTGGGTGTTGGGGTCGCTCTATATGAAAAAGCCGAACAATGGGCCAAAATAAGAGTGCAAGGAGGGAAACCCCTCATTGAGCATGATGGAATTCGAGCTCAATTAGGTGAGATGAGAATGCTACTTGATGCTGCTAGGTCGTATACGCATCGAGCGTGTTATTTAGCTGACAACCAGGAACAAGGTTGGGATTGGACATTGGGCGCATTGCCAAAAGCAATGGCGAGTCAGGCCGTGTGGAAAATTGCTACATGGACAATGGAAATCCATGGTGGTCACGGTTATATGAAGGAGTTTGGAGTCTCTAAACTACTCAGAGATGCGGCAGGATGGCTACACTCGGATGGTGTAAATAGAACTTTATTCTTAAAAGCATCAAATTATATGTACGGGCTTGATCACTACGATAAAAAATAGATGAACATTGGCAATTTTACATTATACAATGCTCTACAATCAACGTGCAGTCAGCGGGTAAGGTATACCCTTCACTATAAAAGTATAAACTTCAGTATGGAAATCTTAGATCTTTTCTCTGGTGACCAGCTAAGACCGGAATATTTGTCAATAAATCCAAATGGCGTTGTTCCCGCATTAGTTCATGACGATAATATAATCATAGATAGCTCTGTAATAATTGAGTACCTTGAAGATATTAACCTAAATCTCAAAACGCTCCGGCCAAAAAAACCTGAAAACGTAGCGCGAATGAGGGCAATGATTAGGTATTTCGACGAAGTTGCTGGGCCATCCGTCAGAATACCATCATATAATATGGCTTTCCTCCCTCATTTTCAAGATATGTCAGAAAAAGAGTTTATTGATCTCGCTGAGTCCAAACCCTTACGAAAAGACTTTCTCTTGAGGATGGGCCGTACAGGCTTTTCTGAAAAAGAAATGAATGACTCAATGTCAAAGATTAAGGCAACCTGTGATAGAATGGAAGGTTGGTTAGGAGAGAGTGGTGGCCCGTATCTACTTGGGTCAGACGTGACCTTTGCTGACATATGCATAATGCCTGTAATAGTTCGTATGAAAGATCTTGGTAAATCAGATTTATGGAGTTCCACCCCCCTAGTTAGCGAGTGGTTTGAGCTAATCCAATCCACCGCAATTTATGAAAAGACATACTGTGAAGGATCGCTGTTATCACAGGTATATCCTCACCTCAGAAGAAGCTAAGTAAGGTACTTTGATTAATTATAAGATTTCTTTATTTATTGTAAATTCTGGTTTTAGCTTCCCAGAAAAATAATCAATTATGTTTTGTGCTGAATTTATTGCCATTCTTGCCGCACAATCATTATTTAGACCAGCAATGTGCGGCGAAAATAAAATATTCTCATGATTAAATATCTCGTGTTTAGATATATCAGGCGGTTCTTCTGGATATACATCAAGCCCAGCCCCTCTAATTTGTCCAGATCGTAAAGCATCTAAAAGTGCGTCTAAGTCGATGTGTGATCCTCTCGATGTATTAACAAGAATGGTATCTGGTTGCATTAATTTTATCTCATCTCTCCCTATGATGGGCTTTTTCGATCCCGGTGCGTGCAAAGTAATTATTTCCGATTCTCCAAATGCTAAATTCAATTCATCAAAGAAGGTATAGCTTTGTTTATAGCTTTCCCTATTTTTTATATATGGGTCATATATATTTATCTTAGCATTGAAGGCATGAGCAATTCCAGCAACTTTCTGTCCAATTTTTCCAAATCCCACTATTAATATTTTTTTACCTTCAAAGTCGTTTGATATCAGCAGATCTCGATCCTTCCAATTATTACTTCTTATCATATGGTCGTGCCTTTTAGTATTTTTTAGTAAATCAAGAATAAACATAATTGTATGTTCAGCTACGCTTCCTGAATTAACATCACCTACAATTGTGAGTGGTATTTTTTTGTTTGTTAGCGCAGGAATATCGATGCGGTCATAGCCGACACCATTTCTTGATAGTATTTTTAATTTAAGTGATTTATCTATCATTGATTTCGTGAAAGACTGCAGTCTTAATAATATAGCATCAGCATCTGAAATATTATTTTCGAGGGTTTCTTGGCTTGCATCGGGCAGCACCAAAACTTCAAAATTCTCTACTTTTTCAAGCAGATCAATACCTTTTTGATGTATTTTACCACCAACTATTATTTTATACATGTTTTCCATTGTCCTAATATTTAATATACTATAAGTATTTAAAATATTTTAGGAATTTAATTTAATCGTTAAAGTTGCTTACATGCAAAATAAAGATGAAAAATTACTTACTGCCGTAGCCCATTGGTCATATCGCTTTGTTTCAAATGGTGTTCCGTTATCAGACTTTAATGACGTTTGTAATTCAACCAAGAAATGGGATGATTGGTGCGTTGAATGGGAGAAGAAGGGGCATATTCACGCAGCACTTGGAGATAGTGCAATCAAAAATGGATTTAATTTAAGTGCGGCTGACCATTATAATACCGCAGCTGTTTGTTGCCATTTTGGTAAATTTCTATTTGTTCAGGATCCAGATCAAATGTTAAAAACACATAAATATGCGGTAGAATATCACAAGAGGTCAATGAAATTTGCAGATCCTACAGCAGAACGCGTGACGATAAATTGGAATAATTTAAATATGTTCGGTAATCTCAGAAAACCAAAGAATATTGATAAACCACCAGTCGTAATAATGTGTATGGGTCTAGACTCTGCGAAAGAGGAAATGGAAACTAACGAGAGAGTATTTCTTGATAGAGGTATGGCAACCCTAACTTTTGATGGTCCGGGTCAGGGTGAATCTGAGTATCTATCACCTATTTGCCCTGAATATGAGCGACCTGTGTCTGCTGTAATTGACTTTATTGAGAATCGAAGTGATTTAAACTCCACTAAGGTTGCAATATGGGGTGTTAGCCTTGGGGGTTATTACGCACCTCGGGCGGCTTCCTATGATGATAGGATTAGCGCTTGTATTTCTCTTACCGGTCCATTTAATTGGAAAAATGTGTATGATAGAATACCAGGTCTTACCAAAGAGGCATTCATTTATAGAAGTAAGTGTGAGAATGACGATGAAGCTCGTGAATTTGCGAATAGGATGGATTTATCGGAGTGTGCCAAAAATATAACTTGCCCTCTTTATATTGTTGGGGGAGGATTAGACAGGGTAGTGCCGCCAGAAGAGTCGAAACTTCTGGCAGAAGCAGTAAAAGGAGATGTGACTTATAACTTTATAGAAGATGGCTCGCATGTTGCAAATAATAGAATATACAAATATCGTAATCAATCAGCTGATTGGCTGTCATCGATAATATGTAATTAACGTAAAAGGGAGAAATAAATGTCAGGAAAAAAAATAACAAGAGCTGATATTGCAGAAGCTGCAGAAAAATATAAGAACTGGGGAAAATGGGGCGCTGATGACGAGGTGGGGACACTCAATTATGTTGGCGTTGATGAGATAATAAATGCTGCAAAGCTTGTGAAAAAAGGTAAGGTAATATCCTTAGCTTTAAATTTTGATTACAAAGGTCCGCAGGGTGCGAAGACTAAATATCCAGCTATGGGTAGAACTAATCCGATACATTCAATGCTGAGGACTGGAACCGATGCGTATTCGGGTGTGCTTGATAAGAGGGGCATAAGAGCTGCAGATGACACTGTTTTTTTACCAACGCACGGCTGCACACATTGGGATGGGCTTGGACATGTTTTTTATGAAGATAAAATGTGGAATGGTTATGATTGCAGGGAGGTTACGTCTGCGGGCGCGCAAAAGTGTGGAATTGAAAAAACAAGAGATAAAATGGTAGGACGAGGTGTTTTATTAGATGTCGCCAGAGCATTAGGCAAAGAACGGCTTGAGGACGGTTATGCGATAACTTGCGAGGATCTTGATCTGACCTCGGAAAAGCAGGGTATTCAGATTAAAAAGGGAGACTTCGTTATTGTAAGAACGGGGCAAATGGAAGATTGCCTAAACAGAGAGTCGTGGGACGGATTTCCTGGAGGAGATGCTCCTGGTATGGGTTTTGATACTATCGATTGGGTTCAAAGAACTGAGCTTGCTGCATTAGCTTCTGATACGTGGGGGTGTGAGGTCCGACCAAACCAGAGTGAGGAAGGAATAAATCAACCATGGCATTGGATAACAATACCAATCCAGGGTATGACAATGGGTGAAATGTTTTATCTTAAGGAGCTGGCCGAAGATTGTTTTGAGGATAATATTTATGAATTTTTGCTAGTAGCACCATCAATTCCAATCACAGGGGCTGTGGGTACTCCCATAAACCCAATAGCAATTAAGTAATGTAGAGGTATGAAATGAGTAATGAGTTAACAGGCGCAAAGGTTTTAGCAAGAATGCTTCAAGATTATGGTGTTACGGATATATTTCACGTTCCGGCAGTACTTAGAACGACAATGGCTGAGTTAGAAACTATTTCTAATGTCAGAAGAATTCATGCACACGGTGAAGCTTCAGCGGCTTACATGGCTGATGGCTATGCGCGTGCATCTGGAAAGCCAGGTGTGTGTGCAGCTCAAATTATTGGGGCTTTAAATCTCGCGGCTGGTCTCAGAGATGCCTGGCTCGCAAAGTCACCAGTTATTGCTCTAACTGGAGGGCGCGACCAAGCAACAAAATTTAAAAAAGCTTATCAAGAAGTTGATGATATACCTGCATTTGAACCAGTTACAAAGCTTAATGCAACAGTAGACAGTGCGAATAGATTCCCAGATATGCTCAACCAAGCCTTTAGAGTGGCGGTATCGGGATCCCCAGGTCCAGTTCATTTGCAATTTAAAGGAAATGAAGGTCAGGTAGATCAAGAAATATTTGACGAAAGTATATCGAGATCGATTGACGAGAGAGCAATCTGCGTACCACCATATCGTCCAAAACCTGACGTAAATGAGATTAAAAGAGCTATGGATATTATCAATAGTGCAAGCAAGCCAATTTTCGTTGTTGGTGGAGGGGTCAGGTGGTCCAAGGCAGGTGATTTAATTGATGAAATTTCAAAAAAACTTAAAATTCCCGTTGCGACGTCACTGAATGGGAAAGATGTAATAAATGCAAATAACCCACTCAATGTTGGTGTAGTCGGGACCTACTCAAGAGGTTCCGCAAATAAATCTGTACTGGCCGCGGACCTTGCGATATTTATTGGAACTGATTTGGGTGGGATGGTAACAAATTTTTGGACAGTACCAAAAATTGGAATAAAGGCTATTCATGTAGATATTGATCCTGAGGTCTTAGGTAGAAATTACCCATTAGAGGTTGGCATTATGTCAGATGCAAAAATGGCTTTAGAGGAGATGATAAAATTTGCAGATGAAACTACCGTAGAAAAAAGGACTCCATGGATTGAAGAAGTGCAAGGTTATTGCAAAGATTGGTATGATGAATTTCGTCCATTGCTACAATCCAAAAATATTCCAATCAGACCTGAAAGGATTTGCTACGAGCTATCTATGAACTTACCCGATAATTCATTTGTTGTTGTAGATACAGGACATGGTGGCATGTGGATGGGTGGAATGTTTGATTTAAAATCCTCCGGACAGAATTACATTAGATCAGCCGGACATCTTGGATGGGCCTTTCCTGCGTCCTTGGGCGTTAAGTGTGCAGTTCCAGAAAGACCCGTCATATGTTTCACTGGGGATGCGGGTTTCTGGTATCATATTGCTGAAGTTGAAACGGCAGTTCGATGGGGAATTAATGCTGTGATTGTCGTAAATAATAACGGCGCCGGTAATCAATCAAAGAGGGGATTTGATAGAGTATACGGCGGTACTCAAACAGATAAGGCGAGGGAAATGTGGACATTTAATAATGTTAACTTTGCTCATATTGCAAAGCATATGGGTGCCGAAGCAATAAGGGTAGAAGATCCGAAAGATTTCGCTCCTGCACTAGAAAAAGCAATTGCACTTGACAAGTGCGTGGTACTTGACGTTGTGACAGATGTAGATGCCCTTGCTCCTCTTGCGTATACACAGTAAATTTTTTTAAATTTTATCTTACTAATCCAAATTTATTGATATATAAATAACTCTGGGATTAATCGAGATTAAATCAATTTAGAAAGTAATAACAATGACTGATAAAAGCGTTTTTACACCGAGAATATTAAGGCCAGAAGATGCGAATCAAAATTGGCAGTGGGATCGGGCTCTGGCATCACCAGGATTTAAGCAAGTAGACTTTGAAACAAGAGTTGATTTTCAGCGTTTGAGAAAATATCGGCTGTCGAGAGCAAAAAATGCACTGAAAAATTCGGGACTTGGTGCTTTAATATTATTTGATGTGAATAATATTAGGTACATCACTGGAACAAAAATTGGTGAGTGGGAGAGAGATAAGCTTTGTCGGTTTGCATTACTTGCCGGAGATGAGGAACCATTTGTTTGGGATTTTGGATCTGCAGCAGTGCACCATCAACTTAATTGTGATTGGCTTGACCCAAATAGATGCTTAGCGGGTATGACTGGAATGCGAGGAACCGTTCCACCCTCAGTTGGCTTGATGAAATCGCATGCAGAAGAAATAATGAGTTATTTAAAACAAGCTGGCGTTGCTGATATGCCAATTGGTCTTGATATTGCTGAAACTGCAATGTTTTTTGAGCTGCAAAATGCTGGAATGAATATTGTTGATGGTCAACAGGTGATGTTAGATGCGAGGGAGATTAAAAATATTGACGAAATTACCCTGCTCAATCAAGCAGCAACAATGGTTGATGGGGTATATCATATGATTTATGAAGAACTAAAACCTGGTGTGAGAGAAAATGATATCGTAGCTCTCTCTAATCAAATGCTCTATGAGATGGGCTCCGATGATGTAGAGGCAATAAACGCAATTTCTGGTGAAAGATGTAGCCCGCATCCCCATAATTTTACTGATCGTATGTTTAGACCCGGAGACCAAGCATTTTTTGATATTCTCCAATCCTATCAGGGCTATAGAACATGTTATTATAGGACTTTTAACGTTGGAACGGCAACATCTGAACAAAATGATGCCTACATCCAATGCAGGGAGTGGTTAGATAAAGCTATCGAACTAATAAAACCTGGCGTTTCAACCGATACGGTTGCAAAAGCTTGGCCAAAAGCCGAAGAATTTGGTTTTGACAGCGAAATGCAAGCATTTGGTTTGCAGTTTGGTCATGGTCTTGGTTTGGCATTACATGAGAGACCAATCATTTCGCGGCTGGTATCATTAGAAAACCCAATGGAAATAAAAACAGGTATGGTTTTTGCATTAGAAACATATTGTCCTGCAAAAGACGGTGTATCGGCAGCCAGAATTGAAGAAGAAGTTGTTGTTACTGATAAAGGCTGTAAGGTTATTTCATTATTTCCTGCAGAAGATCTGCCAATTGCAAATAGATACTAATTGCTGGTGATGAGATGCCAAAAAAGAAAACCCTGAAAAATGATGATATTGATGAAAAAAAGAGATTAGAGCTCTACGATTCTCAATATCTTATTCGTTTTGCCGAACAAAGAGCATATGATTTATTCCTTGAAAATCTTGTAAAGGGAACAAGCCATTTGTCACTCGGGCAAGAAGCAATTGCGGCTGGATTTGCAACTGCAATGCAGAAAAATGATAAAAGCTTCTGTACCTATCGTGGTCACGCTCACACTCTTGCAAGAGGGGCATCAGTTGTTGGTGTTCTCGGTGAGTTAATGCAAAGAGATTGTGGCTTAATGAGAGGCAAGGGTGGCTCAATGCATTTAACTGACACTAGCAAAGGTGTTATGGGTTCATATGCAATAATTGGGGCGCATTTACCAATGGCCGTTGGCTCGGCATGGAGAGCTCAATACATGGGGCATGATGATGTCGCAACAGTATTCTTTGGAGATGGAACCACTAACATTGGAGCCTTTCATGAAGCACTGAACTATGCTGTAGTATATAAGTTACCCGTTGTTTTTGTCTGCGAAAATAATAATTATATGGAATATACACCGATTGAGTCCATAACCTCTGTTAAAAATCCTGCCGCGGATAGAGCCTCAGCCTATGGATTGGAGAGTATCATTATTGATGGTAATGATGCCGATGAAGTATATAGAACTGCTCAAGCGGCATACGCAAAAGCTCGTTCTGGTGACGGCCCATCATTGATTGAGTGCAAAACATACAGGCAATCTGGTCATAGCCGTGCTGATCCGGGGTCCTATAGACCTGATGGGGAGCTAGATCATTGGAAAAAAAATAACGACCCAATAATAAGGTACCGCAAAAGACTCATTGAATTTGGAGTTCAGCAGAAGGTTATTAATGGGATAGAAGAAAATATAAAGAAAGTTGTTGATGAGGCAACAGAAGAGGCTAAAAATTCACCGATTCCACCTGAAGAAATATTAACAACAAATGTCTACGCAGATGGAGGATGGGCATGGCGCAACTAACATACAGAGAAGCTGTTGCGGCGGCTATTGCTCAGGAAATGGAGCGCGATGAAAATGTCGCCTTTATTGGGGAAGACGTGGCAAGGGCTGGCGGTGTTTTTAAAGCAACAGTCGGGCTTTTTGATAAATTTGGACCTAAAAGAGTCATTGATACACCAATATCAGAGCAAGCTATTCTTGGCGCAGCGATGGGTGCAGCTATGACTGGTATGAGGCCTATTGCAGAAATAATGTTCTCAGACTTTTTGGCGGTTTGTTGGGATTTTGTAGCGAATGAGATGTCCAAATCTCGGTATATGTCAGATGGTCAGCTGAAGTGCCCACTTGTTGTCAGAACAGGTAATGGAGGGGGCTCGCGTTTTGGAGCACAGCATTCACAATCAATTGAAAATTGGGCGATGGCAATCCCTGGTATAAAAGTTGTTGCCCCTTCTACTCCAGCGGATGTGAAGGGTTTATTGGCGGCATCTATAAGAGACGAAGACCCCGTTATTTTTTTTGAACATAAATCACTTTATGCAACAAAGGGTGAAGTACCAGTAGGTGAACATGTTGATACACTTGGAACTGCAAAAGTTGTGCGATCTGGAAGTGACGCTACAATANTTGCGCTAGCATTAATGGTGCCGAGGGCCATCCAAGCCGCAGATAAATTAATGGCTGATCACGGAATTGATATCGAAGTGGTTGATGTTAGAACACTTGTTCCTTTGGATATGAAAACTATATCGAGTTCAGTAGTTAAAACTGGACGTCTATTTACCGTCGAAGAAAATCCAAGACTATGCGGTTGGGGGGCCGAAATTGTCTCCATTGTTGTTGACGAACTATTTTGGGATCTTGACGGGCCAGCCGTAAGGATTACAACACCACATATTCCATTACCGGCAGCCGATAATCTAGAAGACATTACAATACCATCAGTCGATAGAATTTATAATAAGATACTNGAAGTATTAAAATAGACGGATGCGATCATGAATATTCAAATGCCACAGTTAGGTGAGACAGTAACAGAGGGAACTATTTCCAAATGGCATAAAAAGGTAGGGGAAACTGTTAAATCTGGTGAAATTTTATTTGAGATTGAGACAGATAAAACCTCAATGGAAATACCCGCAACAGCAGATGGCAAATTATCACAAATTCTTGTTGCAGAAGGAAATACATCATCCGTTGGATCGATTGTTGCAATAGTTGCTATGGATGGAGAAGATGTTAATGATGCTGCTCCGCGTGAGGCTGAAGTCAATGAAAAAAAAGAAGTGGCTCATGATAAAGCTACTCAGACCGAGACTCAATCACAAAAGGGAANGGCTGAGAAAATAAAAAATTATGAAGATAAAAAAATAGATTTAGACGCTCCCGATTGGTTCTCGGTTCTAACCGAAGTACTCACACCTGACCAAAATTATAATTCAATTAAAATACCAAATAATGAAATAAAGCTAACCCCATTAGCAAAAAGGATTGCAAGCAATGCGAGTATAAATCTGGATCAATTGTTGGATTACTGTAAATCAAACAATATAAAAAAAGTTAATAGAAAGTTTGTAGAGAATTTTATAACGTCCCAATCACAGATATCATCAAGCACCAATAAGCAAGCGATTGATGAAACAATTTATAACAAGTCAGTAGCACTTAATAGAATTCGTAGAACAACCGCACAAAGATTATCACAAAGTTGGTCTGTGGTACCTCAGGCATTCCAAGCTGTTGAGGTAAATTATAGTAATCTAGACTTCATAAGGTCTGAAATGAAAGAGAAGAGCGTAGATAAAGCATTCAAGATTTCTTATTTATCATTCGTCGCAAGAGCAATTGCCATTGCAAGAGATAGTTTCCCTCTCATTAATAGTACTTTTAATGAAAAAGAGATTGTTATTGCTGAGTCTCTAAACCTATCAATTGCCGTTGACTTAAAATTTGATGGATTAATTGTGCCAGTAATAAAAGGTGCTGAAAGTTACAAACTCGCAGATCTTAATGATAAAATAAATGATTTAGTCCACAGGGCGCAAAATAATAATCTGGATCAGGATGAACACTATGGCGGCACATACACAATATCGAATAATGGAAGCATGGGGACATATATTACAGCTCCGATCGTTAACCCTCCTCAGGTTGCTATCATGTCTTTTGATGGTATTATTAAAAAACCTGTTATTATTGAAGATGAAAATGGGGATAAGATAGGAATAAGGAAGATGGGTGTTTTGGGCCAGAGTTTTGATCATCGAGCATTTGATGGGGCTTACGCTGCAAGTTTTTTGAAAGAGGTAAAGACAATAATTGAAGATTATAATTGGCAAAGTGAAATTTAAATAAGGAGAAAAATTATGAGCCACAAAATAGGATGGGTAGGAACAGGAAGAATGGGATACCCGATGGCTGGACGTCTTGCAAAGGATGGACAGAATATAAGTGTGTGGAACAGAACAAAGGCAAAAGCAGATCCGCTATCAGAATATGGAGCAACTGTTGTCGAAAATATGGATGAGCTAAATGATGTTGAGGTTTTATTTACCATGGTGTCAACAGGNAAGGATCTAAAGGAAGTATATTTTGGNGAAAAAGGTGTTCTATCGAAGGGTTCAGTCGGGTCTCAGATATTTGTTGATTGCTCCTCGATTTCATCCGAGGACTCTGATGAAATCAGGGATAGGCTAACCGAAAAAGGTATCGCATATATATCTTGTCCTGTTAGCGGTAACGGTAAAGCGGTTAAGTCCGGCGTCCTATCAATTGTCGCGTCCGGGCCCGAAGATGTTTTTAATACAATTAAACCATATCTTGAAACAATAGCACCACGAGGCGTTGCTTATGTCGGTGAGGGCGATCTAGCTCGTTTCTGTAAAATAGCTCACAATGTAATGTTAGGAGTTGTAATACAGAATCTTGCTGAAATTACCATACTTGCACAAAAAGCTGGTGTNCCTAGACATGCTTTTTTAAATTTTATGAATAACTCAGTTATGGGCTCTATATTTACAAAATATAAATCAAATGCATTCACGAATCTCGATTGGACAACAACATTTACAACTCCACTGTTACTGAAAGATCTTGATCTTGGCTTACANTCTGGAAAGGAATTGGGAGTTCCAATGCCAGTTACCGCTGCGACAAGACAAGCCGTTCAGCAGCATTCTGGTAGAATTGAACGAATGGCAAAAGAAAATTTGGAAAAGGACTTCGGTATGTTATTGGAAAGTGTCGCTGATGGCGCAGGTATAACTCTTCAACCTGAGAATGTTCCAATCCCAACAGGTCTCGAAACCGAAGAATAAGTTTTTTTTGCTTCTTGACCTTTAACACAAGATGGTGTTAGCTAAGTGATTATCTTATCGCGGGGTGGAGCAGCCCGGTAGCTCGTCAGGCTCATAACCTGAAGGTCGTAGGTTCAAATCCTACCCCCGCAACCAAAAATATTAATATATCAATAGTTTAACAGACCTCCAAGCTTTTTAGCTTGCGAGGGTTTTCTGTATTTGGCTCTATAATTAGTGGCGATAGAGTGGCGATACATCGTCTGGCTTTCGTGCTTGGTATAAGCTGCTCAAATGTGCTTAAACTCTGAATAATGCGGTTATTTAAAAACNTCGCCAACAACACTTTCCAAGTCATCAAATAGGTTTCCTGCTTTGTAGGCTTCATCAACGGAAAAAATAGATAATACTTTGTTTTTGCTTTGGCTAAGGATATTGAAGAATCCACCGTGACCGGTCATTGTTATCATTTTTTCACCATTGATCTCATAGACCCAAAATTGATAACCGTAGCCAACATTTTTGCGACTTGTGGGTANGGCACTATTTTTGCCGTTTTCAAAAAAATTGCCCAGACAGGTATTTTTTCTGATTTCGTCTAAAATAAATTGGCCAAAGTTTGACCAATCGGGCCCCTTCATTACGAGGCGTGCTTGTGAGACGGTGTAACCCTTTTTGTCAGAGACCCAATGGATCTGACCATTTTCGGAAAATTTCTTATAAACATTCTGGTAAAATATTTCACTTGCTGGCTTCCCTGTTATATCAGTTATCAATACTGATAAAGCAAAGGGGTCCGCGGAATGGTAATTGTGTTCTGTTCCCTGTATCCTGTGGTTTTTGTCGAACAACTTTAAAGCGAGAAGGATATCAGCCTTTCCTGANTAATCTCCCATCCCCATGGCGATCTGGTTCGCTTTTTTATTATTTTTGCCATTTAGAGGGGTAACCCCGCTATTCATTTGTAAGACATTTTTAATTTTAACTTTTGAATATGGGGTTTTCTCGAGAAACTTCGAATATGAACCCATTTCATCATCTAGAGATTGGATGCTTCCATTGCACTGAAGGCTTCCAACTGCAGCTGCTAGAGCGGTCTTAGACATCGACATTCCATGAAGCAGAGTATTCTCATCGATCCCATATCCTTCATGGAATCTTTTAAATATGATTTCGTCATTCTCTCTAAGTAGCGCCGCGAGATTGAATCTATCATGAAATATATGTTTATACTTTTGGTCATCTACACGTAGGAGATTATGTGTGATCTCTTGGCCGTAAGAATGTATATCAATATTAAAGGTGCCCATTTGCTTAGTCTCGTGCGCTGNAAAATATCGTTGTATTAGCTTCTCAAACATTATTTGTGGGCCATGATTAGCCAAAACTGCTTGGCTTATAGAAAGAAGGAGCAAAGTAATAGTAAGACCAAAAATTTTTTTTCTAAGCATTAATAATTTTCTTAAAAATAAGTTTGAAACTAATATATTTAAATGTAACACAAATATACGGCAATAAACTAACAAAAACCGTAATTTTCCTCCTCCTTAAAAGCATGGCAATATATTGGCAACAGCCTGTCAGGCTCATAACCTGAAGGTCGTAGGTTCAAATCCTACCCCCGCAACCAATTTTCTTTTTATAAAAGCGCTAAACTGCAGTATAATTTTAGTTAATACTTTATACAGGTGTTGAATGCTGTCTGTTTTATCCGAAAAAAGTTTTAGAAATCTTTTTTTTGCACAAAATTTCTCTTTATTGGGCAGCGGTCTCGCAACTATTGCAATTAGTCTATTGGCGTTTGATTTGACGGGTCGAAATGCCGCACTTATTCTTTCGGGTCTATTTACAATAAAAATGTTCATCTATGTCATTTTTTCACCTTTCGCAGGCGCAATAGCAGATAAATTTGACACAAAAAAATATCTAATAATTCAGGACGTAATTCGTGCAATTGCTGCGTGCGGCTTAGTATTTGTTAGTGAAATTTGGCATTTATATATCATAATTGCTCTTATTTATCTTTCGACTGCAGCTTTTACGCCGATATATCAGTCAGCAATTCCAAAAATTTTTAAAGATGAGACCGACTACACAAAAGCTCTATCACTTTTTAGGATAGCTCAAGATATGGAAAATATTTTAAGCTATGCACTTGCCACATTATTGTTACTTTTTCTTAATTATAATTTATTATTTGTAGGAACTTTTATTGGTTATTTTGTCTCTGCGTTATTGATATCTGGGATTATATTCCCATTCTTATCCAAAACATCAGGTAAAAAAGAAAATAATTTCAATATTAATCTCACTCTAGGTATTAAAAGATACTTGAGCATATCAGAGTTGAAGGGATTGATGTTTCTAAATTTGGCTGTTTCTGCAGGTGGATCAATGATACTCGTTAATACAATCATTTTAGTAAGGTCATCTTTAGAATTATCAGAAATTGCTTTCTCCATTACAATGTTAATATTTGGTGCTGGTTGCATATTTGCAGCNANAATAATTCCATATCTATCCAAGGAGATGACAGCGAGTCGTATAATGCTGGCAGGTTCTAATCTCTTGTCCTTAGTATTNGTGACTCTTGCCTTTTGGCTGATACTATTTGATTTTATTTGGTTTGTACTATTAGCGGCATGGTTTATTTCAGGTTTTGGTTATACACTTTTGCTTACTCCGATGGGACGAGTGATTCGGAAGGTGTCTTCGGTGGATGAGTTCTCACAGGTCTATTCAGCGCAATTCTCTCTGAGTCATTTATGTTGGCTATTTATGTACCCTCTCTCAGGGTACTTAATGACCATATCAGGTGGCTCTTTCACACTTCTTACACTAGCCTTGCTTATGGTATGCTCAAACACAATTGCTGCATGGTATTTTAGAAGTTGAAAATANGATGAAACATTTTTGATACTTCCTGAAATTAGTAATTGACAGTTGGNGTTTTTAATCATCTACTGTTTGTNATGGATTTAGGGAACACGGTGCAAGACCGAGGCTGCCCCCGCAACTGTAATTAATATGCAAATATTGAAAGCCAGATACCGATCTATTCTATGAAATTATTCACGGAGGGTGATATGCGCTCAATAATGTCTAGATTAATTACGACTCGTAACCCACAACTAGCTCTNGTGTCTAAGTCTTTATTCTTAATTACCTTCGGCTTTACCATGATACTAGTTTTTGGTTTTGCATCGCCCGAGCTAATTCACGACGCTGCTCATGATGTAAGGCATATTATGACTTTTCCTTGTCATTAGATAGGGTTAGTTAAGTGATTAAATATATCTATCCAGGTTTAGTTGCAGGGCTAATAACAGGACTTTTAGTTACTTTATTTAATTTATTCTTTGTTCAGCCATTAATCATTGAAGCGGAGTTATTAGAACTAAGCTCTGCAGGTTTATTGCACGAGCATTTGCATGCTGGAGATGAAGGAAGTTCCCTCGTAAATGAGAGGAATTTTCTCACGTTACTTGTAAATATTGCAATGTCAGTCGCTTTTTCGCTAATTATAATAGGTTTTTATTATATTAGATATGGTTTCGGTGATACTAGGAACTTATTAAAAGTAACTTTCTCCGGCTTTATCGTCTTTTTCTTACTACCAAAAATTTTTATACTACCTCAGCTTCCTGGGCAGAGCTTAGGAAATACAACATTCATGCAAATAATATGGATCCTCTCAACATTAGGTTTAATAGTAGCTCTGGCAATTTCCGATAGAATGAGCTATTTTTCTGAAAGGTTATTGCTACTATTATCTATCTTCATAATATCAATATTTGTCTTATTAAATGCAGACTTAGTTATGTATAAAACAGATCCATTGCATTCTGCTTTTATATATTATACCTTCATATCAAATTTAATTTTATGGACCTTGCTGTATCTAAATTTAAATTATTTCATCAAGGATTAATATTATTACACTGAATGGTTCTTGATGTTCGAGTTCTTTACCGATAATTACACACTTTACATTATTTTTCTCATAATCTTTTTGATATCAGGATTTGTAAAAGGCGTTACTGGCATTGGTCTACCGCTCACATCTATCGCCCTTTTGACCTTTTTCATTAATCCCCTCCAAGCAATTGGGCTAAATATGATCCCAGTCATAGTAGCTAATTTCCAGCAATATATTTCGGCTGAAAGCCCGATGAAAACTGCAAAAAAATATAGAGTTTTTGCGATCACAATGTTGGTATTTATTTTTATCACATCATTTCAAGCCGTTATTTTAGGGGATGAAATTTTAAAATTACTGATTGGTATATTGGTAATAATTTTTGCATTGGATAACCTGTTTAGAGGTGCTTGGTCATTTGATATTAAAAATGATAGGCTTTGGCAATTGGGTATGGGCTGTATCGCGGGTATAATTGGTGGCTTGACCTCAATTTGGGGTGTACCGATAATAATCTATTTGATACTGAGGAAGGTATCACCGCAAGAATTTGTCGACACGACNGGTTTTTTGTTTTTGATTGCCGTCATCCCAGCGACTATTGGNTATTATCATACAGGTGTATTTCTCATTGAAATGATCCCAATCGCATTATTTTGTTCGTTATTCGCCGTCATTGGTATGAGGCTAGGAAGGTTTGTTCGCCTGAAAATTAATGCAGATACTTTTAAAAAGGTACTTTTATGCTTATTCTTCATAATAGGCGTAAGGTTGATAAGCTCATTTTTTGGTATAATGTAAATTCTTCAATATGATAATTACAATCGAAGACTATATTTCTTGGCGCAAATCGAATAAAGGCATATACATAAGATATATTGCCGGTGACACTGCAGTATTATCAATTTCTAAAAACGGTATAGATGCTCAAGCGATNCATATTAATGGCGCACTGAGAGAATGCACAATTGATGCTGATTGTTGGTTTACTATTGAAACATTAGGTTATCAAACTGAAGTTGAAGAAAATATTAATTNAGGAAGCATAATAATGGCACCTGATGACTGGAGACCTTCACCACTTAAATCATAAGTTTATTTACCTTTTAATTTCATATTCAAAATTTTGGGTNTCGGAATTTATGCTGATTAATTTAGCCCCATTTCGAATATGATAGTGAGTTGCCATTGGAGTCAATGGAGACAGTGTTACCACCTGCTTGATATTGTCCATATTTTTTACAATATGTTCTAATAATTTTCGCATTATTTCTTTACCGGCACCTCTCTTGCGAGACCATACGGTATAGGCAATTAGGATTGATGAGCTTTGCTCAAGATGNGAATTTTTACTCATTAATTCTAATTCTTTTTCTGTATGCGGAATTTCATCAGCGAAAGCGATGCACACAATCCCTTCTATATTACTATCATACTCGAGCCCATAAATCTGCCTTCCATAACTAGTTCTGAAGTCTAAGTTTAAGTGAGGTCGAACGGGATCTTCACTTACATCGATTTCCTCAAGCAGAACTAGCTCAGATCCTTTAACCCACTTGAAAAAATTATCTACCTTATTTTTAAATGCTTTCATTTTATTCCTATTTTCTGGCGCGCCGGGGAGGATTCGAACCCCCGACCCCCTGATTCGTAGTCAGATACTCTATCCAGCTGAGCTACCGGCGCAATAATTAGTAAGTTATACATATATACTCTTTATTTTAATATCACAAGNCATCTGATTTGGAATTTGAGTTGGGCGAGTTTATAAATTTTTATTACCAAAAAAAATAAATATTCTATAATTCAACTNTAGAAACACAATAATTATTAGATAAATGAGAAGAGTATGAGTAAAAATTGTCGTAGAGTGGTTACCGGCTTTGATGAGACAGGAGAGTCAATCGTAATCTCAGATNTGTTTGTGAAAAATAAAATGGAAAAAAATACAAGACCTGGGGTGAGTTTAACCAACCTCTGGCGCACATTAGAGTTCCCAATAGAAATACAAGGTGATATTGAAAAGGTTGATGAAGAATTCATTATGTTTCCTCAATCGAATGAGACTATATGCAGAATCTCCTCTTTTGAACCGGATAAAAANTACCAGAATGANGCTTCTGATAGCGAGGCTTATTTTTCTGACTTAGATGCAGANAANACNCTTGTAAAGTCAAAACGACATCCATTCATGCATAAATCAAAAACAGTAGACTATGCTATAATTCTCGAAGGAGAGATAACTTTATTGCTGGACAATCAGGAAGTAANACTGAAGGAAGGAGATGTAGTTGTTCAAAGAGGCACAAACCATGCCTGGGTTAATAACAGTGATAGATTGTGTCGGGTGTGTTTCATCCTTATGGGTGCAAAGTAATAAATATAATAAATGATCTTTTTAGGGGTAATTAGAGGGTTCAACATAAATAATAAAGGCTTAATTTCAGCCTACGATCTACAGGCCTCTTATTTTATAATTCCAGCTGGCTTCCATCGTGATTATAAAAATGACCCGACTTGGTCATATCTATTTTTTGAATAAATTTATATATAGANCTGGCGCTTTCTTTTGTTGAGAGTGTTGCATAACTGCCTCCCATTTNGGTTCTNACCCATCCNGGATGTATGGATATAATTGGTATCTCTTTCTGGCTCAACTCATTTGAAAATGTGATCATTATATTATTTATTGCAGCTTTTGAAGCNCTATAAAAATAGGATCCACTACCGGAATGTTTTTGGCTACCCATTTGCGAGGAGATTATAATTATTTTTGGATTTTTACTTTGGTTTATCTGACTCAAAAAAGCTCGAATTGTAAAAAATGGTCCAGCAACATTTGTCATGAGTACATCAGATATAATATCAAAGTTATTTTCTTNATCCATCATATCTCCCCTAGCCCCCATAATCCCCGCGTTGCATATCAATACATCCAATTCGTCAATATTTTTGGATACATCAATTAGAGCAGCTTCATTCATAACATCAGCTTCATAAATACTGACTTTTTCTGGATTTNCGTTCTTTAAAGATACAAGATCATCCATGTTACTAGAGCCTCTACACAGACCGATTACATTACCATTATATTTTAATACTTCTTCGGTAAGAGCGAGTCCAATTCCACGATTTGCGCCAGTAATAAGATAATTTATGCCCATATTTATTTTACATACTATTCAATAATTGGCCAAATTCTTCTAGCTAAGTTNGGAGACCCCGGAGCATGNACCAATTTTCTTACAACACGATCTGTCCACTCTTCCATTTTTGGGTTTTCCATCTCATGATCTACAAAAGTACTATTCCGTGCCTCTGGTGATGNCCATTCATACAAGATAGCATGCTTNGCCCAACCGGAAACTGATACTAATTTTCGTACACCCTGACACCCTGGCAGCTTTTTCATTGATGGAATTCTCCAGGTTGCATACCAGCTTGCTAACTCATCTTCATCTTCATATGACCCCGAATTAAAATTTCCAAGTTGAATACATTCTGAGAGGCCCACCCCATCAATTGGTTTTTTTTCAGAGCCTGGCCCTCTTGCCTCCTCTGTCATAATATTATATCTTTCTTCGCGTTTCATCTTTAAAAACATCAAATCTTTTTCACTTAATGATTGATGATACTCAGTCACGGTTGGGTCAGCAAAAATCTCAGGTTTTTTTGCCCCAAAGATTAATATGTATCGATCACCAGCGGGTATTGATTTATTATCGTGACTCAACCTACCTTTTTCACCGGGGTGGGTTACATTATCAAGAGACTTGAAGTGACAAGCCCATAGGATGCGTGGGTCATTGAGACGTCTTGGAATGTATTCACCGTGTAGCCACTCGAGGTATTCTGCATCATTATCTTCGTTTAAATTATACCAGTGAATAAGATAGCCATTTTCATGTACTTCATTCATAAATTATTCCCAAATTTTTTATTTTTTTAAAATGATATTGTATATTTTAAATTAGACTAATAATTTATAACTTACTAACATAAAAAAATAAAATATGAAATGGTCAAATATTTTACAGACTTTCAATGCAGTGTTTTTGAAGAGATAAAGAAAATACCAAAAGGGCAAACAGTAACTTACAANCAACTAGCTGAAAAAATTGGCAAACCAAGAGCCTACAGAGCAGTGGCGAACGCGTGCGGAATGAATCCAGACCCAGAAACTATACCATGCCATCGGGTAGTAAGATCAGATGGTGGTATAGGTGGATACAGTCTCAAGGGCGGAGTTACTAAAAAACGCAAGCTCCTTATGTTAGAAAATCAAAGCTCCAAGAACTTCTAGATGATTTTTTGAGAATTAATCTTCAATTAGTTTTATATTTACAGCAGACACTTTGCCTTTTTCTTCAGCAACATCATACTCTACATTTTGCTCTTCGAACAAATTTCTAATGCCAGAATTTTGAAGTGCAGAGATATGAACAAAAATATCTTTGTCACCCTCTTCAGGTTGAATAAAACCATAACCTTTCTTTAGGTTAAACCATTTAACTTTTCCGTTTGCCATTTAAATACTCCCTGGATAGCAAATTAATAAATTGGAACTTAATTCCTGTTTCTCACCTTATCAGATATTAAATTGCCGTAGTAATATGGCTGTTATATTCACATTAATACATTGAACTTATATATATTGAATAGTAGCTCAAAACATATCTATACATATCATTGAATTAGACAAATAGATATAGATATTTTCATATTTTTTATTAATGAGGAATACATCTCAGCTTGCTTCTAAAGGTCAACTTCATTATGATTATCTCTAATACATTGACGCGAGGCAAATAACATTATGCTAGATCAAGAGCAGCTAGATGCACTAAAAATTGCAATTGAAAAAGAAATAAAAATTGGGAATAAGCAAGTGGGCTGGAAATTAGGATTTGGTTCTCCTGCTGGCCTCGCAGCATTGAATATAGATAGACCCTTGATAGGGGGGCTATTTGACTCTGGTGAAATCATTTCCTNCACACAAATAGATTTAGAAGCGATGATAGAACCNAGAGTCGAAGCTGAGTTAGCAGTGCATGTTTGCGATGATATTCCTTCGGATGCGACATTTGATCAAATCAAAAATTGTATATCAAGCTTTGTCGCAGGAATTGAACTTGTAGATTTTCATAGTCCACCTGTGAGCCCCACTTTTGTTTTATCTGAGAATATTTATCAACGTGGCTGGATTGTTGATAAAGATACAGGAACAGGCTGGGGTGATGGAGCAAATGGATGTCAAATTACGGTGACAATGGGTCCTGAAGAATGGGAGCCATTCAAAAAGATTGAAACGCTAATTGGAACCTTAGAAGATAATTTTGATGAATGTAATCTAATTGCCAACCAACTTGGACGCGGAATACTGAAAGGGGACGTAATCCTTTTAGGATCAATGTTTCCTCCGCATCCTGTGAACATGAGCGATTTTGAGGTATCGATGAATGGATCTAAAATATCACTCAGATTTGTGCCTTAGATAAGATAATTATAATTCCGTATAATGTAATTTTCTTGTGAGCATATGTGAATATGAGTTGTCCATATTTTATACATTATGATCATTATCTATGCAAAAAAAATAAATAAATATCATTAAGCATTAATTTTATCTCATAAAATCTATTAATTTTGATTATACATTAGTATTGGCATGTTTTTTGCATATAATATTAAAAGGCATTACCAACACAAAGGAGGAAATTATGCGTATAAAAAAAGGAGATCTTCTAGAAGATATAGTGCTACCAAAACATGACGGCACAGAATTTAAATTATCAGATGTAAAAGGAAAAAGAATATTACTAACCTTCTATCGTGTTGCGGGCTGCTCTTTTTGTAATCTGAGAATAAACGAACTACAAAAAAGATTTACTGAATTTGGAGATAATTTTACACATATTGGGATCTTTCACTCACCGGTAGATAACCTAGAAAAGTATATGAAAAAGCATGGTCAGCTTCCCTTTACCATATTGGCAGATGAGGATTTCGCATATTTTAAAAAATATAATATACAAAGATCATTTATTAAATTGCTTGCAGCTATGCTATTAAAGGTCCATAAGATATTTCCTGCAATGATGAAAGGTTATATTCCTCTAACTATTAAGGGTCACTTTGACATTGCAGTTACTGATGTTTTGATAAATGAAGATGGTATTGTCGATGATGTCTTTTATGCAAAGACAGATGTCGCCGACCATTTTTCTTTTGATAGGGTTAAAGAATTTTCCCTATTGTAAAGTTTTTGCAGTAAAATATGTTTAATAATTGAAAAAAATGAAAGAAAAAAAATGTCAATAATCGAAAAATACGGTATGGCTATCGAGCAAAAAGATGAAGCCACAATGAATGAGCTTTTGCACGATGACTTTAAATTCACTATGCACTCCAATGGAGCTGAATTAACAAAGCAGGATGTTATAGGCTGGGCAATGAGCGACGATATAAATCGAGAACGTGTCAGAATAATTTATGAGAATGATGAGATTGGTATTGAGCATGCTTTCGTAACATTTAGTGATGGAAATCAACAGGCTGTTATGGGTGTTTACACTTTTAAAGACGGTCAAGTCATTGGTTTTGAAACTGGTGCCACTAACATCCCAAAAGAGTAGCGTAAGATATATATTGGAGACTCTGCAATGAAGTCAATTGATTTTTGGTTTTCAATTGGAAGTACGTATACGTATCTTTCAGTAACCCGACTTGACTCAATATCAAAAAGTGAGAATGTTATATTTAACTGGATACCATTCAGTGTAAGAAAAATAATGATGGAGATGGATAATATTCCATTTACACCCCCTTCCAAAAAGATCAAATCTGATTATATGTGGCGAGATATAGAGAGAAGAGCTCAGTTTTATGGATTTAGTCCGAAACTTCCAGCTCCCTATCCGCTAACTCAGTTTGACTTGGCAAATAAAATTGCAGTTCTCGGAATGAACGAAGGTTGGGGAATCAATTATGTAAAAAATACATACCAGCGTTGGTTTGAAGAGAGAAAGGAGCCAGCTACTGAACCCAACTTGAGTGAAATAATGGAAGACATGAACTTAAATAAAGATGAAGTATTAAAAAAAGTAAGTAGCCCGGAAATAGAGGCTATTTACCAAAAAAATACCAGTAATGCTTTTCAATCTGGAGTCTTTGGTAGCCCTACATTTATATACGAAGGGGAAGTATTCTGGGGAGACGATAGGCTAGAGGATTGTATTAAATGGCTAAATTTGAACCAAACGACCGAGATCTAAGACCGTGCAAATCCTCTGGAAAGTGCATTATTGCATAAAATTTGGGCAGATGATATCATAGATATGTGTGGGTAGAGTTTATAGGGATGTGTTTGGTGAAAACAACAAAACTGCCACCCACATTATATAGTACGAAACCCATTTAACCTTAGATTGCTTGCAATATAAAAATACCTACATTGCTATAGCAAAAACCTACTGATATAATTATTTTATGGGAACCATTTTATTAATTACTGGTATTGTGTCTGTGCTCTCAATGAGCGCAATAATCCTTATTTGGACTTTCGGGCTTATTCTGTCATTTTTCAAAATTAAAATAATAGATAGCTCATCTACCAATAAAATTTTGTCTGTTTTAATTAAGACTTTACAAATTGGCATGGTTGGTTTTGCTCTGAGTACACTAATTATTTTCATCCTATATCAAGGATTCTAGATGGCTGGCTTTTATGATAAATATTTGAATACAAGAAATCAATATATCATAATGGGTCTTTTGGTTATCGTAATGCTACTTTGCTCACTGTACATCTGGGATCATGATCGAAAATTACCAAAAGAAGAAGAGTATATTTATGAACCTTTTAAATCAGAAGATGTTGATTTTTGGATAAAAGGGGGAGGTAATATTTTAGGGCCACCAGAAGATCCGATAGATTATTACTATTATTTGGAGCTATATAATGCTGAACACGGACCAGATAATAATTACTGACTTTGCACGCTTAAATAATTCGTAATTTTATGTTTAGCGTTCATACCCCACTAAATATGGAATAAATTGTATGTCACTAATATTCCATAGCTAAGAAATGGTCTTTATCGCATCTAACATCGTTAATATATGTGTAGTATCAAAGAAAACCACAAAATGAAAAAAATTATTTATATACCCATCCTTCTGTTTTTTTTTACAATAAGTTCATATGGGGTAGAAAAAGAATTTGGAACTCAAATAGAAAAAGTTATTTCATCTCAGTTCAATGCATTTCAAGAAAAGAACTTATCACTTGCATACAGCTTTGCTTCACCTGAGATTAAAAGACAATATCCGTCTGCAGAAATTTTTGGTCAAATGGTCAAAAATGGATATTCTGATATCTGGAATTCAAAGTCACATACATTCGAAGGATTGAAGCTTAAGGGTGAAATGGCATTCCAGATGGTCACCGTCATTTCTCATAATAATACTATAAATAACTATCTATACACCCTCTATAACTACAACGGGGGATGGGTTATTGCAGGAGTCACGCGGTATAGATCTGATAGTATGGGCGTTTAACAACCTCTTCATTCGAAAAATTATCGTTAATAAAACCGACGTTGTCATTGCTTATTCCATCTGTTAAACTTCCGGTATGGGAAGTGGAATTTTAATAGTTATTGGCATATTAGCCGCTGCTTATTTTTATTTAAGATTATTAATGAAGCCTGTTTGGAAATGGTTGGAATTAAATGTAGCGGACAGGGTTAATAACGAAAGCCTAAAAATTTTAGTTAGATATCTACTCATGCTTTTTCTTGTTTCCATACATTTTTTTGTTATCTTTTATATATTTGAATTACGACCAATCTAAGCATAATGAAAGGGGTAGCTGCTTACTAAAATGAATCTCCTATTTTTTATAATTCTACTGATAGCAGTAACTCTGGCTATTTTATATTATAACCTCTTAAAAGAGCATAAGAGACTCAAGAAGTTCGCGAGTGTTTTCACTATGAGAGATTGGCATAAAAAAAAGGGGACAGAGGAGGAATACAATAAGTTGTTTGAGATAGGAGTAAAGGAGGTTAACGAGAAACTTGAAGAAGCTGAAAATAATGAAAAAAAGTAAATAACTAGTTGAGCCTACTCCCAAATTTAAAAAAAAATCAGAAGTAATAAATGAAACTTAGAAATATAGCAATAATAGCCCATGTTGATCATGGTAAGACTACTTTAATTGATAAATTATTGTCACAGTCTGGTGCATTTCGAGATAATCAGAAAGTAGCAGAAAGAATTATGGACTCCAATGATCTGGAAAAAGAGAGGGGCATAACAATATTGGCAAAGTGTACTTCTGTTGTTTGGGATGGCATAAGAATTAATATAATTGATACGCCAGGCCATGCAGACTTTGGTGGCGAGGTTGAAAGGATTCTGAGTATGGTAGATAGTGCAATTCTGCTCGTGGATGCAGCTGAAGGGCCGATGCCTCAAACAAAATTTGTATTATCAAAAGCTCTGCAAATTGGCCTTCGGCCATTAGTTATTATCAATAAGATTGATAAAAGTGACTCACGGCCAGACGAAGTGGTTAATGAAATTTTTGATCTATTTGCTGTGTTAAATGCCGACGAACATCAGCTTGATTTTCCAATATTGTACGGTTCTGGAAGAAGTGGCTGGGTTACTCATGACCTCAATGCACCAAATGATAATCTAAACCCACTTTTCGAATTAATTATAAAGCATACACCGCCTCCACAAGTTGAGACTGGCAATTTTAAAATGCTCGGGACGATTCTTGGAAATGACCCATACCTTGGGAGATTAATCACTGGAAAGGTTTTTTCTGGAGAGGTTATAACAAATCAACAGATAAAGGTAATAGATCAAAATGGGAATGTTATTGAAAATGGCAGAGTTACCAAGATACTTGCATTTAGAGGCACAGAAAGAGCTGCCGTTGAGAGCGGTACAGCTGGGGATATTATCTCAATAGCAGGTCTTACAAAAGGGACGGTCGCCGATACATTCTGCAGTCCTGAAAACAGCGACACATTGAATGCACAACCTATTGATCCTCCGACTGTCCAAATGGCATTTAGTGTTAATGACAGCCCACTCGCGGGTTCCGAAGGAGATAAGGTAACTGGAAGGATGATTGGTGATCGTCTCACAAAAGAGGGAGAGGGTAACATAACACTTAATATTGAGAAGTCTTCAAACGATAGTAGTTTTTTAGTTTCTGGAAGGGGTGAATTACAACTATCAGTGCTAATTGAGACAATGCGAAGAGAAGGCTATGAATTAAGCGTATCTAAGCCTCAAGTTCTGATGAAGAATGATGAAAAGGGTAATTTGCTTGAGCCCATTGAAGAGGTAATTATTGATGTAGATGATGACTATGCGGGCCAAGTCGTTCAAGACTTAAATATAAGAAAAGGTGTTATGTTAGAAATGAAACCTTTCGGCATAGGCAGATCAAGATTAATTTTTGAAGCACCAACAAGAGGTCTGATAGGATATCAATCAGAATTATTAACAGTGACAAGCGGAACGGCGGTGATCAATCGCCTATTCTCACGATATGAAAGCTATAAAGGTGAAATAAAAGGAAGAACAAATGGTGTGCTGATATCGAATGGTAATGGTATCTCAGTTGCATTTGCTCTGTTTAATCTTGAAGAAAGGGGCCAAATGATAATCGGTTCTGGTATTCCTGTCTATCAAGGTATGATAATAGGTGTACATACAAGACCTAATGATCTCGAAGTTAATATCTTAAAAGGGAAAAAGTTAACCAACATTAGAACACACTCCAAAGACGAAGCTGTAAAACTAACACCTCCATTAGCTATGAACTTGGAAAAAGCAATTGCATGGATATCAGATGATGAGCTGATTGAAGTAACACCCAAATCAATTAGGATTCGAAAGAAATTTCTTGATCCGAATGTTCGAAAGAAAATCGCGAGAAAAGTTAGTTAAATAGAAAAACGTAATTTCAATGTTATTGGTGAGGACGACAGGATTTGAACCTGTGACCCCCAGATTAGGAATTTGGTGCAAATTATCCCCTGCTTTTAAGCTATATTCTTATACTGAGAAGTATACATTATATGAAGTACCAGAGAATAGTCTATCGCCAAAATAAGGATTGTTCACTCATTAGCTACTTATAGGATTTGCACGATTGATAGTTTTCTTTGAGTATTTTCTTGAGTTCAATCTTATTTCCATTTAAGGCCCGATTCAATGATAATAAGCTTGCATCCCTATTGTTTCCATTCTCTATGAGCATTTCCAATATACACTCCTGGTACGCAACGTTTTTCAGAGAGCGTTTTAATGCCCTCATCTCCCTTTTACTCTTATTTTTTTTTGAACTATTTTTGCTTCCGCTTCCCATGCCATGATATGAAATNTTAGATAGTTCAAAANCTTTNTTNTTTTCAAAAAAAATAAAATTAGAATNGNCAAGATTAGCATTTGCCGGATTTGACANTAAAAAAAATAGGACGGNCACTGTAATTAGGTAAGATAGCGATTTATATGTTTTAGTCATTAAACATTCGAAATTATAATAGATTTGTTTTTTAATATATGAATTAGTTTTAATAACTCAATAGTTAGAGATAACATAATTTCTATCGTATTGGTGAGGACGACAGGATTTGAACCTGTGACCCCCAGATTAGGAATCTGGTGCTCTATCCTACTGAGCTACGGGACCACAATGAGATATTATAAAAATTCTTATAAAATTAAATTTAAAAATTAATCTGAATAAGCAATTGTTATTATAAAGGTGCCCAGGCTAGAAGGCTAGAGTCATTTGAATCAGAGTTTGGTACTAATTTTACACCTGATTCTTCAGCCATTGTTTTATAATCAAGCCAAGATGCAACTGCCTCTACAGGAGTTCCTGGGCCTGAGTCAAATATTAATGGCCCATAAATATTAGCTGTATAAATTAGATCTTCATCTGTGACTCTTTGAGTAGCTTCATGTCTTGCTCCAGCTGGCTCATAAAACCAGATTCCAGGTCCATATCCCTCTGGCGGTCCAGATCTAACACCCAATGCGCCATTTAAAATAAGGAAGTCACTTGCCCCGATATGTGTATGGGGAAGAGCAACACCATTGTGTTTAACTATCATTGATACAAATCCTGTTTCTTCACTAACTCTTAGAAGTTTTAAACCAACATCAGGCATTGTTGGCATAACGAGCCAAGGAACTTCTCTTGTATCAACAAAGTGTGGATGCGTTACTTTTGAGGATATTACTGAACCAGACTCAGCTGTAACTAAAGCTTTTGCGTTTGAGGAAGCAATAGCTAGAGGCTCTGAAGGACCATCGTATGATTCTTCAGGACCACGTTCCCAACATTCTTTGCTTGAGTTTGGTACAAGAGGTATTTTACTTTTCTTTGCAAGCTGAAGAATATCATTACTAGTTAGAATTGACTTAATAGCTTGATTGTCATCAAGAAAGGCAACTGCATTGTAAAAATTTGCCAATACTTCACAGTCTTCATTTGCATTTATTGAATTAACTTTTGAATTAGCTGGGATGAAACCCCAAGTTCCTGGAGCTAAAATACTTTCCTGTTCATCCTGGCTGTAAGTTAATTGACCGGAAAGAACTAATAAATCCATACCACCTAAATATACAGAACTTGGAAAATTTGAGCCTTTATCAAGCTTAAAAATTAGAGAAAACATTCCACTTTCGGAGCTTGCTCTCACTGGTTTGATTGATAGACCCTCTACATTATCTAAAGGTATCCAAGGAAGCTTATTGGTATCTAATGATCCTTCTGCCCCATTTGGATTATACTCTGGATTAAAATTTTCTGCTGTATCACTCATTTTTTCCCCCTAAAATTTTATTTTTAGAAAATATACTTACATAGTCAACTACAACTTAATCAATTAGGCAATCTCTATTTTGATAGCTTATCTACCCAATGATGATAATGTTGTTGAATTGGTTCATTTTTTCCAAACATAAATTCGGTATTAGCCTTGGATTCTATAGAATCTTGTATCATAAAATTCATAGGATAATCTTCATCTTCAATAGCAGTTAAAGCTAATTTAGAAAAATCTTCTGCTTCTTTTATTTCTTCGTCCGTCTCTGGCTCTTTTAGACATAGAATATATTGATTAGTAATAGTTCCTTGTAAATCAGGTGTTGGGAAAACTATACTAATTAAACAGTGTTGATTTTGAATTGCTGAAATTGATGAATTCGGAAAGACTGAGTGAATTAATCTTAAATGATTTTCTGGCTCCCAATCCTTTTCTTCAATTCTTGAGAGTTCATTGATATTTTTTAAGCCAAAAGCAAACCTTTGATGAGGACCAAAAGTATCATGCGCAATAAGATTTACTATAGTATTTTTTCCAACTGTATCAGGGTGAACCATATGATGATGGTATCCATCCAGGTAACCATCCCAGCATATTTTCCATCTTGGCCCGTCAAGTTTAATACTGCTAAAAATATGCCAATTTTTTAAATCTATATCATCTAGCTCTTTATCAAATCCATCCATCCACTCATCAAGATTATATCTAATATCTGGATTTAAGCATACCCATATAAATCCTGATCGTTCCTCACAAAACAACTCTGTTAATTTAATTTTTGTTGTATCAATGTCACCAAATGTATCTGATTTAAAAATATTTATTAATTGTCCCTTATTATCATACATCCAACCATGATAGGTGCAGCTAAATCTTGATTTATTTCCACTTCCTTCAGTACATACAGGGGCACCTCTATGTTTACAGATATTTATAAAAGCTCTGACAATTCCATCTTTATCTCTTGTTACCAGTACTGGGGTATCAATTGCCTTAGTGGCTTTATAGGAATTATTTTCTTTAAGTTCTGCACTTAAAGCAATTGGAACAGGGTGGTCATAGAAAATTTTATTCACTTCTGATTTTATAAGACTCTTATCAATATAATCAGATACAGGCTTAATCATAATTTCATCAGCCTGATCAGTTGTTCCATTAAGGTTATGATTTAACAATCGTCTGGCTAAGCTCACTAATTTTTCTTTTTGGTGCGCCATTGATGTAACCCTCTTAATAGATGACTTGCTTAAAATTATAACTGATGAATTTAATCAATCTCTTCAGATTCTAAATCATCATTTCTCCCATTTGAATTATTGAGTATTGTTTCCATTTTTTCAATAGCTTTCTGCTCGTCAGTTTTCTCTATAACAGCTACCTCTCTTGCCAAACGCTCTCTAGAAGCTTCATAAAGTTGTCTTTCTGAATAAGATTGTTCAGGTTGACTATCGCTCCTAAAAAGATCTCTTACAACTTCTGC
>PAAM01000018.1 GCA_002699615.1 Rhodobiaceae bacterium | reverse complement strand
AATGCACCACCACCTCCTGCTCCTCCAGTAGCAGATCCATCACTAGGATTTGCTGCTGATCCTGGTGGTTGAGTTGCCCCTGCTTCGCAACCAGAGTTTGCTTGACCATTACCACCTCCACCGCCACCTCCTGCGACTCTTGCAGTAACTATTCTATTAATAACATTTGCATTGCCAGGTGCTGACCATGAGTTGGTATTTTGTAATACATATCCAGTATCATTACTTGTAGTAAATGTTCCTGCAGATCCATTACCACCAACACCACCTGACCCCAAACCACCATCAAGAGCACCTCCACCATATGCTGTGCCAGGACCTAACTGTCCACCTGATGCACCTGGTGCACCATTTGAACTTCCAGAAATACTTACTTGATCATTGTTTATTAAATCTGCTGGAATAAGGAATGTTCCTCCAGATCCACCAGCTCCACCTTGAGCTCCAGATATACCAGGTTGTCCACCATATGCATAACATGTATATGATTGTCCACCAATCTCAAGTATACAAAATGCATATCCTCCAGCGTCTCCAGATATATTAGATCCTCCACCACCACCGCCAGGTGCTTTTAATTGTACATCTATTCTTGTTACTTGTCCCGATGACTCAGGAACTGCTGGTAGAGTAAATGTTGTTGCTGTTGTTATGTTTTCACTTTGGAATAGTGTTCCTTCACCTGGTGGTGTAAAAACATCTACCTTACCACCAATAGTTGTGTTACTGTCTATAGGATATAATTTAGGTGCAGGAGTTGTAGTTACATCTTGGAATGTTCCTGCTGCTAATTTAACAACACCAACCTGTGGTGCGTTGTTAACTGATGGTGTAGTCTCTGGTATATAACTGAAACCAGTAGTAGTGAATTGTGCAGGGTTTATTTGAAATATTCCATTATATTCATCTGGAAGACATCCTGATATTTGAATGTAATCATCATTATCAAATCCATGTGCTTCTGCAGTAGTAGCTAATACATATCCATTTGCTGAATCATATGATAAATTTGATAGTACTACGTTTGGACTACCAGTTACAGGATATACACCAGGTGTACTAGGAGGAGTTGATGCAATACCTCCACGTAATCCAATACCTTGTATGCCATACATGTCATTAGCATTTTCATTTCCTGCTGGTACGCTAGCTCCTTGCTCTGCTGAACCACCAGTATTTGTCCATTTTATTAGTACATTTTGATTAGGAGTATCTTGTAGTGCTGCTGGAATATCAATTTCAAATTCTTTCCAGTTTGCATATAATGCATCATATAAATCAAATGCATTTTGACCATCTGGAATACCACTGTTATTTTTATACTCTTGATATGACGGTAGAATCTGTATTGTAGTTCCATCAGAAAATTCTACATATAATCCTTCACCATTATCATTTGGTCTTTCACCACCATTATTATCATTTCCTGCTATGCAAAAAATATAAAACTTTGAATAACCAGTAAAATCCATAGTATATGTTACACTTCTAAAAGCAGGGTTTGTTGATAATCCTAAATTACCTCCCGCTTTATATCCAAATGCAAGATACTGTGAACCCTGTGCTATACCTGGTTTTGTAAATCCTTCCCACTCACCAGCACCAGGTCCGTGATCTTCTAGTGCAACGTTTATGTAAACAGCACTAGATGATACTGCTGTGTCACTAACATCGTAAAATACATCAGCTGGTTGATTAGGATCCACACCACCAATACCAGCAGTGTTACCAAAGGTAGCGATGGTAGCATCTGGTAATGCTTCACGTGTCAATCCATGTGAGTGTCCTAAAGCAAGACCACCACCAGTAGCTGGTTGGAATGCCACAATATTTGCTCTTGTTAATGCATAGTTTGTAGCAAATTCATCGACAGGAACTCCACCTCTCTCATTGTCAATTGCTTCATCTGGTTGTGATGATAAAATGTAATGTGCGTGTTCTACTGGTCTGTTAAAGATATAGTCGTCCATAGGACCTACTCTAAAATCTACCGAACCTGTAAGATATGTGAATACATCTGCTACTATGTTTGTGTAATTAGTTGTTCTTACACTACCAATATTAAAAAATGTACCACCATCAAGAAGATCACTCTTTGATATGTACCAATTTCCACCAGTCTGTCCTACAGTATTAATCAATGCATTTTCTACTGTTGGTGTTCCTGCACCATCTACGTCACCTACACCAACAATAACTCTATCTCTCAAATCTGGTAGATTAAATGTTCCTATTTGGTGTGGTGTGTCATTGAATGCAAATGATTTATTAACTTGTATTGTTGGGTGAGTTCCCGCAGTAATATCCACATCACTTTGTGGTAACTGTGCTGGATCCACTCCTTGTGGAAATACTATTTCATATGCAAATTCACCAGTTGGTACTTGCTGTGCTGTTAGTGTTTCAGTTGGTGCTNTAGTAAGAAAAACTGTTGTGTAATCAAATACATTAGATGGCAAACTTCCTAGACCAGGTCCTGCTGGTGATGCACCAGTATCATCTTTAATAAGAAAGTTAACTCCATATGGATATGGTAACTTGCTAGTGGAATTTACAGATGGATCTTCTAAAAAATTCATAAACAATTTATTGTTTACCCAATATAATCTTCTTAATCCACCTACTTCAGTATAAGTGGTTATTGTTTTTGCAGTGTTTCCTCCATAAGAGTTTCTAATAACTTGATATAATTGTGGATAATCCCTTATNTTTAATGATCTTCCATCACAATACAAATAACCTTTATATGAATATTCTTCTATCTCTCCTCCACCACCAGAACCACCATTAGGCATACCAGTAGGACCCACAGATGCATTGCCAGAATAAGAATCTACTGGAACTGGAAATACCGACCCAATATTAGCATAATTATTCTCATGCTCTTGTTTGTATGCGTTAAATTTATCTCTGTATGATACAGTCATTAGAACTTAATTAGAAACTCTTGAACAATNTAAGGTTGNATNAATTGATCAGCNTTGTTTTGCTGATTAACTGTNATGTTNATAGTNGATGTNAAATTACCAGCAGGAATGAATGTTGGTAANGTATTNACTTGATATGTATGTGGTTGTGCNTCAAAGTTAACNAANTGTTTGTGTGTNCCATCATTACCAAATGCTGCTACNTCNTTAGTTACATTAGATATCGCAGAATAACCAGGTTGATCAGTATCTTTATTGACATCAAAAGGTATGTTAGGATCTGTGTAATTAGCTGGTATNGATACATTTCCAGATTTGTTACCTTGTGGCATACCAGCACAAACAATATTACCTAANGAACCACTTGGAATACATCTTGAGTAAATTGTTCCAGTATAAGGAACATTACCACATGATGATGTTTGAGCTGGAGCAGATCCCTCACTTGAATCACAACCAAATGACTGACCAGACCACATTGGATATGTACATTCTCCACCATATTGTGTAATTAAACCAGAGACATATGCTGATGCACCTGTTACAATAGGACTTCCTACAGAAAGGTCAGGAGCTAAGCAATAGTTATTGGGAGGAATATAATAATTACAACCNTGNAAACATCCACCGTAAATATATCTTGTACAAGTACCACTAACAAANANNAAACTAAATGTAGATTGTCCATCAGGNATTGATGTNCCNTGTAATCTAATTCTAGTTGCTCCCATTTGGCANAANTCTTGTTTTGTATTNTANTANNANGGTACANTACATAATGTGCTTTTTCTTGAGTAAAAGTTTCTACCAACAGATGCAAANTCNTTGTNTATACCTGACTTNACTCTTGTTCTAGTNCCATCATGAAAGTGTGCATGTGGTAAGAATGCGTTAGGNAAAACATCTATCTCNTCTGTATAGTTACCAGTNGTTCTAGTAAAACCAGGTTGACCTGTAATTTCTATTACTTGTGATGGTAAAAAGAAACTACCNTGNTANAATATTTCNTATGTGCGTTCCAATATTACTTTGAACNTCNANTCCTACNCCAGATTTTGTGATTGNNTNACTCATTNTCNTCTNNNANTCTTAANTCAACTTCAAGACCNAANTTTGATCCAGCAGATGCTCTTAATTTTTTNGATCCNAAATCTGGNAGTTGAAATTGATTATCTAATAATGTTACTGTTTNNTTTTCTATATCTTGATTGTGATCCTACTCCTAATATANNTGCTAANTCTGGNAAAATNNNNGCTGCATAAATGCTNCCATCACACCTTAGATAACCCGCTGGTAATAAATCTNTGGTNNTNGTATTNTCTGGATCATTACTNGTCAATTCTNTAGACCAATGAATNATANTTCCAGTAGTAGTTCCTATCTTAGATTTTTCTCTNTTGTAGAATACTGCCATTTANAATGCCCTCATTATGACAAGTGTAGTNAGAGATGGAGTGTTAGGATTAATCTGTACACTCAAAGCCTTGTCAACACTAACAGGTGCNATAGTTCCTGTTGTCATATTATTTATGAGAACAGTGCTAGGTATTCTCATTTGTCCAGTNGTCATTGNNAAATCTATTGTNAAATGATTNTGTGATGCNAGTGANTTAGATGTCCATGCATCTCCATTATGATTTAAAGTTGTAGGATAAGGTCCTTGNCTTCTNGCAGCACTAACATTTCCNGTAGAATANTAATTTCTAAANCCATTGATAANTTCCNTCTGGAGGAAATGGTGCAGANACAGCAGGAACATCTTGANNAGGNATACATGANTAATCNTCTTGATACTCATTNATAATNTTATTATANTGTGGAANATTTCTNGGTGAAGAAGCTGATCTTGCTTGTGGTATAACTTGTGATGATGCTGTGAAATCATTGAATGAATCACAAGTAACTAAACTGTCCGCTAAATTATCATACCATGTTAACTGTATGTTACCAGGATCGAATAAATCTACTGTTTGTTCTGGAGGAATAGGATCAGGTGTTGTGGTCGTCCAGTCTCCTTGTTGAGTGTCGAAATTACCTGGTATGAATACCTCAGGAAATGTTCCAGCAAGAGAAGTTGATGGATAACTTCCTGTTACACCACCAGAAACTGGTCTTGGGTGTGTATGTGCTGGCGTATGGTCAACACCTAGTTTTCTTGGTATAGTTCTGTATGTGTCAAAGAAAGCAGGCTCACTAAGTGAAATACCAGTAATCTTCCCTGCTAAATCATTTACTCCAGTAACTGCAAAGTTAACATCAACAAATCCTGTGATTAAACTCAATGGAGTCGCATCATTACCAAATTCAGTTATATATTGTCCTATTATTGGTAGAGTAGATGGATCTATTCTTGATGATTCAAGATCNTGTAANTGACAGTTGTTTAANTTTGGTAGTAAAAATACATCATCGTCATCATAGTTTGGATATGTATTTTGAATACCTACAGGAGCTCCGCCTGGTTCTTGATAAGGACCATAAACGTTACCAAGTAATTGTGCTAGTAACGGATAATCAATAGCTCTTAAAGCTTGTCCTCTACAAACAACATATCCACTTGGAATAGCATCATCTAGAACAGCAGATGAACTTGCCGATCCAGTCCAAGGCATTATAGTTCCAACAGGAACCGCCTTAGCAGACTTAATTCTATTATAGTTTGCCATTGATTAAACCTCCGTTAACCACCAACCCTGTACTGAAGTTGGAATACCTACTTGATTATTATTATCAGTAGCACCTAGGTATACAAGAGCAAATGCAGCATTTGGTGTTTGTACAACTAATTCACCTGATGGATATGGAGTTATCCTACCACCTAATAATGTTCCTGTGCTATCTCCTTGTATTTTAGCTCCAGATGCTTCTGGAGTTCTCAATACGAGTGATGTATTGTAACTTAAATTACCACCCACATCAGTTATTCTTACAACATCTCCAGTCTGTGGAGAGGATGGCATTGTTAATACTAAAGTACTAGATGCTGTAGTATTTACCATGTATACAATGTTTGGTACTAATAGTAAATCTGACTCTGCTGATGCAGATGAAATGTATCTAGTATGTCTTGCACCAGATGATGTGGTGTAGTTTAGATAACCAAATGCATCTATTGAACTATCCTGCTTGATGGAGAATTCTTCTGTTCCAGAAGGTCCTAGATTCTGAATAGAGAACTGTTTGAATGATGTTGATGGTACTGTAGTAGCAATACCTTCTACTGTTAATGATTTTTCAGCAGTTACATTTCCTAAGTTATCAACAGAGAATGATGGAGTATTTGTATCTGGATTAAAGATAACGTTTTCTGGATCCCCACCTTTGAATAGATAGAAGTCACCTCTTGCGACTACACCAGCATCCCATCTGAATAGACCTTGGTGATCAGCATGACCATCATCATTGATGAATGTGAATAGTGGAGTTTGATTAACCGAATCCATTATTCGGAAAGTTCCACCAATCATCTTAAGGTTACCACCAACTGTGAGATCACCTCTTCTGTATGGAATACTACCAACAGTTGTTTGCTCGTTCATAATTGGTTTATGAACTATTCCTTCTAATCTACCAGCAACCTTGACAAACATTTGTGCTTGGTTCTGATCATTAGCAAGAGCAATAAAGTTTAAGTAGTCTAGTTTTTGTTGTACAATATATCCTCTATCAAGAATCAATGAACAGTATGTAGAACTAGATCCAGAATTAATTCTTGTTCTAGTCTTAATATCAAGAACGTTAGCAAATTCCTCATGTTGGAGTACTCTTCTAACAACATTACCCTGATCAAATACATTATCAGATGCNGTAAATGGTTGATTAGTGTCAAGACCATCACCAGGTGCAGTAACAACTATTGTTGGGTTAGCAGGATCTGTCTCAATTATTTGAGTAATCTTACCAATTATATAATCACCAATACCACTCGCTGCTGCAGTTACTGTACCAATGAATACTAAGTTATTAACTGCAAATTTACCATCACCAACACCCAATGAGTTGACAGGAACTTGTACTGAACCACCAGATCCCTGAGCAGTTGTTCTGATATTTGTATCAGGACCTCCATCAGAGTTAATCTTAGGATCATACCAGTAACTGAATGCTTTAGTAATTATACCAGCATCAAATGCACTTGGTAATGCTGTAGTATTTGTGTAAACACTATTGTCACCACCTGATGAGTATTCAATATCAAGTCTTCCAAAATGATTTCCAACAGTTGTTTTTCCAGTACATGTATCAGTCTGATAAACTGGTACTGAATTACCATTTGTAAGCAAGAATTTCTCATTCCTTCTTGCTTCCATTGTGATATTGCTAGATTGAGCACCCTGAGTGAAGTCACTTATGTAAATGATTGAGTTAGTTGTATCAATCGCCACTATAGATGTATCACCTAAGAATTCTATTTGAGATTCATTAGTGGTATTTGCAAGGTAATCTCCAACTGCAATATCGTTAATTGTCTTACCAACTGATGTTACAACAACATTTGTGATAAGTTTGGTTCCAGCAGTTATATCTCCAGTAAATTCTATTGTTGATATTGTTCCACAACCACCAGCAATCTTAAGACTGTTATTGATAGTAGTATTACCAAGTATAGTGGTGTCACCAGTGACAGAATTAACAACAAACACATCATTAGCGACGTCAGAACAATCCTTAGAAATTCTAAACTTCTGTTCTTCAGCAGATAATGGAGTAACAACTTTAATAACCTCACCCTGATTAAAGATGCCATCACCATTTGTGTCTTCACGATCAATAATTACGTAATCATTGTTTGTTAAAGTACCACCAAACTCAGAGAGATATACATTATCCTGAGGACCTGTGTTATCAAGTGCCTGTTCTGTCCATGTAGCGTCAAACTGTACATTGACTTTGTAGATAACTGTTCTATCTGGATGATTGTCAAGAATTGCAGTATATGTTCCTAATGGTTGACGTTTAACCTTAATGTAATAAGGAGCAACTAATGTTCTGGTTAATTCTACAACTTGTACAATTTCTGGATGACCACTAGCAGATACTGAGCTATTGATTATAATATAATCATTCTCAACAAAGTATGGATCACCATTTGCTTTGTTAGGAGCATTAAGTAATGGTAAGTAGAATAAATCTCCAGTTAAGGTAGGTAATGTTTGTGGTTCAACTACTGGTGTGCCACCAATGTTGCTAATTGTTTGTTGATAAACAACGCCACCCCAATCACCACTACCAGCGGTATCAACCTCGTTATATCCTTCTTCAGTTGTTCCTATAACAAGAACGTTCAAGATATCAATATTCTTATTGAATAAAGTATCACTTAGGATACCATCAGCATGAGCAAATATTGATGATCCGAGTTGTCCTCTATCACCTGTGAATGAGAACGAAGCAACACCACCACACAATGTAATGTTTCCATCAAATCTGGCAGAAGCAATAACTCTTAGTTGGTTATTAATAGTGGTTGTACCACCCTGTCCAGCGATGTTAATTTCAGATGCATTAGTAGCAAAGTTAATTGTAGATGCAGAACCAGAATCTGAGAAGAAACTAACAGTTCCTGCAGTGGTTGATAATCTAACACTATCAGTAATAGTTCTTCTTGCACCTAAAGTAAAGTCTCCATCAACTTTAAATGATTTGGTTTTAACTCTAGTAAATGATAATGACTCGGTAGAATCATACGCACCACCAATCTGAACCTTACTGATTGTTAATGCACCATCAGATGGACGATTATCAGGTGTTACGCCAAGATCAATATTACTATGTAATGATGTCTTACCGATATTAATAAACTGATCTGCAGTGCTATCATTGAATAGATTAGCAGTTGTAACCTGACTACCTATGTTTAATGTACCAACGAATGTAGTATCATCAACTAAATTAAATGTTCCTGTTGTCTGTGATGTTCTAATCTCAGCAATTACACCATCATCACCATTGACTTCAATATCGTGTTCAAATTTAGCATCATCTGTGAATCTAGATGTGCCATCAACAACTAGAGCTCTGTCTAGGTTAGCATTACTTACATTAATACCAACACGACCACTATTTGTAGTTGCGATTCTGAATACTGATATGTCATTAGGAGCAGCACTGTCACCACCAACTAAGAATGCATTATCAACAGCAGTCTTATCACGATCAGCAAACTGTGTATGCTGTAAGAAGTCAGCAGTTGTTCTACCACTGATGAATGCTGTACCAACAACATCTAAGTTA
>PAAM01000017.1 GCA_002699615.1 Rhodobiaceae bacterium | reverse complement strand
ACAATGTAGATGTGATACGCCAATTAACAAGTAGGTTTTATGGCAAAAATGAGATTATTTAAGTTTTGGAATGCAAATGGTGATGAAAAAGAGACTGAACAGATAAGTTTAAAAAAAGCAATAATGTCTGTACAAGGTCATTTTAAGGATACAATGATTAGTGTTGAATATATGAGTAAAAAAGGCAAAGAAATGTGCCATAGTATATTCATACCAATAGGTAGAAAAATAAAACAAGAGTTAGTTAAAGAAAGAAGAAGAGAGGCCTTAAAAGCTAAAAATGCCAGCCGTTAGTAGAAAAGGAGATAGTTTATCTACAGGTCATATTTGTACAAGTACGACCACTTTAGATACACCAGGTCAATCAACAGTTTTTGCAAATAGTATTTTAGTTGCAAGAATAGGTGACCCTACTGTACCTCACCCAAATCCACCAGCACCACCATGTCCAGACCATGTAGCAAATGTAAATGCAGGTTCGCCTAATGTATTTGCTGTTGGTATTGCAGTTGCAAGAATAGGCGATAGTGCAGACGCAGGCGCAATGACAAGTGGAAGTGGTAATGTTTTTGCAAACGGCTAGTAAAGTCGTATAAATATTACCGATATGGCAATATACGATTCTCAAACTCAAAGCAAAAGCACAAGAAACTCCCGAGCATTTAGGGATATTGACTTGGATTTTGATAGAAACATTGTTACTAATGATGTTAATGTGGTAGAGGATGTTGTTGCAATTAAAAGGTCAGTTAGAAACTTAATTCAAACTAATTACTATGAAAGACCTTTTAATCCAGAATTAGGTTGTGGTATAAGAGAATTACTTTTTGAACCTTTTACACCAATGACCAAAGTTTTTTTAGAGAAAAAAATTCAAGAGGTTTTAATTAACTTTGAACCAAGAATACAATTACAGAATGTTGCCGTTGATGATGACCAAGATAGAAATAGATTAATTGTTGATATTTATTTTTATATTGTGGGTGTATCAGGTCCACAACAAGTGCAAACATTTTTACAGAGGGTAAGATAATAAATGTCAAATAAGTTAATAGTATCAGATTATGATTTTGACGCAGTAAAAGCTAATCTAAAATCTTTTCTACAAGGTCAATCACAATTTCAAGATTACGATTTTGAAGGTAGTTCACTTTCAATTCTTATAGATGTTCTATCTTATAACACTCATTATATGGCCTATCTTGCAAACATGGCCACAAACGAATTATATCTTGATAGTGCAGACATAAGAAATAATATTGTATCATTAGCAAAGATGATTGGTTATACTCCTTCATCACCAAGAGCGCCTATAGCCGCAATTGATATTACACTTAACGGTGCAACAGGAACATCCGTTACAATGTCAAAAGGTACAGTTTTNACAACAACTGTTAATGACACTTCATATCAATACATAACAAATTCAGATTTTACAACAACGCCAGTTGCAGGTGTTTATAAATTTTCAGCAGTTCCGATTTATGAGGGAAGTTTAGTTACTTTTAAATATACTTATGATGTTAATGACTCTGACCAAAGATTTATCATACCAAGTAATAAAGCAGATACATCTACTTTACAAGTAAGAGTTCAAAACAGTTCGCAAGATACAACAACTGAAACTTTTGCATTAGCAGGTGGTTATAATAATGTAACATCTACATCAAAAATTTATTTTATACAAGAAGGCCAAGATGGTAAATATGAAATTTATTTTGGTGATGGTACAAATGGTAAAGCACTACAAGACGGTAATATTATTATTTTAGATTACATTGTAACTAATGTTGCAGAATCTAATGGTGCAAGTTCATTTAAATTAAGTGGTAACATTGGTGGTTTTACAAATGTTACAATCTCAACTACATCAAGTTCACAAGGTGGTGTTNNAGGTGAAACAAACGACTCAATAAAATTAAATGCACCTTTACAATACGCAGCTCAAGATAGAGCTGTAACAACTACAGATTACGAAAGTTTAGTTAAGACAATTTATCCTAANGCATTATCAGTAAGTGCTTGGGGTGGTGAAGATGACGAGACGCCAAGATATGGTATTGTAAAAATCGGTGTTAAAGCTGCTTCAGGTTCTACATTAACAGAAACAACAAAGGCAGATATTGTAAGTAAATTNAAACCATACAATGTTGCTTCAGTAGTTCCTCAAATTGTGGATCCAGAAATAACTTCCGTATTATTAACTTCTACAGTTAAATATGATACAGCACAAACAACAAAATCAAGTGATACTTTAAAATCAGAAATTATTAATGCAATATCAAGTTACAATACAAATACACTACAGAAATTTGATTCAATATACAGACATTCAAAATTAACAGGTATTATTGACGGTACTGATAATAGTATTCTATCAAATATTACAACTGTTAAAATGAGAAAAAGTTTTACACCAACTTTATCGTCTTCTACAAAATACGCTATCTATTTTAGAAACGCATTATTTAATCCTCATGCTGGCCATAATTCGACAGGCGGTGGTATTTTAAGTTCTACAGGATTTAAAGTAACAGGTAGTGATAATGAAATGTTTTTTGATGATGACGGAAATGGTAATGTAAGAAGATATTTTTTACAATCAGGTATAAAAACATATGCAAATGACACACAAGGTACTATTAATTACGCTAACGGAGAAATTATACTTAACTCTTTAAATGTGGCGTCAATTTCAAATATTAGAGGTGCAAGTTCAACTGTTATAGAATTAACTGTTACACCTAACTCAAATGACATTGTACCAGTAAGAGACCAGATTGTAGAAGTAGATATTTCTAATTCTAATATTACCGTAACAGCAGACAGTTTTGTAGGAGGTTCGGCTGACGCTGGTGTGGGCTACACAACAACATCAAGCTACTAATGAGCAATGGCAAAATTTAATGAAAAAATATCAACAATACTTAACAGCCAACTACCAGAGTTTGTCGTTGCTGACCATCCTAAATTTGCCGAATTTCTTAAAGTCTATTATCAACTTTTAGAATCAGCAGAATTATCCGTTACAGCTATTGANGGCACAGANGGTNTTTTACTTNAANCAGAAACAGGTCAAACAAACAATNTAGTTTTAAACTCTAGTCGTAAAGATACNGCAAGAACATTATTAGATGAAAANGATAANATACTTTTAGAAGAATCTACTTACGGTAAATTNACTAGAGGTGAAACNNTTANAGGTNNAACNTCNAAAGCAACTGCTGTNGTATTNGTAGAAGANATTACTAATAANAGATTAATNATNTCAGCACAAGATAAATTNNNAGANANNGAAATNNTAGTAGGTGNTNNTTCAGGNGCTCAAGCNANTATTNCNAATTANAAACCTAATCCTGTNAANAANATATCAGACTTAATTAATTTTAGGGATCCTGATAAAGTTATTGACCACTTCTTAACAGAAATGAGAAATGAGTTTTTGGCAACTCTACCAGAAAACTTAGCTGCCGGTGTAAATAAAAAGAAATTAATTAAAAATATTAAATCACTTTATAGGTCAAAAGGTTCGGTACGTGGCCATGAAATGTTTTTTAGAATTTTATTTGGTGAACAATCAGAAACATTTTATCCTAGAGAGCAAATGCTTAAGGCTTCAGATGGTCAATTTGACTCATTAAAAGTATTAAGGGTAATTGCAACAGTTGGTGACGCAACATTATTAATTGGTAGAACAATAACAGGTCAAACATCAAAGGCAACTGCTATCGTAGAAAACACTTCTACATTCCAAATTGGTGCTTCTACAGTTACACAATTAATTTTAAATGCTGATAGTATTTTAGGAACATTTACTGTAGGAGAAGAAATACAAGGTACTACTTCCGATATTGATGACTATTTTATTAAGGCAAATATCACAGGTATTCCAGGTACTAAAAATATTACAAATGATGGTTCTCTAAACAAATCAACAGATACAATTAGTTTAACTGCTGGTGGTGAGGGTGCATTATTTCAAATTGAAGATATTGGACCTGGTAAGATTACAGAAATTATTTTAGATAACAAAGGTGTTCAGTACGAAGTTGGCGACAAATTAGTATTTAATAATTCTAGTACAGGTGGTTCAGGTGCTTCTGGTTTTGTTAGTGTTATTAATGGAGGTTTTGCTGACCAAAACGGAAGTACATCAATTGCAAATGGCACCGAAGATAGAATTATTTTAGAAAATGCTACAACTCAAGGAGACGCATATGAGGGCAGACTCATTATGCAAGAAAAATTTACAGACTTACAAACTATTGAACAAGTATTTTTAACAAATGGTGGTGGTCAATATTTAGAATTGCCTACTGTAACCGTAACATCAACAAGTGGTAATGGTGCAATATTAAAATCATATGGTGATGAAGTTGGTAAAATTGTAAGATTGAAAACTGTTGAATTAGGTAGAAGTTATGAAACGGCACCAACACCTCCTGTTTTAGGTTTCTTTAATAACATGATTGTTACAAATATTACAGGTTCATTTATTGTTGCAGATACAGTAACAGGTGGTACAAGTGGTGCTACAGGTACTATTGCAGAGTTTGATAGTCCTAGAGGTCTATTAAGAATTAAAGGTGTATCAGGTACTTTTCAATTAAATGAAACAATATCATCTAGTTCAGGTGGTTCATCTAAACTCGCTAAATTAGATATATCAACTGCTTCAGTTAATGTCGTTTCTGTTTCTGATACAGACGGTGCTTTTATTAGTGAAAGAGGTAAATTATCAGAAACAACAATGAGAGTACAAGATAGTTTATACTATCAAGATTATTCTTATGTAATTAAAGTTGGTCAATCAATCGCTAGATGGCGAGACGCATTTAAAAAGACAATGCATACAGCAGGTTTTTACTTTACAGGACAAGTTGATATTGAATCAAGAATAATTGTAACAGCAAAAGGTCCTGTTAAAGGTGTTACATCTGGTGTACTTGAAGCACCATTACTATCACTTGTAAATACTTTATTTACAACAATTTTTGGTAGAAGACTAGGAACAAAAACAGATGGCACTACAATAAGAACAAACGCACAAATAGGTGGTGAAATTGATGTAAGTAATGCTTACGAGGATGCTTTTCAAGCAAATACTAGAGATTTGACATTGGTAAGAGAAGATATAGAAATTGATTATTTAAGTAGGCAAAGAAATAATTTTGTAGATGGTTCAGGCGTCATACATGATATAAGAAGTGGATATGCATATGGTGGACCAAGATTTAGTTCTCTTAATAAATATGCTAATAGAGCCTTTGGTCAAACTGCTGTTGGTTCTAATGCAAACTCATTTCTAAACTTAAATAATTTAAGAATACAAGGTACAAAGACTGCCCTTGACGGACAACAAGTTCCTATATTTTTATTAACTTCAAATGATATAGGTGGTAGAATTAAGATGAATTATGCGTTTCCTTGTGAGATAGGACAAAATGCTGACTTGTTTAGTAACACATTAACTAAATTTGATAATAACACAACAACATTTGATAAAACAACACCATAAAATGTTTATAAATAGTACAAAGAGATAGAGGCAAATGGCAAAACAAGTAATAAACAGAGGTACTAACGCAAACGACGGAACAGGTGATAATCTCCGAGACGGTGCTAATAAATTAAACCTCAACTTTAACGAAATTTACACAGCGATTGGTAACGGTACTACTATTGATGGTACTGTTAAGTTTGCTGATGACTCTTCAACAGTATCAACAATTTCAGCAAACGGCGAAACTTTAAAAGTTTTAGGTGGTAGTGCAATCAACACTACAATTTCTGGAAATACTTTAACTATCGCTGCTGATACTTCATCAATTTTAACTGCTACAGGTACGGCTACTCTTACAAATAAAAGTATTAACTTAGCAAACAACACAATTACAGGTACATTTGCTGAAGTTAACACGGCTGTTTCAGACGCAACTTTAGTTGATACAGCAGCTTCTCAAACATTAACAAATAAAACAATAAGTGCTGATAACAATACTATTTCTGGTATTGCAGCTTCAAGTTTTGTATTATCAAATGGTTCAGGAAATTTAGATGGTTCTGCTTCAGCAAAAGCAATACCAACAGGTACAGTTGTAGGTTCAAGTGATACACAAACACTTACAAATAAAACTATAAGTGGTGCAGATAACACAATTACAAATATTTCATCTGCTAATGTTACTGGTGCATTTGATAATACATCTTCAGGTTCAAAAATTAGATTTAACTTTGCCAATGTAGCTGCCTTTCCAAGTGAAACAACTTATGAAGGTATGTTTGCATATGACATAGCTCAAAATCAAGCTTATGTTGCAGACGCAGGTGGTTGGACAAAACTTATAAATGAAAACGCTTCAGTTGGTGATTTATCAAATGTTAATATAACAGGTGTTGCAGATGGTAACGCATTAATTTGGAATTCAGCACAAGGTAGATTTAATCCAGGTGCAGCTGGCACAGATATAACTGTACAAGACGAAGGTTCAGCATTATCAACAGCAATGACAACAATGAATTTTGTTGGTGCAGGCGTAGCTGCTACAGGTACAGGTGCAACAAAAACAATTACTATTGCAGGTGGTATTACTGCTGGTTCTGATATTGATATGGATGGTTCACATCTTCAAGACGCAGGTTATGTTTCATATCGTTCACCAGATTCAACAATTACACAATCATTGGCAGTTACAGTTGCAGCTAAAACAAGTGAACATAGCGAGTTTGGTTCAGGTTCATCAAATGGTTATGTTATTAATGGCGACCAATCTCCACATTTAACTTTAACAAAAGGTGTTTGGAAGTTTGACCAATCAGACGCTTCAAATTCAACACACCCATTAAAATTTTATTACGATAGAGATAAAAATAGAGAGATGTCAACAGGTGTTACAATTGCAGGAACACCAGGTAGTGCAGGTGCTCATACAACAATTACCATAGATGACAATACACCTACACCTCTGTATTATCAATGTACGGCTCATTCTTATATGGGTCATCAATTAGATATTCCAACTGGTCAACAAGCAAGATTAAATATAACTTCAGCTACAGCTACTGGTAACCTTGCTGGTGCAAACTCTGGTAAATCATTTACAATTTTATCAGGCAGGTCTGTTAACGATATGTTAGTTTTTGTAAATGGTATTTGTATGGTACCAACAGATGACTATGCTGTATCGGGAACAACATTAACTTTTGACACGGCGCCGGCTACGGGAGCAGAAATACAAATTAGGTATCTAGGATAGAAATATGGGAACAATAACAAGAGCAATAGCAAATAATTTAACTACAGGTCATGGTGCAGGTAAAATTGTACAGGTGGTTCACGCTAATCCAGGCACCTATTCAACAACTTTAACTTATAATAGTACATCTTTGACACCATGCGCTCAATTAGCAATTACAGCAAAATCACTTAACTCACATTTTTTAATTAAATGGAGTGCAATTCACGGTAGAAGTGGTAATGGTAGGTCGCAGCTTTTATTTTCAAAAGCATACACAGCAGGAAATAATAATTATGCTGATAATAACTATTTGTTTTACGACCATTATGGGTTATATATTGGTGCTGCTGATAATATAAAACATGCTACTAGTTATAGTTATTACGATTCAGGTTCAACATTAGCCGTAGGTGCAACTCAAACTTATTATGTTTTTTTAGGCCAGATTGGAAGTGGTGCTACAGATGAAGCAGTTAATCAAAGGTTGCAAATAATGGAGATAGCACAATGATAATAGACGCTATTTTAAAAATAAATCCAGACGCAAAGGTAACTGTAGTCGGTGATGATATTGATACATGTACAATTACTTGGCATGATGGTACAGCAGAAATTTCTAAAGATGATATTAAAGCACAATTACCGTCAGACCTTGCTATAGCTTTAACCGATTTAAGAATTCAAAGAGATAGTTTACTTGCAGAAACAGACTTTTATGCCTTATCAGATGTAACTATGTCCTCTGATATGACTACTTACAGACAAAATTTAAGGGATATAACAACAGGTCTTGATACCGTTGAAAAAGTAAACAATGTAACTTGGCCTACAAAACCATGATGATAACTTGTATAAATATTGAATAAGGAAGAAATAAAGAGATATGCCAGCAATTATAACAGACAGATTTAGAATTCACAATAGTGAACAATTTTCAGAGGCTTTTTCTGAAGCTTCAGGTAATACTTTTTACCTAGGTATCGGAAGACCTCAACCTTTTGCTACATCTACAAGAGCAGATGGTAGAACAAACAACGAAGGAACAGACGCTGCTCCAATTACACCAGCAGATAATGTTAACGCACAAGCATATCCTTTTGATGACCTTTTAGCAGCTAAAAAAGTTACTTCTACAGATGTTACTTTTGTTGTACCAAGAAGAAACTGGACAACAGGAACAACTTACGATATTTACAGACATGATTATGGAGATAGACTTACAGGAACATCAACGGCTGCTACAGCAAATAGTGGTGCTTCAACTTTACATGACGCAAGTTTCTATGTATTGACTACAGAAAGAAATGTTTATAAGTGTTTAGATAACGACAACAATACAGCTTCAACTGTAGAACCAACAGGTACATCACCATCTATTTTAACAACTGCTGACGGTTATAAGTGGAAATATATGTACACTTTATCTGCTTCACAACAAGCAAACTTTTTATCTACAGATTTTATGGCAGTTGAAACAAATTCAACTGTATCATCAGCCGCTGTTGATGGTGCAATTAACATTGTAAAAATTAAAACTGCTGGCTCAGGTGGTACTGACGGTACACATACTGGTATCGCAATGAGAGGTGACGGTTCAAACGGAACAGTATCGGTTACGGTTACTTCAGGTGCAGTTACAGCAGTTACAGTTACAAATGCAGGAACAGGTTATACTTTTGCGAC
>PAAM01000016.1 GCA_002699615.1 Rhodobiaceae bacterium | reverse complement strand
TTGGCTTCCCTCACGTAAGGATCATTCAACTGCCGCTCTAACCATCGTGTCGATGATAATTTACGGCCTTTAGCGGACTTTACTCTGACCTTTAAATTTGCATCTCTTGTCATTGAATTTCTGTCTTATTTATTTAAGGGAAGTCGTGAATTTATCTCAATCCCAAAACCTGAAAGACCAACAAAATGTGACGTAGTAGAGGATAAAAGTTCAATTGAGGATATATTGAGATCTCTCAAAATTTGTGCACCAAGCCCAATATCTCTCCACTGCTCTTCTCTTTTATTCTCACTCAACGACCTATTAGCTCCGCCCTGTACCCCAATAGCGCCTTCCCTAAGATATAGAATGACACCTTTGTCTTTTTTCTTTAAATGGGCTAAAGATGCGCTGATAAGATTATTTTCTTGAAATACATCCTTAATAATATTTTCCCGATGTATTCTGGCCGGTATATTTTCACCAGATGAGATATCACCATAAACGAGCGCAATATGTTCAACATCATCAAATATTGTGTGGTAAGTAATAACCTTGGCATCACCAATGCTCGTACTTATGTCTTTTTCTGTAACTTTCTTTACAAGCTGTTCACGCTTCTCTCTGTACTGAATTATATCAGCAACAGATATGATTCTTAGGTTATTTTTCTTTGCAAATTTAAGTACTTCGTCTCCTCTTTTTACGCTACCATCGTCGTTCATAAGCTCTGATAGTAGACCGACAGGCTCAAGCCCTGCTAAGCTTGCTAAGTCGCTGGCGGCCTCTGTATGGCCGGACCTCATTAGCACACCGCCTTCTTTTGCAATTAATGGGAAAACATGCCCAGGCCTTACAAAATCACTAGGTTTTGTCTTCATATCAGCTACCGCTCGAATTGTATTCGCTCTCTCTAGTGCAGATATGCCCGTTGTTAAACCCTCTTTTAGATCAATAGATATCGTAAACGCAGTACCNAGTGGNGCNTCATTGTCTGAAACCATCGGATCTAGACGTAATCTTCTTGCGTATTCTTGAGGCAANGAGACACATAAAATACCGCTCGTNTGNCGGATGATGAAACCGGTTTTCTCTGGTGTAGCTTTAGATGCGGCAATTATAAGATCACCCTCATTCTCTCTGTCATCGTCATCAACGACCACGATCATCTCACCGTTAGCAATTGCTTCAATTGCNTTTTCTATTTTATCAAATTTCATAGTACTAAACTACCTTTGGCTTTGGTTTATAAAGCTTTTTGCAAAGTTTTCATATAGGTTTCTTAATTTTAAAGTTAATGCTCCCGGCTCNCCATTACCAATTATTTTTTTATCAATTGAANTTACAGGCATAACNAATACGGACGCACTCGTATAGAAGGCTTCTGACGCCTCATAAGCCTCTTCAATTGTAAAAGGTCTCTCTTCAAAAACCAAACCCTCTTGTTCAATTAATTTTAAAACTGCCTGTCTGGTTATTCCAGATAGAATAGTTTCATTATTTTTTCTACTAATCAATTTGTCATCTTTTATTATGAATGCATTACTTGAACCACCTTCAGTCACAAAACCATCCTCATGCATCCACACTTCATTACAGCCAGCCTGATGGGCAATCTCCTTTGCCAATACTTGAGCAAGAAGAGCAATAGATTTTATGTCTCTTCTTTTCCATCTTAAGTCAGGATAAGTGAGCACTTTTGCCTTTAATTTATCCGTCGCCAAATTCATAATTTTCTTATGATGAGTAAACATTACTACGCTAGGTTTCTGCTCTTTTGGAAACTCAAAATCACGAAAGTCAGATACTCCTCTAGTAACATGTAAATAAAGCGTACCTTCTTTAATTTTATTAAGGTAAATTAATTTTCTTTGAAGCTCCTCTAGCTCATTAAAATTCATCGGTAGCTCAAGTTTGATTTCCTGCAGCGACCTTTTTAGTCTNTCTAGATGAGCATCATTGTCAATTAATATACCCTCAAATACTCCAGCGACTTCATACACACCATCGCCAAACAAAAGGCCTCTATCTTTTATTGACACTGTTGCATCGTTCATTTCAACAAAAGAACCATTTACATANGCTATATCTGCCATACTAACTTCAATCAAAATTGTTCATAAATATAATAAAAAAGTTATAATATAAGTTATATTAAATTATATATTGTATATATTTAACACTATGNTAAGTAAAATAAAACTCTAATTCAAAAAGGTATCACAAATTGGCAAATAAATACTCGCTGACGGTCAATGGACAAAAACACGAAATTGAGTCTGATCCTGATACTCCTCTGCTGTATGTACTCAGAAATGACTTAAAATTAAAAGGAACAAAATTTGGTTGCGGTGGCGGTGTTTGCGGTGCGTGTACTGTGATAATGGACGGGCTTGCGATTTTCTCATGTGATACCCCGATCTGGTCAATTGATGATAAGAAAATCGAGACTATTGAAGGAATATCACAAGATGGTATTCACCCATTGCAAGAGCTACTTATCGATGAGCAAGCAGGACAGTGCGGATATTGCCTGAGCGGAATTATTATGAAAGTAAAAGCAATAACTGACGATGATCCCACAAAAAGCGTCGATGATATTGCAAATGAGCTTGANAGAAATCTATGTCGATGCGGATCCCAGCTTAGGATCCTAAATGCCGTTAAGAAATATCTAGACGGGAAGTCATCAANATGAATATGTTTCCCGGATCATTTGACTCAGCGCCTAATATTGCTAATTGGTTTACNATAAATAAGGACGGTACCGTGAGAATGGTATCGGGGAAAGTTGAAATTGGACAGGGTATCAATACTGCCTTTGTNCAAATTGCAGCAGANGAACTAGACATAGATTCTACNAGGATAGAGATTTCAGCNGGCAACACTAAAGATGGATTGGATGGGGGCTGTACTGCAGGTTCACAATCTATGCAAACAGAAGGCATTTCTGTCAGAAAAGCTGCATCTGCGGCAAGAATGCTAATGCTCAGTAAGGCGTCGGAGTTACTGCAATCTGATGTGCGGGAATTGAATGTCATTGATGGTGAAATTTACCTAAATGATAACCCTACAAACCTATCCTATTGGTCGATTGCTAAAGATATNGATTTTAACCAACCAGTTGAAATCTATATGCAACCAAANCTACCGAGTCAGAGAAAGCTTACTGGAAAGAGCATCAAGAGAATTGATTTAAAAAATAAAATTTTAGGTACTCACGAGTTTGTTCATGACATTGAACTCGATGGCATGCTGCATGCCCGCGTAGTCAGACCACCCTCTGTATCATCTCGGATCATTAAAATCGATATTGACAAAATAAATACATTAGAAAATCTAAGAAAACTGATTGTAAACGGTTCATTTATTGCCGTAATAGCAGAAAGAGAGGAAGATGCAGTAAAACTTGCACAGCAAGNGAATAAATACTGCAAATGGTCAACGCCAGANATAATTATTGAAGACCCNCTTCAATTCATTCGGGATACAAAAAGCCCAATAATAAATAGTCTTGATAAAGGAAAAATTGATGTATTGAGATCTGATGGTATTTCAACTGAAGTCTCAAGGAAATTTCTGTGCCATGCTTCAATTGGTCCTTGCTGTGCTGTTGCACAATGGAAAGGTNATAGTCTTGAAGTATATACGCATAGTCANGCCGTTTTTGCAATGAAGAGAACTTTGGCATCAATTTTNAATATTGNTGAGANTGACGTCGATGTAATGCACAAACACGGCTCNGGATGCTATGGTCATAATGGAGCAGATGATGTTGTTTTAGATGCTGTTTTAGTAGCAAAGGAGCTTAATGGTACTCCGGTTAGACTGGTATGGAGTCGAGAAGATGAGCTATCTTGGTCGCCTCTNGCACCCGGTATGGTAACTAAAATTGATGCGAATCTGGCAGATAATTTAATGATCGAGTCATTTGATATCTCAATCAAAAGTCCGCCTCATGTGAAAAGACCATCAGGTGAAAATGGCGAGTACCTACTTGCAGCTGAACATATATCAAACCCGCTAAACCCTCCAAACCCGGTTGATACCCCTCTGGATAAAGGTGGTGCGGCTGACAGAAATTCAATGCCACTTTATGACATCCCAAACATTAGAATACAGAAGCAAATTGTATATGACCTTCCATGGCGAACATCCGCAATGCGTGGTCTCGGTGCATTTGTAAATGTATATGCAATAGAAACTCTAATGGATGATATAGCATCAATGCAAGAAATAGATCCAATAGAATTTAGATTAAAGCATTTATCTGACCCACGTGTCATTGAGTTAATCGAAAAAGTAAGAGATATATCAAAATGGACAGATAGAAGTTCCGGCTTACCAAAAGGGTTTGCCTTCTCACGCTATAAAAATTCNGGNGCATATTGTGCTATGGTAGTAGAGATAAATGTNGATGAGGATATTGAGCTCATTAACGCATGGGCNGCTATTGACGCTGGNGAAGTGGTTAATGCAGATGGGGTTAAAAATCAAATTGAGGGCGGNATCATACAAGCAACTAGCTGCACATTAATTGAGGAAGTAAATTTTGACGGCGAAATAATATCNGCAACAGACTGGGAAAATTANCCAATAATAAAATTCAAACAAACACCNCAGATACACGTTGAATTAATAGACAGACCTGAGGANCCNTTCCTCGGGGTTGGCGAGGCAGCACACGGCCCAACGGCCGCAGCAATCAGTAANGCACTCTTCACGGCAATGAANATTAGAATAAAGCAGTTACCCATCACTCGTGAGAGGATTATCAGCAGCCTAAATAATTAATNAACCGGCCGCTGTAAATCCACCATCNACATATATTGTCTGCCCAGTAATAAAATCCGATGCACTAGATGCTAAAAATATTGCAGCACCTAAATGATCTGAGGGNTAGGCAAATCTACCTAATTTTATTCTGGATAGAATACCTTTGGCACGCTCAGGCATTGACTCCCAAGTTTTTTGAGTGAATTCAGTGACAGTTCCTGTGGGAGCTAGTGTGTTTATACGAATNCCNTTTGGNGCCCANTCCGTCGAGATTGCACGGCTCATATGCGCAATACCTGCTTTTGCCATACAATATGGNGCCTTTTTAGCNTCAGTTGTATATCCCCAAGTCGAACCAAGATTTATAATTTTTCCATACCCTTGCTCNAGCATAATTTCACCAATCTTCTGACAACAAAAGAAGGTTCCTCTCAAATGTGTTGATGTAATAAGGTCGAAATCTTCTTGGGTTACCTCAAGAACAGGCTTTGTGAATCCAAACCCCGCATTGTTAACCAAAACCAAGTCCTTCTCTTCTTCAGATAGCTTCTCGCGAATAAAATCAGCCAAGGCCTCTATTTGACTTATGTTAGTGATATCATTCACAAGAAAATGGCATTTTCCGCCATCTTTTTCAACATCTTGCTTAAGCTCGATCAGCTTAGACTCGGTTCTAGCGGTTACTATAATCTCTGCCCCTGCCGCAGCATATGCCCGCGCTATTTCTCTACCAATACCCATACTTGCGCCGGTAATAATTGCAAGTTTTCCCTTAAGTGAAAAGTCAGGCTCAATTGATCCAATGTTTTCTTCTGCCATTGCTATCTGGTTCTTCCTGTTGAGATATCATATGGATGCACATCAATGACTAGCCTTTCATCAAATGGATAGTGAGTGTAGATATCAACACCGTCCGCTGTAACAATATGATCATTCTCTAGTCTAAAACCACCAACTCCCTTTACTCCGGCGTAAGGCTCAAGATTGAACTGCATACCCTCTTTTAATACGACTGGCTGATCTTTAGATGCTGGGGAGAAATATGGAGCCTCCCATGGATTTACGCCCGATCCATGACCAAGGCTATCTAATACATACGGATCTGCTTGCGCAAATACATCAGCGTTTGTAGCTCCAGGTTTTACTGCAGCACCAGCATTGAATAAGGCGTTATAGCAATTCTGGTGTACTTTTTTCATTTCATCAGTTGGCTTTACATTTCCACAAATCCACGTCCTTGTTAAATCCCCATAGTAACCATTGAAGCAGGCTCCGATATCTATAATCACAGGATCTCCATTTCTTATTATTCTATCCGATGTAAACCTACGATAAGGTGCCGTGTAGGGTCCCGAGGCAACAATATTTGAACACTGCGTCCACTCAGATCCCATAGCAGTCATCGTTTCCCAGGCAACTGCCAAAACCTCACATTCCCGAACCCCTGGCTTTAAAAAATCAAGCGCGTTATCGAGTGCAGCTTCGGTCATGGCATTAGCGATTTTTAGGCAATGTATCTCATCCTGAGTTTTAATTTCTTTTGCTCGCATAAGAATACCCTGATATCCGTCAACGAATCTTGAATCAGGAAAAGTCTCTCGAATAGCATTCTCCATATTTAAATCCCAAATATCAATTCCGACTGTCTTCCCCTTCAGTGACCCGATAAAACCTTCCACTTGGTCTGCCCATCTTTTCATGCCAACTTTTTCTCTAAAATTTGCCCTTGGTTGAATCTGCTGATCATCTAACCATGGCATTCTTTGCTTACAATGCTCATAGTCCATTGTCCATAATATCGGGTCATGACCTTTAGCTAGGACAACAACAGCGTTACCCATTATGAAAGCCGGGCCTAAATGATGCCTATAACCCATTAAGTATCTTGCATCTTCTGTACGAAATACAAATAATACATCCGCTTCCGAATTATCAAGAGCCTCTTTTGCGCGGTCCAATCTCTCTCTTAGCATTCTTTGTGGGTCAAACCTATCTTCCCAATCAACTGGAATAATACCGATATCTGACATTTATGAATCTCCTCGATTTAGTTTATTTGTTGAACAAATATTGATACTACAACGAGTAATATCAAATTTACAATCTAAAATATCTGTATAATATGTGATAATATAATTTATAGCAAAGTAAACAGTTATTTAATTTGGAAATTTAATTAGAGGGCTTCACATGGACAATGGTATATGGGCAACATGGTATAATTTAGATGAAGAAAGAAAAGAAGATCACATTAACTGGCTCCATAATAATTATTTGCCAAATATTTTAACTCATGATGGTGTGGTATGGGCAGCTCATTATATTGTAGACGAGCAGGACTACAAAGAGAGGCGAGATAAATTACCGCACACAACAGAAAATATTCCGCAAGGGACACAATACATATGTCTTATTGCCGCATCATCTCCCCACATTTACTACCAAAAAAACTCACCTCTTTTTTCTGAAAATCAAACAAGTGAAATACGGGAGAGATTTGCGGAAAGGCTGGAGGCAAGAACTGCTGTTTTGATTGAGGAAGAGAGGGTTACTGGTCCCGATTATCGTATGGTCGCACCTGGTGGTGTACCAGCGCAGGCAATCCAGATGGGAAGCTATAACATGACCAGCGTCGAAAATGAGATTGAAATAGGAAAATGGTATGCGCAAATTAGGCTACCATTCGTGTCTGAGGTTAAAGGCGCAATTAGAGCGAGAAAAATGGTATCAACAGTTGGCTGGGCAAAGCATTCGGTACTTTATGAGTTCACATCACATGAGGATAGGCGACAAAATATCGTTCGTGAATTTGACCCATTTAGTAAAAAAACAATTGGTGAAACAATTCACGCACCAGGTTCNCCGAGTATAGGCCATAGAATATGGCCTTAAGTTNAGGTGCAAAAATGATCATAACTTTGGAGCTTANATAATGATTTATAATGTAAGAACATATAATTGTGTACCAAGAATGCTCAATAAATATGTAAAAATATTTGAAGATTACGCCATGCCAGTTAACAACAGATATGGCTTTAAACTAATTGCATATTTCATCAGTGATATTGGTCCCCAAAATCAAATAGTTCACATATGGGAGTATAGAGATCTTGAAGAATTTAATGCGATGAAAAAGAAGCGAGCCGCCGACCCTGATTGGCTTAGTTTTCGAGATAAGACAGAAGGAATGGTTGCNGATCAAGAGGATAAAATCATGACAGGCACTTCATTCTCTCCGCTTAAATAAGGTCAACCCTTACCCAGAATAATATCCGCTGCTTTTTCCGCTATCATGATAACAGGCGCATTAGTATTACCTGAAGTTATATTTGGCATTATGGATGCATCTACAACTCTTAGATTTTTAACACCGTGAACATTTAAATTGNAATCAACTACNCAGCCNCTTNCAATACCCATCTTGCATGTCCCAACTGGATGATAGCTAATCCCCCCTTTTGTGGCNAGAAATTGTTCTATTTCAGTATTAGACACGANTTGGGTTCCTGGAGAATANTCTTCTAAAATGTCATTTTGNATTGGATCAGATTTCAAAATTTTTCTTGTTATTTTTATTGCTTGAACAAGTAGTTGTCTGTCATCTTTATGGCTAAAATAATTCATAAAGATCTGCGGCTGATCTACAGGGTCCATACTTTTTATCCTCAGGCTGCCTACACTTTTGGGCCGTAAGAGTCTTACAATTACCGAAAACCCTGACCATGGGTGAAGCTTTGTTCCAGCCTTATCTCCACTAAATAGTATTAAACTAATATGCAAATCTGGCCTCTTAAGTGATTGTTTTGACTTTATAAAACCAGCAGAAACAGATGAACCCATATTTANAAAACCTCTTCGGAAAAAAATATATTTAAAGCCTTCAAATATGGACCTAAATTTGCTTTTCATTACAGCATTTAANGTATATGGATTTGATGTTTTGAATATAATTCTCCCATTGTAATGATCTTGTAAATTTTTTCCAACACCTTCCAGAACAGATATATTTTCAATATTAAATTTATCCAGGATATCTTTTGGACCAATACCAGATAGTTGCAGAATTTTTGGCGAATTAAATGAACCTGCACATAAAATGACCTCTTTGTTNGCATAGATGTTTATTGCCTTTCCATCTCTGAGTCCCGAGACACCGATTGCCGTCTTATTCTTGAACAAAATCTTGGAGATAAGCATATTTGTGTATATTTTTAGATTTTTTCTTTTCCGGATACCTCTTAAAAAAGCAGTGGATGCGCTTGATCTTCTGCCATTCTTTATTGTCATTTGCAAATGTCCAAAGCCTTCTTGAGTCGCCCCATTAAAGTCCTTATTTTTTTGNTATCCCATATTAATACCCGCTTTCACAAATGCAGTAGCAAGTGGATGTAATTCCTTCGGTGATGACACTGACAACTCGCCGTTTGCACCATGATACTCATTATGAATATCGATATTTTTCTCGCTTTTTGTAAAATAAGGTAAAATAGAATTATAATCCCAGCCATGCTTCTTTTCAGGATCCCATGAGTCAAAATCTTCCTTCTGACCACGAATGTAAACTAAGCCATTTATTGAGGATGAACCACCTATCACTTTTCCCCTTGGTTGGAATATCTGTCTACCACCGGTTGCCTGCTCAGGCTCAGAGTGATACATCCAGTTAACTTTTGGGTTGTCAAAGTGCTTACCGTAACCAAGGGGGATGTGTATCCAAGGATTATTATCCCATCCACCTGACTCAATTAGAAGGACCGTATTATTTCTATCATGAGATAATCTATTAGCAAGTACACAGCCCGCACTACCAGCGCCAACAATTATATAATCAAAACTATTATCCATTAGATTTTCCATCTAAATGGTTATACTATAGAATGAATAGGATTTTGAAATTTAATTAATGGTATAATGTTATTTTCAGTTGAAACTTGGTTATGGATGATAGTTGGGATACTGACTGGATTTTTAATTATAATTTACACGAAAAATAAATAGAGTCCTATACCTCATAGTTACCATCTACNACACTGCCAATGACTTCTTTATTTTTATTGTCATAAATATAAACTTCGCCTCTTCCGTTTTTATTTGCAACTTTGCACCAACCACCAATTGCAACCACCTCTTGAGATTCAAACAATTCGTTATTCCATTTTTTCTTATCTACAAAAAAGGTATATTGCCCTTCTGATGCCTTCTTATGGCTCAGAATTATGCCTGCAGTAACATACTTATCTATGAAATTTGAATGCATCCCTGATGCAGCCTTGCATAACTTTATTTTTCCGAGTGATGGGTTTTCTGTGATGCCGGGTATTCTGTATCCCACAATGCTGCTAGTGAATGATAGTATTAAAAAAAGAGATATTATGACAATAATTGAACGCATCGTATGTATATAATTGTTTGTTTAATATTTTTCAATTTGAATTATTTATTGATGTTTTTCGTAACTTCAGGAATTACCTTTTCAGCCATTAGCTCCATGGATTTACGTGCGAGACCTTTGTCAAGCCAATCAACNCCTCCATATAGNAATTCTCCGAAATCCCCAACCTCTTCTCTTAATGCTAAAATTTGATCTATCACCTGATTTGCATCACCGCAAATAACCAGTTGATCAAGAATATTATCAATATCTAAGTCTTTGTCATCTGTATTTGGATCTGATTTAAATACGGCAAGCCGACCACTCCGCTCAAGCTTACGATATAGATGATCATAAAAAAATCTATAGGGACTCTTTTTATTATATTTTCCNTATTCTCTGGCAATTTTTGAGTCATCATTAACGAATATTGTGCGAGCGACACGCCAATCTTTAACATCTGCCTTAAGTCCAACATTTTCCTTCCCNTCTTTATAGTTTTCCCAGTGTGTCTTGACCCATTTTGGTAATAGGAAATGCGCAGAAATAGGATGGAAATCCCTTTCTCCCATCGCAATCACTCCTTTGGAAAATGGAGCCACAACTGTTCCGACTATCTCTGGTAATGGTTTTTGATATGGTTTTTGTAAGTAACCAACACCCACCTCAAGGAAAGTAGACTCAAGAGAAGAAACCTTAAATCTATTTTTCGGTAAATCAATATTATACGGGGGGTCACTTTTCCAAATTTCAAGAATTACATCAATAGACTCCGCAAAAATCTGCCCCCTATCCTCATTTATGATACCAAGCACCTCCGCGTCACATCTGAGGGCTCCGGGGCTGATACCGAATATAAATCTACCTTCGGAGAGATGGTCGAGCATGGCCGCATGGGATGCAATTAATACTGGATGCATATGAGATAAATTAGATGTTCCTGTCCCAAGTTTGATATTCTTAGTTTCAGAGATCAGGCTTGATAAAAATATCATACTATTTGTAATATTCTCAGATTTGTCAGTTAAATGCTCTCCGATAAAAACATCATAAAAGCCAAGCTTATCTGCTAATATTACAGCCTCTCGATCTTCTTGTAAGGATATTTCCCATTTCTTATTTTCGGGATGAACAGGCATTGTAAAGAANCCTAGTCGCATNANANGAAACCTTTAATTAANNAAAAATAAAANTTTTGATTAAAATATAATTTATTTTTAAAAATATATCTATAGAATATAAGACTGATTANGCTTTATAGGGGGGATTTGTTGAGAAAAGTTATTGTNACATGTGCTGTCACTGGTGCTGCCGAGCATACACACATAAATCCAGCAGTCCCNATNACACCCGAAGAAATTGCNAATGAATGCCTATCNGCNNACAAGGCCGGCGCNGCAATNGTACANATACACGTGAGAGACCCAGATACNGGGAAACCAAGTATGGAGGANTCNCTNTATAAAGAGGTTGTTGATCGAATAAGGCAAGAAAATAACGATGTNATAATCAATTTAACAACTGGACCAGGNGCNAGAATNGTNCTAGGTGAACTCGAAAATCCTGTGAATTTTGGNNCGGGGACTACTCTTACATCACCCGCGAATCGTGTGATTCACATTGAGAATATTAAACCAGATATATGNAGTCTGGATATAGGTAGCTTTAATTTNGGACCACATATCTTCGTTAATACACCTGATAATGTGATTGAAATGGCAAAAAAAATTGCAGTTACCGGNGTAAANCCAGAACTTGANGTTTTTGATCTTGGGGGGCTTCGGCAAGCNAAGGCGCTCATAAAACAAGATTTGNTTAAAAAGCCTTATTTATTCCAGATATGCCTCGGTATACCATGGGCGGCTGAAGCAACNCCNGATACNATGATGACTATGNGTAATCAATTACCAAATGACGCTGTCTGGGCATCATTTGGAATATCAAAGAACCAGCTTCCAATGGTTGCACAATCTGTCATACTTGGTGGTCATGTTCGGGTTGGATTAGAGGATAATCTNTACATATCAAGAGGTGAATTGGCACCAGGGAACGCAGCGCTCGTTGAAAGAGCGGTCAACATAATCACAAATATGGGCTATTCAGTGGCNAGCCCAAGTGAAGCAAGAGAAATACTAAATATTTAACGAGGTTTCAATGAAAATTATAGAATATAATAACTTTAAAATCAGACCCTTAGCGGGTGCGATGGGTGCTGAGATATTGGATATTGACTTAAAAAATATTAACGATGAAACATTTAATGAAATATATAAAGCTTTCGTCGACTATCATGTCATTGGAATTCTAGATCAGAACTTAAACTCTGATGAATATCTAGAATTTGGAAGAAAGTGGGGTGAGATTCATCACTATCCATACATGAAAGGGCTGGAGACGCATCCTGAAATTCTTGAGATTCTTAAAACAGAGAAGGATACATATGCATTTGGGAATGTTTGGCATTCGGACGGAAGCTTCACTGAAATTCCACCAAAGGCAACGATGTTATACGCTCAAGAACTGCCCCCTGCTGGTGGCGACACACTCTTTGCAAATATGTATCAGGCATATGATACCTTATCAGATCAAATGAAAGAAATATTGGGCTCTTTAAGGGGATTGTATGTTGGTGATCAACCCCTTAAACTTGGTAATTTTACTGGGGCAAAGAGTATGAAACAGCAAGATCCAGGTAAAACAAAGGTTCATACCTATCATCCCATAATTAGGACTCATCCAGACTCCAAAAATAAAGCTCTCTACATTGGCGGACATGCCGTTGAGATTGAAGGTATGACTAAAGAGGAGTCGACCCCTATTCTTAATTATTTAAAATCTCACTCGACTCGACCCGAATTTGTTTGCAGGCTTAAATGGAGTCCCGGAACCATTGCCATCTGGGATAATCGCTGTACGCAGCATTATGCTGTTGACGATTATGCTGGATTTCGAAGAAGAATGCATAGAATAACTATAATTGGCGAAGAAGCGCCCTATTAATTGAAGGCAGAATAATATGAAAATTAGAACAACTGCAATGGTATCGCCCGAACAGTGGGGTGCCTGCAACCCCCTATCACGGACCATGCTGGAAGACGCCGGGGTGAAACTCATAAGGAATGACAAAAAAAGACTTTTAGTTGAAGATGAGATGAAGGAATTAATTAGGGGTTGCGATGTTGCAATCTGTGGTGCCGAACCAATGACAGCAGAGGTCATGGATCAGGCTCCTGAATTAAGATTTATAGCAAGATGTGCCGTAGGTCTTGATAGCATCGATCTTAATGCAGCCAGGGAGAGAAATATCGGAGTTTCATATGTTCCAGGTGCAAACGCAGATACAGTCGCTGAATTAACGCTTACCCATATACTCATGCTTATTAGAGGTGTGCAAAAAGGTGATGCTCTTATGAGGCAAGGAAAATGGCTTAGAGTTCTTGGAAGAAGCCTTGAAGAGCTTACAGTTGGAATTATTGGTATGGGTAGGATCGGTCGCCGAACCGCAAAATTACTATCTGCTTTTGGTGCAAAAATTATAGCAAATGATATTGATCCGGATGAGTCGATTAATTCCTATTTACCTGTAGAATGGGTTAGTAAGAATCGACTCCTGAAAGAAGCTGATATTATTTGCTTACACGTACCCAAAACGCCCGCAACAATTGATATTATTAACGAGGAAGAGCTTAATCTTATGAAAAACGATGCCTTCTTGGTTAACACAGCCCGAGGCGGTCTAATAAATGAAGAAGCTCTTTTTGATGCGCTTAACAAAAACAAAATTGCAGGTGCGGGCCTAGATGTATATGATAAAGAACCATATCTTGGCGGCCCACTTTCAAAACTTGAAAATATAATTATGACATGCCACATGGGCGCAAACACAATAGTATCTAGGGCTAGAATGGAAATTCAAGCTGCCGAGTGTTTAATAGCATATCTTGATGGTGATCATATACCAAGAATTGTGCCTGATAGTGAATACGATCTGCAAATAGCAATGAAAAATAGGTAGTAGATGAAACCAATAAAAGAGAGAGTTTTATTTATAGGAGCTGGTGCGGTTGGCTCTTATTTAGGGGGGTGGCTGAGTGCAACAGGTCATTCAGTTACTATTATCGACCCTTGGCACGAGCAGGTTGAATATGTCAATGAACATGGTATTGAGGTATCTGGACCTCACGATACTTTTGTGGCAAGGCCAAGAATGCTGCACCTACATCAGTCTGAGAAAATCGCTCGCGAACAATTATTTAATTTTGGTTTTATTGCAATGAAGGCCTATGATACAGAATGGTCAGCACAATTTATAAATAAATTTATACATCCTGATGGGCTGATAATATCAGCNCAGAATTGTTGGCCAGATCAAGAAATTGCTAATATCGTTGGTAGAGACAGAGCCGCCGGTCTTGTGATGTCAAATATATCAGTGGAATCATATGAACCCGGAAAAGTATCACGGCCTGGTCATAGCCGCATGAGAGATATGGGGCATGATGTATTTAGATTGGGCTTACACCACAAAGAGGATACCAAAGAGCAAGAAAAAATAAGAAAAGAGCTTGAGAAAATTAGGAAAGCGCTTGATGTTATTGACTCATCTGTTATTACAGAAAATCTTTGGGGAGAAAGGTGGGCGAAGTTATGCCAAAACTGCATGGGAAACCCAGTTGTTGCAATGTCAAATCTTGGAACAGCAGAACTAGCAGGTGATGAAGTTTGTAGAAAACTGCAAATAAATCTTGCTAGAGAGGCCACTGAAATTGGAGAAAAACTAGGTCTTGATTTTGATAAATTTGGAGGGGCAAGTAAAGATATGTGGCTCCAATCTGATGATAAAGATATCTATTTAGAACTTGATACAATGATAAAGAAAAGGTCAAACGGACCAAATAGAAGACCCTCAATGGGCCAGGATATTCATCGTGGTAGAAAAACAGAAATTTTACATATGAGTGGTCATGTGCTTGCAGAAGCGAGGGCACTGAAGATAGATCTTCCTTATACAAAAAAAACAATGGAAACAGTCATCCAAATCGATTCTGGAATAATTCAACCGAATTTGGATAATGTTTACAAAATTATAAACTCATTAGATAATAATTGAGTTTATTCTTCTTTAACCTCATCTCTTTTTGGATTTGATTTTGCCATTGGATCACCCCTCTCTTCCAAAACCTCTAAATATTGTGATGTTGCGTGTGCAATACATGGCCAGCCGCCGTACATACCAACATGTATCATAATCTCACAAATTTCTTCNTGTGTGATACCGATGTGGTGCGCACTTCTGTAGTGTGAATGAGTTCCATGTGGCCTCGCAAGCGCAATATTTGCCGCAAGCGTGATCAGTTGGCGATCGCGCAGGGAAAGATGGGGACGATTCCAAATCTCTCCAAATAATGTTCCAACTGATAGTTGATACATATCCTCAGAAATTTGTCTTTGATTTAGCATCGTATCTTCACGGCCCATTTCCAATAGTTTTTTCAGACCTTTTGTATAATTATCTTCTTTTGTCATTTTACTCCCTCTTAACAATATCCATATTTTGTTTTATTTTTATTGATTACAAATCAATTTATGTAAATATTATACAATTAATCTTAAAATAAAATCATTATGCAAATAAATCATCAAGAAATTGGAATTGGCATTATCGGATGTGGTAGAATGGGTAACCTAAGGTCATCTATCTCAAAAACTAATTCATCTGTAAAATATATTGGAATTTCAGATATAGACTCGAAAAAAGCAATCCAGCTTGGTGAAAGAATAAATGCAGACAAAGTTAGCGTGGATAATTCGGATATTATAAATGATGAAAATGTGCACGCACTCATCGTTTCAACCAGCGAGCCCGAGCATTATAAGCCAGTTATAAGCGCTCTTGAGCGAGGAAAACCTGTGCTTGTAGAAAAACCGATTGCATTGAGCGTTAATGAAGCAGAAAAAATGGTTGAAGTTGCCGAGAAAAATAATACGAGTTTGCATGTTGGCTATACGCTTCGATTTAATCGGCATTACTTAATTGGAAAACAGCAAATTATTGAGAATAAAATTGGTAACATATTATCTTGCGTGGGACGGTTTAATAATACCCAAAGGACCGGGGCGGAGATCTTAAAAAGATCAAAACATATATCGTTTGTAAATGATGCATTGACTTACCTAGTGGATCTTTTTGGATGGTACCTGGATGGGAAGACACCAAAAGAGATAGTTGCAAAAGGGCACGGAAAAATTTATAGGAAAGACGGGTTTGATGTGGATGAAATTGCAGCTGCAATAATAACCTACGACGACGGTACGATCGTTAACCTGTCAATGGGATATGCATTACCAAAAAATTATCCTTCTCATGGTAGGCTAGTAAGGGCAGAAATTATTGGAGAAAATGGTTTGCTTTTTTTTGATGATGACAGAAAAGAGCACATTGGTTTTTCAGAGAATGGTATGCATCATGCATACGTAGATACAAATACTGAAATGGGTTTTCTAACCAGTAACGCCTCCGGTAATTGGGCAGTTGATAAATATTGGGGCCCATTTGCTGATGAGACTCGTTCATGGTTAGAGTTCGTTACCCAAGGTATATCATGCCCGAATACAACAGGGATAGAAGGTCTGCAAAATCTCAAAATTACTTTAGGTATAGAAAAGTCAATAAAACTTAACAAAACTATTAAATTTGAGGTCTAAATGACAGTTATCGATATACATTCTCATATACTTCCAGCATCTTTGAGAGTTGCTTATCAAAATAATGAGCCCTGGTATGGTACAAAGATTGAACGAAATGAACAAGGAAGAACTTTACTAACAACAGGAAAACGAAAAAATGTAATGAGTACTCCTGAGTATTGGACACCATATAAAGAACGAATCGCTCTAATGGATGATGCTGAAGTGAATATACAGTTATTATCACTCAATCCACAGCTACTTAGAGATAGCGACCCAATTGATATCGCCTTTGATGCATGCAAAGACGTCAATGATGAAATAGCGAACGCTGTACGCGATCGGCCAGATAGATATCAAGGTTTGGGGACTATACCTATTAAAGACCCAGAAAGATCTATATCAGAGCTTAATAGAATTATGAAAGAACTAAATTTAAAAGGTATTATTATTGGCTCCCATATTGATCATAAGAACCTAAACCAAGGGCATTTCTTTGAAATTCTTAGAGAAGCCGAAAAACTAGGTGCCTTTATTTTGCTCCATCCACTCTCTACGAGGGCTCATGATATTATGGGTGAGTATCATTTGATTAATCTCATTGGTAACCCAATGGAAACTACAACCGCTGCTGCAAATCTGATTTTTTCGGGATTCATGGACAAATTACCGAACATAAAAATTTGTTTATCACATGCGGGCGGCTATTTACCTTTTGCCATTGGAAGATTTGATCACGCTTATAATACCCGAAAAGACGTGAGTGATAACTTGAGTANAAAACCGTCTGATTATCTTGGAAATTTCTATTACGATACTATTACTCATTCCGATACTGGACTAAATCAAGTGATTGAGATACTTGGTGCTGATAGAATACTACTTGGTACAGATTTCCCAGCCGATATGGGTGTAAAGCAACCATTAAAATGGATTAATAGCATTAATTTTTCTGATGATATAAAAACTAAGATTTGCTCGTCNAATGCAGAAAATGTACTTAGTCTGAANCGGTGATTTCATTGAGAAACTTACAAATACTTATTGACTCGGAAATTGTTGATTGCGAATGTATTGTGATTTTATCTATACAATTGAGGAAATAACGTATTTGACTTGTGTGAAGATTTTTAAATTCTCTNTATTCACAGATATTATATTTTTTTTCACTTTGACTCATGATCAACGGCAAATTTGGCTGTATCGAACAAAAGCCAACCAAACCATGACCACTTACATTTAAGTATTGCAAGAAGTCATTTGAGATCATGTCGGCCTCTATAGTTATTGAAACACCAGATCTATTCCGCATTCTAACTGTTATGAAGTCTTCCGCAAGAAGATCATTTTTATCAAGCATACTTTCTCTCTCTGATAGGTATATTTGAGTATCAATTTCTTCAATACTTTCAATCGGGCCAAAATACCAATTAGCAAGATCCATCATGTGCACAAAGAGTTCATTTATTGCCCCGCCCCCTTCATTTTTTGAAAATTGCCATGCATTTGTGGCACCTGGGCTTGCAATTCTAAAATATGCATTATCAACATGACCTTGATTGGCTTCTATAAACTCTTTCATTTCAATATGTGAAGGTGAAAATTTATAAATATAGCCACCCATAACTGTTAAACCCTTCTCATTTGATAAACGCTCAAACTCAAGTAGATTATCCAGATCTAATGATAATGGTTTTTCACATAAAAGATGCTTATTATTATTAATTAATTTTTCAATTAGGCTGTCATGTGTATTTGGAGGCGTACAAACTGAATAAATATCAATATCCGGGATATCCACCAGGTCCTCTATTTTCCTATGCTGAAGATCATATTGCGCCGCAAGGTCACGAGCCCTTGATTCAACGGAGTCAAACAAAAAGATGTCTTTTATGCCATTTTCAATATAGCCTGTAATGTGCTTAGGGGCTTGCCTTCCGCACCCGATGATACCTATTTTTTTCATGATAATGTCATCTCGAATAAGTAANTAACCAAATATTATTTAATAAATTATGTAATTATGATACATATGTAATTTGAAACAAGTTTAAACGCAATTGAAACAATAATAAATATCGAAAAAGATAATGGCTGTTAAAAAGATAACATTCATAGCGAGCGAAACTAATCAAGCAACCGAAGCGAAAAAGAAATTAACGGAGTTATATGGAAATTCTGATATCAAAGATGCAGAATTCATTGTTGCCTTGGGCGGTGATGGCCAAATGCTTCAAGTGCTACATCAATTCATTGGCTCTGGTATACCAATTTATGGAATGAATTGTGGATCTATCGGCTTTCTTATGAATGAATTAAGCTTTGATAATTTGGATAAAAAACTAGAAAACTCAGAAATAACTGAAATTAACCCCCTAAAAATGTCAGTTACAGATATATCTGGGAAAGAACATACTGAAATTGCAATAAATGAGGTTGCTTTAACCAGAACTACCTATCAAGCAGCTAAACTAAAAATTTCAATAAATAATAAAGTTCGCCTACATGAACTCATTTCTGATGGATTATTAATATCAACGCCAGCTGGAAGTACGGCATATAATTTGTCCGCAGATGGACCAATTTTACCTATTAATGCGAGATTGATGGCGCTGACTCCAACCAGCCCATTTCGACCAAGGAGATGGAAGGGCGCATTACTAGATATTAATTCAATTGTTGAGATTGATGTTATTGATCCAGAGTACAGAAAGGTTAATGCTACAGCTGATAGTCATGAGATTATGGACGCAAAGAAGATAATAATTTCAAATGATGAAACTCTGTCTTTAAAGATCATGTTCGACCAGGATCACAATCTTGAAGAGAGAATAATTACAGAACAGTTCTCTTCCTAAAAGCTAAAATCTGGAGGATTTGCTCTGCTCTTAATTTCTGATATTGCATCGTCGAGCTTAATAGTCTTTTGTTCGTTATTTCCCAGCTCTCTAATTGTGACAGTCCCGTCTTCAATCTCCTTTTGACCTATCACAAATAATATTGGAATCTTTACTGAAATATGCTCCCTAATTTTATAGCTTATCTTTTCATTACGAAGGTCTACTTCAGCCCGTAAACTACTCGCAGAACATTGCTCAAGCACATCTTTTGCATACTGATCACATTGAGAGTTGATTGTAACAATTGCTATCTGAGTTGGTGATATCCAAAGNGGTAATCGGCCGGCATAATGCTCGATAAGTATACCCGTAAACCTCTCCAGAGATCCAAATATAGCTCGATGTAACATTACAGGGATATGCTTCTCACCATCACTTCCAATGTAGAATGAACCAAGTCGCCCGGGTAGATTAAAGTCGACTTGAAGTGTACCGCATTGCCAATCTCTTCCGATTGCATCTCGCAGTACATACTCGAGTTTCGGACCATAGAAGGCGCCTTCGCCCGGGTTTAACTCAAATTTTTGATTTGTTGACTCTACGGCTTCGATGAGTGCCTTTTCGGCCTTATCCCAAATAATATCATCCCCAACTCTTTTTTCTGGTCTATCAGAAAATTTTACGACTATGTCTTCAAAGCCAAAGTCTTTGTATATTGATAATATCAATTCATGGACTCTGACGCACTCATCTTTTATCTGCTGTTCAGTGAGAAAAATATGCCCGTCATCTTGCGTAAAATGCCTCACTCTCATCAGCCCATGCAATGCTCCAGATGGCTCATATCTATGAACCTTACCAAATTCAGCATATTTTATTGGTAAATCACGATAACTCTTTAGTCCGTTTTTAAATATCTGCACATGACCGGGGCAATTCATCGGCTTTAAAGCAAATATTTTTTCATCTGGAGTGGTACTTGTAAACATATTCTCCCCAAATTTTTCCCAATGTCCGGATTTTTCCCATAATGATCTATCCAACATATCGGGCGTATTGACTTCCAAGTATCCCGCATTCGATCCTTTACGCTTCATATAATCAATAAGTTCAGTAAATAACTTCCAGCCCTTTTTGTGCCAAAAAACAGATCCGGGACCCTCTTCTTGAAAATGAAAGAGGTCCATTTCTCTACCAAGTTTTCTATGATCTCGTTTTTCAGCTTCTTCAAGCATATTGAGGTATGAATTTAACTGCTCAACTGAACTCCAAGCAGTACCGTAAATCCTCTGTAACATCACATTATTTGAATCACCACGCCAGTAGGCACCAGCGATTTTCATAAGCTTAAACGCCTTCCCAATTTGCCCAGTTGAAACCATGTGAGGCCCCCTGCACAGATCAAACCAATTACCCTGTGCGTACAAGTTTATGTTCTCCCCCTCTGGAATATCTTTTATAAGCTCAACTTTATACTCTTCTTTTTTTTCTTGAAAAATCTTAATAGCCTCATCACGAGTAACAACCTTTTTCTCAAATTTTGCATTTTGTGCAATTATTTCNTGCATCTTTTTTTCAATTTTTATAAAATCCTCTGGCTTAAAGGACTCCTCACGGTAAAAATCATAATAAAAACCGTTATCGATAACGGGTCCAATTGTTACTTGAGTTTCAGGAAATAAATTTTGAACCGCTTCAGCAAGCACGTGCGCACAATCATGACGGATGAGATCAAGTGAGTCAGGATGCTCTCTTGTTACAAACTCAATATTTGCATTATTTGGGAGATTATCTGTTAGATCGGTAACAGACCCGTTTACTTTTACTGCAATGGTTTTTTTTAATAAAGATGGTGATATAGATTTTGCAAGTTCGATACCATTAATTTGGTCTTGAAATTCTTTACTGGATCCATCAAGCAATCTGTATGTGTACATTTTCAACTCAATCTCTGTTAACAAATCAGGTAAGTAACAATAGTTTTAATGATTATTTGCAATATAATCAATTATTTTTTTTTATTTTATAGGTCCATGGTTTATACCAGATACAACTCTTTGGTAATTCATTTGGTACTGGATCATACCCATGCCCGGAAAGTGGATGACATCTAAAAAATCGATATAAAAACAACCAGCCGCCAGCCCAAAAACCAAATTTTTGCATAGCCTCAAGGGCATAATTTGAACAGGTTGGTAAATATCTACACCTGTTTCCAAGAAAGTAAGATAAGGTGTATTGGTATATTTTGATCAGTAAAATAAATGGTAAATTGAGAATGGCTTTGAGCATTTCTAATCTAGCTAGTCAGAGTTTTGGACGGCTTCATTCACAGCCTCAAAAGTTAGCATTGTTGAAGAATGCCTAGATTTATAATCCTTGACCGGTTCAAGGTAGCCAAGATCTGACCATTTACCTTTTGGCGCTGGACCATTTTCTTTTAGCATTTTATTCATTTGCTCTGAAACAAGTATTAATTCTTCCACGGTTGACCCAATTATATTCTTTGCCATGATTGATGATGAAGCTTGGCCTAGCGCACAAGCCTTAACCTCATGGGCAAATTCTGTTACAATATTATTTGATAAGATAATGTCTACTGTTACCTTGGAGCCACAAAGTCTACTTACTTTCGTCACAGATTTGCTTGGGTTTTTTAGGCGACCAACATGTGAAATATTTGCGGCGAATTCGATTATTTTATTATTGTATACGTCGTCCAGCATTGCAAAATTTACATTCAATTAGTTACGTTATATTTGTATTTAAGATATATCATACTTATATTGATAAATAATAGATTTTAACATATATTCAACTTTTATATATTAACAATTATCATCAAACAGAGCTGGAGCAACCTATAATGGATAAAGATTCAAAAATTACAAGTTTACAGAGGGCCCCCTCCATACCCTCCCGAGAAGAGGCCGAAGACGCAGTAAGAACTATATTAGCCTGGATTGGTGAAGACCCTAAAAGAGAAGGTTTGATAGAGACGCCCAGACGATTTATTGATGCCTACAAAGAATTTTTCAAGGGATATAATGAGGATGGCGTTGATGTCCTCTCAAAAACGTTCAGTGAGGTCGGTGGCTATGATGACCTTGTTCTTTTAAAAGATATACAATTTAATTCATTTTGTGAGCATCACATGATCCCTTTTATAGGCAAAGCTCATGTTGCTTATCTACCATCCAATCGTGTGGTTGGGATATCAAAAATTGCAAGACTTGTTGATATATATGCACAACGACTTCAAACACAAGAAACGATGACAGCCGAAATAGCGAATGCACTCAACCAATCACTCAACCCAAGGGGTGTTGCGATAATATTAGACGCAGAACATATGTGCATGTCACTAAGAGGCGTTAAAAAAGACCAAGTTTCAACGATCACAACAAGATTTACGGGCGAATTTGAGACAAATGAAGCTCTTAAAGATCGTTTCATGAAACTAACGAATAACTAGGTAAATGATAGATAAAGTTGATATTCCACTCGCGCAGAGAGTGAGTGTCTTTGAGGTCGAGGAAGGTACAACNCTATCCCCAAAATTTGACGAAAATGGTCTCATTCCTGTCGTAACCACTGATTATAAATCAGGTGAAGTTCTAATGCATAGTTACATGAATGAAGAGGCACTCTTACTTACGATACAAAAAAAAGAAGCTTACTATTGGAGCCGATCGCGCAAATCACTCTGGCANAAAGGTAAAACATCTGGACTAACTCACCAAGTTAAAAGTATACGCATAGATGACGACCAAGATGCCATTTGGCTAATGGTCGATGTGATGGGGGTCGGNGCAAGCTGTCATGTTGGTTATCGATCATGCTTTTATCGTTCAGTACATATTGATAGCAATAATAACGTAGAGCTTAAATTCGAAGAAGATGAGAAAGTTTTTGATCCTGAAGTTGTTTATGATGGCCAAGAAAACCCAACTAAATTATAAATCAATATCTAATATTGCCATATTGAAAGAATAAGAGACTTCGCCCTCATCAACATCTTTAAAAATAACACCCATAAATTCGTCACCGACGTAAACCTCCATGGAGTCGTCTTTCTTGGGACGTTCAATGATACGAATTACATCAGATTTAAATTTATCCCTAAGATAATCTTGAAGCTGTTCACTTTCTTTTTTTTGCATAAAGAGCTCTTTTATTTTTCTGTTGATGGAAGCAAGTGATCCATATGCTGTGATGGATAATCTCTATCGTTACCGCCGATAATACGTGCGGGAACGCCTGCTACTGTTACACCATCTGGTACGTCATTTAAGACAACACTACCCGCAGCAACTCTTGCTGAAACCCCAATATTGATATTACCAAGTATTTTGGCCCCAGCCCCAATTAGGACACCGCTTTTTACCTTAGGATGCCTATCGCCAGATTTTTTCCCTGTGCCACCCAAGGTTACATCGTGAAGCATTGACACATTATCTTCAATAACTGCAGTTTCACCAATTACAATACCTGTCGCATGATCTATAAAAATTCCTTTTCCAAATCTAGCTGCCGGATGTATGTCAACAGAATACACTTTCGAAGATATGCTCTGCAAGTAGTAGGCAAATTCAGTCCTACCGCAAACCCAGAGCCAGTTTGCTAATCTATGAACCTGAAGTGCTTGGAACCCTTTGAAATAAAGAAGAGGTTCGATGTATCTATGGCACGCTGGGTCTCGATCATATACAGCAGATATATCTGCCCTAATTGTTTGCAGAATTTCCTTATCTGAAGAATAAAATTCATCAAAGAGACCTTCGATAATTCTATCTTCAACATGAATGGTTTCTATGTGTTTCGATAAATTTACAGCTAATACTTTCTCCAGCGACTTTTGAGATAGTACTTGTGAGTACATATAACCAGAAATTTGCCGATCATGAGAAGACGCCGCTTTTGCTTCTTCTCTGATTTTATGCCATATTGGGTCTATACCCTCAAGTTTTTGTGATTTTAAATTCGCTTTATTGGTTTGAGGCATTTAATATCTCATTTGATTGGGATGCATAGTTGCAAAATATTAATGTATATTTTATTATTCTAATTTAAATATATAGTTAATTATATATTTAATCAAATTAGTTCAATTTTAATTTATTTATTTTTTCTATGGTGAGTAAATAAATTATCACAGGAGATAATAATGGCAGAAATACAAATACCCCATTACCAGAATACTGATGGGTATACGGTAATTGAAATCCCCGTGAAAAAATTTAAATGTATTGGTGCAAACCCACCGCATGATCACCCACACATATACCTAGATATGGGTAAAAATGATAGCATAGTTTGCCCTTACTGCTCCACACTATACAAATACAACAGTCAATTAGAAAAAGATCAAACAATTCCACCAAACTGTTTGGTTGGAAATTAATGAAGTAAAAAAATGTATAGTATTATTGGTTCTGGTATTGCCGGATTGGCATGTAGTTATACTCTGTCGAATTTTGATATTGATAATGAAATATTCGAAAGCAGTGATCTGGAAACTGAAAACGGTTATGGTATTCAGCTATCCCCAAACGCAAGTAACGTCTTAGAGAAACTGGGTATACTAGAAAAATTAGAAGCCAAAATGAAGGTTATTAATAGGATTGAAATATACTCTGCGGCAGACTTAAAAAAACTAACCACACTTCCTGTAAACGAATTTATTCAAAAGAATAATCTAACCAAATATTACACTGCGAGCAGAGATATATTGCATGCTGAGCTCCTTTCGAATGTAATTTCAAGAGATACGAAGATAAATTACGGTTCAAAAATAGTAAGAGTTGAAGATCACGATGGTAAAATAAAAATAACTAAGAAAAATGAACGCATCAAAAATTGCGACAAGTTAATAATTGCGAATGGAAATAGTGGCAGTCAAATATTCGAGAAAATATCAAATACCCCAAAGTCAAATAATTTTATAACTCATAGATCTACTGCAAAACTAAATAAATTTCCCCTAAAAATTTCAGAAGATACTGTTTATTTATTTCTTGGTACGGGAATGCATGTTGTTGTCTATCCATATTTTGAAGATTTAATCAATATTGTAATGATTACAAAAAAAACCCAAGATACATTAGTTCCAGAAAAAAGTCTAAATACAGAAAAAAGTATTGCTACTTTCTTATCCGACTCAGAGTGGCATTCATGGAATCTTTACGACTCACAAATTAAATTAAATTTAGATAATTCAAGACCAATCTTTGTAATTGGCGATGCNGCTCACTCAATAAAGCCGCATCTCGCTCAAGGTGCATCAATGGCACTAGAAGATGCATACATACTAGGGAAACTAATTAGTAAAAAAAGTATAATTGAATCAGTTCATCATTCAATGAACTTAAGACAAAGAAGAATAAATAAAGTAATCAGAAGTTCATCTCTTAACCGTCAAATATTCCATGCACCGCCTATTGTATCTATATTTCGAGATACCTTCTTAAAAAGAATTGGAGGCCTCAGACAGCTAGATAACTTGAAATGGCTTTATGGTTATAAAGTTTGAGTCTGGTGCGGACGGCCGGACTCGAACCGGCACGGAGTAACCTCCGAGAGATTTTAAGTCTCTTGTGTCTACCTATTCCACCACGTCCGCTTATAATTTAAATACGCAATCATTAAACCCCGCTTGGATTTATTGGAGGCGCAAATTGTAACTCAGTATCCCACGGAAAATAAATCCATGTATCCTGGCTAACCTCAGTGATAAATGTATCTACATTGCTCAAACCATCTGGTTTAGCATAGACAGTTGCTATGTGCGCACTTGGAATCATGTCCTTGACAACAGCCATCGTTGAACCTGTATCAACTAGATCATCAATACATAATATTGTATCTGATTTAAAATTGGGGTCAGATAGCAAGCTATCACTAATTCTTTTTAATACCTCAATATCGCCACGCTGGTGCTCAGGATTGTATGATGTCACGCATACGGTCTCTATCACTCTAATATTTAGTTCTCTTGCAACTATAGCGGATGGCACAAGACCACCCCGAGTGACTGCAATTATAGCAGACCAGTCACCCTTGTCTGCGAGTCGCCATGCAAGAGCTTTTGAGTCTCGATGGAATTGATCCCATGACACAGGAAATAACTTTGAACTTGCATTATTATCCATACTATTCAAAATCTCCAACTTCTACATTTCCAATAACTGATAAACTACTTTCTATCATACTCGCTATATTTTTCAATTCATCAAGTTTCTTAGCTCTGCACACGATATTAGCTCCATAACCCTCATCCGTATAGTATGGGTAAGATCCAATCATTACAGATGGGTTATTTTTTTGTATATCTCTGAGTATGTCAGCAATATCCCCTTCTTTAATATTTGTTGATATATTGCATGTAAACAACTTCTGACCCTTATCAATTCTTGTTATCACAACATCCAGCATAGCCTGCATTACAGCAGGAACACCTGCCATAACAAATACATTTTCGATTTGAAATCCAGGGGCCTTTGAAACATTATTCTCAATTAATGTTGCGCCATGTGGTATTCTTGCCATTCTTCGCCTTGATTCATTGAGATCTTCAAGAGGTATTCTTTCTAGTAGCATATTAATGGCATCATTATTTTCTGATATTCCAACACCAAAAGCCTTGGCAACGCAATCTGCTGTAATGTCATCGTGAGTTGGTCCTATGCCCCCCGTGGTCATTACATAAGTGTACTCATTTCTAAGCTCATTTAATGCACCAATAATTTTTTCTTCCTGGTCAGGAACGATCCTGACTTCCTTACAATATACGCCAATATTGGAGAAGCATTCGGCTATGTAACCAATATTTTTGTCCTTGGTTCTGCCAGATAAAATCTCATCACCGATAACCAAAACTGCTGCTGTTATATCTTTCATCTTATTTCCAAATACGCAAATAATTGTTACATTGTTTATATATTATATTGAGTATAATAAAAATATTTTTTAATATAGAAATTATCAAACTTTAGAAAAAAATTAAATGCAAAGCTACATCAAGGCAAGTCTCGCTCCAAACAAAAACATCGGTTTGATTAAGTTACATGATCGTGCGAGCTTTGATTGTATGAAAAAATCTGGAAAACTTGCATCAAAATGCTTAGATTTCATTGAACCACATATTTTAGAAGGAAATACGACGGAGTACCTTGATAAACTGATTTATGATTTTGTATTATCAAATGATTGCATACCCGCTACACTAAACTACAGAGGCTATCCCGCTTCCTCTTGCATCTCATTGAATAATGTTATTTGCCATGGCATACCAAGCAAAAAAAAATTAAAAGAGGGTGATATATTAAATATTGATGTCACATTAATCCACAATGGATGGCATGGCGACACAAGCAGAATGTATACAGTAGGTAAAATATCAAGAAAAGCTGAAATTTTACTAAGCATTACCAATGAATGCCTCATGGAAGCGATAAAAATACTAAAGCCAGGAATTCACACTGGTGATATTGGGGCACGAATACAGGAAATTGCTGAAGGAAATAGATTTTCTGTTGTTGAAGATTTATGCGGACATGGCATTGGTAAAATATTTCATGATCATCCCAATATACTTCACTTTGGTAAGAAAGGTCATGGGTATGAATTAAAGGAAGGTATGATATTTACAATCGAACCAATGATTAATGCAGGATCAAAAGATATTAAACTTTTATCAGATGGATGGACAATTGTAACAAGAGACAAAGAACTATCAGCGCAATGCGAGCATACTGTAGGCATCACAAAAGATGGCTGTGAGATATTTACAATTAGTTAGAGAAATTAAAAATCACTTCTTCACATTTATGATCTCAAAGCTGCTTTCATTATCTACATCGAAAGTAACNGCTTCTCCTAGTTTCACCTCAACAGATTTATCTATAAATTTCGGTAATAAATATCTGCCACCCTTATCGCCTGTAATTTGCATTAGTTTTTTAAAATACTTCCTATCCCATAAAACTGGATTACCTCTCTGATCATTGTATGTTGCGACACAAATCTCATTACCTATTTTTGGGTTATAATATTCAATTAGCTGATTAATCTCGTAAATACCAATCATGGGCATATCAGGCAAACATATAATGGCTGCATTTATATTTTTTGATAGCGAATTGATCCCTGTATTTAATGACGTTGACATNCCGTCTTTATATTTTTCATTATGAATAAATTTAAGATCAAAGCCATCCAACTCTTTTTCTATTTCAAATGACTGGTGGCCGGTTACAATGACTATTTCTGATACGTTCGATTTGGATATATTATCAATATATCTTCTAATAAGAGACTTCCCCTCAACCTTCAAAAGTAACTTATTTCTATTGCCCATTCTCTTTGACTCACCTGCGCATAGTACAACTGCGGCTATATTTGATTTTTTTGTATCTATGGCTTTGGAAACCCTCTTTCTCTTCACTGCAAAATCGATATCTTTAAGTAACCCCCCAACCCCTAAAGAGTTTACCATTTCTTGTGTCACTTCAATATTTGCATGAATGCAATTTAAATGCCAATCAAGGCCATTCAATGAGTCACTTCGCGCCGATCCCGCAGCCACAATTATATTCAGTTCAGCAATCTTACCACTTAGCGTCAGATTTCCTGGGTCAACTGGCATACCAAAAGACTTTATCTCCCCTCCCAGATCATTAATCACACTTGGGACGATGTCATTTACATCAGTTATTGATGTGGATAGAAAAAGTAGAATACAATTAATATTATAATCTTTCAATTGATCTATATTCTCTTTTATGGTGAGATAGTCATGGCATATGACTCTCTCTTCCATGATTGTGGAGTTATAGTCACTTATCCGAGATTTAAGTGATTTTTTTGCTTTTTCAATCAGTGATATTTTCTCATTTTTAGCCGTCGTGTAAATTACCCCAAACCTCATAGATTTAAATTTTTTTGGTTTAATTATTTTATTTTTTTTCAAAAATTTAATAATTTTATCTAAATCAGAAGAGGAAATAGAATAAGAAATAATTTTTATACTCACAATATGATCACCTCGGTATATGACGTCATGATTATTTAAAGTTGAAACGGCAATATTTGGTGATAGATTATTAAGACTTTTTACATTATCCTCATAAATTTCAATAAGCCCATCCGAAGTAGATGTAATATTTGTTTTCCCTGAAAGCGTTGGTGAAATTGAAAACTGATTTGTTGCAATTGCTTTTGCAATAAGACTCGATGCAGAATTCTCGCTTATATCATCCTCTTCAAACTCACCAACATAAACTTTTTCTATACCTGATCTTTTCATCAAACTAATATCATCTTTATCTATAATTTTTCCCTTACGAATCCTGCCGTCTTTAAGAAAAACAGAATGTATCAATAAGTAACCAAATGTCTCGTGAGTATTTTTTTCAAAAATTTTCATAAAAAATAATTACAATCTCAATTTAGATATCATTTCACCAACAATCGATAGTGCAATTTCAGCTGGAGATCTAGCGCCAATATCTAAACCGATCGGCCCATGAATTGTTGTAAGATTTTGCTTTGAATGTTTTTTACTCAATCTTTCAATCCTTGCATTATGAGTTTTCTTAGACCCAAGTGACCCTATGTAAAAACAACTTTTATCAAGTACATAATCGAGCGCAACATCATCAATTTTCGGATCATGTGTTAGCGTAACAACTGCAGTTCTCTCATCAATCTCGAGCTTGGGCAGAACTTCATCAGGCCAACTATTATATATTTTAACGTCAGTAAAACGTTCTTTATTTGCAAACCCTTCTCTTGGATCAATTAATATGCAATCGAAGTTGAGATTATTTGCGAAATTAATTAAATGCTGAGCGATATGGACTGCGCCTATTATCAGTAGCTTCAAGGGTGGATTGTAGACATCGATAAAGAAATTTATATTATCTACTTGCACGAGCTTGCTTCGGTCAAATCTCAAGCAGTCAATAATCTCATTGTCAAGCTCAGGGTAATCAGTCTTTTCACCACTTGATATAATAAACTCATCACCGTTTTTGGTATTAATAACATAAGCTAAGGACTTTCTTTCGCTCTGCTTCGATATGATCTCTTCTAATATTTTTCTCTGCATTCCTAGTTTAACTCAGCTAAATATATCATTATCGTACCACCGCATGCCAATCCAACTTCCCAAGCCATTTCATTTGAAACCCCATACTCAAGTATTTTTGGTTTGCGTGTCTTAAAAAGATCTGAGGCCTCTCCAATTACAGCGCCTTCGACACAGCCACCGGATACAGAGCCTTCAAAATTACCTAAATCATCAATGAGTAATTTACTCCCGACTCCTCGAGGTGCTGACCCCCATGTTTGAATTACTGTCGCGATGGCAACCTTTCTTCCATTATTTTTCCAATCAAGAGCAATATTTATTATATCATTATCACTAATTGCCATAGCCGATTTGTACCTCGTAATTATTTGTAAGTTGTCTATTTTATCATAAAATAATGAAAAATAGCTAATTGAATAGTTAGATGTCTATCTTAACTCTAAAATAGCTTCCTCAAGTAAGACTCTTAGTATAATACCCCTGTATTTTGCTGATGCATGTATGTCATCATTAAAGTTGGTTGTATCAATATNGATATCCGCCATAATGTCATTGTTGAAGTTAATATTTAGCAAGCCCTCCAAGTCTTCCATACGATAAGCAGAACTCGATGCACCCGTAACAGCTATCTTTACGTCATTATCGTATCTTGCCATAAAAACACCCACCATCGCATATCCCGAGGCGGGGTTTCTAAATTTTTTGTATGTTGAAGAGTTTGGTATTTTCAGCCTAATACCTGTAATTATTTCATCTGGTACTAAAGCAGTTTCGAACATATCAACAAAGAAATTTACGGCTAAATGATTCTCAATGGAGGTCATTATTTCACCTTCTAAAGCTAATACTGCTGCCGGATAATCTGCAGCTGGATCAGCATTTGCAATGGAACCGCCAATTGTACCCTTGTGTCTTACTTGAGGGTCACCAATTTGATTTGCNAGCTCAGATAATCCTGGTAGATTCTTCTTTATATCTGGTGAATTTGAAATTTGAGAATGCGTACAAAGGGCACCAATTGTAATATATCCATTACCAAGAGTAATTGCTTTCAATTCATCAATTGAGGATATATCAATAATATCTGATGGCTGCGATAGCCTTTGCTTTAATGTCGGAATTAGGGTGTGCCCACCTGCTAGTATTTTTGGATCATCCGATTGCGCTATCAGCGATGTAGCGTTTTCAATTGTTTCTGCCTTGTGATATCTAAAATTATACATCTTTGCCTATATCTCTTATGTAATTGCTTCTTGAACTGCTTTAATAATATTCTTATAACCCGTGCATCTACAAATATGACCTTCAAACCATTCNCGTATTTCATCCTCAGTGGGAGATTTATTTTTTTTCAATAAATCTACNGCACTCATTACTAGACCAGGTGTACAAAAACCACATTGTAAAGCATGATTATTCTGAAATGATTTTTGAATTGGATGCAGCTGGCCGTCACTTGCCAAACCTTCTACTGTGATTAAATCTTTTCCATTGACCTGGGCTGCCAAAATTGTACAACTTTTTACAGAATCTCCATTAATATGAATAACACATGCGCCACATTGGCTTGTATCACAACCAACATGTGTTCCTGTAAGACCAAGTTTATCCCGAAGCAACTCTACCAATAAAGTATTATCTTCAACCTCTTCACTGTAAGCCTTATTATTTACGTTTATATTTATTTTTACCATATCGCTCTTTCAAAACTAGTTATTATAAAAATATATGAATGACAGCAAAAAAACAACTAATGCAAAAATTATTCTTTTTCTTTGCGAATTGAAGAAAAATACATTTCTTGCGGGCGGTCCTAACTCAGGGGCAGGCTGTTTATCTTCAATGTCATCACTATCACCATTGAAATATTCTTGCAAGTTGTTGAAAAATTGGTCTGCAAGTGACTTTGATGCGCTCTGGATAAGCCTTTGACCTACTTGTGCTAGCTTACCACCTACTTGCGCGTCAACCTCATAAACCAATTTTGTCGTTTCTGGGTCTAATTCTGTCAATGTAACTACTGCAGAACCTTTTGCAAATCCCGCTGCACCGCCTTGACCTTGACCAATGATCTTGTAACCATTCGGTGGGTTAACATCACTTAAATTGATCTTACCGGTGAACTTCGCTTTCACTGGCCCAATCTTAATCTCCACCACTGCTTTAAATTCATCATCTGAGCTTTGATCAACGCTCTGGGCTCCGGGAATTGTCTCTTTTAAAACACCCGGATCATTTAGAGCATCCCAGACTTGTATACGAGATGCCTGAATTATGTTTTCTCCATTTAATTTCATCTGGGTCTCCTAGATCAACTTTATTATTATTATTTCATTTAAAAACTCAAGAATTCTTTTTGTATAATTAAAAAAAATAATATAAATATCATCGCTTTTCTATAATATCTAAGCTATATAAATACTATACGATTACAATAAAAGAAATGATTAACAGATATTCTAGACAGATTATGAGAGATGTTTGGTCTGATCAGTCTAAGTATGCAATCTGGTTTGAAATTGAAATGCTCGCTCACGAGGCGATGGAGTCAATTGGCCTTATTGAAAGCGGTCTAACAAAGAAAATTCGTGATAAGTTAAATAATATAACTTTTGATGTAGGGCGCATATCAGAGATTGAGAGCAAAACACACCATGACGTAATTGCATTTCTTACTTTCATATCTGAAAAAATTGGTGAGAGGGAGGCAAGGTACCTCCATCAGGGCATGACTTCATCGGATATACTAGACACATGTCTATGCATTCAACTAAAAAAATCATCTTATCTTATTCGAGAAGATTTGACAGCGTTGCTCAAAGAATTATCTAAGAAGGCAGAAGAATATAAATATTTACCCACAATCGGCCGTAGTCATGGTATTCACGCAGAACCAACAACAGTTGGATTAAAATTTGCACAGGCTTACGCTGAATTTGATAGAGCTTTAAAACGGATGGAAATTGCAGAGAAGGAAATTTCCATATGCTCATTATCAGGCTCGGTTGGTACTTTTGCTAATATTGACCCTAGAATTGAGAAATATGTCGCTAATAAACTAAGCTTAAATATTGAGACTATTTCTACCCAGATAATTCCGAGAGATAGATTTGCCTATTTCTTTGCTAGCCTGGGAGTGCTTGCTGGATCAATAGAGAGAATTTCGACTGAAATAAGACACCTACAGAGAACTGAAGTTGACGAGATGTCTGAACAATTTCAGGAGGGCCAAAAAGGATCATCTTCCATGCCTCACAAAAGGAATCCTGTATTGACTGAAAATTTAACAGGTATCGCCCGACTGATCCGAGGTGCCGTTACCCCAGCACTAGAAAATATATCCTTATGGCATGAACGAGATATTTCTCATTCATCAGTAGAGAGAGTAATTGGTCCGGATACAACAATATTAATGGATTTTGCGCTCTCGAGACTCACAAATGTCATAAAAAATATTGTTGTAAACAAAAAAAATATAAAAGTAAATTTAGATAAGCTCAACGGATTAATATACTCTCAAAGGATACTACTGCTGCTCACCCAAAAAGGGGTTAGTCGTGAAGATGGTTACGATATGGTTCAAAAAAATGCAGCCAAATCATGGGATAAGCAAAGTGACTTTAAAAAAATTATTTTATCAGATAAAGGAATTATGGAAATACTTACAAAAGAAGAAGTGGATAGTTTATTCTCGCTCGAATACCACTTGAAGAATGTTGATTACATATTCGATAATGTATTTGGTGAATAAAAAAAATGTGGGTATTAAAATGAAAAAAAATAAAATTTATGAGGGGAAGGCCAAAATTTTATATAAAGGGCCAGAGCCAGGCACATTAATTCAACACTTCAAAGATGATGCAACAGCAAACAACAATGAAAAAATGGACGTTTTCGAAGGTAAAGGGGTAATAAATAATCGCATCTCAGAACATTTGTTTACACTTTTATCATCAATCGACATACCAAATCACTTTATCAAAAGACTTAATATGAGAGAACAACTCATAAATGAGGTTGAAATAATTCCACTTGAAGTAGTTATTAGAAATATAGCGGCAGGATCACTTACAAGGCGACTTGGTATTCCAAGTGGTGAAAAACTTAATCGTACAATTGTTGAATTTTACTACAAAGATGATGCGCTGCAAGATCCTCTGGTTAGTGAAGAGCATATCCTAACTTTTGGTTGGGCGAGNCAAAATGAATTAGACGAAATTACATCATTAGCGCTCAGAATTAATGATTTCTTGGCGGGATATTTTTCTGCAATAAAAATCCAGCTAGTAGACTTTAAAATTGAGTTTGGACGGCTGTACAAAAATGAAGAGGTATACGTTGTCTTGGCAGACGAAATAAGCCCTGACTCATGTAGACTATGGGATTTTGAAACAAAACAAAAAATGGATAAGGATGTCTACAGAGAGAACTCAGGATATTTATTAGATGGATATAATGAAGTTGCAAAAAGGATGGGGTTATTGACACAAAATGGCACATCAAAAAATAATAAGCCAACACTCGTAAAGGGCTAATTATGAAAGTGATTGTGTACATAAGACTAAAAACTGAAGTTCTAGACCCCCAAGGACAAGCTATTGAGAGCGCTCTAAAGAACCTTGGCGAGAATGATATAAATAATGTTAGACAGGGTAAGCTCATTGAAATGGATATTCAGGCTGATAACAAAAAAGATGCTGAAGAAAAGATTAAGAAAATCACCGAGTCTCTCCTGGCAAATACTGTAATCGAGGAATATTCAATAGAAATTAGCTAGCATGGATGTAACAATAATTCGCTTTCCAGGAACTAATTGTGATTTTGATACAGCAAATGCTGTAAAAAAAATTCTTGGTACTGAGCCAAAAATAGTCTCTTGCAAAGAAAATGAAATTCCAAAATCTGATTTGATAATCATCCCGGGTGGATTTTCCTACGGCGATTATCTGAGATCTGGTGCGATAGCAGCTCGTGAACCGATAATAGATGATCTTGAATTAAAGGGAAATCAAGGTGTTTACATAATTGGTATTTGCAATGGCTTCCAAATCCTAACCGAGAGAAAGCTCTTGCCAGGATCTCTCATGAAAAATAGTTCACTAAAATTTATATCAAAAAATATTGAACTTAAAATTGATAGGAATGATACTTTTTTTACCTCAAAATATAAACCAGATGAGATAGTGAGTATTCCCATCGCACATCATGATGGTAATTTTTTCGCAGATCAAGAGACATTAATCTCAATCGAAGACAATAATCAAGTCGCATTACGTTACCTAGAGCCTATTAATGGATCACTTAACAATATAGCTGGCTTGTATAACAAAGATTTAAATATACTAGGCCTTATGCCACATCCCGAGAGAGCGGTCGACAAAAAAACAGGTACAAATGATGGATCAAGAATATTCGAATCTGCACTTGACTTTTATTCAAAATGATTGGAAAACCAATGGATATTTATGAGTCCCACAGCATAAATAAAGNGGAAAAAGAATTATTATTAAACTACCTTGGNAGAGATCCCAGCCATACAGAAATTGGTATATTTTCAGTAATGTGGTCCGAGCATTGCTCATATAAATCTTCCCGTCATTGGCTTAAAAAATTACANACAGAAGGAAAACAAGTTATACAAGGGCCTGGTGAAAATGCNGGTGTTGTTGATATAGGCGATAACCAAGCGATAATTTTCAAGATGGAAAGCCATAATCACCCGTCTTTTATCGAACCATACCAGGGTGCTGCAACAGGTGTTGGTGGNATTATGCGCGATGTGTTTACAATGGGTGCTCGACCAATTGCGCTTTTAAATTCAATTAGATTTGGTGAATTAACACATTCAAAAACTAAGTTTTTACTTTCTGGCGTGGTNAGCGGAATTGGAGGATATGGAAATTGTGTTGGGATACCCACTATAGCAGGAGAAACAGGCTTTGATAGCTCATACAATGGNAATAACCTTGTAAACGCCATGTGCGTTGGATTAACCACAAAAGACAAAATATTTTACTCAAAAGCCTCCGGAGTAGGAAACCCTGTTGTGTATGTTGGCGCAAAAACAGGCCGTGATGGTATACACGGCGCAACAATGGCTTCTGGAGAATTTGATGATGAGTCAGAAAAGAATAGACCAACTGTTCAAGTTGGAGATCCGTATGCAGAAAAGCTTCTACTTGAAGCATGCCTAGAGCTTATGCAAAAAGATGCGATAATATCCATACAAGATATGGGCGCAGCAGGGCTCACATCATCATCTGTGGAAATGGCAGATAAAGGAAAAGTTGGTATTGAATTAAATCTAGATAAAATTCCAACAAGACAAAAAAATCTTACAGCTTATGAAATGATGCTCTCTGAAAGCCAAGAGAGAATGCTAATGGTACTTAAGCCCGAAAAGACAAACATTGCCGAAGATGTTTTTAAAAAATGGGGTGTTGATTTTGCAATTGTTGGAAAAATAACTGAAACTAATAATATAGTCGTCTTACACAATGGGGTAATTGAAGCCGATATACCAATCAAATATCTCACAGATAATGCCCCAATGTACAAGAGAAAAACAATTAGTAAAAATAAACGAAATCATAAAAATCAATTAATTTCTGATGTTAAAGTAAAAGATGCAATCCTAAAATTACTGAACTCTCCAAATATATGTTCAAAAAAATGGATCTGGGAACAATATGATAGAACAATAATGGCAAACACACTAAATGAGGCAGGCGGAGATGCTGGTATTGTTCGTATTGAAAATACGAAAAAGGCCATAGCTATGTCGTGCGATGTAACCCCAAGATATTGTAATGCAGATGCAAAGAAAGGTGCATCACAAGCCGTAGCTGAGTGTTGGCGTAATATAATATCAATGGGGGCCAAACCTCTTGCAATAACGAATTGTCTTAATTTTGGGAATCCAGAAAAACCTGAAATAATGAACGATTTTGTTAAAACTATTGACGGTATAAGAGACGCATCAATTGCACTCGATTTTCCTGTAGTCTCAGGTAATGTATCTCTCTACAATGAAACAAATGGTGATCCAATAAAAAATACACCTACAATTGGAGGCGTCGGTCTGATAGAAAATATTGATATATTGGAAAACTTTAGCTCTTTAAATATTGATGACTCAATCTACATGCTTGGTAAAAAGGGTGAACACCTCAGCTGCTCAGCCTTCGAAGAAGTCTTTTATAACACCGCTTCAAATAACCCTCCAGAAATAGACCTGAATCAAGAACAGCGAAACGGAGAAGCAATACTTTCACTAATTCAAGAAAAAATTATTTCATCTTGCCACGATATATCAGACGGCGGCATGATAGTTGCTATATGCGAAATGATTATGAGGGATAGTCTGGGTGCAACTATAGATATGATTGATGATGATACGATGATGGGCCAGCTTTTTGGAGAAGATCAATCTAGGTATATCATAACAATCTCGCCGCAGTATGAAAATATATTTAAAGGTAAAATGAAAAAGTTAGGAATCAAATATGAGCTGATTGGACGCATAACTTCATCACAATTGAAAATTAATGAAAGTATTATTATATCTAGTGGTGAGTTACGAGACTCATATGAGGGTTTGATCCCATCGATAATGAATAATAAAGCGTGATAAGAAAATGAGCATGAAATCGACTGAATTGGAGGCTCTGATAAAGAAAGCCATACCTGGCTCTGAAATCGAAATAAAAGACTTAGCAGGTGATGATAACCACTATTCAATTGTCATAAAATCTGATGCCTTTCGTGGTAAAACACGAATTGAGCAGCATCAAATTGTTTATGGTGCATTAGAAGAAAAAATGGGTAATAAGCTACACGCACTCCAAGTTAAAACAATATCAACATAGCGAGGATAAAATGGACGAAAATACTAACGATTGGATTAGCAAAAAAATAATGTCAACAGATGTTGTGTTATTTATGAAAGGAACCCCTGAGGCACCTCAATGTGGTTTCTCAAGCCAGGTAGTGCAAATACTCAATTATCTGGGAATTGAATTNTCATCAGTAAATGTTCTAGAAGATGAGTCAATTAGGAATGGTATAAAGGAATATACCAATTGGCCAACCATNCCACAGCTTTATGTNAAAAATGAATTCATTGGTGGAGCTGACATTATCAGAGANATGTTTGANGAAAATGAACTCAAAGAGTTTATGGCAGATAAAGGTATTTCGACCAACTAACTATCTTGAATAGAACTCGATAACGAGATTTGGCTCCATCTGTACAGGGTATGGAACGTCTTCCAATCCTGGTATCTTTTTAATCTCAATTTTAAAATTTGTATCATCAAAGTTTATGTAGTCTGGNACATCTCTCTCTTGGCTCTCAACCGATTGCATAACCATTGGCATTGCCCTAGACTTTTCACGAACCTCAACAACATCTCCAACTTTNAATTTATAACTACCTATATTGGTTTTTTTGCCATTAACCATAACATGACCATGGTTTATAAATTGCCTAGCTGCAAAAACAGTTGGAACTACTTTTGATCTGTAAACAACCGAGTCTAAACGTCTCTCTAGCAGCCCTATTAAATTTTCTCCTGTATCACCTTTTACGCGCACTGCCTCTTTATAACAGGCTTTAAACTGCTTTTCTGTAAGATTTCCATAGTAACCTTTTAATTTTTGCTTAGCACGCAGCTGTAGTCCATAATCTGATGGCTTACCCTGTCTTCTTTGCCCGTGTTCACCNGGGGCATAGCTTCTTCTATTTACNGGACTTTTGGGTCTGCCCCAGATGTTCTCACCAAGTCTTCGATCAATTTTATACTTGGCTTTAATTCTTTTTGTCATTCTAAATCCTCCTTATGGATCCGCCCTCCTTAGCAAAACATGCTGACAGAAATCTTGATATAAAATCAATCTCGCGGGTTAAAATATATAACATCTCTACATTCTATGGGTATTTGTGTCAATACTAAGTTCTAAAATTTTATTCACCTACTATGTGCTTAAAGATTCCAAATAAAATTTTGATATCTTTCTGTGTAAGATTCTGCCGCTGAAACATACTTTTGATATTGTTTAGCATCATAGTTTTTTTCTCAGCGGGNTAGAAGAANCCNCTGTCATCAAGAGTTTTCTCAAGAAATTCAATAAAATGNATATATTCATTTTTATTTGCGCCTCGAGTCTTCTCTATGGGCAACCCTTCGATCCGACCCTTATCACTTTCGGTAATTCTTCCAAGCTCACCGTTTGTAATACCAGAGTAAAACTCATAAGCAATAACACAAACTGCTTGCGCAAGGTTTAAAGATGCAAATTCTGGATTGACAGGAGCCGTAATAATCGTATTTGCATAACTCAACTCATCATTTGAGAGTCCCGATTTTTCTCCTCCAAACAACAGACCAATTTTTTGACCATCTTGAATTCTCATCTTCATATCTTTTGCTGCAGATTTAGGGCTTAGGACCTCTTTGATCAAATCTCTCCTTCGTGCAGTTGTTGCATAAACAGTATCTAAATCAAAAATCGAGTCCCCTACATTGTCAAAAATACCTGCATTATCAAGAATTTCAGATGCGCCTGATGCTGAGCTATACGTTTCATCTGCTGACCATGCATCTCTGGGTTTAACAAGCCGGAGTTTGTATAAATCAAAATTTGCCATTACTCTTGCAACGGCGCCTATATTATATCCAAGCTGTGGATTGGCTAATATAATGACAGGTTTGTTTTCCTGTTTATTTATCTTTTGAGCTATTTTGACTATTTTTTTAGGCATTTCGCTTATTTTATTTGTAATTTGAATATTTAGATATTGACCTGTTTTCATCTATTGTTATAACAAATATATAGAATATTTACATATTAAATCGTGTTCACGACAAACATCAAGGTAGTTAAATGATTGATCTNCTAAAAATTGCNCAAACCGAAGCTGATGGTGGGGATCTNCAGCAGACATTTNATAATATATATGAAAAATCAGATATGAGGCCNAATGGCTACCCNGATGCAATAGTTTGGAAGGGCGGNAACCATAATCTCAATGTAAATCCGATTGCTCATTCNCTNACAGACGCCTTTGCTTTGCTCGGAACAATAGCTGCTATCGATGTTCTNGGGCTNCCATTTTATGCGCTTCCAATGTGGTCACAAATCAGACATGATCATAAACTGATCCCGCTTAGCTGGTTTGGAAATATGCCAATAACTTCGATCAAGTGGTCCACTGCAGGCGATGCATATGTAAGAAATCCAGATGGTAAAAAGGTAGTAGTAATGGGAAAATCCGGTAATGCTCCATTAAGAACCCAGGCCGGTGTCTANTGNAATGTTAGGCCATACGGAACCATAACTGTTGTGAGATGTATGCCCTGTCTTCCTTATTCCCAAGATAAAAGTGTATTTAATGTCGATCCAAAGACTGGAGTCATTCACTCTGAGATGAACACCCCTGGCATACAAATGGCTTATGCTGCGAGGCTATTTTTGAAAATGGTGCATGAAACACAAAAACTCGGAAGAGTCGCTTTTAAGCCAACACAGGCAATGGAGGATGGTATCAATGCTGGTATTCTTACATGGCTTCTCGACGGCACACAATTCAATATTGGCAGAAAATGGGCAGTTAATGCATATGATGAACACAAAGAAAATGTGGATAAAATCATTGCGTTACTCCCAGCTGACTTTAAAGATGGNATGAGTAATTGGTCGGGTCAAATTGAACAACATATTGCAGACACAAATTATGGTCTTTTATTNTGGGATTTAATAAACCANCAAGAAACAATCATTCTATCCACAGATTTGGATGGTGATAGATTAACCGATCTCCTNGCCGATGTGTCGGATCCCCTCAGATATTTTGGTAGTANAATTATTAAAAAACTTAATTCAAAAGCTCANATGGACTACCTCTGGAATGAAATGGGNTACTCAACAGGAAACGGTCGTGATATGACATCTGTAATGTATAGGATGGATGGNCCTCCAATTCACGAGCAAACACTTGGGTCTGCGGATGCAATGCTTCTTAGATTGTTAGATGGAGATGAAACTGTAGGAGGAACTAANAAACCATATGATCCAAGAATCCATTTTGTACTCATCCGCGATGCATANATTGACGCAAACCCTGGAAATAAGGAATTAGAGAAATGGCTCGATGGAACTTTAAACAAGTTTGATAATATATATTCAGGTGACAGGCCAGGGTTCATAGAAGGCTATCAAAAGCTGAAAGATGCAATTAAGCCTTTTGAATAGTTCAGTTTAGCAGCAAATAATACAGCTGCTTATATATAAATTTTATCAGCTAATCCAAAACAAAGTATTGCCCAGAATAATGCCAATAAACCTGTTGAGATATAGCCTTCTCTGGATGCACCATCAGTCAACCCAAGCTTATCAATCTCATAGCCATAAAATGACATCACCGAAACTAAAGTCATACTGACAAACATAAAGTTAAAAAACGCCCAGGCAGCTTCAGTCCCTCGAAATAAAATATATATTTGCATTAGTACTGCTGAAGAAATTATCGCACCTGCAAATCTGCAAAAAAATGATGCTTCTATGCTTATATTATACTTAGCCAGAAATTTTTCAGTTCGAAAAAGGCAATTGAACCCATAAAATGAATTCATTGCTAAAATTATTAAAAAAATTATGAAATAAAAAAATCCATTAAAATTCTCAATCATATTCTCTGTCCTCCAAAAAAAAATACACCATTATATATTAACGGTGTATTCTTTATATTTTCTTAAATTAAAAAAAAATTTAATGATCGTGACCGCAGCCCNCCAAGCTATCAGCGATATCTGTCAGGACTCCAAAATAATGGTCCTTTCCAAGAGGAATTGTTGCTCCTAGCGGATCGAGAATACCCATTTTAATATTCGTATCATCAGCAATCACCTCAACAACTTTTGGATTAAATTGTGGCTCTGAAAAAATNCAGTGAATATCATTATCAGATATTAACTCCCTAACGTCACTTAGCTGTCTTGCGCCTGGGAGAACATCAGGATTTAACGTTAGTGCTCCGCTTGAGGCAACATCAAATCTATTTTCAAAGTATTGATATGCATCATGAAATGTAACATAGCTTACATAGTGATCAAGCTGCTGACTAATTTTCTGCTCTGTTTCGTTAACCCTGTCTACAAACTTATCTCTGTTATCTTGATATGTGGATGTATTTTCTGGATCTAATTTTGATAGCTCCTTTGCAATATTATTAGCAATAACCTTCGCATTAAATGGATCTAACCAAATGTGAATGTCATACTCACCGTGGGCATGTGCGTGATGGTCACCATGGTCGTCGTGATCATCATGGTCATCATGGTCATCATGTTCATCATGATCGTCGTGATCATCATGGTCATCATGGTCATCGTGCTTTGCGTGNTTGTCTTCATCGTGATGGTCATCATGGTCATCNTGNTCNTCGTGATCATCATGATCGTCGTGATCATCATGTTCATCATGGTCATCATGGTCATCNTGCTTNGCGTGCTTGTCTTCATCGTGATGGTCATCATGGTCATCATGATCGTCGTGATCATCATGATCGTCGTGATCATCATGTTCATCATGGTCATCATGGTCATCGTGCTTAGCGTGCTTGTCTTCATCGTGATGGTCATCATGGTCTTCGTGATCATCATGGTCATCACCTAGAAAAATATTATTTTCTCGAAATTTTAAAACAAAAAGATCTTCATTTTTTATCAATTCAACAACACTTGTTTTACTACCTATGTTACTCAGAGGTCTCTCTAAAAAGGTTTCCAGATCATCACTTACAAAGAATATTAAATCCGCGTTGTTAATTGCCTCGACGTGCGATGGCTTCAAAACATAGCTATGGGGTGAGGTTGTTCCCTCGACCAGTAATAATGGCTCAGATATCCCATCCATTATATTGGAAGCTATTGAGTGGATTGGTTTGATAGAGGTTACAACATTTATATCTGATTTGGCCTCAACGGAACACATTAGAATTAGAATTAAAACCGGAATATAATTTTTTAGTTTATTAATANNTTTCATATTTTTCTCTTTATTGTATTATTTGTTATTTATAGAGTATAGTTTTAAAATTTGTGTTACGTTATAATATAACATTAAAATTGTAAATGATAAAAATGTAAATGGTAAAAAAACAAAATAAAAAATTGTTGGAGCTAAAGGATGCTGGCGTTAAAAGATCTGGCAGGTGGCTTGTAAAAAATATAACTTTCTCTGTGAGTGAAGGTGAGATATTAACAATCATCGGCCCGAATGGCTCAGGAAAGAGCACCACGGCAAAGATTGCACTCGGTATATTAAAGCCAGACACTGGAAGTGTCATTCTTCACACAAATAAAATTGCATATGTTCCTCAAAACCTGAATATTGATTGGACTCTTCCATTAAGAGTTTTAGATTTTATGAGATTAACAAATAAAATAACCACTCAAGAGATCACCAAAGCATTAGATATGACTGGTGTTATATCTCTTGTAAACAAAGATCTTAAAAATTTATCAGGTGGTGAATTCCAGAGAGTTTTATTAGCAAGAGCAATTGCAACAAAACCAGATCTACTAATTCTTGATGAACCAGTTCAAGGTGTAGATTTTACTGGTGAAATTGCTCTGTATGATTTAATAAACCAGGTAACCTCAGACTTAAAGTGTGCGACCATACTAATATCACACGACTTGCATTTTGTTATGTCAACTACCGATACTGTAATTTGTTTAAATGGACACATTTGCTGCTCGGGCACACCCAAAACCATTGTTCAAAGTAAAGAATTTATTGATTTATTTGGAGTGCATGCGTCACAGACACTCACTCCCTATGGGCATGAACATGATCACTCACATTAAATCATGGATAGGAAATAATGCTACTAGATGATTTTTTTATTAGAGCTATAGTTGTTGGCATTGGTATAGCTATAATCGCTGGCCCATTTGGGTGTTTTGTGGTTTGGAAGCGCTTATCTTATTTTGGTGAAACTCTTGCTCATTCGTCCTTGCTTGGAGTTGCATTGGGCTATGTATTTTCCATTAATATCAGCATAACTGTTTTTTTTATATCAAGTATCGTCGCAATGCTACTATTTCTCTTGAATGAAAAAACAGATTTAAACTCAGACTCATTATTGGGCCTCTTATCGCATGCAAGTTTGTCGATTGGCTTACTCGTTGTTGGCTACTTATCATACATCCGATTCGATATGATGGGTTTATTATTCGGCGATATCCTTGCTGTTACCAGATTAGATATCTTTATTGTATGGGTTCTGGGTGGAATATTCATTTGTATACTATTTTCAATCTGGAAATCGCTACTTGCTGGAACTGTTAATCGTGATATTGCGTTCTCTGAAAATATGAGCCCGCGAAGGTCCGAGCTTATATATATGATTTTACTATCTGGAATAATTGCAATATCAATTAAAATAATTGGCATCTTACTTATAACTGGGTTACTTATTATCCCTGCGGCAATGGCACGTAACTTGGCGAATAGCCCAATTCAAATGGTTATAATATCAATGTGCGCTGGGGTAATATCCGTAGTAGCTGGATTATTTTCTTCATTAAGTTTAAATACGGCGTCCGGGCCATCAATTTTATTAATTGCTTTATTGATGTTTATATTATCATTAGCACCAATAAAGAGGTTAATTTCAGGTACAAACAAATAATTTTTTATGATAGGCTATACATATTATGGAATCTCACCTTACAAATAATCAGAAAATTGTCCTACAAACACTAGAGAAATCTGAGCAGCCATTGGGCGCATACAGTATCCTATTTAATATAGAAAAAAAAGGTATAAAATCACCACAGCAGGTTTATCGTGCGCTTGATAAACTGATAGAAATTGGTGCTGTTCATAAGATTGAAAGCTTAAACTCCTACATTGCATGCAAACATGAAAATTGTAAGGCTCGTGAATCAACATCTTTTTTAATCTGTCAAGAGTGCCAAAAAGTCTTTGAGGTAGTTGAAAATAATTTACCAGATGAGCTATCGAAATTATCAAGAAAATCGAACTTTAAATACTCCACTCACAATCTTGAAATTTTTGGTGTTTGCAAGGCATGTGGCTAAACGCCAACTAGCGGGATTTAATATACTCACTTATTGCTTCGATAATTTCAGGTTTTTCACCAAGTTTGCTACCACCGGCCTGCGCCATATCATCTCTTCCTCCCCCCTTTATATCTGAGAATTTAGATATGATTTTAATGATATCATTCGCACTGTATTCACTCACAATGTCTTCCGTGACACCAACAATTATCATTATCTTATTATCTTGATGACCGATCAGGACTATTATCGCTGATTTAACTTTGGTTTTTGTTTCATCCATTAATTGTCTTAATTCTTTCGTCGATACATCATCTAAGTTTTGATAGATCAATATTGTTTCACCTATACCAATTTCTTCGAGTTTATCGCTTATATTTTGAAATTTATCTTTCTTATTTACGCTTTCAAGCTCTCGCTCAATAGCTTTTTTTTCTTTCAGTACAGCCTCCAATTTTTCAATAACATCATCCCCCTGTACATTAAGAATCTCTTTAGTTCTCTGCATCAGTATGTTCTGGCCAGAAAGATAATTAATTGCGTCTTCGCCAGTGATAGCCTCAATTCTTCTTACACCCGATGCAATACCCTGCTCCGACATGATTTTTATCAAACCAATTTCACCAGTACTATTTGCATGAACTCCGCCGCAAAGCTCAACAGAAAATTTTTGATTATCTTTTTCTCCCATCGAGACAACCCTAACCTCCTTACCATATTTTTCACCAAAAAGAGCTCTGGCGCCACTCTTCATGGCATCCTCTACTGCCATTATCTCAGTTTCAACTATTTGATTTTGCATGACAATTTTATTTGCTAATTTTTCAATACTTAATATTTCTTCCATGGTAATGGCCTTTTGATGGCTAAAATCAAACCGCAACCTTTTGTTATCCACGAGGGATCCTTTTTGTGAAATATGCTCACCTAATACTTGTCTGAGCGATTCATGAAGTAGATGAGTAGCAGAGTGATTTTTAGAAATTTGTTGTCTGCTTTCTTGGTCTATATATTGATCTAATTTTTGACCGATGACTATAGCCTCAGACTCACTTGAAAGTAACCCTTGATGAAAAAATAAGGCTCCTCCTATTTTTTGTACATCTTTCACATAAAATCTAATCCCATTTTTCTTGCTGATCATTTCTCCTTTGTCAGCTACTTGGCCTCCAGACTCAGCATAAAAAACAGTCTGGTTAGTAATCAATGTTGCCTCTTGATTTGCCTTTATTTCTTTTACCTCTTTCCCGCCACAGACTATAGATAATATTTCACACTCGGTTTCCATGTTCTCGTAACCAAAAAAGTTTGTCCTTGGATATTTTGCGACGAGCTCCAAATCGAATTTATTATCAGACTTTTCACCAGATCCTTTCCATGATGACTTAGTTTGTTTTTTTTGCTTATCCATTGATTGGTTAAATTTTTTAATATCAACTTTGATATCCTTAGATTTTAACAAGTCTTCAGTTAAATCAAGCGGAAAGCCGAATGTATCATATAATTTAAACGCAACTTCCCCCGAGAAAATTCGTTTATTCCCAACCCCCTCTATTTCATCATTAAGAATTTTAAGTCCTCTACCTAATGTTTCCCGGAACTTATTTTCTTCAAATTCTAGTGTTTCTTTAATCAGTATTTCGTTTGCTTTAAGCTCTGGATACGCATCACCCATTTCCAAAATTAGGGTCGGTAGCAATTGATGAAGAATAGGCTCTTTATAGCCTAATAAATCTGCGTGTCTTGTTGCGCGCCTACAAATTCTTCGAAGCACATACCCTCTTCCTTCATTGGCTGGTAAAACCCCATCTGCAATTAGAAATGCTGTCGACCTCATATGATCTGAAATAACTCTATAGCTGGCTATATCTTGACTTGGTTTTTTTTTAATGATCTCGCTTATTTGATTTATTAATGACTGGAAAATATCAATATCAAAATTAGAATGGGTAGAATTGAGTACGGCAGTCATTCTTTCAAGACCCATTCCAGTATCAATTGACGGATTTGGTAAATTTACTCGCTCTTCTTTGCTCCGCTGCTCATACTGCATAAATACCAGATTCCATATTTCAATGAATCTATCACCGTCTTCATTTGCGCTTCCAGGTGGACCGCCTTCAATGTGATCTCCATGGTCATAAAATATTTCAGAGCAAGGACCACACGGACCCGTATCACCCATTGACCAGAAATTATCACTCGTATCTATTTTTATTATTTTATTTTCACTTAAGCCTGCAATTTTTTTCCAAAGCTCATAGGCTTCTTCATCTTCGTGAAAAACTGTAACTAACAATTTTTCTTTTGGAATTGAAAACTCTTTAGTAATCAACTCCCATGCAAAACTTATAGCGTCTTCTTTGAAATAGTCCCCAAATGAAAAATTGCCAAGCATTTCAAAAAAAGTATGATGCCTATGTGTATAGCCAACATTATCTAAATCATTATGCTTTCCACCAGCTCTTACACACTTCTGTGAAGTTACAACTCTTTTTGACTCAGCATTTTCAATACCTGTAAAACAGTTTTTAAACTGAACCATTCCAGCATTAGTAAACAACAATGTAGGATCATTTATTGGGACTAATGGGCTAGATTTGTTTATTGAGTGTTTTTTACCTTTAAAGTAGTTAAGGAATTTATCTCTAACTTCATTCGAATTTACCATGCTACCAATTATAGACTAGTGATTGATAAAATGTCTATAATGTTTAGATGTTATTCCGAGATCTGAACATTTTTTTCTTCATTAATTTCTGTCGACTGCGGAGGGGTATCCTTCTTTTTTGATGATTCTCTTATCTGATTTTCAATTTGTTCAGCTATTTCTGTGTTTTCTTTTAAAAATTGCCTTGCATTTTCTTTTCCTTGCCCGAGCCTTTCATCTCCATATGCATACCAGGAACCGGCTTTATCAACTATACCAATTTTAACCCCGAGATCTATTAACTCTCCAGCTTTCGATATACCTTCACCATACATTATATCAAATTCAACCTGTTTGAAAGGAGGGGCGACTTTATTTTTGACAATCTTGCATCTTGTTTCATGGCCTATAACTTCATCTTTTTCTTTTATTTGAGCAATCCTTCGAATATCTATTCTCACTGAAGAGTAAAACTTGAGCGCATTACCGCCAGTTGTTGTCTCTGGACTTCCAAACATAACTCCAATTTTCATTCTGATTTGGTTAATGAATATAACCATACAATTTGATTTTGCGATTGATCCAGTCAATTTTCTCAAAGCTTGACTCATTAACCTAGCCTGAAGTCCTGGCAGTGAGTCACCCATATCACCCTCTAACTCAGCCCTTGGCGTAAGAGCTGCAACTGAGTCAATGACGAGTACACTTACAGCGCCAGTTCTAACCAAGGTATCAGCAATCTCTAAAGCCTGTTCCCCGGTGTCTGGCTGCGAGATAAGTAGTTCTTCTATATTTACGCCAAGTCTTTTAGCATAGCTTGGGTCTAAAGCATGCTCAGCATCAATGAAAGAACATACCCCACCTTTTTTTTGAGCCTCAGCAATGGTATGTAAGGCTAGTGTTGTCTTACCAGATGATTCAGGGCCGTATATCTCAATAACCCTACCTCTTGGAAACCCTCCAATCCCCAAACCAATATCTAAGCCAAGTGAACCGGTTGGAATTGACTCTATTTCCACAACAACGCCATCTGTTCCAAGTTTCATTATCGAGCCTTTACCAAACGATTTCTCTATTTGTGTTAGAGCAGTTTCGAGCGCTTTATTTTTTGTACTTTCTGATGCACCGTCCTTATCAACTGCATATAATGACTTGTCTGACATTTTAACTTACCTTTCAAATACGTTATTCTTTATTTTATTTTGTACCACTTTTGTTCTTATATAGTCAAGTACAAATTTTATAAAAAAATTAGTTTTGGATAACATTCTTAACTTTTAAATTTAATTCTTCTAAGGTAAAGGGTTTATTCAAAAAATAAACTTCTTTTTCTGAAACTGATATAAGATTCTCATGATTCTCTGTATAACCAGAAATAAATAGAATTTTCTGCCGTGGATTATCCTTTTTTATCTCATTAGCTAACGTAGGCCCATCCATTTCTGGCATCATTACGTCTGTAATTATTAAATCATAATTATTATTTTCGTCAGAAACATATTTTAAAGCAGATACACCATCATAAGCCTCTGTGATCTTGTACCCTGAGATCTCCAATGCCTTCCTAGTAAAAGTTCGCACAGAGTCTTCATCCTCAACCAAGAGTATATTTCCACTTCCAGTTATATCTTTGGTATTCTTTTGGCTCGTAATTTCTTTGCCATCTATCTCAATTTCATTTACATCAGTACACCTTGGGATATAAATATCAAATCTTGCCCCTTCCACAGTTTCTGTATTATCTAAAAAAATATATCCATTTAACTGCTTAATTATTCCGTAAACCATTGATAAACCAAGACCTGTCCCTTGAACCCCTTTGCTGGAATAAAAAGGCTCGAATATCTTTTCTTTCGTTTCAAGTGGTATGCCCGTGCCATTGTCAGTGATAGTAACCCTGACATAATCACCACCTTCCAATTTAACTTTATAATGTCTAGGCATATCCTCTTTTGATATATTTGAAGTTTCTATTGTTATTAATCCATCCTTCTTATTTGCCTCTATAGCGTCTCTTGCGTTAATAACAAGATTAGTTATGACTGACTCAAATTGGTTGGAATCAGCACGAATATTCCATAGCTTTGGGTCATGCTTTAAGTCAATTGTTATTTTATCTCCAACGAGTCGATTCAATAGAATTGTTTGTTCTTGTAAAAGATCTGTAAGCGAGATGATTTCTAAATTAAAATTTTGTTGCCTTGAGTACGCAAGTAATTGCCTGACTATACCAGCGGCTCTTTGTGCGTTTTCTCTTATCTCTTGAAGTTCTCGAAATGTTGGATCCTCTGGTTTAAATCGTAATATTAAAAGGTCCGTCGAAACTATGATCGCCGTCAACACATTATTAAAATCATGGGCGACACCCCCGGCAAGCTGCCCAATAGACTGAATCTTTTGGTTTTGGTGTGACTCTTGATCTATCTCAAGATTTATTTTATGATTTTGCAGATCAATTTTCCGATTATTTTTAAATGCTCGCTCATATATGAAGACAATACCCAGAGCAGATAAAATTATGATCACAAAAAATAAAGTATGGGCTTGAAAAAAAACTAAGCCGAAAATCAATAGTATAATAGCCAGAATAAGATAGAAGATTACTATCTTTGAGCTCGTAAAGTAAGGTTTACTTGAACCTATATATTTTTTCGTTTCTTTCATGCCTTTCTTGCGCTTCCACAGATAATGTTGCCGTTGGCCTTGCCTCTAGCCTTGCCAATCCGATTGGGTCACCAGTTTCTTCGCAATAACCATACTCGCCTTCTTCAATATTTTTGAGGGCCTTATCTATCTTTGAAATTAATTTTCTTTGGCGATCTCGTGCTCTCAATTCAATTGATCGATCAGTTTCATTTGACGCTCTATCTGTATCGTCTGGAAAGGAGTTTTTTTCTTGTAAATTTTCAAGTGTTAGTTTCGAGTTTGAGATTATTTCTTCCTTCCAATTTTGAAGTTTATTTCTGAAATACTCAAGGTGCTTTTCGCACATATACTCCTCAGATTCGCTAGGAATATAATTATCAATAGCAACCATAACTAACCTCATTGGCAAATTTGATAATAATTATATAGACTTATATAAAAGACTAATCAATCAATTAAAAATAAAAAAATAAAAAAAATGCGATGCTGTTAATAATATCTAATGATTTAAGAGTTTTTTCTGAAGCGAGCTACTGGTAGTCGTGTACTGCAAGGTAAGCCGCTCCTCTGGGTTTACCCTCTTAAATACTGCATGGGCCATTAACGCTGTTTCATGGAAGCCTGATAGGATAAGTTTTAGTTTGCCTGGATATGTGTTGATGTCTCCAACTGCATAGATACCCGGAATACTCGTTTCAAATGTTTCGGTGCTAACAACTATTCTTTCATCGGCAAGCTCAAGACCCCATTTATCGACAGGCCCAAGCGACATAGTCAGTCCAAAGAAAGGCATAAGGATATCGCAAGGCAAATCCAAAACTTCATCTTTTTTAGTACATCTTACAGCAAGTATATTTCCTTTATCACCGATAATCTCATTTACCTGACCAATATGGAATTGTATCTTCCCTTTGTCTCTTAAGTCCATTACCTTCTGAACTGTAGCAGGGGCACCACGGAATTTGTCCCTTCTGTGAACAAGGGTTAGACTCTTCGCTATATCATAAAGCTGCAGCGTCCAGTCCAAAGCACTATCACCACCACCTAAAATGACAATATTTTTATTTTTGAATCTATCCTTTTTATCTATAGAGTAACTAACTGATCCTGCGTATTCATCAAGATGTGGTATGTTTGGTTTCTTTGGTTCAAATGATCCACCCCCTGCCGCAACAACGATAGCTTTTACTTCAAAAGTCAGACCTTTATCAGTTTCTACAAGCCAATTTCCATCTTCTAACTTTTGTATTTTGCTTGCGAGCTGCTCATAATGAAACACCGGTGAGAATGGCTTTACCTGCTTTAATAAATTTTCGGTCAAATCTTGCCCTGTAATTACAGGGTATGCAGGAATATCATAAATCGGCTTCTCAGGATATAGCTGTGCGCATTGTCCCCCTGGTTTATCTAAAATATCGATGACATGACAATTCAGATTTAGAAGTCCAAGCTCAAAAACGGCAAAGAGCCCCACTGGCCCTGCACCAATTATTAATACATCAGTTTGTATCGTATTAACCATCCTATATCACCGCTAAAATTGTTTTTCAGGAGTATGAATTGTNATGCCATCAAGACTAATATCGAGCTTGATTTGACAAGATAGCCTGCTGTTTTCTTTTACATCGATTGCAAAATCTAGCATATCCTCTTCCATTTCTGTTGGTTTATCAATCTTATTGAGCCATTCATCCTGAACATAAACATGGCATGTGGCACATGAACATCCNCCTCCACATTCGGCTTCTATTTCATGTATATCATTATTTTTTGCACAGTCCATCAGAGTTTGCCCTTCTGTACCATCAACAGTTTTAACAACGCCTTTTGAATTGATAAAATTTACAACTACCATAAGTGTCCATTCTTTATAATTTACTGTCCATTTGATATAGTGATTTTCTTTGCAAATTCAAATGGTCTTTACACAATTCTAATTATAATTTAATTATCAAGATTCGGTATATTACAATTATTTATCCAAATGATTTATAAATCTGTTGAGCAAATATAGTTTGATATTTGATGATCTTTAACTTAGTATGCGACTTTAGATAAATATAACTAAAGTATTCATATAATTGAAATTTTTACTGATAAGGAAATGAACGAGTTCGATTACAATCATGGGGGGAAAAGTAACCCAACATCAAAAAATGAAAATCATGCCAATGACGATGATTTATATGCTGCCAGTTTAATTGATCAGGTGAGAGAAGCAAAATCATCAAGAAACATACTTTATTTTGCATGCATAACTTTTTTTTACATTTTTATTGGAATTGGAATATTACTCTTCAATTATAGTGAAGCCATTAATTCGCTATCAAGTTTATTAGAAGTTCTCAAAATTCAAAAAGTGCAAATATATTCGGTTCTGTTTTTGACGGTTATACCAATTTTTTGGTTTTACTATTCAATGATTCAAAGACTTAAAGAGGTTACAATTATATCTGACGGTTTATTGAGTACCGCTCTCAGGTTAACCCACCCCGTTAAGTCATCGGAAAAAGCAGTCTCCACACTAAGCAGTGCAATAAGAAGTGAAATCAATCAAATTACTAGCGCAATCAACGATGCTATAAAAAAATCAAGCAACCTTGAAAAATCAGTTGCTGATGAAATAAATCAGATTGAGNCGTCTATGTCATCAAATGAAATTAAATTGATGGGTATGGTGGATATATTAAAATCACAAAAAGAGGAAATTATCGGAACTACCGCAGAGACTAAGTTGCAAGTGGAAGAACTTTTGGTAAAATTTCAGACAGAATCTTCCGATCTTAACAAAAAAATACTATCACAGACTNAAAAGCTATCAACGATTGACGAAGAGTTTAATAGATCTCTATCGATATTTGATAATACAGTGGAAAAAATTGAAGCTACATCAGTCTTGATAAAAGATAATAGTGATGACATTTCATCAAGTTTAAATGCAACTAATAATTCCATTAACGATCAAGCAGAGTCAGTGAAAACTACAAAAGATGAGCTGGAATTGGCTATTGGCTATTTAAATAAACTAATGAGTGAGCAAAATTCAAAGCTAGACAACTCTGTTACTGATCTAACACGTTTGAGCGAGGAAATGGATACAAAAATCGTTAATACTGACCTGCTTTTACATAACTTCAAAAATGAAATGGAGCCCAAACTCTCGAATATTTATGAAGGATTGAGTAAAGACATCAAATCTCTAGAGGAAATATCGAATATATATGAATCAAAAATATCGGGCATAAGTGAGAATACCATTAAAATTATTGATGAAAAATTAGCTGAAGAAGTTTCAATCAATAAACGTCTATCGGAGCATTTAAAATACCTATCGTCAGAACTCGAGAGTACACTCTCCGGTCAAATTACAAGCATCGAAGAAATATTCAAAGACATAAATTCAAAGACAAAATCCACAATTGAAGGACAGAAATTTGAAATTGAAAAATCTTTTGATCAAAAGATATTAGAATTCAACGCAAAGACTAAGATGATGATGGAGTCAATAAAAGAGATCACAAAAGATACAACTGATAAGTTAAATTTAACAATAAAAGAAATTCTTCAAACCACAAAAATAAACTTCGATAATACAACAAAGACTACGGATCATGAACTTTCGAGTATTCACAGTAATATGCATGAACAATTGATCAACCTCAGCGCCAGCCTTCTCGAGAAATCNGAGGAATTAAGCCAGAATACGATTGGTAATATCGAAAATATTCAAAGTAAAATATCATCATCTATAGATCATTACAGGTTGGAGGCAAGGAATACCNCAACTGATATTGCAAATGANATATCTTCGACAACATCAAAAATCACCTCAGANATGGCTAACGTTCAAAAAGAAACCCTAAATAAAATTGATCAGGAAATAAGTCAAATTACGACTTCNTACAATGAGAGTTTATACAGCTTAATTGAAGCNACTCAAAAACTATCAAAAAATCTAGACGATACAAGAAGCTCAATTAAACGAGATATTTTTGAGCTTCCAGATGAAACAAATCAACACTTAAATAAAATGAGGGGTGTAATTGAAGAGCAAATTGCTGCAATTGGCCATTTAAATTCATTAATCTCTGATTATGATATTAATAGGGACATTGAATCGGTACCGCCTCCTGTTGAACGATCTCAAGAGAAAAAAATAAATACCCAATCAGTACGCCAGGACAGAAGAAAGCCATCAAAAGATTGGATCTTACCTGAAATCCTCTCACCAAANTCAAGAATGAGTGAAAAAAAAACAACCGCAGATAACCAAAAACTTGAAATTTTGGAAAATGAAATTCTTGATTTAGTAAAATTTGATTACGAAAAACTCTCAATACTGCTTCCAAATAGGCAACCTAGCGAAATTTGGGAGGCTTACTATAATGGATCCAACGAGGTTATCAGCGAAAAAGACTACTCCAGGGTTGGGCGTAAATTATTTAATCTGATTAAATCTAGATATTCCGAAAATAAAAGCTTTAGGAGCTTAATTAATAAGTACTTGAAATCTTTCGAAGAAATCATTTCAAATCATCAAAGAAAAAATAATGAAGACGAAATTAGTCAATTTCTTGACTCAGAGTCTGGGGTATTATTCATCCTAATATCNCACTCAATAGGTAAGCTTGACTAAAATATTTTATAGAGACCTCTATCTATATTGGTTATTATACTTCTTATGAGTAGATTAAATATATTTTTTGAACACGAGTCTTATTCATTAAAAGATAGCTTTACGATATCAAGAGGTTCAAAAAAAACAGCTGATGTAATCACAGTTCGTCTGTCTGACAATATTCACTCAGGTATTGGAGAGTGTACGCCAAATTTTAGATATGGCCAAACAATAAGAACAGAGCTAGATAAATTAGTAGGTATGAAACAAGCTTTGGAGGGTTGCGAGGATGGCCTTGAGAGATGGATAATAAATAAACTATTTGAACCAGGCCCCGCACGGTCAGCTATTGATACTGCTTTGTGGGATCTTGAGTTAAAACAAAATAAAAAAACGATCTGGACTTATCATAATGTAAAAAAGCCAGATGTTTTACCCACCATGATTACACTAGATGCTTCAAGTATTGAGAAGAACCTATCAACCGCCAGTGCTTACATTGACTGTGAAATATTTAAAATAAAATTTAAAGGAGATNACACTGATATAAATAGACTATTAAAAATTAGGGAAAAGTTTCCCAAAAAAAGACTCTTGATAGACGCAAATGAGTCAATAAGACCTGCAAAAATTAGNAAATATATTGATTATTGTGAAAGGTTACANGTTGAGGTTTTGGAACAGCCAATGGAACCAAAGCATGATAAATTACTAACAGACTTAAGAACTAAAACTATTTTGTGCGCAGATGAGTCTTGCAGAAGCCTTGGAGATATAAAAAAAATTGAGAAATACTATGACGCTGTCAACATCAAGTTAGATAAGGCAGGTGGTCTTACAGAAGCTTTGCTGATGCAACAAAATGCGATTAGTATTGGAATGAAAACAATGAGTGGGTGCATGCTCTGTACATCCCTTGGCATTGGTGCGTCACAGATTATTGCTGCAAAAGCAGATTACATCGATCACGACGCGCCCCTTTTTCTGACANAAGATCGAAAAAATAAAATCGACTATTCAGAAGGTTGTATGAATATTGCAAGCTCCATGTTGTGGGGATAAATGAATTACGTTGTAAAAAAATTAATTTACGACCGAAATGCCATATCAACCAAAGAGAGTATTATCAAAATCTCACCCATCAGTAAAAATTATGATTTTGAAAATTATTTTCTTAAAACAACAGAAAGNAAATACTTTCTAAAAATAAATAGACAAGTAAGTGACCAATGCTTGGTAATTAATAAAATGTANAACGATATACAATCTAGCCCTCTAACACGACGAGAAATTTATTACGCTGATAAAAAAATAATATTAATGGAGTACTTCGAGACTTGCGGGGCTGATCAAAAAAATTTTAATCAAAAAATGCTTGGAGAAAAAATTGCTAAATTTCACTTGGAAAGAAAACCTCACGATGGATATGGCTATGAGTATGATACATACATTGGTTCACTGTTGCAGCAGAATAAAATTTGTCAATCTTGGAAAAAATTTTATCTATCCCAGCGCTATGATTGTTTATTTGACAAAATAAGAGAAAGTATGCGAGTTGATTCCGAACTATGCGATAAGATATTAGTTACTAGAGATTATATTGATCGTAATTTAAATGAACCAAATTCATCAACATTAATACATGGTGATATATGGTCCGGAAATATTCTTATGTGCAGGAACGGAAACTTGAAGATTATTGATCCAGCATTGTTCTATGCAGATTCAGAATATGAGCTGGCTTATTTATATCTTAATGGTACATTTGGTCGTGGTTTTTATGATAGCTATAAATCTAATAGTCAAATAACTGATGACTTCTGGCAATTCAAATTATATATTTATCAAATTATACCATTAATGCAATACGCCCTACTTGAGGGATCAATTTATCTTAGGGAAATAGAAAAAATACTAGATTTTTTAATTAATAGAGGAAATTTAAAATATTAATTTTTCTTCAAATAAACTTTAAGTGAACTATACTATACAGTAAAGAATTCAGAAGGCCCTGGTTTTACATGAAAAATCTCAGAATCATATCGTCTGTAATAATTCTATTTATTTCTCTTTTTTTTAGCGAAATTACATACTCTACTGAACAAAATACAAAAAAATGTATAGAATTTAGCAGTATAGGTCTGCATGAGCCAGCTATTGAGCAATGCCAGAAAGCAATATCTGACGGGGTAGATAATAAAGAAGAATTAGAGCTACTATACTATCTCGCAAACTCCTATTCATCAACTAACAACAATCAGGTGGCAAGTCAAGTTATGCAGAAACTCATNAAGGCTAATCCTAATGCCAGATTGGAGGATTATTACTTAGCAGGCATAATTGAAATTAAATTAAATAACTATGAAGGAGCAANAAAGTATTTTGAGATGGCCATTAAAGAGGGTTTAAACTCAGTTGACATAAAAAGACAACTCGCAAGAGCATTATTCAAGTCCGGTGACACAAAGAGAGCAAATCTTATACTAACAGGTGTAATTTTTGAGGATAACTCAGACATCCAGAGCATGATCCAGCTCAGTGAAAATTATATAGTTGGAGGAAACTTAACGAAAGCTAATAATATAATCGATAAAGTCATAAATATAAACTCCGACTACTCCTATGCGTATTACCTAAAATATATCATTTCAATAACTGAAGATAACTTGGGTGATGCCCTTGTTCACATTAATAAGGCAATAATGCGTGATCGAAAAAGTACAAAATATCTCTTTGAAAAAGTAAAGCTATTAACCGCAAATAAAAAATATGATCTTGCAAAATATAATCTTGCTCAAATCGAATCTATAGATCCAAAAGAACCAGGTGTGCCAAGCTTACTAAATGAAATTTTAGATTTACAGTCATCGGATCTGCATTCAAATGCAAGAGTAATGGTTAAATTAAAAAATTATAAAGATGCTATAAACTACTATAATAAAGCAATAAAATTAAATCCATCAGATGATATTTTATATTTTGAAAGAGGGCAATTGNTATTAATTCTTGAGAACTATGATGAAGCAAAAAATGATCTATTGATTGCGTCCTCAATGAATCAAAAACTTAATGAAAATAATTTAAATCTCATGCTTGGAAAAATATATTACAAACTTAACGAGCGGAATGANTCTATAATACATATGAACAAAGAACTTGAGATAAATTCGCATAATCAAGAGGCATTACTATGGCAAATTAGATCTTATTCAGAGGCTGGTCAGTATGAACTTGCAGAGAATTATGCTCAGAAATTTATCGAAAATAATCCAGACTCTCCTGTTGGCTATTCTATTCTTGGTGATATAAAATTAATGCAAGGCGACATCCAAAAAAGTAATGAGCTTCATAACAGAGTTATTCAACTTGATCCAAACCACAATATTGCTACCAAAAAAAACCTTGAGTAATTTGTTTAATTTTTTTCTTCAAAATTAGTCTAAATGTATATATAACTAATCATTGTTAATTATAACGATTACGAATTCACGTGACAAATTAGAAAGTAAGATGGGAGATAATATGTCAAATACACCTTGGAAATCAGATCAATGGCTCACTAGCCAGTGGAATTTTGCACCAGAAGTTACAAAGGAAATTAATTTTCCAGAAAAAATACAAATTCATGATGTCACATTGCGAGATGGAGAGCAGCAAACAGGTGTTGCATTTAACTATGACGATAAAATTAAGATAGCGGAAGCGTTAGCAGAAGCTGGTATACATCGAATTGAAGCTGGGATGCCTGTTGTGTCCCATCAGGATGCCAAAGTTGTATCAGATTTGGCAAAAAGAAATCTTGGACCTGAAATATTTTCATTTGCCAGATGTATGGTTGATGACGTTCAGCGTGCAGTTGACTCTGGCGTTTCGGGAGTTGTGATGGAAGTTCCATCAAGTCAGCATTTAATTGAACTTGGGTACAGATGGGAATTGGAACGAGCAATTGATTTGTCAATCGAATCAACTAAATACGCTCATGATAATGGACTTAAAGTGGTATTCTTTCCGATAGATTTTTCCAGATCAGATCTGAAGTGGGTAATAGATTTAATCGAAAAAGTAGGAAATGAAGGGCATATGGATGCTTTAGCGTTAGTAGACACTATGGGAGCAACATCAATACACGCCATGCCGTATTTTGTTAGCGCTGTGAAGGAAAGAATAAATGTACCTCTTGAAGCACATTTCCACCAAGATTTTGGTCTTGGGATAGCAAACACTCTGATGGCCGTCTCGATGGGTGTTGAAGTTATTCACTCTACCGTCCTTGGACTTGGCGAAAGGGCTGGTAATGTTCCAACAGAGGAGACTGTTATGGCACTTAAAACACTGTATAATAAAGATATTGGTATAAAAACTGAAAACCTAAAGGGGATTGCCGACCTAGTGAGAGATTTATCTGGTGTAAATGTCCCATCAAACCGACCAATAGTTGGCGATGACTTGTTTAATGTTGAGTCTGGTATAATAGCAAACTGGCTGATTAACTGTGGTTACGAAAACCAAACTGAACTGTTTCCTTTTAGACCAAGTATGGTCGGGCAAAAAGAGCCTGAGATAGTTATAGGGAAGGGTTCGGGAATTGACTCAATAAAAGATAGGTTAGATAGGTTCCAAATCAAAGCAGATGACAAACAGGCAATGGAAATCTTAATGGCGATCAAAGATTGGGGACTTGAAAATAAAAGGCTCATGAACGATGATGAATTTAGAAAAATTGCTGAAGATACTCTATCTTAATTAAGGAATTAGTATGAAGATTGATCACTATGCTCGTGGAGGATACAATGTCAGCTATGAGGAGAGAGTATCTCCATCAGAGCTAAGATCACAGCGTATAAACAAAGCAAAGGCTGAGTTAAAAAATGCCGGTCTTGACGCTCTACTTGTCTGGAAAGATGAAAATCAACGATATCTAACTGACCTCAGGCCTCAAATCATACATGGAAAATCAACATGCTTAAACGGCGCTCTCTTAATTGAGAACGAAGACCCAATTCTCTTTTGCTCAGGCGGCGAAAGAGATAGAATTGACAGGACAATGCCTTGGATTAAAGAAGTCTACACNATCCCAATCATAGAGGAAAAAGCACTAATTAAAGGTCTTGTGAAAGATATACTTGGTCCAGTTCTAAAAAAATATAAACTAGAAAAAGCAAAAATTGGATTGGATGAGTCGAACATTATATTCTATAAAGCGCTTGAAGAGCATTTCCCAAATTTAACAATTGAAGACGGTGACACCCCTATGCAAAAAGCGAGGATGATAAAATTACCAGGAGAAATTGTTATGCTTGAGGAAGCGACTGCAATTGCAGATGCCGTTTGCGCAACTGCAATCAATTCTGTACAAGAGGGTGTTCGTGAATGTGATATTGCAGCTAATGCGATGCACACATTATATACTCTTGGGGGTGAATACTCGCACGTAACTACTCCCTTTGTTGCTTCAGGAGAGCACATGGCGCCTCCAAACAGGATCTGTTCAGATAAAATTGTAAGAGATGGGGATTTGGTCTTTATTGATATTGGAGCTGCCTGGAATGGGTATTTCGGTGACATGGCCCGAACAGTTTATTGTGGAACACAAGCATCATATCCTTCAAAGGAACAAATTAACGTATACAGCGCAGTCTATTATGGCCTTCAAGCAGGCATCAATGAAATGAGACCAGGTAAAACAAATAAAGACTCTGCGAATGCGCTTATAAATGAGGCAGCAAAATTTGGACTTGGTGGACGTTTCCTATCGTTATTTATTGGACACGGTGTCGGTATTGGAGCAAATGAACCACCATATATAGGGGAAACACTTCCCGGTGCGCCTGAATATGAATTTGAACCTGGAATGGTATTTGCTGTTGAACCATTGATTTGGATTGATGGCGTCAGAGGTGGTGGTGGAGTACGGCTCGAAGAAATGGTCCTCATAACTGAACAGGGTCCACACATAATGTCGAGAACACCATTTGATGAGAGACTAATAACAGACAAATAAAAAGGGTTTATATAATGACAAAAACAAAAATTTTTATAACACAGCCAATAGCAGAAAGTGCAATNGATAGATTGGAGAAAAGAGGTGACGTCGAAGTAAAAGTATACCCAGATGCTTCAAAAATCATACCTTATGAAACACTCATGGATGAAGTAATGCATTGTGATATTTTATACTGCCTCTTGCATGATGTTGTTGATAAAAAAATCATGCAAGCTAATCCAAATCTCAAGGCAGTAGCTTCACAGTCAATTACTCCTGATAGAATTGATGTCACGGGAGCAACAGAAATAGGTATGCCCGTAACAGTGATACCAGCGGTTGTAACAGATGCAACAGCAGACATTGCTTTTGGGCTCTTATTGTGTGTAGCAAGAAGAATTCTCGAGGCAGATCGATTCGTTCGCGGAGGNGGATACCCCGGCGCCCAATCTGCATTATTTTTAGGTGGCGATGTCTCAGGAAAAACATTAGGTCTTGTCGGGGGAAGAGGAAGAATTGCAAAAGCAACAGGACGACGTGGAAAAGGCTTTGGTATGAAAGTGATATACTGGGGACCAAACAAAATGACACCAGAAGATCAGGCTGAATTTGGATTTGAATATGTTGAATATGACGAGCTATTTAAACAAGCGGATTTTGTCTCAGTTCATGCTGCAGAAAGACCTGAAACAATTCACCTGATATCAGACAAGGAATTCAAACTGATGAAAAAATCTGCGTATATTATTAATACTGCGAGAGGGCCAATCATTGATGAAAAAGCAATGGTGAGAGCACTCCAAAATGGTGAAATTGCTGGTGCAGGTCTTGATGTTTACGAAAACGAGCCACAAATTGAAAAGGAATTATTTTCAATGGATAATGTCGTTTTGGCGCCACATCTGGGCTCTGCAGGTAAAGATGTCCGCGAAGGTATGGCTCACCGAGTTGTAGATAATATAGAAGCAATCATTGATGGCACAACACCACCAAATTGCGTTAATCCTGAAACTTTAAAAAAATAGGTGTTAAAATGAAAAACGGTCCACTTGTAGTCGTAACTGATAGCCCCTTTCCTTCCCTTGATCCGGCAAAAAAGGCGCTCGAAGATGCAAATGCTGAAGTCATTCAGGCACCAAGTAGCTCAGAGGAAGANATCATTAAATCAGCTGAACACGCTGATGCAATACTCGTAACTTATGCTAAGCTAAACGAAAATATTCTTCGTAGCCTCAAAAACTGTAAAGCAATTGGTCGATTTGGAATTGGCGTAGATAATATAGATCTAAAAGTTGCTGGTGAGTTAGGAATATCAGTAAATTATGTCCCAGACTACTGCCTTGATGAGGTTTCAGATCAGGCAATGGCTATGATTATATCAATGGCTCGAAAAATACCTCAATCAAATAAACTTGTTCAATCGGGCAGATGGGAAATGCCAGCCGTAGTTCCAATGTACAGATTAAGGGGTAAAACTGTTGGTCTTATTGGGTTTGGTAATATACCGAGACTTATGACTCCAAAAGCTCAGGCATTCGGCTTTAAGGTAATTGCAGCTGATCCATACGCTCCGAAGGAATTATTTGAAAAATTTAATGTTGAAAGTGTCACTATGGACGAGCTATACGAAAGGTCAGATTTCATTTCAGTTCATGCCCCGCTACTCCCTGAGACAAAAGGTCTGGTTAATAAGGAAGCTTTTAAAAAAATGAAAAAAACGGCAATTATTGTTAATACAGCGCGTGGGCCTCTTATTGATGAGAAAGACTTGATTGAAGCCCTNGATAATAAAGAAATCGGCGGAGCTGGNCTTGACGTTGTTGAAACAGAACCTTTGCCAGAAGACTCAGCTCTAATTGGAAGAGATAACGTGATACTCGCTCCTCATACAGCTTTCTATTCCGTAGAGGCTCTTGAAGAATTACAGACAAAAGCAGCTTCGGATGTTGCAAGGGTNTTAAATGGTGAAGAGCCAATATATCCAATTAAGGCTTAGAGAATTAATTGCTAATTACTCTACCCTTCGACAGTACTAGTGGTTTTAAATCTTTGTAAGAGTAATCTATTACATTACCCACAAAAATTTCATGATCCCCTCCTGGAAAAATTGAATGTACAACGCACTCGAAGTTTGCTATGCATCCTCTAATTTTTGGAAGTCCCTTTTCGCTCATATCCCATTTAACATCCAAAAACTTATTTTCAGAAGGGGTTGAAAATACTTTTAATAAATCTTCTTGTTCGCTAGAGAGTATATTTACTTCAAACAATCTTCTGTATTTAAACGCATCAAGACTTGGCGCTCTTTTAGAGAGCCCCCACATAACTAATGGTGGTTCCAGAGATAATGAAGTGAATGAATTAATTGTGACGCCCACGGGGTTAAATTCCTCGTCTGATGTCGTAATAATTGCCACGCCTGTTGCAAAACAACCGAGAGCTTTTCTTAATTCGTTTGCAGTTTCCATGGTTTTAATTTTAGTATACTTTATTAATATTTAAATCCTCAGATAATGTATCAAGAACATTTTTTAAATTCTGATGTATTGGAATTCCATTCTTTTTTCTATCAAGATAAATATAATGCGATCTTTCACCAGGTAATCTAATTTCATCAAAACCTGGCATTAATTTTGATCCCTTCATTTCCTTCCATACTTGATCTATATTTTTTTTGAATTTCTCAACTTCAATAAAAGCCGCTATATCAACTGCTATAATNAAATGTCCTGTNTTAGTNAAACTGGATGCATCAGCGTTGAAATCTACCACTGCTTTCCCAAATGATGCACCATTTAATGTCCCCGCAAGTATGCCAAACATAAGCGCAAGACCGTAACCTTTTGCTTCACCAATTGGAAGTAAATAACCTTCACTGGATTTTTTTGGATCAGTGAGGGGTTTACCCTCACCATCTATCATCCACCCTATGGGCATTTCTTCATTTCTTTGAAGTTTTTCTTTTACCTTCCCGTAAGCAGCAACGGTGGTTGCCATATCCAACACAATTGGCGGCTCATCATGACTCGGAACAGTAATTGCGATTGGATTTGTCGATAATAGCAGATCTGTTCCACCCCACGGTGGTACGTGATTTCCACTGCCAACAGCAACATAAATACCTATCATATTATGTTCTAAAGGAATTCTGGCGTATAATGATGCAGGTCCAGCATGATTTGATGAGTTTGCTCCAACCCAAGCTACACCATGCTCTTTTGCTTTTTTAACTGCCAAGTTTGACGCTCTCTCCATCACGAGATGACCCATAGCATTATCACCGTTCAAAACTGCCATTGAATTTTTTTCACGTTCAATTCGTATATTTGGTGTTTTATTTATTCCCCCTGATAGTAGTCTCTTTGTGTATTGAGGTANCCTAAAGACACCATGTGCGTCACTTCCAATAAGATCAGCTTGGGTCATCAGCTTTGCGACAACATTCGCATGATCTTGAGGTAATCCAATTGTAATAAGAGCATTATTTATGAAATCAAATAATTGATTTTCACTAATACGCTTTAAATTTTCATTCATTTGCAGACCCTTAAAAATTGATAATAAAGTAATATTTAGTTTGATAGCATTTTATAATTAAGCAATATGATGATATTCTAATTTTGATTTATAAGGAATAAAATAAATGGTCACATACTGGATAGCAAGAGCAAAAATAATTAATAATGAGTCATATCAAAAATATGCAAGTAAAGCCGGAGATATTGTTGAGAGTTACGGTGGTCGTTTTTTAACACGGGGTGGTGATTACAGTATAATGGAGGGGACCGATCATTTTTCACGATTCATAATCGCTGAATTTCCTGATAAACAAACTGCTATAAATTGTTTTGAGTCAGAAGAGTACAAAAACGCTGCCTCAAACAGAAGAAATGGCTCAGGCGATGTTGATATTGTATTCGTTGAGAGTAATTAAGTATTAAAATAGGAGAAAATAATGACAGCTAATATTATAAAATATGAAGATAGACCGAACTTTGACCGTGGTGATGGCGTATCCACAGCCCTTCTTTATGGGAAGGATAACGCAGATGGTACGATATTTACATCGGGATTTACAACTTTCCCAACGGGTAGAGCCGCCCCTATGCATAGCCATAATTGCTGTGAGCAAGTATTGATAATTTCAGGTTATGCTGAAGTTGAATGCGGGGGAGTTAAGACTGAATTGGGGGCAATGGATAATTCCTTCATACCAGCAAATGTACCGCATAGGTTTAATAATGTTGGGGATGTGCCTCTCACAATATTTTGGATATATGGCGAGACAAATGTTACTCGAACCTTTACAGAAACAGGCGAGACGGTCCAACATCTCTCATCTGGAGATAAGGTAACAAAATGACGACTATGAAGCCATCTGTATCCGTAATTGGCATTGGTCAAATGGGACTTGGTATTGCGAACAATATTCAAAATGCAGGTTACCTAAATTCTATTTTTGAGATTAATACAAGTCTTCTGAATCAGCTNGAGAATNACAATGATGTCATTGTTAATAATCCAAAACTGGGCTTGATATCATCTAATATACTTATTTTTGTGGTGCCAAGTACTCAACAAATAAGAGATTTTCTCTTCAGCGGAGATTGGATTGATAACATTGAAGAAAATACAATTATAATTGATCTTACAACATCAAACCCTGACGAAACAAAAAAGTTATCAAAAGAATTAAGTAAGCGAAAAATAAATTATATCGACTGCGGGATGACCGGTGGAGCGCAGGGTGCGGAAAAAGGAACGCTCACATTAATGATGGGTGGTAAAAAAAATATAATCAAGTCGGTAACGCCTGTACTTGAGTCTTTTACTAATAGATTAATTCATGTGGGTATTGTAGGATCTGGTCACGCACTTAAGCTAATACACAATATGGTTACACACACAATATTTCTTGCAACTGTTGAAGGAGTGATTGGCGCAAAAAAACTTGGCATTGATCCTGAGGTAGTTATTGATGTATTTAATTCTGGAAATGCTCGAAGCTTTATATCAGAGTCAAGATTTCCAAACCATATACTATCCGAAAAATGGGATGCCAGGTCCCGCGTATCTAACCTCTTTAAAGATTTAAGTATGGTTACCAACTTACTAAATGATAATGAAATTGTATGCCCATATGGGGAGCTGACCACAGATATTTTAAAGAATGCAGTTTCGGAAGGTCTAGCAGATGTAGATTTTTCTTTGCTATANAACGAATATGAAAAGCTAATCGATAAATAATAAGAGTGGTTGAGATTGACAGAGTACAGCATATATTGGGCCGGATATCACCCTGAAAAATCTGTCCAAGCACAAAGTGTTTTTTTTATTAAAAATCAGCTTGAGAAGCTCTACGGTGCCGATATTGATTTCAAATTTGTTTCAGATGTAGGGGATTTGGGTCACAAGGCCATTGACCTTCTCAAACTTGTNGAAGATGGGCAAATTGATTGTTGTTATTTTTTTTCAAGCTATCTAACCGAGAATGTAAATGAGCTAAATTTATTTGAGATCCCATTCCAAATATCCAGTAGAGATATGGTCTATAATTTGCTTGATGGTGAAATAGGAGAGTTCTTATCAAATGAAGTTGAGCATAAGACAGGCTATAAAGTAATTGGTTGGTGGGATAATGGGATACGTCATCTATCATCAAATAAAAAACTGATTAAATCCATTGATGATTGCAAAAATCTGACAATAAGAATTGCTAAAAATAGCATGCACAAATTAGCATTTGAGAAACTTGGCTTTACCACTAAATTTATTGATGTAAAAAATCTAAAAAATGCAATCGTACAAAACGAAATAGATACACAGGAAAATCCACTTACAAATATAATTAACTATGGTATCGAGGATTATCACAAGCACATCACGTTATCATCTCATCTCTATGGTAACTCAATTTTGTTGTGCAATAAGAAAAAGTATTATAGCTGGGATAAATTATTCCAGAATAACCTCAATGAAATTATAAAAAAGGCAACTGCATACCAAAGACAGCTCGCAATCCATGAGGATGTCAGATGTATGAAATACTTAAAAAAGAAAGGGACCCAGATCATCGAAATAGATCAGACGCTTCGTGATATAATGAAATTAAGATGTCAAGAGGCTTGTGGCAATACAATTGAAAATTTTCCAGATTATATAAGAAGAAAATATTATGATCTATTATAAGTTAAAATATGTCGTCCATTCTTTCAGGTAAGATAATTTCTTTTCCTTCTTTTGCTGATAAGTCCATAGCCATTGTCATAAGTAGATTTCTATGGCCATCTTGCGCTGTGGCATGCGGAGTATCTTGCCCTGTGCACAGTCGTGTGTACCAAGTATTGGTTTCTTCTCTCATTGGACCCCAGAATTGGCCACCCTGGATATCACCGGCTGGGTAACTTGTTAAAAAATCAACGTACCTACCTTGAGGCGGTGAATATTCTCTGGATGTATAACCTGCTCCTTGAGCTATATTTGATGCTAAAACTAAATCTCTGTGAGTATCTTCAATGTCAATAACACCTTCTGTTCCAACGATACCTATCTCCAGACCATANACTGATCCTGGCCAAACTTCTGGTAAGGCCCAAGAAATATTCATACTCCAAATAGTACCATCATCCATTGTAAATATCCCAAATGTGGAGTCTTTTGTACCCCACTGATTAAGAACGCCATCAACGGATTTAGCATAAACACTCACAGGATTTTTTCCTTCCATTAGCCACATAGACATATCCAGACTGTGTGTCCCCGACACTACCATTGGCGTTAAATTTTGACGATCATTTGTTTTATTTATTGTTGCAATTGGTACCATTTTATTCATGAAAGCTCTTGTAACAACTGAGTGAACATGACCAATTTGCCCTGTTGTAAGTCTCTCCTTGACCGCAAGAAATCGTCTTCTAAATCTGTTGGTGTACCCCATAACTGTGTCTATGTTATTACTTTCGATTGCATCAATAATCTTTCTTGAGTCTTGTGGGTTTGTGGCGAGTGGTTTTTCAATGAANAATGCATGCCCCATCTCAACTGCTTTTAATGTCGGCTCGANATGAGCATTTTCTTCNGTTGCAATAATTACGGCGTTTACTTCGCTTCTATTTAAGAGCTCATTAAAATCGGTTGTATAAAAATCTGCACTACAGTCTGCCGCTAATTTTTCTGCAACATCTTTCCTAATATCACATAATCCAAGCCATTTAATACCAGGATAATCCCTGGCTAACTCGGCCCTAATCCTACCTATTGTCCCACATCCGATAACTGCTAGGCCGACATCTTTCATTATGCCTGCCCCTCTTGTAGTGGGTCAATATTAATTGGTAGATTTATTGGCTCNCCCCTTTCAGCTGATAGGTCTGCNGCCTGATATANTTCCATGACAACTCTTGCTTCTCTTGGTTTAACAATTACAGGCTTGTTGAATAATATTGCGTCGATAAAGTTATTAGTTTCTTCTGCCATGGGGCCTGCATTTACATGACCAACTGGTTCGCCTGGCATTGAAGACATTGGGTATTCTATACCCCTCTCACCCGTCATAATAGTCACATCATTATGTGTATCATCAAGAATTATTGCGCCCTTTGAACCAATAAATTCCATTTTTGTTGAGGAGTAATTTGGATAACTTGGCGGTAGTACCCACCCCGCCCCAACTGTTACTACAGTTCCATCATCTAGTGTAACCATGATAAACTGACAGTCTGCTGAATTGGAATTTTTTATTAAAACTTTTTCTACTTGCTGAGAATAAACTCTGACCGGCTTTCGTGGCGCAAGGCACCAGAGAGCATANTCCAGATCATGAGTTGCTTCCATGGCAGCTGGAGATAACCTTGTTCTTCCTGTAATTCTCTTGGATAATTGCGTTGTAATATTCCTCGATATCAAAACACTTACGGGCTCTCCAAGTGTGCCATCTAAAAATTTTTCACGAACGTATGCATACTTAGAGCGAAATCTTTGTGAGTAGCCAATTGTAAATTGAACCTTATTTTTTTCAGCAAGGCTTATTAATTCATCTGCTTCTGTTAGTGTCCTTGAAATTGGCTTTTCCAGAAGTAGATGTTTACCAGCTTCAAGTGTTTCTTTTGCAATTGGGAAATGGGTGCTCTCCGGGGTAGTGGATATCATTATTGCATGAATGTCATCATTNTTTAGCAAATCTTTGTAATCAAGCGTTGCGCTTGTCGGATTTGTTAGTTCTGCTACTTCTTTTAATCTATCTTCTCTAATTTCGCATATGTGAAGTTGATCCACTAGCCCATTTTTTGCAGATGCCTCAGCACGTATTCCTCCGCACCAACCGGTGCCAATTATTCCGACATTTAATCTATCCATTATAGCCCCCTATTGTTAATAATTTTATATATACATTTAGGAATAATGTCCACGTGAAAATTTTATTAAAGTTCTTTGAAAAAGGCGAATTTTAGTATTATTTTCAGTTTGAGATAGTTAAGTCCAGATTTCAACAAAGTCAGAGCTATTTGGTAAATCTTTTTGTTTTTTTGGTCCAATATTTGTTCCAACATAGATATATCCAATAACAGTCTCATTATTACGAAGACCTAACAAACTTGATATACTTTGATTAAATGATAATTTTCCAGTTCTCCACATACCTGAATATTCAAGGGCGTTCAGAGCTAATAATATTGATTGGGCTGAGCATGCTGTTGACATCATTTGTTCAATCTCAGGCACGCCCCTGTCTGCTGTATAACAGGATATTAAAATAATAATTAATGGTGCACGATATGGCATTTTGCGATATTTTTCAATTGTACCCTTGTCTGCTTCTGTTAAATTCTTCTTTGCAAAGTTGACAAAAATATTAGATAATTTATCTAAGCCTTCTCCGCTTACTTCAATAAATCGAGATGGTTTGAGACCTTTGTGATCTGGTGCCCTCAGTGCAGCCTGATATATCTTGTCAAGTTCTTCACGATTTGGTATTGGTGCATCGAGGTGTCCCGAAGATGATCGTTCAATAAGGTTTCTTATTGCATCCATAATTTTTATCTTTCCCTACTTGTGGATGGCCATATTATTTACATCAAGTGCAGCTTCTTTTAGGCTNTCGGTTAGAGTTGGGTGCGCATGGCAGGTCCTTGCAATATCCTCAGATGACGCGCCAAATTCTAGCGCTAATGCTGCCTCACCGATAAGATTACCTGCATCCGAACCAATGATATGAATACCATAAACTTTATCTGTTNTAGAGTCTGATAAAATTTTTACAAATCCATCCGTTTGATTATTCACTTTTGCTCTACCGTTAGCAATAAATGGGAACTTTCCGACTTTGTATGGAATTTCTTCATTTGCTAAATCAAGCTCTGTTTTTCCAACACTTGCAATCTCGGGATCACAATAAATTACAGATGGGATCACATTATAATTTACATGTCCATACTTTCCAGAAATTACGTCTGCAACAGCAACTCCTTCTTCTTCCGCCTTGTGCGCAAGCATTGGGCCATTAATCACATCACCAATTGCATAAATATTTTTTTCAGATGTTTGGAAATTCTTATCAACTATTATATTGTCAAATTTATCACACTTTATACCAACATTATCGATCCCTAATCCTTCAATAAAAGGCTTTCTACCAACAGACTGCATAACGATATCACTTGTTAAGACGGATTTANTATTATCCATTCCACTTACAAGATTAATTTTCAGAACATTTTTTTCTTTTTTTACGCTCTCAACTTTTGTGTTTAAAATAAATTTCATACCCCTTTTTTCGAGTAATTTTTTTAAGTAATCTGCACACTCAATATCAGTATTCGGAAGTATCCTGTCAAAAGCTTCGACAAATGTTACCTTAGATCCAAGCCTTGACCAGACAGAACCGAGCTCTATACCAATATATCCGGCGCCAATTATGAGGAGATCTTTGGGCACACTATCGAGGCTTAGGCCACCAGTTGACGATATGACAGATTTCTCGTCAATCTCAACACCTGGAATTGTATTATGCGTTGAGCCCGTAGCAATAATGATGTTTGAAGCATTATAGGTATCAGTGTTTTCGCCGTTTGTAACTTTTACTTCATTGTTGGATAGTATCTCTGCTGTTCCCGTGATGGAAACTATCTTATTCTTTTTAAATAAAAAGCTTATTCCATCAGTGTTTGATTTAATCATNGATTCCTTATAGTTTAATAGCTCCTTTATATTAATGGACGGTTGAACTTTGATACCCATTTTGGAGTATTCATTTTTAGACTGCTCATAAAGGTGTGAAGCATGTAAAAGTGCTTTTGAGGGAATACATCCTATGTTTAAGCAAGTGCCCCCAAAATTTTTATTTTTTTCAATAATCGCTACTTTTCTTCCATTTTGCGCTAGCCGGATCGCGCATACATATCCACCGGGCCCTGATCCAATAACAATAGAGTCAAACTTATTTGGCATTTTTACTTCTCCAGTCTTAAAATAATTCAATTAAGTGGTCTGCAGGGTCATCTAGGCACTTTCGTATAAACTCTAAGAAGCTGACAGCCTCNGCGCCATCAATTACCCTGTGATCATAGCTTAGTGCAAGATACATCATCGGTCTTATTTCAATCTTATCATTGATCGCAACTGGTCTTTTTTCAATCTTGTGCATGCCTAGTATTGCGGATTGTGGTGGATTTAAGATTGGAGTTGACATCAACGATCCAAATATACCTCCATTCGTTATTGTGAATGTGCCGCCTTGCATATCGCTAATGCTCAACGTATCATTTCGAGCATTTGCGCCCAAATCTAAAATTTTCATTTCGATTTCAGGTATAGATAAATCCTGAGCATTTTTAACAACTGGAACACATAAACCTTTTTCTGTTGCAACAGCGATACCGACATTTATGTACTTTTTGTATACTATGTCTGAGCCACGAACCTCTGAGTTGATTATTGGATATTCCTTTATTGCTTCAATACAAGCTTTTGCAAAGAAACCCATAAATCCCAGCTTNACTCCATACTTTTCTTGAAATTTTGTTTGATATTTTTCTCTTATATTTAGAACCTTCGACATATCAACTTCATTAAAAGTTGTTAGTATTGCTGCAGTATTTTGAACTTCCTTCAAGCGTGTGGCAATTGTCTGTCTCAACTTAGTCATCGGAATAATCTCTTCTTGTTCACCATGCAGCGATGCAGTTGTTTTTGCTGGGGCGGAAATATCTTTATCGGGAATGCCAATGACATCCTCCTTGAGTATTTGTCCCTCTTTTCCAGAGCCAGAAATCTGACTTGTGTCTAAATTTTTTTCAGTAATGATCCGCATTGCAGATGGAGATGGACTTTTTTTACTTGCAGGATTATGACTCGCATCAACTTTTTTATCTTCACTAGCTTTGACTTTATTCCCATCCTCATTTTTTTCAGGAGTTTCATTTTGGATAGTTAGATTTTCGGATACTATTCCGATAATTGAGCCTACTTCAACAGTATCACCCTCATTTACCATCTGCTTTTCTAAAAATCCATCTATTGGAGAGGGTACATCAACGGCAACTTTATCTGTTTCAAGCTCAATGATTGGTTCGTCTGCTTCNACTCTATCACCAGGCTTCTTTAACCACTTCCCAATTATTGCTTCGGCTATTGACTCACCAAGCTCCGGTACTTTAATTTCAATCGTCATTTGACATTCCTATATCTTTTTTACATCAAAAATTTTGTTCAATATATCAGTAAGTTGCGCTTTATGATTGGCCATTAGACCGGTAGCGGTTGATGCCGAGGCAGCGCGCCCAATATATTTTATTTTTTTATTTTTAAAATCTATTTTTTCAAGGAGTTCTTCTACATTCTCTAGCATGTAGGTCCACGCACCCATATTTTTTGGCTCCTCTTGGCACCATATAATTTCTTTTATNTTTTTGTGTCTCGTTAGCTCTTTAATCAAGCCTTTCTCTGGAAATGGGTATAGCTGTTCTACTCTAAGTAAGTATACATCGGAGTTTTTATGATTTTCCCTTTCCTCCAAAAGATCATAATATATGCGTCCCGAGCAGAGAACAAGCTTCTTTGCTCGGCTGTTTTTAATTAGCTCTTCATGATTATCATCCCAGAGGAGTCTATGGAAGGTCTCCCCAGCATAAAACTCATCTAGATTTGATACAGCATATTTATTTCTTAACAGGCTCTTTGGTGTCATAATTACTAATGGTTTCCTGAAATTTCGATGAATCTGACGTCTTAGTATGTGAAAATAATTTGCAGGAGTAGTGCAATTTGCAACTTGAATATTATCTTCTGCACATAATTGAAGAAATCTCTCCAATCTAGCGGATGAATGCTCTGGCCCCTGACCTTCATAACCATGTGGAAGTAATAATACCAAACCACACATCCTCAGCCACTTCGCTTCGCCGGAGCAAATAAACTGGTCTATTATGACTTGAGCTCCATTAGCAAAATCACCAAATTGTGCTTCCCAGAGAGTCAGCGCACTTGGTCTTGCCAGACTATACCCATATTCGAAACCCAATACTGCCTCCTCCGATAGCATTGAATTTATTACTTCGAATTGAGCATCGTTTCCGAGATTGCTGTTTAGTGGTATATACCTGTCTTCATTTTCTTGATCATGTAGCACGGAATGCCTCTGAGAGAATGTACCTCTCTCTGAGTCTTGTCCAGATAACCTTACAGAAATACCTTCTTTGATTAGAGAACCATAAGCCAGCGCTTCTGCTGTCGCCCAGTCTACACCCGTGCCACTCTTGATAGTTTCATGTCTTTCATTTAGCACCCTCGATAATGTTTTATGGATCTTGAATTTTTCAGGTATTTGATAGAGATTATTAGCAATTTCTTGAAGCTCACTCTTGGAAATTCCAGTCACGCCCTTTCTTTCTCCATTATCAGGTACACTTAGTCCTTTCCACGCCCCATCAAGCCAATCTGCTTTGTTGGGTTTGAAAGCGCTTGCCTTTATAAAATCTGCATCCAGCACTGATTTGAAATCCTTTTGTGAACGATCAAAGGTGTCCTCATCAATTACCCTTTCTGANATTAACTTGTTGGCATAAATCTTCATTGTTGATGTATGGCTTTTAATTTTTTTATACATTAGTGGTTGTGTGAATAGCGGTTCATCGCCCTCATTGTGGCCAAACCTTCTGTAACAAATCATGTCAATCACAAAAGGTTTATTGAATTTTTGTCTAAATTCAGTACCAACCTTCGCGGCATAAACAACTGCCTCAGGGTCATCGCCATTAACATGAAAAATTGGAGCATCAACCATCTTGGCAACATCTGATGGATAAGGCGAAGATCGTGCATATGAAGGTGATGTTGTGAAGCCAATTTGATTATTTACAATGAAATGTATCGAGCCACCTGTCTTGTGACCCTTTAAACCGGATAGACCAAGGCATTCAGACACTATTCCCTGGCCAGCAAAAGATGCATCACCATGNATTAATAAAGGTAGAACTTTCACACGCTTTTCATCCCTCATTTCATCCTGCTTTGCTCGCACTTTACCCAGNACAACCGGGTCTACCGCTTCCAGATGGGATGGATTCGCAGTAAGGGATAGATGTACTGTATTTTCATCAAATTCTCTATCTGCTGACGCGCCCAGGTGATATTTTACATCACCTGACCCTTCGACATCTGCGGGATTTGCGCTTCCGCCCTGAAACTCATTAAAGATTGCTACCATTGGCTTTTGCATGACATTTGCTAAAACATTTAGNCTGCCCCTGTGCGGCATGCCAATAACTATATCTGTGACACCTAAATTTCCGCCCCTTTTNATAATTTGCTCAAGTGCTGGTATCATTGACTCTGCACCATCTAAACCAAACCTTTTTGTCCCAGTATATTTTCGTGCGCAGAATTTTTCAAAGCCTTCCGCTTCAATAAGCTTGGTTAGAATTGCTTTTTTACCTTCATTGGTAAAAGTAATTTCTTTATCAGCACCTTCAATACGCTCTTGAATCCACGATTTCTGCTCAGGATCNGCTATATGTAAAAATTCAACTCCAAGAGTTGAACAATAGGTTCGTTTGAGGATCTCAAGCATTTCATTAATCGTAGCATATTCAAGACCTAAAACACTATCTATGTAAATCTGACGGTCCATATCAGACTTCTCAAAACCATAATTTTTTGGGTCTAGCTCAGGGTGCGGATCATTATTNACAGATCCTAAAGGGTCCAGATTGGCTATGAGGTGCCCTCTCATTCGGTAGGCCCTTATCATCATTAAAGCTCGTATTGAGTCTATTGTCGAACTTTTACCATCAGCATCCAGTTCGGCATCAGATTTTANCATAAAATTNTTTATCTTTGCATCAATCTCTGTATCAGTTAAATCTATTTCTTTGGATTCCACTGATTTTGGACCAAACCAAGAGGGTTTTCTTTCAATCTCAAGGGCTTTATCGTCAATATTATTGAAAAAATCATGCCAGCTATTATCAATATCCGAGCTATCACTTTTGTACCTTGAGAATAATTTCTCGATATAGCTTGAGTTTGCTCCATACAAAAATGAATTATCATTTTCAAACTTTTTTTTCTTCTTATCAAGCATCCTTGTGATACGATTTCAGTAGAGTATGTCTATTATTTTAGTACGATAAAAGTTAAATTTAAACTAAAAAAAAATAATTTAAATATAATGGATTAGTTACTGCTATTTTTGTTAGATGTCAAGAGAAGTATTGAGTATTCAGCAGTAACTTTTTTTATATATGTATCATTAAATAAGTTATTCATATATAATTATATTTTTATACTTTATGTTAATTTAAAGAAATAAAAATATTAGAGTTTCTAATGTCACAAAAAAAGACCCTTGAGTTAAAAAATATTCATAAATCATATGGTAAACTTCAAGTTCTAAAAGGGGTAAATTTATCAGCAGAAACAGGACAAATAATTACGATTATTGGCTCTTCTGGCTCTGGGAAATCAACATTATTGAGATGCATCAATCAATTGGAAAAAATTGACTCTGGAGAATTATATTTCAATGGTAAGGTCATTATTAATGATGAATTGATAAATAAACCATCCAAATCAAAAACAAGCATCTATGATCTTAGAAAAAAAGTATCTATGGTATTTCAACAATTCAACCTCTGGTCTCATATGACCGTCTTACAGAATGTCACTGAGGCACCCATTTCAGTTCTAAAAATGAAACGGTCAGAGGCTGTTGATCGTGCAACAGAGGTTTTGAATAGAGTAGGATTAGCGGATAAACTAAATGAGTATCCAGCTAATCTGTCTGGAGGACAGCAGCAAAGAGCAGCTATTGCTCGAGCGCTGGCTATGCAGCCGGANATAATCCTGTTTGATGAACCAACCTCAGCGCTTGATCCTGAGCTGGAAAATGAGGTTGTTACTGTAATAAAAAAACTTGCTCAAGAAAATAGAACAATGATTCTAGTAACTCACGATATGAAACTTGCAAAAGATATATCTAACTATATACTATTTATGGACGAAGGGATAATTGTTGAAAAAGGAAGCCCTGACGTTATTTTTAATAATACTAAAACCGACAGACTTAAGAAATTCCTGGAGTCTGTTAGCTTTAGTAATACATGAGAGGAATGTTATGAAAAAATTACTACTTAGCGCAATCCTTCTTGCCTTTCTCTATGTACCAGCTAGTGCTGATACTGTGAGAATGGGTACAGAGGGTGCTTATCCACCTTATAACTTCATTAACGATAATGGAGAAATTGATGGCTTTGAGAGAGATCTTGGTGATGAACTTTGTGATCGAGCTGGATTAGACTGTGAGTGGGTACAAAATGATTGGGACTCAATTATACCAAATCTAGTATCTGGCAACTATGACACAATTATTGCAGGGATGTCTATTACAGCTGAAAGAGATGAGGTTATTGACTTCACTCAAGATTATCTTCCACCTGATCCGTCAGCATATATTACTACAGGTGATGGTAATAAGGCTGCATACATTGGTGTTGTTGCAGCACAAACTGCAACAATTCAGGCAAGCCACGTTGCAGAATCTGGAGCAATACTTGCAGAGTTTGCAACACCTGATGAAACAATATCGGCGCTCAGAAATGGTGAAGTAGAAGCTGTGATGGCTGATAAAGCTTTCCTATCTCCAATTGTTGCAGAGTCAAATGGTGACCTTAAATTCATTGGCCAAGATGTCTTTATTGGCGGCGGTGTTGGAATGGGTATTCGAGAGTCAGACAGTGATATTAGGGACGCATTTAATGACGCTATTGATGCAATGAAAGCTGATGGTAGTCTCAATACTTTAATCACAAAATGGTTTGGGGATGACGCATCTCTTTATTAATTAGTTCGGGAGGTCGAAAGGCCTCCCCCATAATTAAAGAATAGTTATCATATGTTTGAGTATTGCGCTGATCCAGATATCTTAACTCAGTTTGAATGGTTCAGCTGTTACCTCTCTAACGGTAAACACATATTATTCTATAAGTCTTTCGGTTTAATTATTTTATTACTCCTAATTACCGCACCCTTGGCAGCATTACTGGGGCTATTAGCAGCTGTAGCTATTAAATCTAAGTTTTTTGTTGTGAGACTACTAAGTAAAGCTTATGCAAATATTGTCAGAGGGATTCCCGACATTATATTCTTTCTGTTTATTCCAATCACCATTGACCAGTTAATTGAATTTTCAAGACATAAAATTATATGCCCCGAGATTAAAGATAGTGTTTGGCAAGGTACTGACTTTATTGTCTGCAGTGCCGCAAAACTTCCATTGAACTCTGATCCACAATGGATCCATGATATTTATGGATTTTTGCTTGCTGTTCTATCGTTCTCCATTGTTTATGGGGCATTTGCCGCAAACACATTTTATGGCGCAATGAATTCTGTAGCTCAATCGCAAATTGAAACTGGTAAATCATTTGGAATGTCGCGCAAACATATCTATTTTAGTATTATATTTCCACAGATGTGGAGATATGCAATTCCGGGCCTTTCGAACCTTTGGATGTTACTCATCAAATCAACGCCATTACTATTTCTGTTGGGCATCCAAGATGCTGTCTATTGGGCGCGAGAATTAGGGGGATCGAAGACCTCTATTTTCCAGTATCCACACCCAGACTGGAGGATCTGGTATTTCCTATCACTTTTAATATTCTACCTTCTGCTAACTAAGGTCAGTGAGTTGATTTTGAATAGAATATCAAAAAAAATATACTTACCAATTTAAAGGTTGAATATGGTATGTGAACAAACATTAGAACTCTATGCCCTCCGATCACTTGGGTTGGGTGAAAAGTTACTCCCAAAAAGTGATATCACTTTGTGTGATCAATTTGTTCTAATTGGCAGTGGAATTATATGGAACATATATTTTTGTATAATTGCCTTAGTATTTGGTTTTATATTCGCAGTTATTACCGCAATTATAAGATTCAACAGATACAAAGTCATTTCAAAAATAGTTGATCTTTACGTATTTATTTTCAGAGGATCACCGCTATTTATTCAGTTTTTTTGTGCGTATGAAATTTTTGTTTTACTGCCTAAGATAGGTTTTGATATCAACTTAATATTCACTACCATTACGATCGAAACGTCATGGCTTACAAAAGCTTGGCTTGGTGCCGTCATTGTGTTATTTCTAAATACAACTGCATATAGCTCAGAAATATTTTACGGCTCCTTGAGGTCTATTCCGAAACATGATATTGAAGCCGCTGACGCATTCGGTCTTTCGACAAGTAGAAAATACAGAAAAATAATCATTCCAACGATGATGAGAAATTCCTGGGCCTCTTATACAAATGAAGCTATATTTCTTTTTCATGCTACGACGCTCGTATTTTTTAGTAGTTTTCCTGCATGGAGACAATCAGGTGATGCTCTGTATTACGCAAGCTATTTTGCAGATAAGACTTTTAACCCATTTGTGCCATATCCTATTATAGCTATCTATTTCATATCAATCACATTGCTTATCATATTGATATTTAAATTTATAAATGTATACTTCACTAAGCATCTACCAAAAGAGAGAAAAAACCCAATTAGGCTATTCGCAAATATGGTGAGATAAATTATTTGTTAACCCAATTTTGAGCCAAGTACGTATTATATTTGATAGAATTAACAAAAATCTATAAATAATGAAAAAAAAATCAATATTTTCGGCAGCTTTAATCATTATTTTAATTGGGCTATGGGTGGGCTCCGGCTATCTAGGTGGAGACTCTGAAAATGGAGATATACCCCAAATTGATCCCAGAGAAAATGACTTTACCGTCAAGTACATTGAGAGTAATGCCTCTAATTTTACAGATATATTAAAAATAAATGGAAAAACAGAAGCCGACTCTATCGTTGAGCTGAGTATGCAAACGGATGGAAAAATTAAAAATATACTTTTTAAAAAAGGAGAAAATGTTCTCAAGGGAGAAACCATCTGCGCTCTTGAGGCGCAGAATAAATTTGAATTACTTGAAGCCGCTAAGGCAAATCTGAATGATACAAAATCAAAATACGAAAGCCAGCTCAGTTTAGCAAAAAAAAGCTTTGTATCTAACAATAGCTTAATTACTCTGGGGGCGAATTATGAACAGGCAAAAGCTGATTATAAAAATGCAGAGTTAAATACAGAATATCTGAGTGTTAAAGCCCCGATAAATGGAATAATAAATGATATCAATATTGAAGTAGGTGAATTAGCTGCAAAAGGTCAAATTTGCGCCATAATAATGGATAGTAATCCTATTATTATCAAGGGTAATATTTCAGAAAAGAATATATCAAAAATAAACATTGATGCGCTTGCCAAAGTCCGGCTTGTTGGCGGTGCTTTTATGAATGGAAAAATCAATTATATTTCAAGTATTGCAGATCCCGATACACGGACATTTGCGGTAGAGGTAATATTAGATAATCCAAACAATCTGATTAAAGTAGGTACAACGGCAGAAATATTTGTCAGTAATGAAATCAAAAATTCGCATCTTATACCATCATCTATCTTAAGCCTTAGTGATGATGGGGATATAGGTATAAAAATTATAACTGAGGATAATATCGTTGAGTTTATTGAGGTAGAAGTGTCTAATCTAAATAGCGAAGGTGCCTACGTCATAGACTTACCACGGACAATCAGGGTTATTACAGTTGGACAAGATTATGTTACTTCCGGGGATGAGGTAAATGCAGTTCAAGATGTAAACGGCTAATATGAACAAAATTATCGATATACTACACTCACAGCCTCGAACAATTATAACGCTCCTTTTGGCACTGATAATTGGTGGAGTTTACTCTTACATAACAATACCAAAAGAGTCTAATCCTGATATTGACATACCAATATTTTATGTATCCGTACCACAGCCAGGTATAAGCGCTCAAGACTCAGAGAGGCTTATACTCCGACCACTTGAAAACAAGCTAAAAGGAATGGATGGGTTAAAGCAGATACAATCAATTGGCGCTGAGGATTATGGAGCGGTAATCTTAGAATTTGATATCAAAATTGATAATGAAAAAACGCTGGCAGATATTCGTTCCAAAATTTCTGAAGTGGAGTCCGAATTACCCGATGAGGCAAATGAACCAAAAGTTGTTGAGATAAATTTCGCTCTAATACCATCAATAATTGTTACCGTTTCGGGTAATGTACCAGAACGTACNCTTAATAAGTTTGCNAATAATCTGCAAGATGAGATCGAGGAATTAGACTCAGTATTAAGTGCAGACTTAGCTGGAGCTAGAGATGAAATGCTCGAGGTAATCATTGATACATCAAAACTTGAGTCCTATAATTTGACTGCTTTTGAACTGATAAATGCAATTAATCAAAATAATAAAGTTGTATCTGCGGGGTCTGTTGAGAGTGAAAATGGAAAATTTAGTATAAAGGTTCCAGGACTATTTAAAACAATACAAGACGTTTACTCAATCCCAATAAAACGTAATGGAGATATCACAATATCACTTGGTGAACTTGCAGAAATAAAAAGAACTTTTGCAGACCAAGATGATTTCAGTAAATTTAATGGAAAGCAGGCAATATCTATTGAAGTTGTCAAAAGACTGGGTGTGAATATTATTGAAAACAATAAAAGCGTTCGGTCAATAGTGGATGATTTCACAAAAGATTGGCCTGATGTTATTGAGGTTGACTATTCATTTGACCAATCAACAAACATCTTTGAGGTCTTAAAATCACTCGAAGCTGCAATCTTAACAGCAGTAGTACTTGTTATGATAACCGTAATTGCTGTTTTAGGAGTAGGCCCTGCCCTGCTCGTTGGTATTGGTATTCCAATTACCTTTACCATAAGCTTTCTTGTTATAAATTTACTTGGTATGACAGTAAATATAATGGTGCTATTTGGTCTTGTNTTGACCGTTGGTATGTTGGTTGACGGGGCCATAGTTNTTGTTGAGTATGCAAAAAAGCTGACCGAGAGAGGGTCNCCNAGACGAGATGCTTTTCTTAATTCATCAAAGCGAATGTTTTGGCCAATTATTGCCTCCACAGGCACAACATTAGCCGCGTTCCTTCCGATGCTGTTATGGCCGGGTGTGGCAGGACAATTTATGAGTTACTTACCAACGATGGTAATAATAGTANTAAGCTCAGCTCTCGCAACNGCTCTGATATTTATACCAGTAATAGGGTCATTATGGGGAAATAAAGAAAATAGGATAGATTATACGACTACTGATTATGAAAAAACATTGTACGGAAAAGTTGTNGAAAATGTAATCATGCACCCGTTTATTGTACTTATTTCGGCATTGATATTGGGATATATCATAATGAGTAGCTTTATTAAGTTTAATAATGGCGTTGATTATTTTGTAGATCAAGAGCCCGAGGAAGCAGTCATATTTATTTCTGCAAGNGGTAATCTATCATTGTATGAAAGTAAGAAAATGATTGAAGATGTTGAAGCTGCGATTCTCAACGTGCCAGGTATAGAAAATATAAACACAAAATCTAAAATTGATAGTGGTGGAAGTCCTGCTGACCAACAAGATGTACCAGTTGATGCGATTGGTCAGATTAACATTGAATTATTAGATTTTGAAAAAAGAAGGAAGGCAAGAGAGATATTTGATGAAATAATAGAAAATACTCAAGATATTGCNGGAATTAACGTCGAGATACGAAAAGTGGAAGGNGGCCCACCAACCGGAAAAAATATACGACTTGAGGTAACATCAGCAAATTATGAAAATGCATTTGAAGCAACAAAGTTTATTAGAAATTATTTTGATAATAATCTTCAAGGTATTAAAGATATTGAAGATACAAGACCTCTTCCTGGTGTGGAGTGGACTGTAAATGTGGATAGAGAAAAGGCTGGAATCTATGATACTGACGTTTCGACAATTGGTTCAGTGATACGACTTGTAACAAATGGTGTCTTAGTTGGTAACTTTAGACCCGATGACTCAGAAGAGGAAATAGAAATCCGTGCTAGGCTCCCAAAAGATGAGAGAAATATAGATCAATTAGATCAGCTAAGCATTGAGACACAAGGGGGATCAATCCCAATTAGTAATATCACAACCAAATCTTACCGTGATTCAGTCCCAAACATCANTAAGTTGAATGGTAAATTTGCATTTGTAGTGAAGGCTAATACTGATTATGGAGTGAATACAGATCAAAAAGTAGATGAGATTGAAAAATGGCTAGCCGATCAAAAATGGTCTGAAGATCTCAAATTTAAATTTCGTGGCGCAGACGAGGAGCAAAAAGAGGCTGGAGATTTCCTTAGCAAGGCTGCGGTTGCAGCGCTTGCATTAATGTTCATAATTCTAATTACCCAGTTCAATAGTTTTTACCAAACCTTCCTAACTCTCTTCACTGTAATTTTATCTGTATTTGGAGTTATGTTAGGCATATTAATTACAGGTCAAACATTTTCAATAATCATGACAGGAACAGGTATAGTGGCACTGGCCGGTATTGTTGTGAATAATGCNATTGTCTTTATAGATACTTATAATACAAATCTTAGAGAGTCCAGAGATCCTATAAGATCTGTAATTCAGACTTCGAATGAGAGATTCAGACCCATACTTTTAACAACGATAACCACAATAATGGGTCTAATTCCTATGGCAACTCAAGTTACTTTTGATTTTATTGGAAGAGATGTTTTGGTGGGCGGGATTACTTCATCATGGTGGGTTCAGATGTCGACGGCGATAATATTTGGACTGTCATTTTCTACAATCCTTACTTTAGTATTGTTGCCGACATTATTAGTGATGCCATATGTTATAAAAAATAGGAAGAAGCTACAAGTTAAGAACCAGGAACCATTAAAACCTGCCCAGGAAATATGAGGTCTGGGTCAACTATCTGGTTAGAATTGGCCAANTAAATAACCGTGTATTGCATTCCAGTTCCATACTTTGTCCTTGAGATATTCCACAGATTATCTCCCGGCTCAATTGTTATTGTGTTTAGCTCAAAATTGCCATCAATATCATCAAATAACCGTGTAAATTTTGTTGATGTTCTTGCGATAACAAATCTCTGATCGTCTACCATATCAGCTCTAATTTCATATTCACCGGGTACGATATTTTCATCTATATTTAATGTCCACTTACCTAAGTTATTTGATATAACTGATCCAACATACTTATTATCAATGTATGCATTAACCTCTTTATTTGCCTCGGCATTTCCGCCTAAAACCAACTTTTCCTCGCTATAATCAATACTACGTATATCAACCATTGTTTCATCTTGTAAAAAACTTGGATCATCGGATAATATTTGACTCGCTTTATCCTCTTGTGTCAGCANCACAATATTTTCATCGCTTGAAAAATTTTCAACCTTATCAACAATTTTATTTGGCATAATTGTNACAATTTGATCAGAAAAAACTTCAATTTGTTTACTTGGATCAGTGGTTGAAATTCTCAAATTTAAAATCTCATTTGGAATATCATCCTCAAGAGTTATTACCCAGTTCCCCAGGTTATCAGATAATCCTTCAGCAATAAATAAGTCATCTTTATAGATTTTTATGATCTGATTTGGAGAAGATTTCCCAGCTAAGACAGAAACACCATTATTATCTATTCTGACAACATCAAATGTACCTTGGGCATTATCTGAAGAAATGTTTTCCATTACCTCATCACCAATACTATCTTGACTTAATTCGGATGGAATAAATTCATTTTCTACACTTGATGGAACAGCTGTCGTTAATATAACCTCATCAATACTCTGAGAATCTCCGTGTTTTTGAGATGAATAATATTGAAAAAATAATAAAATTAAAATTAATGAGAAAAGANCTAAAATAANTAAATATTTTTTATTGTTAAACATTNGCAACAATCACTTAACGTTTTTCTTTATTATAGTATNATAAAAATCAAATTAAAGTATTTTCTATTTTGATCTGTTGTATATATTTATTAACTGCTGGATATTGTATTTTAGATGACAAAAACTGTATGTATTTTTTGTAGTACGTTTAATCCCGAAAACCGCTTCTTAGATGAGGTTACACTGCTCAGTAAGCTATTTTCCAAAAAAAAAATTGATGTCGTGTATGGCGGNGGTGATAANGGTTTAATGGGACATACAGCAAAGTCCATGATCAATAATGGTGTAAAAGTAACTGCTGTTGTTCCTAAGTTTCTCATGCAATACATAGACAAGAACATTGGCTTCCACAAATTAATAGAAACCGATGATATGCATCAAAGAAAGAAGAAAATGTACGATTTATCCGATGCTTTTCTGGTCTTACCAGGAGGTATTGGAACTCTCGATGAAATGACTGAAGTGTTGACCTGGAATCAACTTGGAATTCATAATAAAAAAGTAGTCATTGGAAATTTAGAAGATTTTTGGACCCCATATCTTGATTTACTGGCGCACCTGAATGAATATAAATTTCTAAGTGATTTATCTCGTATTAATTATTCAATAGCTAATAATGCAAAAGAAATATTTAAACTAATCGATTCGCTGGATTGCTAACCCATGTCATAGGCTTTTGAGTGAGTTAATCTGTAATTTATAGAGTCGTATAGAGCTTGAAAGGATGCGTCCATTATATTTGGTGATACACCTATAGTGACCCACCTCTGGCTAGTCTCAGTATCCGCAGACTCTACAAGAACTCTCGTTATAGCACCCGTACCGCCTGATAAAACACGAACTTTATAGTCTACNAGCTTCATATTTTTGAGAAACTTATTATATTTACCTAGGTCTTTCCTCAGAGCATTATCAATAGCATTAACTGGTCCATTACCTTCACCTGATGAGATAAACCTCTCGCCATCAACTTCGAGTTTTACAGTCGCTTCAGATACAGTAATAAGTTCGCCTTTTGCATTATTTCTTCTTTCAACTAGAGTTCGAAAACTTTCAACATTGAAAAAAACTTTTGACTTACCAAAAATACTACGAGCCAAGAGCTCAAATGACGCTTGCGCGCTCTCATATGAATAGCCAATAGCTTCACGCTCTTTAACAATATTTAATAAATCTGTTATTCTAGAGTCATCCTTTTCTATATTGAATCCAATATTTTTAAGAGATGATAAAATATTTGAACGACCACCCTGATCAGAAATCAGAAGTTTTCGGTCATTACCAGTTAATTTCGGATCAATATGCTCGTAAGTTTTTGGATCTTTAATAATCGCCNACGCGTGAATGCCAGCTTTTGTTGAAAACGCACTATCACCAACATANGGAGCCTGTTTATTTGGTGCCCGATTCATAATATCATCAATGATAAGACTTATTTTTCTAATATTCTTAAGCGAGTCTTTTGTAACTGATATATTAAAATTTTCACTAAATCTCTCCTTCAAGAGTAAAGTTGGTATTAGTGAAATCAGATTAGCATTTCCGCATCTTTCCCCAATGCCGTTGAGGGTGCCCTGAATCTGGCGCACACCGGATTGAACAGCCACAAGACTATTCGCTATTGCATTACCAGTATCATTGTGCGCGTGAATACCAAGATAGTCGCCGGACACAGTTTTACATACATTTTTTACAATTTCAGACACTTCATCAGGCAGTGTNCCACCATTTGTATCACATAAAATAATCCATCTAGCCCCAGAGTCAAACGCAGCTTTTACACATTCAANAGCNTAGTTTTTATTTTTTTTGTAGCCATCGAAGAAATGCTCGCAATCAACCATAACCTCAGAATGGGAAGCAGATGCNGCTTTTACTGATTNTCTTATTGAGACAAGATTTTCCTCTAATGTACAGCCAAGGGCCTTTTCGACATGAAAGTCCCAAGACTTTGCTACAAAACATATCGCGTCTGCTTTATAAGTTAAGAGCTCATTAAAACCCGCATCATTTGATATTGANCTACCCGGTCTTTTCGTCATTCCAAAGGAAACAAATTTTGATTTTTTGAGTTTCGGTTGAGCTTTAAAAAAATCAGTGTCAATTGGATTGGCCCCTGGGTAACCACCTTCGATATAGTCTACACCAAGCTCATCAAGAATACTTGATATTCTATTCTTATCGTCAAGTGAAAAATCTACACCCGGCGTCTGATTGCCATCCCTTAGTGTGGTGTCAAATAAATATAGATTATCTTTGGTCACTTAATGTGCTCCCATGCAGTTCCATCTTCCATATCTTTAAGCCTAATTCCCATTATTTCAAGCTTATTTCTTATTTCATCTGATTTTTTATAATCTCTATTTGCGCGAGCCAGATTTCTGGCTTCAATCAACTCTTGTATTTCACTTTCACTGATCTTGTATATCTCATGATCTTTTTTTGGGGTATCACTATANGATTCCAGATCAACACCAAGAAAATCGAGTGACGCAAATAGTTTATTATATTCTTTTTTATTGAAATATTCATGCATGTGAGTAATTGCCATTGGAGTATTCAAATCATCCAAAAGCGACTCATATACTTCCTTTGGAACACCCTCATTGGCTTCATTATTGANNGTTTTTAAAGCTGAAAACCATTTTCTGATAATATTTTCTGTTTGCTCAAGACTTCTTATTGTCCAGTCTATTGGTTGCCTGTAGTGTGCACGGAGCATATTTAGTCTGACAACAGAACCGGAGTAGCTTTGAAGCGTGTCGGTAAGTGATATTATATTACCAGTCGATTTCGACATTTTTTTACCTTCAATATTCAGAGTTCCATTATGAATAAAGTAATTTGCCATTTTATCACTCTGATTGTAACAGCATGATTGAGCAATTTCATTTTCATGATGAGGAAAAGCAAGGTCGATACCTCCGCCGTGTATATCAAAAACCTTACCTAAATATTTGGATGACATTGCTGAACATTCTATATGCCATCCAGGCCTTCCCTTACCCCATGGGCTATCCCAAAATGGCTCATCTATTGCACTTGGTTTCCATAATATAAAATCCAACGGATTTCTTTTGTAGGCGGCNACTTCGACGCGNGCACCAGCTANCAAATCATCTTTTGATTTATTGGATAAGTATCCATAATTAGAATACGAGTTAATATCAAAAATGACGTGCCCTTCGCTTATATAGGCTTTATTATTTTTTATTAAGTCTTCAATAATTTCAATCATTTCAGCTATGTGTTCCGTAGCCCTCGGCTCTGCAGAGGGTTCAAGGCATCCTAATCTTTTTGAAGCATCTTTGAAGATTATCTCAATTCTCTCAGTTATCTTGCCTATCGCATCATTAATGTCTAAATTTGGATATTTTTTCAATGCAATATTATTAATCTTATCATCTACATCAGTAATATTTCTGACATATTTGACTTTATCATTTCCATATTTATGCCTTAATAATCGAAATAATAAATCAAAGATAATTACAGGTCTTGCATTTCCAATATGAGGCTCATCNTAAACCGTTGGCCCACATACATACATTTTAATTAAGCCTGAGTCGATTGGAGCAAATGTCTCTTTTTGCTTGGATAGCGAGTTGTAAAGCAATATATTCATTGTGTATTAATCCAAGATATTTTTCGTAATATTTAATAATATATTCTCTAAAGTTCTATTAAAACTCTCAAAATCACCTGTTGCTCTGGCAAAAACAAGTGCTCCTTCAATTGAAATGATTATATCTTCTGAAAGTAAAATCGCTTNGCTATTNTCAATGCCTTCATCCTGTATAATCTTTATTAGTGAGTCCTTCCAATAAAGNGCNGCNTTCTTTATTTGTGAGTCGAAAATATCTTTTGTAGAACCAATAGCAAATACGTCTAAGAGGCATGATCTGCGTCCATTATTATAAAATAAATTTATACCCTCTAGCATATTCTTAATCTTTGTTTGAAAGGNCTGATCAGTCGCGAGTGGTGACAGAACCAATTTTGTAAAATCACGGGTTATTTTCTCATAAACCGCGTTNGCCATCTCCTCTTTTCCACCAGGAAAATGATAGTACANACTTGCGCGCCCTAACCCTGTGTTTNGCGATAAAATTGTTAGACTTGTACCGTCATATCCATATTCACAGAATATCTCTGTAAGCTTATCTACTAAGTCTTTATATGAAATGATTTTAACCATAGTNTCACCAATAGAACGATCGTTCGATTATACACTAGTATANACAAAAANCAAATTATATTTCGATTTAAATATTCAACCTACTTAATACTAAATCTCTTCCGAGTAGTAAGATAAACTTAGCGAGTTCAGGGCCTGAGTTTTCACCGGTAAGGGCAATCCTTAGTGGCAGAAATAATTCCCTACCTTTTAGCCCCGTCTTTTGTGATATTTCATCTGTCCAAATCGACCAAGTTTTATCATTCCAAGGAGTAATTGGAAGAGTTTCTTGTGCTATTTTTAAAAAATCGCGGTTAATTTGTCTTAAGTCGATATTTATTTTATCATCCTTTACTATATTCCACCATTTTTGTGCTTCATTTATGGTATTTATATTTGTCTTAACTGTATCCCAGAATATCTCTGCATCCTTACCATCTATATCCAAATCTATTAGCCTTTTAGCTAGCGTACGAAATGAAATATTTTGTAAAACTTTTTTATTTAATCCCATGAGCTCTTCAAAACTAAATCTAGCAGGTGAGCGTGATATTTTTGTAAGNCTATAGTTATTAACTAATTGATCAATTGACTGAAATGCTTCTATCGCATCTGAGGTACCAATTCGAGCACAATAATTTAACAGTGTCATTGGCTCTATTCCGCTATCTCTGATATCTTTTAGAGACATAGATCCAATCCGCTTCGACATGCGAGACCCGTCCTTCTGAACCATTAGACTATGATGACCAAAATTTGGTATATTTGACCCTAGAATTTTAAATAACTGGATTTGGGTAGCTGTGTTTGAGACATGATCTTCACCTCGTAATACGTGTGTGATACCCATATCTATGTCGTCAACAACACTCGGCAAAGTATACAGAAATGTTCCATCTGCCCTAATAAGGACAGGATCAGAAAATGAATTACACGCAATAGTCTGCTCTCCTCTTATGAGATCATTCCAAGTTATATTCTCCCTGTCTAATTTAAATCTCCAATATGGCTTTATACCATTTGCCTCATGGTCTTTTATTTCTTGCTTTGTTAGTTTTAATGATGCTCTGTCATAAATNGGAGGTAACCCGCCAGACAAACTGACTTTTCTGAGTCTATTTAACTCTTCATCCGTCTCATAACAAGGATACAAATACCCCTCTTTAATTAGGTAATCTCTTATTTTTTTATATTTTTCTGTCTTTGACGATTGTCTCTCGATTGCTGATATTGAAATTTTTAACCACTCAACATCTTTTATTATCGAGCTATAAAATCGNTCCTCAGATCTATCTTTATCCGTATCGTCAATTCTAAGAATTAACTCCCCTGAGATCGATTTTGAATATACATAGTTGAGAATTAGAGTCCTAGCATTTCCAATGTGAAGGTCACCAGTAGGACTTGGAGCAAATCTGNGCTTATTTTCTGGCATAAAAATCTCTCAACTTTTATCTCTGAAGTTATTAGTTATTGGATAGCGTCTATCTTTTCCGAAATTTTTATTTGATATTTTTACACCCGGGGGCGCCTGTCTTCTTTTGTATTCAGATATATAAAGAAGGTTTTGAATTTTAGATACCCAGCCACTTTCATGTCCTGANTCAATAATATCTTCAACAGACATTTCCTTTTCAATTAATTTAAATAATATATCATCAAGAATATCGTAGTCGGGTAATGAGTCTTGATCAGTCTGATTCTCCCTGAGCTCCGCTGTTGGCGCTTTGATGATAATATTCTTTGGNATGATGTTGCCGTCTGGCCCAAGGCAACCAACCGGTCTAATTTCATTTCTCATTTCTGCTATCTTATAAACTTCTGTTTTGTATATATCCTTTATAGGATTAAACGCGCCAGACATATCACCATATAATGTGGCATATCCAACGGCCATTTCTGACTTATTCCCAGTTGTAAGTAACAGCCGATTAAACTTATTGGATAATGCCATCAATAGTACAGCCCTTATCCTTGATTGGATATTTTCTTCTGCTATATCTTTTTGTGTGTTTTTAAAGAATGGGTTAAGCTGCATTTCAGCCATTTCAACAATTTTATTTATTGCAATCTCATCAGGACTTATTTTAAGATTTTTGGCACATTGAATAGCGTCCTCTAAGCTCTCATCGCTTGTATACTTGGAGGGAAGCATAACGCATTGAACATTTTGATGGCCAAGCGCATCCACAGCAATGCAGGAAACTAAAGCAGAGTCTATACCTCCCGACAACCCAATAATTACTTCTGAAAATTTATTTTTCTTAATGTAATCTCTTAAGCCCACNACGCACGCGGTATAATTATCTATCAATTCACTAGTTTGGTGAGCTTGGAGGTTAGTGTTACAAAACCATTTTTTATCCTCTTTTTTCCACTCTGTATTTTGAACGTCAGAAACAAAATTTGGTAATTTTGTGACAATTTGATAATCTGAATTCACCACGAATGATCCGCCGTCAAATACAAGTTCATCTTGACCCCCCACTTGATTAACGTAAATTAGAGGTAGTTTGGTTTCCACCACTCTTTCTAATACGACATTCATTCTTTTTTCTTGTTTATTTCGGTTATATGGTGAGCCATTTAATATGACTAGTAACTCAGCACCAGTCTCCATAAGACATTCAGTAACATCATCAAACCAGATGTCCTCACATATCGCAACACCCATTTTTAGTCCACGAAAATTCATTGGCCCAGGCATTTCACCTTGACTAAAAATCCTCTCTTCATCAAATACGTCATAATTGGGTAAATGAACCTTATTTTGAATTGCGATTATTTTACCATTATCAATTAGCGCGGCTGAATTAAAAACCTTTTCATTTTGAACTGTTGGCAAACCAATTAGAATTGCTGGGCCTCCATCTTTAGTAATTTTTACTAATTTCNCAAAATAAAGTTTAATTTCATCAAGAAATGAGTTTCTCAGGACCAGGTCCTCTGGNGGGTAACCAGATAAAAATAACTCGGAAAAAACAATTAAATCAGCTTTTTCTGTAGCTGCACTTTTTCTTGCCTTTATTGCAAGGTCAAAGTTTCCTGACACATTACCAACAGTTGGATTATATTGAGCTAAAGCAATNTTAACTTTATTTTTTATTTCATCTACCATGAGCAATATGTTTTACAATGTGGAGCTCAATTCATCAGCGACCAGGAATGCTAGCTCCAGTGCCTGATCNGCATTTAATCTTGGATCACAATGTGTATGGTATCTACTTGATAGGTCTTCATCTCTCACCGGAATAGCTCCTCCGACACACTCAGTAACATTTTTACCAGTCATTTCAATATGTATCCCTCCAGGAAAAGAGCCCTTATCTTTATGGATTTTCATATAGTTTCTCACTTCATTCATAATAAGTTCAAATGGNCGAGTTTTAAACCCCGANTCGGATTTAATTGTATTGCCATGCATTGGGTCACAAGACCAGAGAACATTTCGATCTTCTTTTTGCACAATATCAATAAATCCAGGTAAATGTTTTTCTACATTTTCATNCCCAAATCTGGCAATTAGAGTTATTCTTCCGGGCTCATTTGTTGGATTTAGAATGTCGAGTAAGGTAATTAAAGTTTCAGGATCAAGCGATGGCCCACATTTTATTCCGAGCGGATTGTTAATACCTCTACAATATTCCACATGTGCTTCATTTGGATCCCTCGTCCTGTCACCAATCCAAACCATGTGTCCCGATGTTGCGTACCAATCATCAGTAATAGAGTCAACTCTTGTCATTGACTCCTCATAGCCAAGCAATAAGGCTTCATGACTTGTGTACAAATCTGTTGTCCGTAATTGAGGTACTGACTCAGGGGTAATACCACAGGCCCTCATGAATCCTAATGATTTTGATATCTGTCCTGCCAAGTCTGAATATTTTTCACTGATTGGCGAATTTTCAAGAAATTCAAGCGTCCAACTGTGTACTCTCTCCAAATCTGCATATCCACCTTGAGAAAACGCCCTCAATAAATTAACGGTTGCCGCTGACTGTCTGTATGACTTCAAGAGTCTTTCAGGGTCGGGTTTCCTTATAGTTTCATCAAATTCAATACCATTAATTATATCACCCCTATAACTCATAAGCTCTAAACCGTTTGCTTCTTCTGTGTCAGAAGATCTTGGCTTTGCAAATTGTCCTGCAATTCTGCCTACTTTTATTACAGGTAGTGATGTTGCAAATATTAAAACAGCTGACATTTGTAGNAATAATCTAAAAATATCTCTAATATTATCTGGATTATGCTCCGCAAAAGATTCCGCACAGTCNCCGCCTTGAAGCAAAAAAGCCTTACCTTGACTTGCTAAAGCCAGTTTTTCCTTCAAATCTCTTGCTTCCCCTGCAAAAACTAGTGGTGGATAGGTTGAAATAGTTTTTTCAACATCATGAAGGTGTGTCTCATGTCCATATACAGGTACATGCTTAATAGGTTTCTCTCTCCAGCTTGAAGGTGACCAATTATGCATAAATTTCTCCAAAAATAAATTCAATTTATTATATATATAACGCCAGTTGTTATAACAAGCTATTAATATAAGAAAATAAAGTATTTTTCTATATTTCCTTTGTCACCATATCTCTCATCGTCATAATTTCTTCTGCCGTCGAGGGGTGCAATGGTATGGTATTATCTAAATCAGCTTTTTTGATTTTTTTGTTAATTAGTGTAGAGATTATTTGTGTAATCTCCGCAGCGTCATCACCTACCATATGGAAGCCAACCAGCTTCTGAGATTTATTACTTATAATCAATTTAATGAAAGTTCTTATATTAATATCTGATAGCGTATAATAAAGGGGTCTAAATGATGAGGTATATATATCTATTTTTTTGTATTTTTTTAAGGCTTGATCTTCGTTAAGCCCAACGGTACCAATTTCTGGACTTGAAAATACTGCTGTTGGAATATTTTCTATAACATAATTATCATTATCTTTTTCGAATTCATTTCTTGCAAAAATCATAGCCTCTCTTATTGCAACNGGTGTCAAATGGTCACTATTTGAAGCATCNCCGACCGCGAATATATTTGGTATTGTGGTTTGGTATTTNTTATTTACGGCAATGCTATTATTGGGGCCAATCTTGATATTCACATCATTACTAATACAATCAACATTTGCTAATCTCCCAGTTGCAAATAAAACTAAGTCAGCCTTCAAATGTTTACCATCATTCGTGAATACCTCATATTGATTTTCATTCTTAGTTATTTCAATAACATCAGTATTTAACCTCACATTACACTTTTCGGACTGCAATTCCAGTGTAATAATTTTACTAATATCTTGGTCAAAACCCTTCAATAATTTATCACCGCGGTAGAGTAAATCACAATTACTACCAAGACCTGAAATTATTGAAGAAAATTCAAGTGCAATATATCCACCACCAACCACAATTACATTCTTNGGAAGTGTCTTCAGTTCNAAAAAATCATCTGATGAAATGCCATACTGCGAACCTTTAATATTTGGGAAATTTGGCCTTGCACCCGTTGCGATTAATATTTTTTTTGCGCGATATTTATCTCCGTTAGATAGTTCTATAATATTTGTATCAACAATCCTAGCCTCAGACTCAAAAATTCTTACGCCTGCCTTCTCTAAATTAGAACGGTATATATTACTTAACTTCTCAATTTGTTTATTCTTATTCTCAATTAACTTCTCCCAAGAAAATGTAATTTCCTCTTGATGCCATCCATAGCTTTTGGCGACAACATTATGTTTAGAAAACTTACTACTATAACTAAGAAATTTCTTCGGCACACAGCCTCTAATAACACACGTACCACCTATTCTATCTTTTTCAGCTATACAAACCTTTGCGCCGGACTGCGCTGCAAGTCTAGCTGCTCTTACACCGCCAGATCCAGCTCCAATTACAAATAAATCAAAATCTGTGCTTACGTCATTCATTGCTTAGTACTACTAATTGCTATTCTGTTAATGTTAACTCACTCTCAATCATACTTTCAACATTGTTGTAGAGATATGTCATTATGATTGCATTGAGCTCTCTTTGAAAGTAGTAATTTTTTTTTGCGAAAGTTAAATCATCATCTGTCTTAGATGAGTATAAGTCGTTTAGAATATCTATTTCATTTTCACTATAATATTTCATCATAATATTTGTTGCTACATCGGGTATAAACTCTTCTAAATTCTCTGTAATATTATATGAAATTATATTAGCAATTTTATCTAAATCTTCGGATTTAACNTCTATCTCTTGATTTTTGACGTCATACTNAATTTTTTGATTTATTTGTTCTTGAACGTCAAAAAATATATCATTTATATAGTATCTTATAACATGCTCTCTCGCTTTTTTTTGCAATTCTTGCGAATACAGGGGCGAATTAACGGTAATAAATAAAAAAAGTATTGATAAAAGTAATCTTAATAATTTTACTCTTTGCACTCGGAGTTTACTCATTCAAAAAAAACCTCAGTAGAACCTTCCTGATCACCAACAAAAACTGAATTTAACATATTTAAGAAAAAACCACTTGTAATTACATTTGGAATCTCCTCAATTTTTTCCTTTAGTAAATTTGGATCCAAAATCTTTCCACAATGACAATCGAGGATGATATTTCCACCATCTGTAATTACTTTAGAACTATCGCTGTTTAATCTCATTACTATCTCAGGATCCAAGTGACATGCTTTGAACGCCTTTTTTAATAAATTAATTGTTGTATTGGGCGAAAAATTCATAATNTCTATCGGCAAAGGAAAATGACCNAGGTACTCAACCATCTTTGTATCATCCACAATTATGAGATAGTCTTTTGAAATAGATGCAAGCATTTTCTCTCTGAGTAAGGCGCCACCGCCGCCCTTTATCATATCGCCCCGTCTACTAACTTCGTCGGCTCCATCAACTGTGACATCTAGATGATTAAATTGGTCAATATCTTCACAGATAATTGAGTATTTCTTAGCAAATATCTCAGTTTGAATGGAAGAGCTAGTATATCTCAGGGTTTTTAATAATTGCTTTTCCTGGCCAAGCAAATTTATAAACTCATTTGTTGTTGATCCTGTACCAAGTCCAACGCACATTCCCCGCTTTATTCTTTTAAGGGCCATTTTCGCTGCGTTAATTTTTTTTTGTTGTGTAGTCATTAGAAATTAATTGGACCAAATGATACATTTATATATTAATATTTTTAGCATATAAAAAAATAAAAGTAATTGAAAATGATTAAACGCGTGCGCCAAAAAATGGTTGTTTTTGATCTTGATGGAACATTAATTGATACAGCCCCAGATCTCATAGACTCTGCATGGCAAGTGATAANAGAAATTGTTGACGTAAAATTAGATTATGAGATATCTCGAAAGTTCATCGGAAAGGGCGGGGAGTACTTCATAAAGAAACATCTGGAACATAACAAAATAGAATTACCAAAAAAAGAGCTTGATGATTTAATTCATCAATTTTTAGGAATCTATAAGAAAAATATATCCAAAAAAAGTAGACCCTACCCTGGTGCTAACAAATTATTATCATGGCTGAATGAGAATGACTTTATTATCAATATCTGTACTAATAAGCCTGAAGAATTGGCAAAATTAGTGCTTAATAATCTTAAAATCATAGAATATTTTGATGAAATAATTGGCGGAGATACTCTATCACAGTGCAAACCCAATCCATTACCTCTATTAAGTCTTATGAGTAAATTTAATATCAAGCCCAATGATACGCTCATGGTTGGTGATACATCAACTGATATCCTCACNGCTAGAAACTGTAATGTGCGATGCGCCTGTGTAGATTTTGGTTACTTTGATGAAAAAATAGAGGGCGTAGATCCTGATTATTGGATCTCGAATTTAAGTGATGTAAGAAACATTATTGAAGAAANATACTATTGATATTTAGCAATAATTCTCGCCCACGTTTTAATCCCCTTCACATAAGATGAGACGTTATATTTTTCATTAGGGCTATGAATACGATCATCATCCAGAGCAAATCCTATNAAGACTGTATCCATATTTAATAATGTCTTGAATGCCTCAACCACTGGTATTGAACCGCCACCTCCAGTAAAAACAGGCTTCACCCCCCACTCCTCTTCGATGGCTTCTGAAGCCGATTGGAAATAATAACTATCAGTATCAAACTCTATTGCACGACAATAATCAGCACCATCAAAGATTACTTGTACACCGTCAGGTAGGCAGCTTTTAATATATTTATGAATATCCTCTAAAATCTTTTTAGGGTCTTGATTACCAACTAGCCTGCAAGTAATTTTAGCATTTGCTTCCGATGGAATTACGGTTTTTGTGCCCTCATCTGTATAGCCACCAAATATACCATTTATCTCAAAAGTTGGTCGAGACCAAGTCTTTTCAAAAATCGATTTACCATTTTCACCAGATGAGGATTTCTGACCAATTTTATTCAAATATTCAGCTTCATTAAAAGTCAATTTATTCCAACTATTAATTATATTTTTGCTCACTTCACCAACGCCTTCATAGAAGTTAGGGATAGTTACTTTCCCATCATCATCATAAACATCCGATAAAATCTTGGTGATTATTCTAATTGGATTCCATGCCACTCCTCCAAATTCACCAGAGTGAAGATCGCGATCTGGTCCTATTATTTTAAATTCTTCGGATAGNAGACCTCTCAAGCTTCGCGTAATTGCTGGAGTATCTTTATCCCACATTCCAGTATCGCAAACATATGCAATATCCGCAGATAACTTGTCCTTATAATCCTCTAAGAAAATTGGTAAAGTTCTCGATCCGCACTCTTCCTCGCCTTCTAAAATAATTTTTAAGGAAAAAGGAAGTTCTCCAACTTCGTTCTTGACGTATTTCAATGCGAGTAAAAATGTTAATAACTGACCTTTATCATCACTAGCACCTCTGGCTATAATACATGGCTCATTATTAATTGAAGACAAGACAGGATCAAAGGGGTCCGAGTCCCATAAACTAATAGGATCAACTGGCTGGACGTCATAATGACCATAGAATAGTATTGTCTTAGAGTCAGGTCTTGAGGTTTGGTATTCCGAANAGACTATTGGATGACCCTCAGACTCATAAATCATTGCATCCATTCCAAAACTATCTAGGAAAGTTTTTAGCCAACCCGCGGCCTGATAACATTGATCTGTATAGTCAGGTATAGTTGATATGGATTTTATTTTTAATAGGTCTTTCAATAAGTCGATATTCTGATCACTATCAGCTTCTATATCTGATATAACTTTTGCAATATTAAACATCATACCTACCTAGTTTNTTGTTTATTCAAGTTTAAATAAAATATAAGCTTAATCAAAGTATAAAACAAAATTTTTTATTGAGAATTAACGTAATAATTATGCCCAACTATCTTGTCATTGGTGGAATAAGTTCAGGTAAATCTTCTTTTGCTGAGAAAATCGCAACAGATGTTCACAAAGTTAATGAGAAATCAAAAATTTACTATCTTGCAACAGCACCAATATGTGATGATGAGATGTATGAAAAAATAAGGATTCATCAGAAAAGGCGGCCCAGCGATTGGAAAACAATTGAAGAGCAAACTGACATTGTATCTCGAATTACTCAGATAGAAGAAACTGATAAAATAGTATTAATTGAATGTCTTACAACTTGGTTATCAAACTTAATTTTCCATAAANCTGACCTCGATTATAACACAGAAAAACTAATAAATTTCCTTGAAATGAATAGAGAGGCAACAATAATTTTAGTTGCAAATGACTTAGGTGAAAGCGTGATATCCCCAAACAAAGAAACACGAGAATTCCAAAAATATAATGGTAAAATTAATCAAAAAATAGCAAAAATTTGTGAGAGTGTCTATAAGGTGACTGCTGGAATAGGTGTGAGGATAAAATAAAATAAATGCATTTGATAAATAATAAATCCTTTATCACAAATAATGGCTCTGACAGTCTTGAAAATATACAATCACCAGCTGATATAATATTTTTAACTTCTGCGGATACTGAAATCACGCTGCTATCCAAATCTCTCAGAAAAATAAAAGATCGGCCGTCAGTAAGAATACAAAATATTCTCAATCTCAGTGACGATAATACTGTTGACACCTACATTAAAAAGACTTTATCCAAAGCCAAGATTGTTATCGTGAGAATTTTGGGTGGTAGGAACTACTGGAGCTATGGTGTTGACCAAATTCTTGCAGACCAAATGAAGAAAAAATATAAAATTATATTTTTACCTGGAGATGACAAATTTGATGAGCAATTATTCGCAATGTCATCCATAAAAGGGAATGATTACAGAAATATATGGTCGTATTTTATTGAAGGTGGACCTGAGAATGGCGTAAATTTACTCAAATATANCNTATATCTCAACAATAGCGTAAAGAAACCCCCAACTGCAAAAAAAATTAGCTCAGTTGGAATCTATTGGCCAGATTTTAATGAAATAAATGCAGAAACTCTCGAAACAAAATGGCGGTTCAAAAANNGACCGGTGATTGCAATCACATTCTATAGTGCCCTTCTTCAAAGCGGGCAAACAGAGGTAATTGACGCACTTATTTCAGCATTAGGAAAATATTATAATTGCATACCGATTTACTCAAAAAGTTTCAAAGATAAAAAAAACTGTGATGTCACACGTTATTTATTAAAAGAATATAATCCAATTTCAGTAATAAACCTTACAGGATTCTCTCTAAGCGGGATGTCATCTTCCAAAACTATTTTTGATGATGCTCGTAGGCCTGTATTTCAGGTAATTCTGTCGAGTATGTCACAACATCAATGGCAACACTCAAGTAAAGGGCTGAATAATAGAGATATTATTATGAGTATTTCACTGCCTGAAATTGATGGTAGAATCATTACGAAAACAATTGCCTTCAAAGAAGAAGTTAGTTTCGATAAATTAACGCAAGCGAAGCTCTTAGAATACGCACCTCATGATTTTGGTATTAATTATATATGTAACTTAGTGAAAAACTGGAGCAAACTNTCGCTNACCCTCAATGAGAANAAGAATATATTTATTTGTCTTGCAAACTATCCAAATAAAGACTCTCGAATTGCCAATGGTGTCGGTCTAGACACACCGAGCAGTGTTGTTCATCTGATTAAAAAATTAAAAAAACTGGATTACAAAATTATCGATTTTCCAGCTAGCTCTGATCAATTAATGAAAAAGTTAATTTCTGGCCAAACAAACTCACATGACAAAATAAAATTAAAAACTAATAAACTTCTATCCATAATCGACTATAAGAATTATTTTGANGATTTGCCAAAAAATATTCAAAACACAATTAATAAGAAATGGGGCTTGATAGAAAACGACCCATTTGTTAGGGGAAAAAATATTGTTTTACCAATACAAAAATTTGGTAACTTATCATTGGGNATTCAACCATCTCGTGGTTTTAATATAGACCCAAAGAGCTCTTACCATAGTCCAGACCTGGTTCCCCCACACTATTATTTTGCATTTTATTTTTGGGTAAAATATAAGTTTAANGCCCACGCAATTATCCAATTTGGTAAACATGGTAATCTTGAATGGCTTCCCGGGAAATCGTTATCGCTTAGTTTAAGTTGCTTTCCAGACCTTATTTTGGGCCCAACCCCGCTGATATATCCATTTATCGTAAATGACCCAGGTGAAGGTACACAAGCAAAGAGACGAAATGCCGCTGTTATTGTTGATCATCTCACTCCGCCCCTCACGAATGCGGATACTTACGATGAGCTTATTCAAATTGAACTTTTATTGGATGAATATTATGAATGCTATCAAACAGATCCTATCAGGGCGCATAATATTGAGCATGAAATAATCGAGTTAACACAAACGATAGGGTTATATTCCGATACCCTGATTGATGAAACTGACACAACTGAAACTAAACTTAATAAGATTGATACATATTTATGCGAGCTAAAAGAACTGCAGATTAGAGATGGNTTACATATCTTTGGNAAATCACCTAGGGGACAGGAATTAATAAATTTAGTTTTGAGTATATCAAAAACCTCGAGGAAAAATGGACTTGGAGAAAATAAACCGATCACTCAAGCTATAGCTGATGATCTGGGTATAAATTTAAGNGTAAATGAGTGCAAGTTAAGTGTTAGATATACCGGAGATAAAAACAATCATCTCCAAAATGTACTAAATACAGCGTGGCGAACGAATGCTGACACAATTGAGAGATTGAGAATACTATCGGAGGATATTTTACTTGAAAAATTTAGCGTGCCCCAGAAATGGAAAAACACAATGAGTGTCTTAAATAATATTAAATCCGAGATAGTGCCATCAATAAAAATTTCNGGCAGGAAAGAGCATGCAGGAATAGTGGCTCTNCTTGATGGTAAATTTCTGCNNCCGGGACCGTCCGGGGCTCCAACCAGAGGTAAAATTGAGGTATTTCCAACTGGTAAAAACTTCTACTCAATTGATATGAGATCACTACCGACAAGAATGGCTTGGAGTATTGGAAAGCGCTCAGCTGAATTAATGGTTGCAGACTTTCATAGAAAAAGGGGGTCTTACCCAACACACTTTGGCTTATCAGCATGGGGAACATCCAATATGAGAACCGGCGGTGACGATATATCACAAGCCCTTGCATTAATTGGCGCAAAACCAAAATGGGATAATATTTCAGGCAGAGTTAGTGGATATGAAATCATACCGGTGAACATACTAAAAAGACCACGGATAGATGTAACACTTAGAATATCTGGATTCTTTAGGGATGCTTTTCCAAACCTTATTGATCTATTTGATCAAGCGATTCGAGAAGTTGCACTACTTGATGAAGATGATAGTTTNAATCCAATCAAATGTGCATTTGATAGAGATAGAAAATTTTTCAAAAACAAAAATTTAAGTAGTGCAGAAATTGATCGGCTCGCCTCCTATCACATATTCTCATCGATGCCTGGATCCTATGGAGCAGGACTTCAATCAATGATTGATGAAGGAATTTGGAAATCCACAAGTGACCTCGCTGAGAATTATATAAACTGGGGATCATATGCCTACGGAAGTGATAACTATGGCTATGAAAATAAAAAAATACTTACAATGAGGCTTGAAAGGCTAGAAGCAGTAATCCAAAACCAAGATAATCGAGAGCATGATATTTTAGACTCGGATGATTATTACCAATTTCATGGTGGAATGGGAGCGGCTGTAGAAAAGCTATCGGGAAATAAGCCAATCTATTATCATAATGACCACTCAAATCCAAATAACTTAAAAATAGGTACACTGGATCAAGAGATCAGTAAAATAGTCAGAGGAAGAGCTGCAAATCCAAAATGGATAAAAAGCATAATGAAGCATGGCTACAAAGGGGCTTTCGAGTTACTTGCGACCCTAGATTATTTATATGCCTATCAGGCAACAACGGGATTAGTAAAAGATCATCATTTCGATTTATTATTTGAGTCATATATNGTTGATAAAAATGTCTATGAATTTATTAAGACCTATAATCCAGATGCACTAAATGACATAAAAATAAAATTCATGGATGCGATTGAGAGAGAATTGTGGCACCCTAGAAGAAATGATACCAAGTCACTGCTTGAAATTGAGAAAGAGTATAATTGAATGGTTGAAAAAAAATATTTAACGGANTTAGAGCTCAATAAAAGACATGCAGAGAAGATGCACAAGAAGAAAGAGGCTAGAAAGAAGATTTTAGCAACAAAAACAATTGAAAAAGGTCTCATAATTATCAATACGGGTAAAGGTAAGGGCAAAACAACAGCAGCCTTTGGAATGATATTTAGGGCTTTAGGAAACAAAATGAATGTAGCTGTCGTCCAATTTGTCAAAGGACAATGGCTTTCAGGTGAAAGAGCCGCTCTTGAAAAATTTGAAGACCAGGTTGAGATCTATAAAATGGGTGAAGGCTTTACTTGGGAGACGCAGGATAGAATGAGAGATATAGAAGCTGCAAAGAATGCATGGNAAAAAAGNAAAGAGTTAATCTTTGATGAGAAAAATCAAATTGTACTTCTGGATGAATTAAATATTGTGCTNCGTTATAATTATCTGCCTTTAGAAGAAGTTTTAGAGACTTTAAAAAATAAACCTGAGAAGACGCACGTTATAATTACTGGACGTAACGCAAAAGAAGAACTAATTGAAATTGCAGATCTTGTCACAAATATGGATTTAATAAAGCATCCCTTTAGAGGTGGTGTAAAAGCGCAAATCGGAATTGAATTTTAAAGGGGTTGAGCGAATAAAAAAAACACCAGCAATTATGTTTCAGGGAACGGGTTCAAGCGTTGGTAAATCAATAATTGTCGCAGGGCTATGCCGTCTATTCAGAAGAAATGGAATATCTGTGGCTCCATTTAAACCGCAAAATATGTCAAATAACGCAGCCGCAACTTTAGATGGAGGGGAGATCGGTAGAGCGCAGGCAATGCAAGCAATAGCGTCTGGGCTGGAGCCGAGTATTTTACACAACCCAATACTTCTTAAACCGCAAAGTGAAAGAGGATCGCAACTTATAATTAATGGTAAATTTGATAGATCCGTAAGTGGATTTGAGTATCAAAAAATAAAAGGCTCGCTGATGCCATACGTTGAAAAAGCCTTTTTGAATTTATCAGCTAAGCACGACCTAATTTTGGTTGAGGGCGCAGGAAGTCCGGCAGAAATTAATCTTCGAGATGGCGATATTGCAAACATGGGATTTGCAACAAAATTATCAATACCAACTATTATTATCGGAGATATTGACCGGGGAGGAGTAATTGCCAGCTTAGTTGGAACAAAAGCTGTGTTGGACTCAGTAGATAATAAAAATTTAATTGGCTTCATAATTAATAGATTTCGTGGCGATCCGAAATTATTTAAGAGCGGAATTTCCGAAATAGAAAAAAGAACACATTGGAAATTCTTAGGTTTGGTTCCATATTATGATGATATTCATAAATTGCCCGCCGAGGACTCCCATGANCTCGAAAAAATTTTTATTAATAATATCAACTCAGATGCGATACTTAGTATATCAGTTCCAATTCTGAGTAAAATATCAAACTTTGATGACCTTGATCCCCTTAGAAATCAAAAAAATATTAATATAAATTATGTGAGGCCAGGAAATAGTATACCCAAAGATACCGATATTATTTTGTTGTTAGGCTCAAAATCAACAATTAGTGATTTAAAACAGCTTCGGGAAAATAAGTGGGATAAGCAAATAAAGATACATCATGAAAATAATGGCNTAATCATAGGTCTATGCGGTGGATACCAAATGCTTGGCAAATTNATAAATGACAATGAGAAAGTAGAAAGTAGCGTAAAGGTCACAAAGGGTCTAGAACTTTTAGATGTCGAAACCGAGATGATTAATAGCAAAATCGTCACTAAAATCAATGGAATACATATAGAAACGAACAAAAAAATGGTTGGTTATGAAATTCATATTGGCAGAACCCATGGAAAAGACTGTGAAAGACCCCTGTTTGTAATTGATAATAAGTATGATGGCGCNCAATCAGCTAATGGAAGAGTCTTTGGCACATATGTGCATGGAATCTTCCACAATAATCATCTTATTGAGTGGCTATTTAGGATTACGAATAAATCAATTGATAGTAATGAAATAGATGATTATGAAAAAATACTTGATCAAGCATTAAATGATTTAGCTGATCATCTGGAGAAACATATTTCTTGGAAGTCGATATTNGATTTATCAAAAAATTATACGNAGCAATAAAAAAATAATTACAAAAACAAGATAAATTACAACAGATGTAGAATAAATCCAAAGCGCTCTTGTTATAAAATCAAAACTAATAATCTTTTCACCATCCCCGTTTATCCAATCGGATTTAATTAGTTCACCATCATAAAAATTATCCCCACCTAGAGAAATATCCAATGCTCCCGCCATTGCAGACTCTGGCCAACCTGAATTTGGAGATGGGCTCTTTCTCGCGTCCTGTTTTATGCATACTAATGCCTGTTGCCAGTTTTCTTTGAGCACAAAGCTTGCAAAAACAAGAAGTAAAGAGGATAAGCGCGCGGGTATAAAATTCANGATATCATCTAAGTAAGCNGCGCATTTACCGAAATTATTATATTTATCATTCTTATAGGCAATCATGCTATCTGCTGTATTTATAAACTTATATATGAAAATTCCTGGCAAGCCTGCAATAAGTAACCAAAATAATGGAGCGACATATCCATCGCTAAAGTTCTCTGACAAGCTCTCAATTGCCCCTCTTGTTATTGCACTCTCATCATATTCATCGACTTTTCGAGAGACAATTTTCGATAAGTTTATTTTGGCATTATCCAGATCATCCCTCATAAAATCATCATATATATCCTTTACATGAACAAATAATGACTTCCCTGCCAGCAAGATTGAAATTATTAATCCTANAATTAAATTCCCGATAATATTTCCGTACAATAATNCTTCTAATATTGAAGATGTAAACCAGATNATGATGANGGACATTATAATTACAATAAAACCATTAAATGTACGTGATGACTCGGAGAACTCATTACGGTTAAACTCAACATCAAGGAAATTTATAAATCGACCAAGAAGAGCAACCGGATGCTTGAATTTCCTCCAGACCAGGTGATCATCTCCCCATATAGCGTCAACTATGACAGCAATAAATAAAACTATTAATAGATCCATTTTTAAACTCTTATGATATGTCCATTATTGTATTNGCTAAATATTCAAATTCAAATTTATTTTTTGTAAGCCCCATTCTTAACCATTTTTGGTTATAATTAAATATTCGTGTCCAAATGCCATGATTTGCAAGCGCCTTGTGCATCTGTGACGCACTATCAACTTCAATTGTCTTAAAAAAATAACAATCGCCGACTATCTTCAGTTTTTGATCCGACAGAAAATTTGATAACGCCGTCGATTTCATTTTCAAATCTGTAATTGTGGCGCCTATCCAGACTGTATCTAACATCGCTTTGCGTGCAATTAACAAAGATGATGATGAGATGGGCCAAGGCCCAACTAATCTAGATACTTTATTGATGTAGTGATTGTCACCATATGCAAAGCCAAGTCTAAGGCCAGGTAGACCAAAAAATTTTCCGAATGATCTAATTACGATTACGTTATCTCTACAGCCATCAANTCTTAACGACATATCCGGTGTCCCATCCATGAATGACTCGTCAAGGATTAAAAATCCATTTGCTTTTCTTATTTTTTCCAANAGTTCTTCAAGGTATTTAGGTTGAAATAATTTTCCATCTGGATTATTTGGATTAACCAAAACAAATGGAATTGATGGATCTATTTCATTTTCGATATTTGTAACTAATCGTATTTTAAATCCATGGTCATTCCAAACTTTGTAATGTTCAGTATAGGTTGGCGTCATAATTTGTATTGTATCATAAATATTTTTGTTAACTATATTAGGTAGAATATTTATAATTCCCTGAGCTCCTTGATAAGCACAAATTTTTATTTCCTGATTNAAATTGTAGTACCCTCTCGCTATTGACATCAACTCCTCTAATTGGTTACCGCTCGGTAACAACGAGTAAACTGTTTTATCAATATTAAAGTCATTATATGCATTTGGGTTTATGCCAGTTGATAAATCAATCCACTTTTTTATTTTTCTATTAACCCTGCCTGCATCAGATAAATCTCCTCCGTGTTTATCATCCAGAAACATATCAACTTTATTATATGAAATTTGGTCGGAACTTATGATCATCACTAACTCTTGTTTGGCACGGAGGACTCTTCAAAAGTAGATGTATTATTATGTATATTCACCGAGGATTGAAATATTGGCGCAACCATTGCAGCTCCACTACCCTCGCCAAGGCGCATTTTAAAATCAACCAGTGGTTTTTTATTGATACGCTCCAACAGTCTTTCATGGCCAGGCTCACTCGATAAATGGCTTACATAGCAGTGATCAAGAGCATCTGATGATATAGCATGCAATATAGCCGCTGCCGTACATACAGGAAAACCATCCAATATCACTGGGATTCGTTCAAAGCGAGCAGCTAAGATTGCACCAAAAATTGCTGCAAATTCCCGCCCACCAAAACATTGAAGTATTTTCATTGGCTCTCGGCTTTTATGCAGCTTTAAGCTTTTTTCGATAACTTCAATTTTAGTTTTTATCATTTCTTTATCAGCTCCGGTTCCAATTCCTACCCAATCAGATGTATTCCCGCCATATAGTGCAGCGCAGATACTAGAAGCAATCGTTGTATTTCCGATGCCAGCCTCACCCAAGCAAATTATATCTGGGCTCGTAGCAAGAGCCTCTCTTCCATATAAAATAGTTGTTATGCAATCAGTTTCGGTCATGGCAGAATTTTCAGTNATATTTTTTGTTGGCATTTCTAATGCAAGATCAAAAACTTGTAAACCAACGTTATGAGTTTTACATATCTGGTTGATCACGGCATGATCAGATCTAAAACTTTTGACCAATGCTTCAGTTACTGAAGTTGGATATGGAGAGATTTTATGTGTATCAGCGGTACCATGATTTGATACGAAAATAGATAAGGTAATATTATTTACCTTAGGAGGATAGGAACCCTGCCACCCTGCCACCCACTCGACAATGTCTTCAACTATCCCGAGAGAACCTGTTGGCTTTAATAGCCGCTCGTTTCTTTGTTTTACTAAACTAATGGCTTCTGCGTCTATTGATGGCATTTGAGATATAAACTCAACTAATTCATTGAATGTTGGAACTGAATTTGATTTAATATCAACCATAATAAGCTTTGAATCTTTCATTATAAAAGATATATGATAAAACATTTTAATCTTAAAGATATAAATATTTTTTTTAAAAATATAATTCCTGATACACTTAGCGGACTAATTTTCTTTTCGCTGCTGCCTGTAAAAAGTGGATCAAAAAACTTATCTCAAATAATCTATACTATCCCATTCATAGGTCTCATACTTGGTTTTATAATTACTTTTCCTGTTCTTCTTATCTCGCTCTTTAGAGATATAGATATAATTAACTCGATAATGATTATTGTAATGTCTTCACTTGTTACAGGCTGCCTGCATGAGGATGGGCTCGCAGATTTCTGTGACTCNTATGGTGGAAATACTAAAAAAAGAAAACTAGANATAATGGATGATAGCAGAATTGGATCCTATGGGGTTATATCTGTAAATTTATCCCTTTTGACCCGGTTTATGTCAATTTATTATCTATTTAGTATTTTGGGAACAATAGAAGTGCTTCTCATTATTATTTCTGTTGCAATATTATCGCGGACNTCAATGCTATATATATTAACAACATTACCTCCTGCAAAAAAAACTGGCCTCGGCAGCGCGGCCCATCAGAAAAATATTACAAGCACATATATTGCATTTGGTGTTTCTGCATTAATTACATTTCTAACAATGTGTATCTTTATTGGGTATAAGATATATTTTATATCTATTTTTGCAGCCATATTTTCAACATTATTAGTCTCATACCTTGCCTGGAGGGCTATCAAAGGGCAAACCGGAGATGTCTGTGGATCATCACAACAATTTTCAGAAATTATGATTTATTTGTCAATTTGTGTTGTAATTTGATCAACTCGAAGTATTAGTATTTAAACTCCACTGCATCAATAAAATTAGCATGTAATTTTGTGATGTAATCTAAAGCTGAATAGTTACTATTTCTGTAATGATCTAATCCTCTTCGCCATTTTTTTGCATTTGGCCTATTGTTAAATAAACTCATAATTGGCTTTATTATTTGCGACCGTGAAGTCCCTATACTAGTCTGTCGATCTGCATAATCACTATAATTTTCAATTATTTGCTTAAGATTTTTGTTTCCTATTGGTGAGAATAATTTTTTATCAACTTCGAGGACAAATATTGGATCATTGATAATTTTTCTTCCAAGCATAACCCCGTCTGTATATTTTAAATGCTCATAAATTTCATTCAGTGAGTTGATCCCACCGTTTATAATTATTTCTGTATCTGATGCATACTCTTTGGTCGCATAAACAGCATTATAATTGAGCTCGGGTATTATCCTGTTTTCTTTTGGGGTAATACCACTCAATATTGCTTTACGTGCGTGAACTATTATAAGATCGACACCAGCTCCAATGATTGAATTCATGAATATAGGTAGTTCTTTTTCAATATCTTGGTCATCAATACCTAAACGACATTTTNCAGTGACTGGAATTTTAACTCTTTTTTTAATANCTANAATAATTTCACTAACGAGATTAGCATCGGACATNAGGCATGCTCCGAAATTCCCTTTCTGGACTCTTGGCGATGGACATCCAATATTGAGGTTTATTTCATCAAAGCCAAATGCTTCACCAATNATTGCAGCCTCCGTCATCTTTTCAATAGATGAGCCACCAATCTGCAGGCCAACAGGATGCTCTCCGGGGTTATATTTTAAAAGTCCATCCCTGTTTCCAAAAATAATCGCCTCACATGAGACCATTTCAGTATATAAAAAAATATTTGAGGAAAGCTGCCTCAAAAAATATCGAAAATGAGTATCCGTGTAGTCCATCATTGGAGCAACACAAAATTTATGGGAGTGAATTTTCATTTAGTGCCCCAAGCCAAAATATTCTTCGCCATATTTTGAGACAAGTGGTATCAGGAGATCTTCTTCGTCATGAAGGTGTGCTATGAGTAATTTATCAAAGTCATCATTCACTCTACTATAACTTCCAATCAATAACTTATGGTCGATATCTTTTTTCTCGTTGAAGGTTGTAATTATTTTATTACCCTCGGATGTAAGTATATCTATTGATTGGTGAATTAAATGGTGATCATTCTCTAGCAATTCTAATCCATATCTAAATTTCTCACTTTTTTGATGAAATTTTGGAAATATATAATTGTCCTCCACAGCGTGGTGAGANTCCAAATTGTGAAGCATCATATTCATTAAGTGNATATATTGTTGCATGAAATTTTGATGAGAGATACTGCCATCCAGTAATTGATTAATGATATGTTTTAGTGAATTACAAATTTCTCTAAAAACAGAATGTCTTCCTAGCCAAAACCCAACCCAGTTGCCGTTTAATATATCTTTGGTCCAAGTATCCCGAGGGTACTTGTTCAAAAGCTCACGTAACTGTTTAGGTAAGCCATCTCGTTCAGTGAGTTGATCTATTTTCTTTATTGGACTCAATGTAATCTCTCAAGAATAATTTATATGTTTATAAAGAGAAGAATAATAATTTAATTAAAAAAAATACAGGAGAATCTAAAAAAAAATCTTAATTTTCTATTAATTTTTTTTTACTAATAAAATCAGTAGTTTATGTATAAATTTTCTTTATTTTTTAAAGAAAATAAATTTATTTTGTCATTTTTTTCTTTACATTTATGCCTATTTGCGAATCAATAGTAAATGATTCGATATTGCGGAAACGGATCATGAGGAGGAGACAATGCAGTTGGGCAGAAAAAAGCCAACTGTTAATCTACAGAGTCAAATTAGAGAAATTTGTTTATCTGTAGCATTAACTATATTATTTATTACCACTATTTTTATGGCATACAACCAGTATGCTTCCACGCAAGATTTAATTTATTTAAACAATAATCTTCTATTTTTTTCTGTTGCCGGCACCAATACTCTGCTTATTTTATTAGTTTTTCTTCTCTCACGTTACCAAAAGAATGAAAAAGAGGTGATAGTTAATAATCACTCGGCGCTTGAGCATCATCAAAAACTCATTTTGAATAATAAAGATACACGATATTTTACATGGGATGTCAAAAATAAAAAAATTTATATGTCAAATAAGAGCTTTTCGCTATCTAAAATAAAATCAATGAGCTCAATACCTTTTGAGGAGTTTATTAGTCATATCCAGGCGAAGGATATAAATTTCTATCAATTAGCAAATAATGCTATTCAAGGGAAAATTAATCAAATAGAAGTCAGCTTTAAGTATCGAACGAATATTGCAAGTAAATGGTACAAACTTAAGGGTAGTCTTCTCAATAGCACTCATGGTAGCCCATTTATTTCTGGATTATTAATTGATATTACGCGAGATAAAAATCAAGAAATTAATGCGCAGCGGATGCAGAATACGTTAAGTGAAGTGATTGACTCACTTCCCTTATCATTTGTCTTATGGAATAGCAAAAACCAACTTGTAATGTGTAACTCAAAGTATAGAGATTTTTATTCTCTGCCTTCAAGCATCACAAAGCCTGGTACATCAAAATCTGAAATTATTCAACTCTCGACAAAATCCCTGATCGAAATCGACATAAAAAATGATCAAGATAACCAATTGCCAGGATTGATAGGACAAAAAGAAATTCAATTGAAAGATAAGAGGTGGATATTGAAAACTGATATAAAAACTGGCGCAGGCTACATAGCATCAATGGCGCTTGATGTCAGCGATCAGAAAATTAGTCAACAGGATCTACTGGACAATGAGAATGAGCTTATTAGTAAGGTTGAAGAGCTAGATAATCTCAGGCGAAAACAAGATATACAATCAAAACAACTCATCGAGCTGGCCGGACGATATAGCACAGAAAAAGATAACATTGAAGAGCTTGAAAACAATAAGTCAAAATTCTTACTTAATATGAGTCATGAGCTTAGAACTCCATTGAATGCAATAATTGGCTTTTCGGATTTCCTAAAAAATCAGATCATTGATGACCCCAATAAAGTCCGAGAATACGCACAAGATATACATGAAAGTGGAAATGAATTACTTAGCATAATTAGTAATATTGAGTCAATGACAAGCCTTGAAAAAGAAGATGTAAAAATTAATAAAAAAAGCCAAAAAATAAATACTATTTTCGATGAGGTTTTGACTGACTTTCGTGATGATATAATGAGTAAAAAAATCACAGTTAAGAATCACTTCAACTTTAGAGACAGAATATTTTGTAATGAAACAGCTATGCGGCAAGTAATCTCAAACATTATATCTAATGCAATTAAATATAACAAAGATGGTGGTACCATAATTATTAATAATAATACACAAAATGGATGGCTAACCCTGGAGATCACTGATAACGGTCACGGAATGACAAATGAAGAGGTTGATATAATTTTTAAACCATTTAATAAATCAAGGAGAAGCAATATCATAAATCAAGAGGGGGCAAGACTTGGGTTACCTATTGCAAATACTCTTATCCAAATTCATCATGGAAACATTGATGTAAAGAGCACTCCTGGTAAGGGAACGTGCGTCACAGTTTCAGTTCCTCTAATCTCACATACAAATGATACAAAAACGCAGAAATCTGCATAATGATTTATAAAAATCTCATTTCTTTAACTTATAGAAGAAGATAATAAACCCGAGAGACAATAGAAAGAATGGAAATACCCACAATATATAAGTATTTGATTGAACGGGGGGTGTCATTAGTATCTCATCGCCATATTTTTGATGTAAGTCATCTATAATATCTTTTGTATTTTTTCCTTTTTTTAGCTCTTCCCCGATATAAACCTTTATCGATTGTGAAAAATTTGAATTTGACTCGTAAACATTTTGCCCGTCACATTCAAGGCATTTTAGTTCAACTGCTATTTTCATGATATTTTTTGATATACTTTCCTCATGGTTTTCTGACACCGACTCCACAATGGAAAATAAAAAAACTGAAAAAAATGAAAAGAGGAAAAATATTTTAGTGAGATTATTATTTTTAAGCATTGGTAATACCAAGGATTTTTGAACGAAATAGAGTTTTAAATATCACTCCAAAGGCCATCAGAAAACCGCCCAGCCAAATAAATCTAACGAAAGGTTTGTACGATACCGAGACATATATAAATTGTTCTTGAACTTCTCCAACAGTTATATACATATGATCAAAATAGTATTTTTGAATACTAGCCTCGGTGGTTATATCACCACTTTTTCTAAAAAACCTCTTAGCTGGCGTCATGTCGGCCACTTTTTTACTATCCTTAATCAATGAGAAATTTATTCGTAGATCATCATAATTTTCACCTATATGTGTTCCAAAGCCATCATACTGCAACTCAAATCTATCAATTTGAATTTTATCCCCCAAATTCATTTTTAAATCTCTATTTTCACTAAAAGCAGACGCATATATGATTCCGAAGATCATTACACCAAATGCCATGTGCGTAACCCTCGATCCAATTATTGGTATATTTTTTCTTTTTAACTCAGAAAAGTCTAGATTAAAATTTGATAGATTTCTTGGTAATAAATCTATAATTGAAACAATCACAATCCATATGGCAAGAGCTAGCAGTAGTATATAAAAAGAAAAAGCGTTCCCATAGATTAATATTTGCATTGATATGACGACGAATATTGTAATTGCAAATGATATCACTACTCTTTTTAAAGCATGCGGTGTCCAGTTATCTTTCCAAGAGAGGTTTGGCCCAATTGGCATAAGGAGTGCGATCAAAACCACTATTGGCGCTATTACGATATTAAAGTATTTTGGACCAACAGTAATGAGGTCTCCTGTTATTGCCTCAAGTAGTAGTGGGTACATCATCCCAAAAAAAATGACTGCAACAGATACCATTAATAAGTAATTATTAATAAGAATAAATGTCCCTCTTTTAAATAAAACGAAGTCTTTTTTTTCATCCTCCTTTTGTAGATTGCGCAAAAAAATTAAAAGTGAGAAAAAGATAAAGAATGACGTGATAATCAAAATCCATAGACCTCTCTGAGGATCTGAAGCGAATGAATGCACGGATGTTAATATACCTGATCTTACAAGAAAAGTTCCAATCAAACTGAAGGAAAATGTTAAGATTGATAACAATAATGTCCAGTCTCGGTGATGACCCGTAGATTTAAAATTTAAAAGTGAATGGATTAATGCAGTTCCTGTAATCCATGGTAGAAGTGATGCATTTTCAACTGGATCCCAAAACCACCAACCGCCCCATCCAAGCTCATAGTATGCCCACCAGGAACCAATACAAATTCCAAGTGTTAGCGCCGCCCAAGATATATATGCCCATTTTTCGATCCAGCCAGCCCAATTATCTGTTAATTGGTTTTCTAACATTATTGCAACTGAGTATGAAAATAATACTGAGTACCCCACGTATCCCAAATAAAGTAGTGGAGGGTGAATTATAAGACCTGGATCCTGTAAAAGTGTGTTCAATCCAACGCCATCACTCGGTATAGGAAGTTGGAGTACAAAGGGATTGGATGTAAATATAATAAATACTAAAAAAGCAAATATGATGGATGTTTGAACAGTTATAGTATTGAGTAATACGCTCCTAGGAATGTTTTTATCATATTTTATAATAAAAAATAAACAAATACTCAAAATTAAAAGCCATAGCAAGATTGAGCCTTCGTGATTACCCCACACGCCAGTTATTTTATATATGAATGGTTTTTGTATTTCAGAATTTTGCCATACTGTTACCAGAGAAAAGTCAGATATTATGAAGCCATATGTGAGAAGGATGTATGAAAATAATATAAATAGGAATTGAAATAAGCCAAAAAGACAAGTAAATTTGTACTTTTTATCGCTATTTATAGCTGGTATTTTTGCAAAAATTATAGTTAAAATTGATGATAATAAAGCAAATAAGAGTAAAATATTTCCTGTAAACGCGATCATTTAATTACCCATACTACTAATTAAACCATAGCCAAACTTATTAATTTCTAAGGCTCTCATATACTTCCTTTGGCATATAGTTTTCATCATGCTTGGCTACTATCTCATTTGCAATGAATATATTATCAATAAATTTCCCTTCAGCTATAACGCCCTGCCCCTCTCTGAATAAATCTGGAAGTATACCATTATATAAAACAGAAACCTCAGCCAAGTTATCCTCAATAATAAATTTTATTCCAAGATCATTATCTGTTCTAACTGATCCATCTTTAACAAGACCNCCAANACGAAGCAAGTCGNCTGACTTTGAATCATCAATTTCGCTTGGCGAGTAGAAGTATATTATATTTTCATCAAGGGCAATTAAAACAAGTGCAACAGCAAGAGCNGAGAGGAGAGTCGCAGTTGTATAGAAATATAACCTTTTTACTTTATTTGTCATAATCAACTATTTCTCTTATTATATAATCTTCATAATCCACTTTTTCTACATCTGTCTCACTTTTTGTTCCATCAGTTACAACNGTATTTTTTGTCTCATGTATTGTTTTATGATTTCCAGATACCAAATGATGCCAACTGTATAAATCCTTACCCTCAGCAACGAGTTTATATGCGCACGTATCAGGTAGCCATTTAAGTTCATGAATATTATCAATGGATAGCTTAATACAGTCTTTTACGTATTTATGTCTTTGACTATAACTTTTGCACTGACAATTTTTTTTATCAAATAATTTACAAACTAAAGATGTATCATAGAGCTGACCACTCAATTCATCTTGTAATTTGATTGTGCAGCATTTACCACATCTATCGCAGAGTGCTTCCCACTCATCGTTAGACATCTCACCTAACTGTTTCTCTTTCCAAAACATAATTTAATATTAATAACTGACGTTGAACGTTAAAATAAAATAAAAATTCGTATAATATAACTTTATAAATATATATATACTAATTCAATTATAAATATTATTCATGACCTATGAGCAAAATCGAAGAAATACTTGAAAATATGGAATTCCTTGATAATTGGGAAGATAAATATAAATATATTATCGAACTNGGGCAGAGCCTTGATAGCCTACCAAGTGAACTAAGGAACGCAAAAACAAAAGTTAATGGATGTGTAAGCCAAGTATGGCTTCATTCCTCAGTTGAAGATCTTACAATAAATGAAAAACATATCAAATTTGTTGGGGATAGTGACGCTTTCATCGTAAAAGGTCTAATAGCAATATTNATTGCACTATATTCTAACAAAAANCCTGCTGAAATTTTGGATATTAACCATGAAGATATATTTGCAAAGTTTGGTCTTGAAAGTCACTTATCCCCTCAACGCTCAAATGGTCTATTGTCCATGATTGAGAGGATTAAAAGTGATGCAATGCGTGAAGTATAGTTGAGTTTAGGTAATGAATAAATATATCCTTTTCCTTGCTCAGTTTTTTATATTGTTTCTATTTTGGTATTTGCTCTCAGGTAAAAATATAGCTTTATTGCTGTTACTTGGTGTGATTATCTCGATATTAATCACGATCTACCAGCAAAAGTTAAAAATTTTAGATGATGAGTCACTGCCAATTGCGATACTTCCTCGCGCAATAATATATTGGATATGGCTGTATAAAGAAATCTTATTATCGAGTATATTTGTTTCAAAATTAATTCTGAAATTTCCACTGAACGTTTCTCCAAAATATTTTAAAATAAACTCAAATCAAAAGACAACAATGGGCTTTAATATATACGCAAACTCAATTACGATGACCCCTGGAACAATCTCCGTTGTTACAAACAATGCAGAAAAAGAGATCCAGATACATGCGATTTCCGAAGAGACAAAATTAGGACTTGAAAGCGGCGTGATGGATGAAAAGATAAAAAAGCTTATGGGCGATAAAGATGTTTAGTTTTCTAATCATCGTTATCTCAATTACACTTGCGATTTCTTTATACAGGGCCTTAATTGGTCCAACATTATTTGATAGATTGCTCGCCGCAAATACTATCGGGACGACCACGGTATTGTTTTTAGTGATGTATGGATATCTCACAGATAGAACAGATTTCTTAGACATAGCAATAGCATATATTTTATTAAATCTTATAGGAACTTTTGCAGTTTTAAAATACTTCAGATACGGAACTTTAAGTCATGGAGAAGAGGATTAAACGGTAATGGGCATAGTAACATCATACCTTTCAAATCTTATGCTAATTACTGGATCACTGTTTCTTTTAATTGGTGCAATTGGCCTGATCCGAATGCCAGATGTTTTTACAAGAATGCATGCAGCTTCAATTATGGAAACAGCGGGTGCAAGCCTTATTATTATAGGTCTTATTATAAACACAGGCTTCACAGTCGTGTCATTAAAACTAATTNTTATAATGCTTGCTATATTCTACATATCCTCAGTTGCGACACACGCACTGGCAAGGGCGTGTATTCACGACAATTTAAAACCGANTGCAATAAATAAGGAGTCTGATCAATAGAANTTTATCTTAACATGATNATACTATCCCTGATGGCGCTAACAACTCTTGGCATAATAAAACTAAGAAATCTATTCAGTGTTGTTATTTTAAGCACAATATATAGTTTTTTAATGGCAACATTATTACTCATCTTTGACGCCGTGGATGTCGCACTGACAGAAGCAGCAGTCGGAGCTGGGATATCAACTGTGCTCATGCTTACAGTTTTGTATTATACAAAAGTGAGTGAAGAAAAGCCAAAATTCAAATCAATTCTTCCTCTAATAATTTGCTTAACTATCGGTGGTTTATTGATTTATGGAACGTATGGCCTACCACCTTTTGGTGCTTCCGATACGCCAATTCATACTCATGTCTCAGTTCAATATCTGGAAAGGTCTATTAGTGAAACTGGTGTTCCGAATGTTGTAACATCTGTCTTGGCAAGTTATAGGGGCTTTGATACTCTTGGTGAGGTTATTGTTGTATTCACAGCTGCGATTGGCGTTCTGTCAATTCTCAAGCGGGATAAAATATAAGGTGATATTATGAGATTGGACTTACTGATTAGAATATCATCAAAGATTTTTCTTCCTTTTATAATCCTGTTCGCATTTTATGTGCAATTCCATGGTGATTTTGGACCAGGGGGCGGCTTTCAAGCGGGTGTAATTTTTGCAGCCGCCATCATACTATATACAATTATTTTTGGAATAAAAAAGGCCCAGAAGGACTTTCCAGTGAAGATTTTTAATTTCATGGTACCGCTCGGTGTTCTAATCTTCACAGTTACGGGTTTGATAAGTTTATCTAAAGGCTTCAATTTCCTTGATTATGACGCACTTGCACACTATCCAAAACATGGTCAGCATATTGGAATAATTGCAATTGAATTGGGTGTTTTTGTTACTGTAATTGGGTCCATGGTATCGATATTTTTTGCATTTGTTGCGCGAGGTAAAAAATGAGTTTCACGATTTATAATTTTATTTCCTCATATAATTACTACGTCATTATATTTTTAATGATAAGCGGCTTATTTATTGTCGTATCAAGGGGTAACATGGTTAAAAAACTCGTAGGTTTGGCACTTTTTCAAACGTCTGTCTATATACTATATATATCACCCGGGAAAATTCTAAATGGGACTGCCCCAATCCTGGCTGATGGATATAGTATTTATTCAAGTCCCCTTCCCCACGTATTGATCCTAACAGCTATCGTAGTGGGAATTGCAACTCTAGCATTAGGATTATCTCTGGTGATCAGAATCAATGAAGAATTTGGAACAATAGAGGAAGATAAACTATTCGACGATGAGCTTAATAATGAATGAACACGCTCCTGCCTTAGTNGCTATGCTTCCAATTATTGGTGCTGTATTAATTATGTTGACTAGGCATAATAACCTCAACTGGAGCATTGCGCTACTTTCAGGCGTGGGTACAATATATTATTCAATTATACTATATCTCAATGCGCGATCTGCGGGGACTATATCCTATGCGATGGGCGGTTGGGAGCCTCCTGTTGGCATTGAATACCGGATCGATGAGTTAAATTCACTATTAATTGCACTAATTGCTATTGTATCTTTTCTAATACTTGTTTATGCGAAATCCAGTTTAAATATTGAGTTAAAGAAAAATAAAATCTCAACTTTCTACTCCATGTATCTGCTCTGTTTGGGGGGATTAATTGGAATACTCTCTACAGGAGATGCATTTAATGCGTTTGTTTTCTTAGAAATATCTTCTTTGGCAACCTATGTAATAATCTCAATGGGCAACGATCGAAGAGGTCTCCTCGCTGCATATCAGTATCTAATAATTGGAACTATTGGCGCAACTTTATATGTAATTGGAGTGGGGTTAATTTTTATTATAACCGGAAGCCTAAATCTCTATGATATTTCTGTAAAACTAGGCGATACTGAGCTTTACCGTCCGTTGCTGGCTTCATTAGCTTTTATTACAGTCGGTATAGCGCTCAAGATAGCATTATTCCCTTTGCATGCTTGGCTACCGAATGCATATGCTTTTGCGCCATCCGTCGGAACTGCATTCCTCGCCTCAACAGCAACAAAAGTTGCCATTTATCTCTTGATTAAGTATCTATACCTCGTTTATGGATTTGACCTAGTATATTCTAATAAAATATTTATTTTTGTTGTGCTTTCGCTATCCATTCTTGCGATGTTTGGAGCGTCCTTGATTGCAATATTCCAGAGTAATCTTAAAAAATTATTTGCGTATTCCTCGGTTGCACAAATTGGATATATAACTTTGGGTATTGGTATTGCAAATTATAATGGGCTCATTGGCTCCACAGTGCACATAATCAATCATTCAATAATCAAAGCAGCAATATTTTTAGCAATAGGTTGTTTGGTATTTAGTTCCAAAATAGTAAACATAGATCAACTTGCAGGTCTTGGTAAGAAAATGCCCATGGTAGCTGTTTGTATCACAATATCATCATTAAGTTTAATTGGTGTTCCAGGTACCGTAGGCTTCATATCAAAATGGTATCTTGTTTTAGGATCTCTAGAACAGGGCTGGTGGATTGTTGTCCTTGCACTCGCTGTGAGCTCCGTTCTAGCACTTATCTATGTAGGTCGAATTATTGAATTGATCTGGTTTCATGCGCCCGTTGGTGGCATTGGAAGTGAGAATAAAATTCCTTTTGAAATGGTAGCCGTAACAGTCTTGATGACAATAGCCACAATATATTTTGGGATTGATACGAGGCTGACCGGTGATCTAGCAAAAATAGCAGTTGAGAATGTGCTACTAGGTGAACAACTATGAACCAACAAATCATATATTTATTACCGATACTCATACCAATATTTTTGGCGATTTTAATTAAAATCACTTGGGAAGTTCAACAGTTGCGTTATCCAATCCTGTTGTCGGGACCTATTCTGGCATTATTGAGTGTGTATAAAATACAAGAAAATTCTGAATTTTTCAGTTTTAGCATTAATATTTTTGATATTTTTCCGAATATTGGCATCTCATTAGGTCTTGAGCCTATAAGTTTTGTATTCATAATCATGGTCAATTCTCTATGGTTGGTCGCAACCTTATATTCGTATGGGTATATGCGAACCAATAATGAAAAAAGACTTGGTAATTTCTTTTCTTTTTTTGCGATAGCTATTGGTTGTGCCAACGGCGCAGCCCTATCAAGCAATCTTCTAACATTATTTATATTTTATGAATTACTAACCGTATCAACATATCCCCTCGTGACGCACAAAGGCGACGAACAATCAAAGCAATCAGGCAGAAAATATCTTCTTATATTACTGGGTACCTCCTTATGCTTTTTTCTCCCCGCAATGGGATATGTATATTTCCTAAGTGGTAATCTTGATTTTGTATCAGGCGGGCTTCTGACCACAACTCTATCTGGCATGGAGGTAAACAATATCGCAATCTCGATATTGTTAGTTCTATTTATATTTGGTATCTCAAAGGCAGCGGTCATGCCTTTTCATTCATGGCTACCTGCTGCTATGGTTGCACCTACGCCCGTATCAGCTTTATTGCACGCCGTTGCCGTTGTAAAAGTTGGTGTATTTTCAATTATTAAGGTGTTGGTTTATATTTTCGGCCTTGATATCCTGCTTGGTCTATTCACTGTTGATCTTATGATTTATATTTGCGGATTTACAATAATAACAACCTCAGTAATAGCATTAAAACAAGATAATTTAAAAAAATTACTAGCTTACTCGACAATCAGCCAATTGTCTTATGTCATTATTGCTATTTTAATATTAACCCCTTCGGCCATAATTGCTGCCTCCATGCATCTTGTCGCACACGCTGTGAGTAAAATAACATTATTTTTTGCAGCTGGTGCAATTTATTCATCTACCGGATATACAAAAATAAGTGAAATGGATGGTATAGGGAAAAAACTTAAGGTAGTAAGTATTGCATTCACTTTGGGGGCAATGTCGCTGGTGGGAATTCCGTTATTAGTTGGCTTTACGAGTAAATGGTATATTGTGCAGTCATCAGTGGAGGTAGGCCAATGGTTTATATTACTCATTATTACAACTTCTACTCTATTAAATATTGGTTATTTTACGCCAATTATATATAAGTTTTTCTTTAAAAATGAGTTGAAAGAAGTTTCATTCAAGACACTGCCGCGCGATATTAGCTTATCTATAATCATTTGTTGTGCGCTAATGGTAATTCTATTCTTGCAACCAAATCTGGTCATGGAGGTTATAAGTTATGTTAAATAGCACGATCAAGAAATTATGGATAAGTTTTCTATTCATACTTGCAATTTTATTTTTTAGTGACCTTGTAATACACCGACACGATTATTTTGGCGTTGACGGTTTTTTTGCATTTCCATCCATCTATGGGTTCTTATCTTGCGTATTTTTAGTATTCGTCTCTAAAGCTATTGGAATTTTTTTAAAAAGACCTGAGGATTACTATGATGAGTAGCTTATTACATCCCGGAATAATACTCATACTATTTGGTTTATTCATACCATTAATTAAGAACCGATTGATTGTACTTTTATTTCCAATAGCAAGTTTTATTATTTTATTTTCACTAGATAACGGGACTTTAATCAAGCTTGATTATGGAAATTATGAGTTAATATTATTAAGTATTGATAAATTAAGCCGGCTATTTTCATATATATTCCTACTGATATTATTTGCCACTGCAATATTTAGCATAAACCAAGATAATAAATCTGAGATATCGTCAGCGTTTGTATATGTTGGTTCATCAATATCAGTTGTTTTATCTGGTGATTTGATAACTTTATTCATATTCTGGGAGATTATGGCAATAACATCAACAATTGTCATATGGAGCGGATCTAGGCAGTCCTATTATCCCGGTATAAGATACCTCGCTGTGCATCTACTCGGTGGATCCATATTATTGATTGGAATAATTGGCTATGCAAATACCACAGGATCCCTTGCTTTTGGACTGATGAGTCCTGATAATATATTCTCGTATTTCGTTCTAGCTGGCTTTTTAATAAATGCTGGCGCTCCTCCATTTTCTAGCTGGATACCTGATGCATACCCAAGTGCGTCATGGTCAGGAACAGTATTTTTATCTGCATTCACAACAAAAACAGCAGTATACGTTTTAATTGTTGGCTACGCAGGTTACCAGTTTCTAATATATGTTGGTATATTTATGATATTTTATGGGATTATTTTTGCAATTCTTGAAAATGATATGAGGCGCATCCTGTCTTACTCTATCGTCAATCAGGTTGGCTTTATGATTGTAGCAGTTGGTATTGGAACTGAAATAGCGATAAATGGCGCATCCTCTCATGCCTTTACGCACATTATTTACAAAGCCCTATTATTGATGAGTGCCGGTTCAGTATTTTACATTACAGGTCGTACAAAATGTACTGATCTGGGTGGTTTGTATAAGACAATGCCTCTTACGATGATTTGTGGTATCATTGGCGCACTATCAATATCTGCATTTCCTCTAACCTCAGGTTTTATATCCAAGTCTCTAACTGTGCAGGCTACCGTATATGAAGAACTCAAGATATTGTGGCTTCTCTTAACAATGGCATCTGCTGGGGTATTTCTGCATGCTGGTATAAAGTTTCCATGGTTTGTATTTTTTCAAAAAGATGCGAAAATTAAAGCTGAGGACCCTCCGAAAAATATGAGGCTTGCAATGATACTTTTATCAGCGCTATGTATATTAATTGGTGTTTTTCCCGGTGCACTTTATTCAATTCTGCCATACGACGTCAAATACGTGCCATACACATTGGATCATGTATCCTCACAATTGCAACTACTAATGTTCTCCGGTTTAGCATTTTTCATTCTATTGAAGTATTTAAAACGAACGCTTACCATCACGCTTGATTTCGACTGGTTCTGGAGAAAATTTGGTGGATTAGCTGTCAATTTATTTGATATTTACTTACTAAAAAAGCTACAAACTCTTATCCATTCCATAGATAATTTAGGAACTCAAACAATTCGAAGTTTGCAGAAGTATAGTGGTCCTTCTGGGATGCTTGGGCGCTCTTGGTCCACCGGTAATATGGCTCTGTGGACGGCAATTCTGCTTGGTTTATTTCTGCTATTTTATCTATTTGCGTAAATGTGATAGAATAAGATCATGAACAAACGAAATGAAAATCTAACTGAATTGCAATATTATGTGACAAGGGAGTCTGGGACAGAACGTCCCTTTACAGGACCTCATCTAAATGAGAAATCAGATGGTACTTTCACATGCATTTGTTGTGATACACCATTATTTGCTTCAACCCATAAGTATGATTCAGGGTCTGGATGGCCAAGTTTCTACGATACAGAATATAAGATGAATATTTCTGAGAACAGAGATAATAGTCATTTCATGATCCGAACAGAAGTGAAATGTAAAAATTGTGATGCCCATCTGGGGCATCTTTTTAATGATGGACCTAAACCAACGGGTCTTAGATACTGCATCAATGGAAATGCAATGAGCTTTGAGAAGAAAGATAAACTTAATGGCAAATAATTTTGAGAAAGCACCACCTGATCAAGATTGGGACGATATTCTTGGAATTAGTAACGAATTTTCAGATGAAGAAAAACTTGTTCAAAAGACTGCGCATGAATATTCATCTAAAGAATTATTTCCAAGAGTTAAAGAAGCTTTTAAAAAAGAAATATTTGATAAAAGCATCTTACAAGAGCTTGGTAAACTTGGCCTCATTGCACCGACAATACCAGCAAAATATGAAGGGGCAGAATTAAATCATGTTTGCTACGGCCTCATAGCTTATGAGATTGAAAAGGTTGACTCAGGATATAGATCGGCAATGAGTGTCCAAAGCTCCCTTGTTATTCATCCAATTTTTGAATTTGGAAGCGATGAACAGAAAAAAAAATATATCCCAGAACTTATTAAGGGAAAACTAATAGGCTGCTTTGGATTAACAGAACCGGATCATGGGTCAGACCCATCAAGCATGCAAACCATGGCAAAGAAAACTGATAATGGATGGGTTTTAAATGGTTCAAAAACTTGGATTACTAATGCACCGATTGCAGATGTGGCAATCATTTGGGCAAAAACTGCCGATCATGATATTCAAGGTTTTATACTCGATAAAAATAAACATAAATTTCGTACTGAAAAGATAGATGGTAAACTCTCACTAAGGGCCTCTTCTACAGGTCAGATTCATATGGATGATACACACGTTGACGATGATTGTCGGCTAAACGGTGTGAGTGGACTGAAGGGACCTTTTTCATGCTTGAATAAAGCAAGATTTGGGATTTCTTGGGGAACAGTCGGTGCAGCAGAATTTTGCTGGCATACCGCACGTGAATATGCCCTCGACAGGAAACAATTCAACAGACCAATTGCAAGTAACCAGCTCATTCAAAAAGATCTAGTGGATTGCCAGACGCAAATCACACTGGCAAAGCTTGGAGCCCTGAAACTCGGAAGGGAACTTGATAAGAGAAAAATCAATCCAGCTGCAATTTCTCTGCTTAAAAGAAATAATTGTTTAATGGCGCTTGATATTGCCCGTAAATCTCGAGACATATTAGGCGGAAATGGAATATCTGAAGATTATCATATAATTAGACACCTGCTTAATTTAGAAACTGTCAATACCTATGAAGGTACATCAAATATACACTCGCTCATTCTCGGTAGATCTCAAACCGGAATTCAAGCTTTTTATTAAAATCCGTCAATTCATTATTTGATATTTTGATTTAAATTATTATATTTAGATGATAACATTTCTATAAATTTAATTTACAAACGGAGAAAAAAATGGCATTTGAGCTACCTGATCTACCTTATTCACATGACGCGTTAGCGCCATTTATGTCGGCTGAAACATTAGAATTTCACCATGATAAACACCATTTAGCATATGTAACAAACGGTAATAATCTTTTGGCAGACTCTGATTTATCGAATGAGTCACTAGAAGATATTGTCATAAAGTCACATGGTACAAATCCAGGCTTATTTAATAATGCAGCACAACACTACAATCACCTACATTTTTGGAATATGATGGCTCCAAATGCATCGGGTAAAATACCATCAAATCTTGAGAAAAAAATAAATGAGGACCTCGGCGGAATTGAAAAAATGAAATCTGATTTCATTAACGCGGGCGTCACTCAATTTGGTTCTGGATGGTGTTGGCTCGAATTGAAAGATGGAAAGTTGAGCATCTCGAAAACACCTAATGGTGAAAATCCTCTAGTTAATGGAGCAACCCCATTACTTGGTTGTGATGTTTGGGAGCACTCTTATTATATTGACTACCGAAATGCTAGACCAAAATATTTAGAAGCATGGTTCGATAATCTAATAAATTGGGAATACGTTAACGATCTATTTGAGTCTGCTACCTAAATTATATTAAAAATATTTTTTTACAGAACCTCCTATTTTTAAATAAATAGGAGGTTTTTCTTTTTTTAAAGAAAAAAATAAGTCAATATATACAGTATGTTATGAACGCAATTCACAGAAAAAAAGGTCTCACGGTTATAATTCTTAAAAAAGTATGTTAAGGTATCACCTCTTTAAAAAAGAAAAAAAATAGGAAGATTATGAATAAATATATATTACCAATCGTCGTCGTAGTATTAGTTGCAGGTGGGATTATCCTCAATAATGCACTCAAAGAGGATACAAAACTCGCAGACTGTGGTTCTGTGACTATAGCGAACATGAATTGGTCATCAGCGCAAGCTATCGCCGAAATTGATAAAATAATTCTAACACATGGATATGAATGTGACGTAGAACTGGTCCCTGGGGATACAGTACCAACATTTACATCAATGAATGAAAAAGGTGAGCCAGATGTTGCTCCAGAGCTTTGGTCAAACTCACTAAGAGCACCACTTGATGCAGCCAAAGAAGAAGGTAGATTAATTTCGACTGGAAATGTATTCTCACAAGGTGGTGAAGAGGGCTGGTTCATTCCAGAAGCAACATTAGCAGCAAACCCAGAGCTAAAAACATGGGAAGATGTTATTGCACGACCTGATTTATTTCCAAATCCTGAAAACCCTGAAAGAGGTGCATTGATTGGCTGTCCTGCAGGATGGGCGTGTCAGTATATAAATCAGAATCTATACAAAGCTTATGATATGGAAGCAAAAGGCTGGGATCTGATTGATCCGGGCTCATCGGCTGGCTTAGATGCACTTATAAGTAAAGCCGTAAACGACGGTACAAACTTAGTAACTTATTATTGGGCACCAACAGCTATACTTGGAAAGTTACCAATGTATATGCTCGAGCCCAACGCAACACATGATAGTGACGAATGGGCAAGTTGCACAGCTGTTGCTGATTGCGCAGATCCGAAACCAAATGCGTGGGGATTTTCAGCGGTTGAAACGGTTGTGACAGACAATTTTTCTGAAGAAGCTTCCGTTGCAATGGATTATATTTCAACCAGGGACTTTGATAACGCAACAATGAATAGTTTGTTGGCCTGGATGGCGGAAAACCAAGCGACAGGTGAAGAAGGGGCAATTTATTACCTTGAAAATAATGAGGATAATTGGTCTGCTTGGGTTTCAGAAGCAGTCAAAGATAGGGTCCTCGAAGCCCTATAAATATTCATTACAAACCCTAGGAGACATTCATCTCTCCTAGGGTATAGATTGCAAACGCATGTCATTTCTTACTGAATTTCCATCAATTAATACAGAGACGCTTCGAGCTCTAAAAAAGACAATTGATGCAGGGTTTAAAAATTTTTCTCGAAATTATGGAGATAATATTGAATCATTCTTTGAACCAGTAAGATTTCTTCTAATTGAGTCAGAGCAGTTTCTCATTAATACTCCTTGGCCGATAATTATGGCCCTAATTGCAATTATTGCGTGGGCTGGTTCCAAAAATATTAAAATTGTCATTTCTGTTATTATTATTTTGCTTCTCATTGGTTACTTTGATATGTGGGAGAATACCATGAAAACAATATCTATAACCTTTGTTGCCGCACTACTCGCTATTGTTTTAGGAATTCCTATTGGGATACTGATGGCAAAGTCAAATACCTTTCAAAGGGTCATGAACCCCGTTTTAGATGTTATGCAGACCATGCCTAGTTTTGTTTATTTGATACCAGTTGTAATGTTATTAGGTATCGGTAAAATCCCTGGGCTTATCGCTGTTGTTATTTACTCAATTCCGCCAATGATCAGGCTTACAAATCTCGGTATCAGGCTCGTAAACCAAGCTGTCATTGAAGCCGCTGACTCCTATGGGGCGTCAAATACCCAAAAACTCATTTACATTCAAATACCACTGGCACTTCCAACAATAATGGCGGGAATAAATCAAACAATTATGCTCGCATTATCAATGGTCGTAATTGCATCAATGATTGGGGTTACCGGTCTTGGCCAACCAGTTCTGACGGCGATTCAGAATCAGTACTTCACACTTGGAATATTTAATGGGTTTGCAATCGTAGGTATTGCGATTGTTTTCGATAGAGTGAGTCAAGCATACGGTAAAAGGATACAAGAAAGCCATGGCACTATAGATGATAAGTAAGCCTTATATTAAACTCAAAAATGTCTCTAAGGTATTTGGACAAAATCCAGACACGGTCATAGAGCTTGTAAAGAATAATATTGATAAGACTGAACTTCAAAATGACCACAACCATGTTATTGGCTTACAGAATATTAATATAGACATCCCTAAAAATAAAATCCAAGTCTTTATGGGTCTCTCGGGTTCTGGGAAGTCAACTTTAATAAGACACCTGAATCAACTTATAAGACCAACATCCGGAGAGATAGTCGTAAATAATGTTAATGTTACCGAATTGAATAAAAAAGATTTAATCAACTTTAGGCGTGAGAATTTTGCCATGGTATTTCAAAAGTTTGCACTTCTACCTCATCGAACTGTTCTCTCAAATACATATTTTGGGCTTCAAATAAGAGGTGTTAAGACTCCTGAACTTGAGGATACAGCTAAATATTGGATTGATAAGGTTGGACTTGATGGATTTGAAAATTACCATCCAAATCAACTTTCTGGAGGAATGCAGCAACGGGTTGGTATTGCTCGTGCACTGGCAAATGATGCGCCCATATTATTAATGGATGAGCCTTTTTCAGCATTGGACCCACTCATTCGAATTGAAATGCAAGATATGCTTATTACACTTCAAAAGGAACTAAAAAAGACAATCATCTTTATAACCCATGATTTAGATGAGGCTTTAAAGTTGGGAGATAATATTGCAATATTAAGAGATGGTAAAATAATACAATCCGGCACTGGTCAGGATATTATTCTAAACCCACATGACTCCTACATATCAAATTTCACTGCCCAAGTGAATAGAGGTAAAGTAATAGAATGTGAAAAAGTTATGAAAAAGCTCACAAAAGATACTTCTTCAATGATCACAATTACAAAAGAAACAAAGCTTGAAGAAGCTGCGAGAGTCATGATTTCAAATAATATTAATGAAGTTGATGTCTTAAATTCAAAGAAAAAATATATTGGTACTGTATATCTAAATGATGTTATGTCCTCAATAATAAATCCTGTTGATGAGCAATAGAATTTAAGATAGCTTGGTCACATTATATAAATAATCATCCATACTTCATGAAACAATCTGTATTAATAATTACAATATTCATACTTGGATATTTGCTTGCCATCATATTTAGATCAATTAATGGGATATTAGCTCCAAATCTAATCGCGGATATAAATCTTACAGCTTCCTCATTAGGTTTCCTAACATCAACATTGTTAATTGCTCACGCGCTTGCACAAATACCTCTCGGTGTTTACTTAGACAGTCATGGACCAAAGAAAGTACAGATAACACTTCTTCTGCTTGCTGCATTTGGTTGTATTATATTTGCGTTGAGCTCAAATATATACGTAATGACACTTGCCAGATTAATGATAGGAGTGGGTTTTTCAGGTTCTTTAATGAGTGGGTTCCGAGCTGTTAGCATGTACTTAAAACCTGAAAATGCCGCTCTCGGTAATGGAATAATAATGAGTGCGGGACAAGTCGGTCTTCTTGTTACCAGTTGGCCGACAGAATACTTACTAAATTTCTTTTCATGGAGAGGAACTTATGGAGTATTTATTATTTTAATTTTTATTGTCGTATTTTTGACATATATCTTAATCCCAAAACAAGGATATACGGACAACTCAAAACCCGTAATTGACAGATTACGAGATCTCAAAATAGTTCTACGTGATCCATCAATATGGCGCTTAGGCCCTCTTGTTTGGATTACAGGGGGCTCACACATTGCCTTATTAACATTATGGGCAGGTCCATGGTTCAGTAATGTGGCTAATTATAGTAGAGATGACGTCGCAACGGGATTAACAATAAATGCCATTGCGGCTATATCTGGTATTTTTTTGAGTGGTCTGACGGCTAAAATACTCAGTAAATTTAATATTAGTATTCTAAAAATTCTTACAATAATTCTGATTATTCATATATTTTCTCTAATACCAATTACCTTTTTTTCTCCAAGCATAGGTGCCTACTTTTGGATTATTTTTGCCATGACGGGTCAAGGCGGTATCCTGTCTTATCCATGGGTGACAGCAAAATTTGGAATGGCTCTTTCATCACGTGCAAATACCATTGTCAATCTTGGCACTTTTGTGATTGCATTTTTTATTCAATGGCTTGTTGGTGTTGTTATAGATTTGTTTCCACTTATTAATGGAATAACATATAACCCAATGGCATATAATGTGAGTTTTATGATAATATTAGCCATACAAATTATGGTATTATGTTGGTATTTCACTGGGCTAAGACACCTAAGATTACATAATGAAAGGACTTAAAATTATGAAAGTAGAAATCATATGCACTGGGGATGAGGTACTTAGTGGTAAAATCATTAATTCTAATTTTGCANATATGAGTGGAAAGCTAGAAGAGGCGGGACTCAATGTTATATGGGGAACAACTGTTGGAGATAACAAAGAAGACCTACTAAAGTCTTTTCACTTAGCATCAGAAAGAGCCGATGCTGTTATCGTTAATGGTGGTCTCGGACCAACCGTTGATGACCTATCGCAAGAAGTTGCAGCTATCGCATCGGGAAATGAGCTTGAACTGAGGCAAGAATGGCTGGAAATTATGGAAAAGTTTTTCATAAAAAGAGGTCGAGTAATGACTGAGAATAATAAAAAACAAGCAATGCTACCTAAAACTTCTGAATTAATTAATAACCCAATTGGTACTGCATGTGGCTTTGCGGTAAATATTAAAAAGGCCCGTTTTTTCTTCACCCCAGGTGTTCCAAGAGAGCTTTTTCTAATGCTACAAGATGAGATTATTCCAAGGTTATTGGAATTATCGGGTGAAAATATAGTAACGAAGCTCAAAACATTCCATTCATACGGAATTGGAGAGTCGAGAGCAGATACGCTTTTGAAAAATGTCGTTGATTTATCACCTGACAAGATTGTAAAACTAGGTTTTCAAGCGCATTTCCCGCAGCTTGAAACAAAGCTATCAATCAGGGCAAACTCCTTGAGTGAAATAGAGAAAAACCTCAAACCTGTTGAAGATAAAGTAAGAGAGACTCTTGGTAATTACATATTTGCAGAGGACAAAAATACTCTTGAGGGATCAATCTTTGAATTACTGAAAAAAAATAATAAAACAATGTCCATCTGTGAATATCTTACATGGGGTAATATAAGTAAGAGAATTTCAACAATTGATAAGAAGGGTGATCATCTTAAATTTTCTGTTAGCTCAAATAATTTGGGCGCTCTCGCAGATAAATTGATGCTCTCAAAAAATAAACTATCAATTGAACTCAATGAGGAGATTACAGCAAAAGTTAGAGAGCTTTATATGACTGACCTCTCCCTCTCTGTTATGATAAATTACCAAGAGGAGAACGAAGCTGATACATATATCACAATGTCTTCAGAGACTGATACGAAATCTAGAGTGGGTAAATTTATCGGTGATGAGCACAGAATTACANTCGGCAGTGTGGAGATGGCTTTGGACTGTGTGAGAAGATATTTTGCTAATTTACCATTTGATGAGAAATCAGATTTTGAGAGATAGCTAATCTTTAATAAGTTCTTCTAATTTTTTGAATAAAATATTTATGTTTGATGGATCCAAATCTATCTTACCGCTGTGTGTCATTTTTGCTATTTCCACAACAGCATCATTATATGGTGTTGAAATACCAAGTTTCTGCCCCTCTCTTGAAACTCTACCATTGATAAACTCAATCTCACTTCGCCGTCCCTTGACATGATCTTGAGCAGCGTGTGTCCTGGCATTAGGGCCAACATCCTTCACCATTTTTTTCATAACTAGTTCCGCTGCATCTTCACCAGCATTCCCAATATCCTCGTTTGTCAGACCAAAAAGTGGTTCAATCATATAACCCAGAGCTTTTCCAACCTTGAAGGACTCTCTTCCAACCCCAACAGAAAAATCAAACATACCAGGCAACTTTACCGCTTCCCAATTTTTCAAATTCAAGGATGAAAATGGGCATGTCATCGAATTGGCAATTAACTTTGTCCATTTAGCCCCATAAATATTGTCAGTTAAATCACATTTTCCAACATTTAACATGATCTTCTGAACCTCTTTTAGCCTTGGAGTAATCTCACCACTTAATTCTCCAACAGCAAACCAAGTCCCAGATGGAACTGTGTTCCTCTGCACAAATCCAGGGTTGAATATTTCACAACTTAACTCAACAACAGCACCAATCACATTTTCTCTACCGACCATATCCGCATTTAAATCGTCATTATATGCATTTTGTAAGCCAACAAAAACACCTTCATGCTTTAAATATACTGATGCAAACTTTGATACCCATTGGGTATCATAGGCCTTGACAGCCATAAATATAAAATCGAATTGGGGCTGCAACTTCGCTAAATCACTCATATGATAGGCAGAGACTTTGGTGTTTTTTTTCCCCTCTTTGGTAGCTACAGTAAGGCCATCTAATCTAATTTTATTAATATGATCTGCCCATTGATCAACCAATATCACGTCTAATCCTGCATCAGTGAGAGATGCTGAAACACAAGAGCCAATAGCCCCTCCGCCTAATACACATATTTTTTTCATATTAATGACCCCATTGCCTAGAATAGACCTTCAATATTGCCATCCATATCTAAACAAATATTCTCTGCAGCTGGCTTTCGCGGCAATCCAGGCATTGTCATTATATCACCAGATATAGCAACGATAAACCCTGCTCCAGCTGATAACCTGAGCTCTTTTATTTCAATATCGTGATCTACAGGCGCATTTTTCAAAGTTGGNTCTGTTGAAAATGAGTATTGCGTCTTCGCCATACAGATTGGAAGCTCACTAAAACCGTTCTTTTCTAAATCAGTAATTTGAGTTTTAACTTTTTTACTTAAAATAACATTCTTAGCACGATATATTTCCTGTGCAATTTTTGTTATTTTATGCTCAATCCCCTCGTCTAATTCATATAAATATTTAAAATCCGTATCAGCATTTTCACACAAATCTATTACTTCTTTTGCAAGATCTGTAATTCCACTTCCGCCCTCAGCCCAATGATTTGATAAAATCACTTTACTCTTAATGCCACTCTTATCTATTGTTTCAATGAGAGTGTTTATCTCACTATCGGTATCATTAATAAATCTATTTATACATACGACGGTCGGTACACCAAATTTTGATATATTTTCCAGATGTCTGATCAAGTTAGCAGAACCGGCATTGACAGCATCAGTGTTCTCTTCTTTTAATTGATCTATCTTTACCCCTCCATGCATTTTAAGAGCTCTCACTGTCGCAACTACGACTGCCGCAGACGGCTTTTCATCGAGATTGCGACACTTTATATCAAAAAACTTTTCAGCACCTAAGTCGGCACCAAAACCAGCTTCCGTAATTACAAAATCAGATAATTTTAAAGCTAAGTTTGTCGATATGATTGAATTACACCCATGCGCTATGTTCGCAAAAGGCCCTCCATGTACAAAAGCTGGATTATTTTCTAAGGTCTGCACAAGGTTTGGCTTCAGAGCGTCTTTCAATAAAACAGCCATTGCTTGATTTGCACCGATTTGCTCTGCTGTTATCGGTTCCTTGTCCCTTGTGTATGCAACAACTATCTTACCGAGTCTTTCCGTGAGCTCTGCTAAGCTACTTGAAAGACAAAATATTGCCATTACCTCTGAAGCAACTGTAATATCAAATCCATCGGATCTCGGGTAGCCATTTGAAATACCACCAAGTGCGGTAACTATTTCTCTGAGCGACCTCTCATTCATATCCAGTGCTCTGCGGATTGCTATCCTTCGTGTGTCTATATTGAGTGCGTTACCCCAGTAAATATGATTATCGACCATTGCGCAAAGCAGGTTATGCGCAATTCCGATGGCGTGAAAGTCTCCAGTAAAGTGAAGGTTGATATCTTCCATAGGGATAACTTGTGAATAGCCTCCCCCTGCGGCGCCACCTTTCATTCCAAAGCAAGGTCCGAGTGATGGTTCACGAATACAAATTGTTGCTTTTTTTCCGAGTTTATTAAGACCATCGCCCAGCCCGACTGTCGTTGTTGTTTTTCCTTCTCCGGCAGGTGTTGGCGTAATGGCAGTTACAAGAACAAGTTTCCCGTTTTTCTTACTTTTTAAATTATTAATGAAGTCAAATGAGACTTTTGCCTTAAGCCCACCATATGTTTCAACGTCATTTTCATATAATCCTAGCTTTTCAGCTATTTTNTTAATATTTTGTGGTTTGGCAGCCCTTGCTATTTCTATATCCGTTGTCATTATTCTATTCTCTTTTTTAATTTATAGTTTTTTTAATTTCCTAGAATATCGCCTATTTTCATCTCACTAATTTCTGCGTATTCCATTGCGCTCATTTTTTTTCCATTATGACGAAATTTCTGAATAGATATTGTACCATGCCCTGCGCTTATTTGTATGCCAGCTTCTTCATCAATTTCACATATACAACCTGGTATATTTTTATGGTCATTAATTATCTTTACATCGTATAACATTATTTCGTCACCGTTATGCAGAGTCCAAGCACCTGGCTGAGGGTCACTCGCCCGAATGAGAGCGTGAATTTCATTTGCGTTCTTTGACCAGTCAATTTTTGATTGTTCTTTGCCAAACCAGCTTTCATATGATCCATCATCAAGATTTTGATTAACCTTTGGTGCATTACCGTTTTTAATTAATTGAATTGACTCCTCAATTGCTTCAACACCCATAGGAAATAATTTATTAAAATATAGAGCGCCCAGAGTTTCATTTTCATCGATGGGACATTCTTTTTGTAACAATATAGGTCCAGTATCGAGGCCATCATCGGGCCAAAATATAGTTATGCCAGTTTTTTTTGATCCTATTGATATAGGCCAATTTATTGATGAAGGACCTCGGTGCATGGGTAACAATGATGGGTGATATTGAATAGACCCCCTTCGAGGCTTGTTTAGGATCGCGCTGGGAACAATCAGTGTCACGTATGCCATGACGCATAAATCTGCATCAAAAGATTCCATTAACTGATATGCTTCATCTGTCTTCCAGCTGGTTGGTTGATGAACTGGAATATTATTTGCATTCGCAGTTTCAACTAATGGATCAAGATATCCATTTTTTTTGTTAGGAGCGGCACAGACAGACACAATATCCTCATTATTTGATAAAAGTCTTTCCAATACTGCACTTCCGAATGCCTGCTGCCCGTGTACTACAATTCGCATTATTAAACTCTACTTCATCGCATCTGTATTATTGATTTCGTCCAGTTCCTCGTCGCTGTAATTGAGAAAATCTTTTAAAATTTCTTCGTTATGCTCTCCAAGTAAAGGTGACCTTTGGACATCTGCTTCCGAGTTTGATAATTTTATTGGACAGCCGACAGTAATATATTTACCCCTTTCAGGATGATCAACTTCAACAACGGTTCCAGTCCGCCTCAGGGACTCATCATGAGCGATCTCTTTCATCGACAATATTGGGCCACAGGGAATGCCAAGTGGGTCACAAATTGATACGACTTCAAATTTTGTCTTTGTCATTGTCCATTTTTCTATGGTCTCGAATATATGTGATAATTTATCTAATCTGGCTTTCGGAGTTGAGTATTCGGGATCACCGATCCAGTCTTCCTTCCCAATAACATTACAAATTTTATCCCATACTGGCGCTTGTGTAATAAAATAGACATAAGAGTCGGGATCGTCCTCCCAGCCTTTGCATTTCAAAATCCAACCAGGCTGACCTCCACCGGAGTCATTTCCTGCGCGTGGTGTCGTATCTGTGAATGGAATCCCTTGACCAAATTGGCTATATTCAGATAGTGGTCCACTAGATAACCTCTGATAATCTCTTAATTTTACTCGACATAAATTCACAACCCCATCTTGCATAGCGACGTCAACTTTCTGCCCAAGACCTGATCTCTCTCGGTGGAAAAGAGCTGTCACAATTCCTAAAGCGAGGTGCAGACCAGTTCCAGAGTCACCTATTTGTGCTCCGGTAACGAGTGGTGGTCCATCGAGAAAGCCAGTAGTCGATGCGGAGCCTCCAGCACATTGGGCAATATTTTCATAGACCTTACAATCTTCATACGGACCAGGGCCAAAACCCTTTACGGAAGCTAGAATAATTCTTGGGTTTAATTTATGCATATATTCCCAACTGTAACCCATCCTATCAAGCGTTCCTGGAGCAAAATTCTCAACAAATACATCACATTTCAATATCAAATCATCTAATATTTTTTTACCTTTATCATCTTTGACATTTAAAGTAACAGATTTTTTGTTATGATTTAACATTGTAAAATATAGAGAGTCTACACCGTCTTTATCACGTAGCTGCGAGCGAGTGATATCACCTCCGCCTGGTCGTTCAATTTTAATTACGTTTGCACCAAACCAAGCCAAAAGTTGGGTACATGTTGGCCCTGATTGTACATGCGTAAAATCAAGTATTGTTATACCTTTTAATGCTTCCATTTGATAATTCCTACTTATACATTGTCTGGGCTTTGGTACCAGGCGCATACTCATTGGGATCAACCCATATATTGATAACAACTGATTTCTTAGTTTTATTTACAAGTTCTCTTGCTTCATTCAATGCCGAACTAATTTCATTTGGCTTACAAACCTCAATTCCATGGGCGCCCCACATTTTTGGAAAATCTGAGAACTTCATGTCACCAAGTTTATTGGCGATGTCACCTTTTTGTTGACCATACTTTGCAAGTTGCCCGTATCTAATTTGATTCATTGCTGAATTATTTCCAATTACAGCAATAAATGGCATTCCAAATCTATCAGCAGTTTCAATGTCAAAGGCCGTCATTCCAAAAGAACCATCACCATAGTAGCATAGAACCTCCTTATCAGGATTTGCAAGTTTTGCAGCAAATGCAAAACCTGTTCCAACCCCGAGACTGCCAAGTGCACCTGGATCCATCCATTGACCCGGATTTTTCGGTCTCACCGCTTGCGCTGATATTGTAACAACATCACCGCCATCACCAATAAATATTGTATTATCTTGTAGAAACTCATTTATTTCATATGCAACCCTGTATGGATGAATTGGCATGCTATCTGATTTGAATGTTGGGAGAAGTTTCGTATACTTTTCATCTTCTTTTCCAGATAAAAATTCTATCCATTTATCCCTGCCTTTTTCAATTTCTGAATCATAAGTTTTTGGCATTAAACTCATAATTTGTGACAGAACAGAACCTGGATGACCAACGAGTCCAATATCAATATCTCTATTTTTTCCTACATTTGAATAATCTTGATCTATTTGAATTATCTTAATATCTGATGATATTCTAGATCCATAGCCCATCCTGAAGTCAAATGGAGTTCCAACGATGATTATAGCGTCTGCCTGCTTGAAGGCGTCTCCCCTAGTCCTGTCAAATGAGTATTTACACCCTTTATCGATTATTCCTCGGCTAGCACCATTTGTGTAAGCAGGGATTTTTAAATTTTCTATAAATTGATTTGCTTCAATATGACTTCTCGATTGCCATACCTGTTGTCCAAAAAGGATTGCCGGTCTCTCTGATTTTTTTAAGATCTCAGCCACCCCTTTTACCGCAGCAGGGTCCGCTTGTGATTTTACCGAGGCTCTGTATCTATTTTTCTTCGGAAGCTTTACTTTTTCTATGGGTACCTCTCTATCAAGAACATCTCTTGGTATTTCAAGGTAAGAGGGTCCGCATGCTCCATTAAAGCATTCTCTTGCTGCCATTGCGACCATATCAGCAACTCGTTCGGTCGACATAACTGTCGACGCAAACTTCGTGATTGGCTTTAGTATTTCCATGTGAGGTAGTTCTTGAAGTCCTCCCATTTTCCATTGAGATAATGCACTCTGCCCTCCAATATGGAGCACAGGACTTTCAGATCTAAAGGCGGTTGCAATTCCGGTAATTGCATTGGTAAATCCCGGTCCAGCAGTTGTGACTAGACAGCCCAGATTCCCTGTTTGTCTGGCATAACCATCAGCGGCATGTGCAGCTGTTTGCTCATGCCGAAAATCAAATATTTTTATACCTTCTTCGATACAGCCGTCATATATATCAATAATATGGCCACCGCAAAGGGTAAATATTGCATCGACACCTTCATTTTTTAACGCTTTGGCAACAAGATGCCCACCCGATATCATGTCATCACTCTCAGCTCGCTTCTTTAGTATATCTTCTGTAGACGTAACCATAATTGTCTCCTCAAGTCCCAATCTGAGTTATCTCATTTAATTGGTGAAAAATTTGACCCAACCATTATCTTATCTTCTTGGGCAACAATCATACCTGCTATTTTTTGTCTGTACCGAGTCCATTCTGGGTCTGCATCACGTTGTTCCCTTAAAGTCTCAAACTCCATCATGTCATTGTAACTCCATATATGAACAACCTGATTTAATGTTCCGACTTTACTAACGAAGTAAGCCACAAGATTTAGGCCGTNCTTCATTGCGACTGGATATGCAAATTCTTCAAATATTTTTACATACTCATTGGTTTTACCGGGCTGTATAGTATAAGTTCTGTGATCAAATATCATCTTTCACCCCCTGAAACAATTTTTTTAATCTTTAAATATATTATAAATGCAACTAATATGACTTATAACAAAAAAAAATTATTATGACACTAATTTAATGCATTTGGAAACTCTAAAAAAATCGGTAATAGCTGGGTTTTTTTCTATTTTCATAATTGGCACTCTAACTTATTTGTCTTATGAAACAGAATACGGCCTATTTCTTGTTGCCTCATTCGGCTCGTCGATGGTATTAATACTGGGTTATCCTGAGAGCCCATTTGCAAAAGGTCGAAATGTTTTTTTTGGGCATATAATCACATCAATTGCTGGACTAATATGNTACTCAATTCTTATAATTCACTTTTCAATTAGCGTTACAGCTGTTATTCCGATATCTGTAGGCCTAGGCATCTTCTTTATGATCTTATTAAATTCCACGCACCCCCCTGCCGGTGGTAATCCCATTCTGATAATACTTGGCGGCCACTCTTTCGATTTTTTATTATCGCCACTAATCAGCGGCTGTATCATAATTATTTTACAAGCATACTTTATTAATCATGTGATACTAAAAAGAGACTTTAAATTATTTTAAGGAACTTTGTATTTGATGGTTTTAGCCAAAGATGATATTAAGTATAATNTTAAAATCAAACAGAAGCGGAATTAAAATATGAAAGTTTTATGTATATTATACGATGATCCAAAAAGTGGAATGCCAAAAAACTACGCATTATCAGAAATACCTAAGTTGGATGTCTATCCAGATGGACAGGCGCTTCCAACCCCAAAAGCTATTGACTACACACCAGGCCAGCTATTGGGCTGTGTTTCGGGTGAATTAGGATTGAGAAAGTTTTTAGAGTCAAATGGCCATGAGTTGGTTGTTACATCTGATAAGGACGGAGAAAATTGCGCCGCAGACAAAGAACTAGTTGATGCAGATATTGTCATTTCGCAACCATTCTGGCCTTTTTACTTAACAAAAGAAAGAATAGCAAAAGCAAAAAATCTTAAGATGGCAATTACAGCTGGAATCGGTTCAGATCACGTCGATTTACAAGCCGCAATGGATAATGGAATCGATGTTGTTGAAGTCACATACTGTAACTCTAGATCGGTTGCCGAGCACATTGTTATGATGATCCTATCGCTCGTTAGAGATTATCACAACCAGCATAGGATTGTTAATGAGGGTGGTTGGAATATAGCAGACGCAGTTCAACGCTCATACGACGTGGAAGGGATGCATATTGGNACTGTTGCTGCTGGTAGAATTGGTCTTGACGCACTNCGAAAAATGAAACCTTTTGACGTTCATCTTCATTATTTTGATAGACATAGGCTTCCAGATAGTGTTGAAGAAGAATTAAATCTTACATTTCATGAGTCCGTTGAGTCACTCGTTGAGGTTTGCGATGTAGTCACGATAAATTGCCCACTTCATCCTGAAACTGAAAATCTTTTCGATGAGACGCTTATNAATAAAATGAAAAAAGGTGCATATATTGTCAATACTGCCCGAGGAAAAATTTGTGATCGTGAAGCAATTGCAAATGCGCTTNAATCTGGACAGTTAAGTGGATATGCGGGAGACGTTTGGTTCCCTCAACCAGCACCGAATGATCATATCTGGAGAAGTATGCCAAATCATGGCATGACACCTCATACATCAGGAACCTCTCTATCTGCCCAAGCTCGCTATGCGGCAGGTGTCAGAGAAATATTGGAATGCTTCTTTGAAGGAGAACCAATACGAGAAGAATATACAATTGTTAAAGATGGTAACCTTGCAGGTACAGGCGCTCATTCTTACAGTAAGGGAAGTGCGACAAGTGGATCCGAAGAGGCGGCTAAGTACAAAAAAATGTAAAAGAGCAAAGTATGCATGCAACTCATGATGTTATTGTAATTGGTGCTGGTTTTGCAGGGCTTTACATGCTTCATAAGTTGCGTAGCTATGGTTATAACGCGCTTATTCTCGAAAGAGCCCCTTCCATTGGAGGAACATGGTATTGGAATAAATATCCCGGAGCAAGATGCGATACCGAAAGTCTACAGTACTCATATCAATTCTCTGAAGAACTGCAGCAAGAGTGGGAATGGACAGAAAAGTATGCTCGGCAACCAGAAATATTAAATTACTTAAACCATGTAGCTGATCGCTTCCAGTTACACGCTCATATCAAGCTAAATTTTGATGTAAAAAATATTATATATAAGAATTCAATATGGGAAATTTCTGGTAAAGACGAGGTAAAAATTTACGCAAATTTTTGTATAATGGCAACTGGCTGCCTAAGCCAGCCTCTAAATGCCAAAATCCCAGGTCTTGATGATTTTGAGGGTGAACAATATCAAAGTTCACTTTGGCCAAAAAAAGAAATAGATTTCACAAAAAAAACTATCGCGGTATTAGGTACAGGTTCATCTGGTATGCAGCTAATACCTGAAGTCGCAAAATCTGCAAAAAAATTATATATTTTACAAAGAACACCAAATTATTCAGTACCTGCGCATAATAGAAGTCTAGATCCAGACATTGTTAAAGAATTTAAGAAAAACTATAAGAAAAATAGGGCTGACGCTAAGAAGCTCGTCAGTGGCTTTCTGACAACATATAACAGTAAATCTGCATTGGAAGTAACAAAAAAAGAGCTCCAAGATGAATATAATAAAAGATGGGCTGCTGGAGGACTTGCATTTTTGGCAGCCTTTAGTGATATAACACATAATTTGGATGCCAATAAAACAGCTACACAGTATATCGAGGATAAAATAGATGAAATTGTTAAAGATAAAAAAATATCCGAGGAACTTAAACCGCGTTCAATCGTAGGGTGCAAAAGGCTCGTTATTGAGTCAAATTACTACGATACTTTTAACAGAGAAAATGTCGAGCTTATCAATTTAAAAAAAAATCCAATTAATTGTATCAATAGAAGGGGTATTGAAATTGAAGGCATCGGTAAGATAAACTTAGATATGATAATATTAGCAACAGGATTTGACGCAATGACTGGTGCTTTAAATAATATTAATATAATCGGCAAAAACAATATAACCTTGAAGGATAAATGGATAAATGGGCCTGAAACATATCTTGGACTTGCTATGAATGGTTTTCCAAACTTCTTTACGATAACTGGTCCAGGTAGTCCCTCGGTCCTGACGAATATGATACCCACAATAGAACAACATGTGGATTGGATAGCCGATTGTATAAGATATATTAAGAAAAAGTCTTATCATTCTATAGAGGCGAATCTAGATGCTGAAATTGAATGGGGGAAGTATAACGATAAATGCGCTCATGATACACTTCGTTATTATTGTGACTCTTGGTATCTGGGCTCAAATGTGGCGGGTAAAAAAAGAGTTTTCTATCCGTTTGTTGGAGGATTACCGGTATATATTGAAAAATGCGAAGAGATAGTGAATAATTCGTATGAAGGGTTTACCCTAGAATAGTTAGAATACATGAAAAAATATGAATACTCATCCTATGACGGCCTTGGAATCGCCAAACTCATAAAAGAAAAAGAGGTAAATGCGAAAGAAGTTCTGGAGACTGCTATAAGTATTGTTGAAACTTATGATGAAGACATATCNGCAATTACAACAAAAGCCTATGATCACGCTATAAGAGCAATAGAAGACTCTCAGCCAGAAAATACTTTTCACGGAGTGCCCTTCCTACTAAAAGACTTAAATGTATCATGCAAGGGTTTGCCAACTACATTATCAAGCAAACTATTCGAGAATAATATTGCAAAATATGATAGTTACCTAATCAAGCTCTATAAAAAAGCAGGGTTAGCTATTCTGGGACTTACAAAAACCCCAGAATTAGCACTTTCGCTCACCACAGAGCCAAAAATTTCTGGGCCAACAAAGAATCCTCTAAAAAGATCAAACTCCCCTGGTGGTTCATCGGGAGGTTCCGCGGCTGCAATTCGTCAGGGATATGTTCCAATCGCACATGCCACAGATGGAGGTGGAAGTATCAGAGTCCCAGCTGCCCTGTGCGGTCTTTTTGGATTGAAGCCTTCGCGTGGAAGGATATCAAGTGGACCAGATCTTGGCGAGGCTCTTGCTGGTATGGCGATTAGTCATTGTTTATCGAAGTCTGTCCGAGANAGNGCGGCCCTACTCGATATATCCAGCGAATTAATGCCTGGNGAACCATACACAAGCCAAAAACAAAATAAAAAATTTCTTGAGTGTGTTGANATTGANCCAAAAAATCTAAAAATAGGATTAATGACCCANGATTTCGAAGGAAATAAACTTGACTCCGATATAATTGAATTAACCAAAAAATCAGCAAAACTATGCGAGACTCTTGGTCACNATGTTGAAGAAATTAATATCGATTTATCTGCTCACTCAATACTAGAGGCTTGGAAAATTATACCTGCAATAAATCTTCTAAATAATNTTGAAAATAGAGCTAAGATGCTTGGTATTNATCTCAAAGATAGTGATCTCGAGCCTCTCAATTGGGCATGGATGAATGANGGCCGAAAATATAGTGCAGTCGATTATTTAANAGCAATTAATAACATGCACAAAATAGGTCGTATTATGNCAGATTACTTTGAAAAATATGATTTGATACTCTCTCCAACACTGAATATAAAAGAGCTACCACTTGGCAAAGTAAATACAAATCACACAGATGTAGACAGACACCTAAATCTATTATTCCGTGAAATTGCGCCTCATACAGCAATATTTAATCAAACCGGAAGTCCGGCCATGTCAATTCCAATGCAAGTCTTTGAGGATGGGTCNCCNGCAGGAATGCATTTTGCTGCTAAAATTGGTAATGAGTCATTGCTAATAAGTCTAGCTGCTCAAATTGAAAAATACCATCCATGGGACTGCTCTACTCCAAACGATGACTAAATAATAATAAAATTGCGATTTATATAATATGTAATTTGAATGAGGATGACAGCAAATGTTGCAAGCACTCGCTGATTAAAATACATCTCATCAATAAGACCATTTTTTTGAAGTCTGAACTCAACTTTTAATAAGTACAGCAAGCACCCAATCATTATTAATTCAGTTATCTGCACCAGATAGAATAGACTGANCCAAGCAATAAGTGTAATTAAATTGCTCTCCAGGAGAACGCTATTATTCCTATCTTTCGACTGCAAACAAATGCCCCAATGGGTTCCTGCAATAAACGAAATAATGACTGCGGAGTATGCGTGAAATAGGTTTGATATGTAATCTGTTCTTTCAGAATAATAAAACGATAGCGTTAGTAGGAAAAGGAAGGGTATTATTCCCAAAAATGTTAGATACCTATTAGTCTTCATGGGTATGCTCAGAAATGAAATCTTCTGCCATTGCCACGATCCTTTCTTTTCTGATTGCATCCATTTTATCAAAGGAAGAAACCATAAGAGAAAGTCTCGGATTTGTTAGAAAAAAATTTCTATTCTTGTTTATGAATCTCCAGTATAAACCATCCATGATCTCACACCACTCACCTCTTTTAAAATCCATCATTTTTAGAATATAATTTGAACCGCATAAATAGGGCTTTGTAGCAAATATACCACCATCACTGAACAAACCCATGCCATAAACATTTGGNGACATTACCCAATCTGAAGAATCTACAAACATTTCCATAAACCATCGATACACATCGTTGGGTTTAATCTCACACAGATTCATCAAATTAGAGAGTATCATGAGTCTTTCAATATGATGTGACCATCCATAATTAAGAGCATTATTGATTGCNTGATCGAGTGGNGGTAAGCCAGTATCACCCTTGTACCAGCTATCATTCATATTNCTTGTATGATTGAAAAAATTTGATTTATCCATCTTCTCACTGAAGTTTTGGTATATACCCCGCATAAATTCTCTCCACCCAATGACCTGCCTAATAAAGCCCTCCAGGGAATTGAGTTTGACATCATTTTCTTTGCAATGATTAATCGTTCGCTCAATGATTTGATGAGGTGTAATTAATCCCAGATTGAGATATGGACTTAGGGTGCTATGGAATAATATATTGTCCCTCTGTGTGACCGCATCTTCATAATCACCAAAATTATTTAATTTTGAGTCTAAAAAAAAATCAAGGAGGTCTAAGACCTGTTCATGATTTGTTGCAAAATTAAACTTACCCATCGCACCATGGTGATCCGAAAACTCCTTCTCAATAATCTCCATGACTTTTGTAGTGTGGTTTGTGATTGAAAAAGTCGGATATTGAGGTATTTTTACTTCATTTGGAATCTTTTTTCTATTTTCTGCGTCAAAACTCCATTTTCCGCCAACGGGCTTTCCATTACTCTCGATTAATATGTCCTGAGCTAATCTAGTTTTTCGATAAAAGGTAGCCATCTGAGGTTTACTTTTTTTCAAGAATTCACTAAATTCCTCCCTCGAATTTATAAACATGGGTGATCTTAAAAAATGGTATTCGATATTTTTTTTCTTAAAAAAATCTGTGATTGCTTCCTCAAAAAATTTATCCTCTATCTCAAACATTGTTACACAAGTAATTTGCTTGTCATTTATACTTGTATCTAATTTTGATATATAATCATCTTTAAATTGTGGATGTTCTGCATCTATATACTCAATCTTAAAATCATTTCTTTTGAGATGCTCTGCGTAAGATCTCATAGCAGATAAGAATAAGAGTATTTTATTCTTCGACGGCTTCATATATTTACANAGACCATAGTCTTCGGCCATGAAAAATGTATGTGTGTACTTATATTCTTCTATATAGTTCTTTGGAAATAATTGGTTACCCAGTATCAAAAAAAGTTTCATAAACCCATCTTTATTGTTTATCAGCATGATAGAAATAAATAATCTTAAATCTTCAATTTATTCTTTTTTGTACACTTGGCTAATGNATAACTTGTTATTTTACATTATGGCTGGGGCGGCAGGATTCGAACCTGCGATCACGGGATCAAAACCCGATGCCTTACCGCTTGGCTACGCCCCAATATTTTTTCCATTCAAAACAATAGCTAATATTTGTAATCAAATGGTGTGACAGTAAAATACATTATTATAATATACTATAAAAAAATAAATAAAAAAAACACATGTTACCATATATAAAAACAATAACAGCTGATAACAAGGGGCCTTCAACCTATAATGGAACAAATACATATATTCTTGGAAAAAAAGAACTTATTATTATTGATCCAGGACCCAACTCGAAAAAGCATCTCTCCAATGTCATTAATTTTATTGATGGACGTAAAGTCAAATGCATAATTGCAACTCATCATCATGGTGATCATATCGGTATTATAAATGAACTCGCAAAGTCCCTGAATGCCCCGATATATATTGGTAAAATGCAACAGCAGAAAATGCGAGATACCCTTACAATACCAGAGGATAAACTTGTTATGTTTGATGGGCCAATAGTAACATCTGAGTTTGAAATTGACTCAATATTTACGCCAGGACATTCATCGGATCATTATTGCTATCGTATCCCGNGAATTGCTCTATTCTCTGGTGATCACATCATGGGTTGGTCAACGACTATGATAAGGCTTCCTGATGGAAATATGGGAAAATATATCGAAAGCTTGATAAAAATAAAAAATGTTTGCCAGGAAAAGTTATTACCAGGACACGGNAACATAATAATNGATGGTAGAAAAAGATGCATTACTCTTATANAGCATCGNGATAAGCGAACTNGTGAAATATTGAAATTACTTGAGTCNAANGATATGGAAGCAAGTCAGATCACGGCGTTAATTTATTCNAAACTGAAGCCTAATTTACNAAATTACGCGCTTTTTACCGTNGAGTCAGCCCTTGCCGAACTTCAAGAGAAGGGNATCGTTAAGAAAATTTCATCAAGAAAAAGTNATAAATATTCATTAAATTCCACANAGAAATATTAGGGGTATAAAAACTCCCTTTCCCAGTTTTTATTTATTTTAGAAAATCTCATCCTTTGATGCAGGCGAAACTCCGAATTCAACCAAAATTCAACCTCAATAGGCTCTAGTCTGTACCCAACCCAGTAGTCTGGCCTTATTATTTCCTNTCCNTCCATAGANACTTCATAACTTTTATATTCTTCTGCAAATTGATCTTGGCTTTTTAATGTCGACGACTGTTTGCTAACAATTGCNCCAATCCTACTACCACGTGGNCGGCTTTGAAAATATTCATCTGACTCATCAGCTGTAATCATACTTACAGCTCCCCTAAAACGAACTTGCTTCCTNATGCTTTTCCAATGNAAGCATAAGGCTGCGTTTTTATTTAGGTTGATTTCTGATCCTTTTTGGCTCTTTTTATTTGTATAGAAGATAAGCCCGTGATCGATTTTTTTGACGAGTACCATACGAATATTTGGGGCATTATTGCTATCCACAGTTGCAAGAGCCATCGCATCTGGGTCATTAATCTCGTTTAATTTTGCTTCCTCAAACCATTTTCTAAATAAATCAATTGGATCAGGGGTACTTAATTCTATTTTATTAAATCCTTGGTAAGTATTCATAATTTAATCTCATCATGTGGTTGTAATGATAGTTTTAATATAATATTATATTTTAATAATATTTAGGTGCCAATTCAAAAGATGAATAATAACGTTTATCAAAACCTGATGCATGGGAAAAAAGGTCTTGTTATGGGCGTTGCCAATAACAGATCAATTGCTTGGGGAATTGCCAAAGCGCTGAGCGATGCTGGAGCTGAACTGGCATTTAGCTACCAAGGTGAAGCTATTAAAAAAAGAATCATACCGCTTGCTAGTGAGTTAAACTCCGATATAACAATAGAATGTGATGTGTCAGATGAAAGTTCAGTTATCAATCTGATAAATGAAATAGAAAAAGTTTGGGGCCAAATTGATTTTATAGTACACGCTATCGCCTACTCTGATAAAAACGAGTTAACCGGAAAATATATTGATACTTCAAAAGATAATTTTTTACAAACAATGCATATATCTTGCTATTCATTCACATGTGTTGCAAAACATGCACAAAAAATACTAAAAGATCAGTCATCTCTCTTAACTTTGACATACTCAGGTGCAGAGAGAGTCATGCCTCATTATAACGTTATGGGTATCGCAAAAGCTGGTTTAGAGGCTTCTGTGAAATATTTAAGCGTTGATCTTGGTGCAAATGGTATAAGGGTTAACGCTATATCAGCTGGACCGATTAAGACCTTAGCTGCCTCTGGGATTGGGGATTTCCGGTATATTCTCAAATGGAATGAATATAATTCACCTCTTAGGCGTACAGTTGACATTGATGATGTTGGCAACGCAGCAATCTATTTGCTCTCAGACCTAAGTAAATCAGTCACAGGAGAAATCCTTCACGTTGACTCTGGTTATAATGTAGTTGGAATGAAAAATGAAGACGCACCCGATATTACGGTTGAGTAGGATAAACAATGTCTCATAATACATTTGGTAAAATGCTCAGGTTAACAACATGGGGGGAAAGCCATGGTAAGGCTATTGGATGCGTTTTGGATGGTTGCCCACCAAATATAGAGCTATCAATAGATGAAATACAATCCTACATGGATAAAAGGAAACCAGGGCAATCAAAATATACCACCCAAAGAAAAGAAGATGATAAGGTTGAAATCTTATCTGGTACCATTGAAAGTGATACAGGAAACTATCTTACAACTGGAACACCGATATCACTTGTGATAAAAAATAAAGATCAAAGATCTCGTGATTATGCTGAAATTGATGACAAATTCAGACCTGGTCATGCTGATTTTACATATATAAAAAAATATGGATTAAGGGATTATAGGGGTGGTGGAAGATCTTCGGCACGAGAGACGGCAATGCGTGTCGCCGGTGGCGCAATTGCACGAAAGATTATCCCAAATATCAAAATAAGGGCAGCATTAGTTCAAATGGGGCCTTATCAAATCAATAGAAATAACTGGGATTGGGATTTGATTGACAAGAATCCATTTTTTTGCCCTGACTCTGAAATTATTGAGACTTGGGAAAGTTACCTTCAAAAAATCAGAAAAGATGGCGACTCAACAGGCGCAATTATTGAGGTTATTGCTGAAAATGTGCCAAGTGGACTTGGCGAACCTATCTACGGTAAACTTGACCAAGAAATAGCCTCAGGAATAATGTCAATAAATGCTGTGAAGGCTGTAGAAATTGGAGCAGGTTTTGAAACTGCAAGCATGACAGGTAGTCAAAACGCTGATGAAATTGTAATGAATAATGGTAATGTTGAATTTTTATCTAATAACGCTGGTGGGATCTTAGGTGGAATTTCAACTGGACAAGATATAGTTGTAAGATTTGCCGTTAAGCCAACATCATCAATTCTAAAATCTGTAAAAACGATTGATATTAATGAAAAAGAGACTGAAATTACAACTCGAGGCAGGCATGATCCTTGTGTTGGGATTAGGGCGGTACCAATTGGTGAAGCGATGCTTGCCCTCACACTTGCAGATAATTTTATTAGGAATAGGGGTCAAATTGGTTAGTCTTTCTAAGTTCTTTCGCCATAAACCAGCCACTCTTGATTTCCTTCTTTTCCCAGAATTGGAGACTTAAATATTTTTATATTTTTGATATTTTCTTGCTCAAGCCAGAGTTTAAAACTTTGAAGGACACCCCAGACCACTTCTTTATTCCGTACAACTCCATTCTTTGAAATTTGCTTCTGACCAACTTCAAACTGCGGTTTGAATAAAAGAAAGAATGATGTCCCAGTGGCTGATAAATTAATAATCTGGCCAAGAACTTTACGGAGGCTAATAAAACTAAGGTCGGCCGAAATTATATTTGATTGTTGTATTATATCTTTCCCAATTTCTCTTGCATCGGTTTTCTCCATATTTATTACTCTTTTATCGTTGCTGAGCTTATAATTTATTTGATTTTGACCAACATCGACGGCATAGATTTTTGAGGCATCGAATTCGAGCAGTATTTCTGTAAAACCACCCGTTGATGCACCAAGGTCGATACAGATTTTTCCTTTGATATCAATTTTTGTTTTAGTGATTAAATATTTTAATTTATTCGCAGATCTCGAAACGTAAAACTTTTCATTCTCATCGATTGTGACAAGATGAATTTGATTTATCCTAGCACTACATTTTCGAGTTTTTACACCATCAACTGAAACTAAGCCTGCGAAAATTGCATTCGAAGCAGCATTTCTCGAATCATAATATTTATTATCCACTAACCAAACATCAAGTCTTTTATGATTTTGGACATTAGACATTGAGCATTTCTTTTATGGTTTTATAAATGTTTTTCGCGTCAAGACCTGAAGTGATAATTTGATTAGCCTGCGTGTCATGATCAATAAAAATATCTGGTAAAAGTATATTTTTATAATCTGATATATTTTTTAGGAGTCCCTCATCTTGAATCATTTTAGTTACCTGAGCTGAGAATCCACCCACGGAACCTTCCTCTATTGTTACAACATATCTATGAGATAGAATATTATTGGTGAGGGTTTCCCGATCGAGCGGTTTAGCAAAACGAGCGTCTATCAGAGTCGGTGTTATTCCGTCACTTTGTAATAAATCTCTCGCAATCTTACACTCTTTGAGGATTGTCCCATATGAAATTATTAAGACATCTTCCCCACGAGATATTAATTGCGCTTGGCCTAATTTAATAGGTTCAATTATATCGGGAAAATCAATTCCTGTTACACCACCCCGTGGATATCTGAATGCAATTGGCCCCGAGTCATGGTTTACGGATGTTTTTACCATTCGGGCCAACTCGAGTTCATCCGATGGCGCCATTACAGTAAAGTTTGGGATTGCTGTTAAATACATTATATCGAATGAGCCAGCATGAGTCGCTCCGTCATCACCAACTAGCCCTGCCCTATCTATTGCAAACCTTACAGGTAGATTTTGAATTCCGACATCATGTATTACTTGATCATAAGCCCTTTGGAGAAAGGTTGAATAAATTGCACAAAATGGTTTAAAACCATCTACCGCAAGTCCGGCAGCAAAAGTCACAGCGTGCTGCTCTGCTATACCAACATCAAAATATCGCCGAGGATATTTTTTTTGAAACGCATCCAAACCTGTGCCAGAAGGCATTGCGGCTGTTATTGCAATAATTTTCTCATCACTTTTTGCTTCTTGAATTAATTGATCCGAGAAAATTTTTGTATAAGCGGGGAGATTACTACTTTTTGCCTCTTGCTTGCCTGTATTTATGTTGAATTTTGATACACCATGGAATTTGTCTTCGGACGTCTCAGCGGGTGCGTAGCCCTTACCCTTTTTCGTTACCACATGAATTAAGGTGGGTCCGTCATTATTTGATTTAACATTTCTTAATATAGGCAATAAATGGTTTAAGTTATGACCGTCTATTGGGCCAACATAATAAAATCCCATCTCCTCAAATAGCGTTCCCCCTGTAAAAAAACCTCTCCCATATTCTTCAAAACGAACTAAACCACGGCGTACAGGTGGCGGAAGATATCTCATGATTTTTTTAACAAAATTTCGAAAGCCACGATAAACACCACCCGAAATTAACTTGGCTAAATACGCGCTCATAGCACCCACAGGTGGTGCAATAGACATATCATTATCATTTAATATTACGATTAGCTTATTCTTCATAACGCCAGCATTATTCATAGCCTCATATGCCATACCAGCACTCATTGCCCCATCACCTATTACTGAAATGATATTATAATCTTTTTTTTCAATATCTCTTGCGACACTCATGCCGAGACCGGAAGATATCGATGTAGATGAGTGTGCGGCTCCAAATGGATCATAAATGCTCTCAGATCTCTTTGTAAACCCAGATATACCCCCGCCCTTCCTGAGTGACTTCATAAGTTTTCGCCGGCCAGTTAAAATCTTATGAGGGTATGATTGATGTCCNACATCCCATATAATTCGATCCTGAGGTGTTTCAAAAATNTAGTGTAANGCGATGGTAAGTTCAATAACTCCAAGTCCAGCACCAAGATGCCCNCCGGTCTTTGAGACAATATTTATCAATTCTTCTCTNAGTTCTTTNGCTAATTGAGGAAGATCATTCTCTTTTAAATTTCTTAAATCAGAAGGNNCGATTATTTCNTCTAAGATAGAGTATGATGCCATTAAGTATCGCTTTCATCCGAATGATCTAGCGCTTGTTTGGAAATAATTTCGCCCATCTTGTCAATTTTTATTGCATTTATTCTAGTCTCAGCNTCATCGAGTAGTTTTTTNCAATGCTTTGCCAGCTGTGAGCCTAATTCAAATTTTTCCACNGACTCTGAGAGCTTTACATCGCCGCTCTCNAGACCTTGAATTATNTCATTTAACTGGTCCATAGCATCTTCAAAATCTAAATCTTGTATTTTGTGATTGTCTATTTTTTTATTCATAATCTTTTAAATACCTTTGGTATAATGTTGCTGAATGCCTTTGACTTAATAGTATGAAATTATATATAAATATTTTGTTTGAGTTAATAAAAAAATGAAAAAAACCATTTATAAGCCAAGCAGCAAGAATATTGAAAAAGCTGTAGCGATATTAGACAATAATGGGCTAATTGGATTTCCAACAGAAACTGTATATGGGCTCGGAGCTTTAGCAACCTCCGATGTAGCGGTAACTAAAATTTACAATATAAAAATGAGACCCTTCCATAATCCACTTATTATTCATGTTTCAAGTCTTGAGCAAGCTAAACAGTATGGTGTTTTCAATGAGTACTCCCAAAAACTTGCAAAAAAATTCTGGCCAGGGCCGCTCACTTTACTTCTTGATAAATCAAGTAAAAGCCAAATATCTTCAATCGCCACCTCAAATTTACAATCTGTGGCACTGAGAGTGCCATCTCACCCGGTTGCTCTTCGCATCTTAAAAAAATATAAAAAACCAATTGCAGCNCCAAGTGCAAATTTATCNGGTACCGTCAGCGCAACAATGGCAAGCCATGTATTCAATGACTTTGGTAGNAGTATTGAAATGATAATTGATGGNGATAAATGCGGGCACGGAATAGAGTCNACTATAGTTGACGTTCGATCAGAGAATGTACAAATTCTTCGAGAAGGGGCTATTACTAAAGATCAAATTTTTAAAATTTTTCAGTTTAAGTTGGGTGAGTATACTGGGTCTCAAATTTTATCCCCAGGCCAACTTGAAAAGCACTACTCCCCAAAAGCAAAAGTTAGAATTAACGTAAAAAAACCAAACGCAGATGAACACTTAATCACATTTGGAAAACAAAATGGAAACAAGCACCCAAATATAATTAATCTATCGAGTATTGGTGATTTATATGAATTTGCACACAGGCTATATGCATGCTTAAGAGATCTAGATAAAATGAATGTCAAAAAGATTGCCATATCTCCAATTCCTGATCATGGTATCGGAAAAGCAATTAATGACAGAATAAAGAGGGCCTCAAAGCCATGACAAGAAATGATATCAAAAGAGAATACCCAGATAGACCAATCAGTGCTGTCGCCGGCGTAGTCATACAAAACGATTTTGTTTTNTTAGTAAAAAAAAGTAACACAGATAATNTCTGGAGCTTTCCCGGTGGTGCAATTGAAATNGGCGAGACACTCCATGAGGCCCTAATTAGAGAAGTACTCGAAGAAACATCAATTAAAATTGAGGTCACAGACCAAATTGAGAACGTTAATGTCATAAAAAAAGACGAAAATGATNAGATAAAGATACACTATGTTTTATCTTTTTATAAGTGTAAGTACNTNAGCGGCCAGCCTCAATTTGGTGATGATGTTGTTGCTGCTGAATGGCATAAAATCAATAAAATAAATGANATAAAATTAATAGATGGNGCTTCAAGGNTACTTGCTATCTGTGGGTACTAATCAGAATTAATTGTAATGATTCTTTTTCGATTCTTCCCATTCACAATTAGTTTGGATCTATCATAANCATCCTTTATNTCAATTACTTCGGACAGANACTCAATATCTTTCAAATCTAATAAATCAAAAATCATATCCCATGCTTCTTTTCTTCTTTCTTTGGTACAAAAAGCAGAGTCAATGCCAATTAGCCGAACTCCACGTAGTATAAATGGCGCGAGATTGGTTTGTAGGCTCAAGCCTAAGACTTGACCGCATATAGAAATTACCCCCGATCTGCTAGTTTCAGTAATAATATTTTCAAGAACTTTACCACCTACAACATCTATTGCCGCAGCCCATCTTTCCTTTGAGAGCATTTTTGGATCACCCAAATAATTATTTGCATCTAACACTTCAATATCACCAAAAGATTTTAAATAATCCTTGTTATATTCAAAGCGTGATGTTAGCGCTACCACCTCATAACCAAGTTTTATTAGTAACTTCGTTGCAATGCCGCCAACAGCACCTGAGCTTCCAGTCACTAGAACTTTTCCTGTATCCGGTTTAATATTATTCTCACGTAATGCAGTAATCGCTAACATAGCCGTCAGACCAGCTGTGCCCACACCCATCACATCCGAGTATGTGTATTTACTTGGTAGATTTTCTAAAATACCTGCTTCTGTTGATGCATGAGAAGATAGTCCGCCATGTTGAAGCTCGCCAAGACCCCAGCCGGTGGCGAACACTCTATCTCCTTCGCTGAACAACTTATTTCTTGACTGAATTACCACACCNCTCAAATCAATGCCAGGAATGAGTGGAAATTTTCTTATAATTGGTGCTTGCCCTGTTATAGCTAGTGCATCTTTGTAGTTTANAGCCGANTTTTTTATCTCAATAACAATCTCANTTGTCAAAAACTCGCTACTATCTAATTCAAGATAATTAGTTTCGGTTCNATCATCTANTTGCGTGACTAGCCAAGAATTGATTTTTTTTTGCATTTGTATAAGTCTGGTCTAATATAAATATAAATAATATTATATTATAGATAAATTGATTAATAAAAATTTTATATGGAATATTTAAAAGACAGGCAAGTTTTGGAAATTTCAGGTTCTGATACTATAAATTTTCTACAAAATCTCATCACAAATGACCTTTCCAAAATTTATAAAAAGAAAATTATACATACCTTTCTTTTNAGTAATAAGGGTAAGATTTTATTCGAATTTTACATTCATTATGTTGATAACCGTCTGCTGATCGATGTTAATGGTGAATCCATAAATGATCTCCAAAACCATCTTATGTCATATAAATTACGTAGCCAGGTCAATATAACTATTCAAGATGAGCAAGCGGTGTATTGGTCAGATACAGATACAAAATACTTATCAGACCCTAGAAATGAGAAAATTGGATTCAGAAGAGTCCAACAAAAAAAACAAGNACTCACGATAGATTATAAAAATAATTATGATAATATTCGAATATTTGAATCGATCGCTGAATTAAATAAAGACTTCAAATCTGAAGATGTATTCCCTCATGAATTAGACTCATACATGAATTCAATATCGAAAGAGAAAGGGTGTTATCCAGGACAAGAAATTGTTTCTCGTGTTTATCATAACAAGGCAGTATCGAAAAAAAAATTTATAAGATTGTCATACACCGGTAATACTAAATCACAAGGGACCAAATTATTTCAAGATAGCAAAGAAATAGGTATCTTGGGTTCAAATGCCAATGGTTTTTGCCTTGCTTATATCAACAGAGAATTTGCGTCAAGTCACTATGAAGTTATGAATAATAAGCTTACTAGCATTCGTAAAAGTAATGATAATATTTAACACACCACAGGATAAAGCNCAGTCCATAGTGGCTAAAAAAAATATTAAAAATATAATCTCTATTTACTCACCAAATACGGCATTCCCTCTATTTCCGGGTGTAAAAAGTAATCAAATATTACGTCTCTGTTTTAATGATATATCAAGGCCCCAAAACAATTTAAAAGCAATCACAAATCATGATATTATTAAAATTATNAACTTTGTGAGAAAAAGAAGTGAAAGTGATTTTCTGGTACATTGTTATGCAGGTGTATCTAGATCCATTGCAATAACAATACTTATACTATTTCTTTTGGAAAAGGATATGAGTATCGATAAGCTTATACTGGAGTTAAAAGAGAAAGCTCCTTTTGCAAATCCTAATAAATTAATATTACAACAAGCGGGAAAAGCGCTNAGGCAAGAGAGTCTGTTCGGTAATATTATTAAAAATTTTCAACACAACAAGCATGTAATTCAAGCCAGTGAATTTTACATAGAGATCTAATTTTTAAATTAACAAAAATTTTATTTTATATTATTATACTGCAATTGTATTTATTGAGTTTAGAATATATATAAGAGTTAACTTTATAATTTTAACAATTATTGAATATCAAAAGATGAAACGAGCAGATTATAGTCCAATAGTAAATCTTCCCGATCTAAAATTTACTCCCAAACTTGATATAGAAATGAAACCCTATTATCAAAAAGTGAAAAGAGTGATACCCGAGATTGAGTGGCCAGTGCACGCTCCATATGTAAAGGCAATAAATGATTTAAAAAAAGAAAGAAATGCCGTTCTTTTAGTTCACAATTATCAGACACCAGAAATATATCATTGTGTTGCAGACTTTGTAGGTGACAGCCTAGCCCTGTCAAAAGAAGCAGCTCGGACAGACGCTGATATTATCATACAATGCGGTGTGCACTTTATGGCTGAAACGTCAAAAATTTTAAATCCAAATAAAATAGTTTTGTCGCCTGATCTTGACGCAGGCTGTTCACTTGCAGAGTCAATTACTGCATCTGATGTGGTAGGATTAAAAAAAAGATATCCTGGTATCCCCGTAGTTACTTATGTTAACACTTCAGCCGAAGTAAAAGCTGAGTCAGATATTTGCTGTACGTCAGGAAATGCTAAGCGAGTCATCGAATCTCTTGGGGTAAACAAAGTAATATTTATNCCTGATAAATATCTTGCTCAAAATATTGCCAAAGAGACGGATATTGAGATCATAACTTGGGATAATGGTAGTTGTGAGGTTCATGAACTCTTTACACCAGAAGATCTAATTGAGGCAAGGGAATCTGAAAATAATCTCAAGATTATAGCTCATCCGGAGTGCCCACCAAATGTAATTTCTGAAGCGGATTTTTCAGGATCAACAGCAAAAATGATCGAGTGGGTAACGGAAAATAAGCCAGAAAAGGTTATGATGGTAACTGAGTGCTCCATGAGCGATAATATATCTGCGGAAAACCCAGATGTAGAATTCATAAGGCCNTGTAACCTCTGTCCNCACATGAAAAAAATNACATTACCAAAAATCCTCGATAATTTGCTNTACTTAAATAATGAGGTNAAAATCGATCCTGAGATTGCTGAAAAAGCTTTCCATGCAGTCGATAGGATGATTAAGCTAGATATATCATAGGGTATATTTATATTGGCAATCCAAAATAGTAAAATTGTAATCGTTGGTGCAGGACTGGCAGGATTATTTACTGCAATTAAATTGGCTCCATTAGAGGTGATCCTAATAACATCAAAAAAACTTGGTGCTGGTACATCGAGTCAATGGGCGCAAGCAGGTATTGCTGCAGCTGTTGGTAAGTTCGACTCAGTATCCTCTCATTTAAATGATACAGTTCAAGTAGGCGGTGGTATCGTTGATGAAAAAATGGCAGAATTNGTCATAAAGAACGGACCAGAACGTGTAAATGATCTCATTTCTCTTGGTGTGCCCTTTGATGTTGACAAAAATCATGAACTTATTCTACGAAAGGAAGCCGCGCATAAACACAATAGAATCGTCTCCGTGCGCGGAGATATGACTGGTAAAAAAATTATGGAGGTATTGACTGGGCTAGTCGAAAAATCATCTCATATTAAGGTAATTGAAGGTCACAATGCAATAGAGCTCCATCAGAAAAATAATACTGTTTATGGCGTGACAATCCAAAACACATCAAACCAAACTTACATAGACTCAAACTGTATTATACTAGCAACTGGCGGAATTGGTCAGTTGTATAAAGTTACCACGAATTCAAAAGAAGCCTTNGGTGACGGCGTNGGGATGGCTGCAAGATGTGGAGCAATCTTATCCGATATGGAATTTGTTCAGTTTCATCCAACTGCATTTGATATAGGACTAGACCCAGCTCCTCTAGCTACAGAAGCGCTTCGAGGTGAAGGGGCAAAAATCATTAATTCAAAGTTTGAAAATTTCATGAGAGCCGCGCATCCNGAAGGGGAGCTCGCGCCTCGAGATATTGTGTCTAGAGCAATTTTCACAGAGCAAAAAAAAGGAGAGCAGATTTATCTTGATTGTAGAGGGGATTTGGGNGCTNGGATGGTTAATGACTTTCCAACNGTTTATGAANTATGCANNAANAANAAGATTAATCCCGAATTCGATCCAATCCCAATATCACCTGCGGCTCACTATCANATGGGCGGTATTAGCTCCGATGAAAATGGTCGAACNAATATATNAGGTTTATATGCTTGTGGTGAAAANGCNTGTAGCGGTATTCACGGAGCAAATAGATTAGCCTCAAACTCATTACTTGAGGCGATTGCATTTGCTGACATAATTTCACAAGATATAAAAGATCAAATCAAAAAATATAAAAGAAAGGGTGCGTCCGATCAAAAAATTGTAAAAGTAAAGCCGCTTGAACAAAACGATTTGCTGGCACTAAGAGAGGNAATGACTAAATATGTTGGCGTTGAACGCGACCAAGTTGGTTTAGAGACAGCATTTGATANAGTTCGCGATATTTATCTTAAATACCAGGAACAGGGCTATGATAATAATAGCTTGATAACTTCNNTGCTTATTATAAAATCAGCAATGAATAGAACTGAGCAACGAGGAAGTCATTATCGTACTGATCATCCATATCAGGATAATAAATTAAATTCTCGAAGTTCTATAACCAAAGAAGATCTAAGTTTATGATAGATAATATCGACATACCAAAACATATAATTAGTAAAATTATTGAGAATGCGTTAGCTGAGGATCTCGGTTCCTTAGGGGATATAACCAGCAAATCTCTGTCTAATAAAAAAACAAACATAGAGGCATNAATAAATTCAAACCAAGATGGNGTCATATCCGGACTAGNCATNATTGAGTTAGTTTTTAAAAATATAGACGCTAATACAAATGTTACAAACNACCTGAGTGACTGCGATGAAGTAAAAAATGGGACTGAGATTGCTCGGGTTATCGGGGATTCACATTCCATACTTGCTGCTGAAAGAGTTGCTTTAAACTTTCTGGGTCATATGTCAGGAATAGCGAGCGAGACGAATAAATACGTCAAATCAATTGCAAANACAAAAGCAAGAATATTATCCACTCGTAAAACAACACCAGGTTTAAGAGCCATTGAGAAGTATGCCGTCCGATGCGGGGGTGGTTATAATCATAGATACGGTCTAGATTATGGAATATTAATCAAAGATAATCATATAAAAGCAGCTGGCGGAATTGAGAAAGCACTCAAAATTATTAAAATTAATAAGCCCTATATGACAGATATTGAAGTTGAAGTTGATACAATTGAACAATTCCTCGAATGTCAGCGTCTGGATGTTCGCTACATACTGCTTGATAACATGAGTCCTCAAAATATATCAGAATGTATCAAAAATAATAAAATTGGTGCAATTTTAGAGGCCTCAGGTGGTGTTAATTTAGATAGTATCGCTGACATTGCGCAGACAGGTGTAGATTTTATCTCAGTTGGAAAGCTAACACATTCATCACCATCTCTTGATTTAAGCCTACATATTTTATAATCAGGATTTTTTTACTTCAGCTTGTGCCGCTGAAAGTCTTGCGATTGGAACTCGGTATGGTGAGCACGAAACGTAGTCTAGTTTATTCAGTGCGCAAAATGCGATAGAATTTGGATCACCGCCATGTTCTCCGCATATGCCCAATTTTATGTCTGATTTTGTAGACCTTCCCCTTTTTGATGAAAGTTCAATCAATTCACCAACACCATCGGNGTCAATTGATACAAAAGGATCTTTTTCCAATATAGATTTTTCAACATATTCTTGTAAGAATTTTGACGAGTCATCTCTACTGATGCCAAATGTTGTTTGCGTTAAGTCATTTGTTCCATAAGAGAAAAAATCGGCCGCTTCAGCAATCTCAGCAGATCTTAGTGCTGCACGAGGTAATTCAATCATTGTTCCTACGGTATAGTTTAAATTTATACCTGACTCAGCCATAACTTCTTTTGCTGCCCTGTCTATCACATCTTTCACTAAATCAAGCTCGCGCTTGGTCGATACAAGTGGGACCATTATCTCAGGGCATATAATTTGCTTTTTTGTGCTATAAATTTCAACACTTGCTTCAAATATTGCTTTCGCTTGCATTTCAGGTATTTCAGGNTAGGTTATTGCTAATCTGCACCCTCTATGNCCNAGCATTGGGTTCGTTTCAATGAGGTCTGCCACTCTTTGCTTTAAGTCATCAATNGAAATATNTAATGACTTAGCAACTTCGTGAAAATCGTTAACTTCATGAGGTAAAAATTCATGCAGTGGAGGGTCTAATAAACGTATCGTTACGGGTAAATCACCCATAACTTCAAATAATTCAACAAAATCATTCTTTTGCATCGGCAGCAATTTTCCCAGAGCCACTCTTCGTGATGGTTCATCCTTTGCAAGTATCATTTCTCTAACTGAATTTATTCTACCTTCATCAAAAAACATATGCTCAGTCCGGCATAAACCAATTCCTTCTGCACCAAAATTTTTTGCTACAGTTGCGTCAGCCTTTGTTTCAGCATTAGCTCTAATTTTTAGTTTTCGTATTTGATCAGCCCATTTCATAATTTTATCGAAATCACCAGATAGATCTGGATCTTTCATTTGTACNTCACCATCAATTATACTTCCTGTTGTTCCATCGATTGTGATAATGTCCCCAGCTCTNAAAACCTTATCGTCAACAAAAAATGACTCACTATCATAATCGATTCTGATAGATCCTGCGCCTGAAATACAGGGCCTTCCCATTCCTCTTGCAACAACTGCTGCATGACTTGTCATGCCCCCACGTGTTGTTAAAATACCCTGCGCTGCGTGCATGCCATGGATATCTTCAGGGCTTGTCTCAATACGAGTTAGAATTACTTTTTCACCATCATTTGAGGCCTTTTCAGCTTCATCGGCATTAAAAACAATTTTACCACATGCCGCTCCTGGTGACGCTGGTAAACCTTTTGCAACCACATCAAACTGTGCCGTATTGTCAATCGTTGGATGAAGTAATTGATCAAGACTATTTGGATCAACCCTCGTTATGGCAATCTCCTTTGAAATAATGCCCTCTTCGTGCATGTCGACTGCAATTTTAATAGCAGCGTATGACGTTCTTTTCCCTGATCTTGTCTGTAATATCCATAACTTTCCTTGTTGGATTGTGAACTCGATATCTTGCATATCAAGATAATGACTTTCTAATTTATTTGAGAGGCTGATTAGATCACTGTATATATTTGGCATTAACTTCTCAAGTGACACATCATCTGAATTTGCATTCAGCCTCGCTTCTTCTGTGATATTTTGCGGTGTCCTGATGCCTGCGACCACGTCCTCTCCCTGTGCATTAATTAAAAACTCACCATAAAACTTTTTTTCTCCATTTGAAGGATTCCTTGTAAAGGCAACTCCAGTTGCGCTATTATCATCTAAATTTCCAAATACCATTGCTTGTACATTCACAGCCGTACCCCAATGGTCTGGTATTTCATTTAATTTTCGGTATGTTACCGCACGATTGTTCTGCCAAGATAAAAAAACAGCGGATATTGATCCCCATAATTGCTCATTGACATCTTGCGGAAAATCCACACCTGTCACNTCTTTAACTTGATCTTTGAAATTTTGAACAATTTTTTTCCAATCTGCNCCATTTAGATCGGTATCCAATATATAATTATTGTCGGCTTTGTAATCCTCGAGTATATCCTCGAAATAATGATGCTCAATATTTAGCACAACATCCGAATACATCTGGATAAATCTTCTGTAGGAATCATACGCGAACCTTTCGTCACCGCTTTTTCTTGCNAATCCTTCAACNGTCTTATCATTCAGTCCTAGATTTAATACTGTATCAAGCATACCCGGCATTGATGATCTCGCTCCAGATCTTACAGAGACAAGAAGAGGGTTTTCATCAGAACCAAAATTATTTTTTACAAGCCTTTCAATCTCAACTATTGCATCGGATACTTGGCGTTTTAGATCTTCTGGATATTTTTTATCATTTGCATAGAATTGGTTGCATACTTCTGTAGTGATTGTAAAACCTGGAGGTACGGGTAAACCAAGCTTTGACATCTCAGCCAGGTTTGCACCTTTTCCACCAAGTAAATTAGACATATTCGAGTCTCCGTCAGTCTTTTCTTTACTAAATATATAAACCCAATTATTCATAGCTATTCCAAAATATTACACAAAACTATAACTCAATTTTACTTATATCAAAAATGTTACTTGTAAGATCAATAACAGAATTCAAAAGAAAAAATCTGTTCGCTCGTATATTTTTATCCTCGTCATTTACAATAATATTTTCAAAAAAATCATTTATGGGTTCAGCCAAGATAGATACATCATTCAAATATTTTCTTATTTCTTTTATATCATTAGAGTTCGATTTTTTCTTCCTTAGTTTTTCAACAGCTGTGTATAAATTATTTTCGACGTCACTTGTAAAAATCTTCTTATCAATTTGACCAAAAGTATTTTTTGATAAACTTGGATCTAAAATGTTATTGATCCTTTTCAGTGCTTTTAGCAAAGATAAGCCATTATCTGTTTTGATAAACTGACTAAATAATTGGATACGTGATAGAGTCATATAATAATTTACACAATCATCATCATGAAAAATAGCGTCGCAAATTCTAACATTATATTTATTATCAAGGATATAACTTCGGAATCTTTCATTCATAAAATTAATAAGTTCGTCCCTAACTGATTTATGTTCTTGTTTTTTTAATAAATCTGAATTTTGAAGTATTTTTTCAATAAAATTAGTAAAATCAAAATCAAGCTCATTTTCGATAATATTCCGAATTAAACCGTTACCTGCTCTTCTGAGGGCATATGGATCTTTTGAACCTGTCGGCGTCTCGCCAATCGACCAAAAACTAACTAAAGTATCGATTTTATCGGCAACTGAGAGGCAAAAAGAGAGGGCTTTCTTTGGAGTTTCGTCTCGCGGTGTGACTGGCATATAGTGATTTTTAATAGCATCACANACGTCTTCATCATAGCCTTGAAGTTCGGCATAATAACTNCCCATAATACCCTGCAAATCTGGAAATTCACCAACCATTTCAGATAAAAGATCATTTTTGATTAATTTTGCAGCTATTGGGATATTTTCAAGATTTAAGCCAAGAGTTCGCTCAAGCTCTAACGCAATAAGCTCAATCCTCTCAACTTTTAAACCCAAGCTTCCCAATTTCTGATGATAAGTTACACTATTTAGTAATCGCAAATTATCGATAAGCGGCTTATCTATATCCCTATCCCAAAAGTATTTTGCGTCGTACAATCTTGCAGATAGTACACGCTGATTTCCTAATATAACAGAGTTTCCTTCGTCTGGTATTTGAATATTAGAGATAAGTATAAATTTATTTGTGAGATTTTTTGTCTTTTTTTCTATAACAGAGAAATATTTCTGATGACTTCTCATTGATGTCTGAAGCACTTCATCTGGAAGGTTGAGAAATTTTTTGTCAAATTCAGCGTAAAGTGCGATTGGCCATTCCACCAGACCCGAAACTTCTTCTAATAGCTTTTCGTCCTTTACTACACTAATATCAAATTTTTTTTCAATTTTTGATATTTGTTCTAAAATCAATTCTCTTCTCTGCCCTTGATCGGCTATTACAAGATGATTTGTCAGAGCTTCAAAATAATCGCTTACTCCTTTGATGTGGATTTTTTGATTTTTTAGAAAACGGTGCCCGAATGTAAAGTCATTTGCNAATAGACCTTCAATATTAATTTTTAATTTATTTACAGAATTATCCTCATAAATGATGGCCATAATATTTCTAAGAGGCCTCACCCACCTAGAATTACCATTGCCCCAACGCATCGATTTTGGCCATGAAAACTTACGTATGATTTCTTCAATTATTGGCGGTAGTATTGTTATTACTGTTTTTGCGGGAACTATCTCAATATATCGATAGCGCTTACCCTTTTTATCATCCAATATATCACAATCATCTATTGATTTTATATTATTGGATCTCAAAAAGCCATTTATTGCATTATCTGGTGAGTCAACCCTAGGGCCAAGCTTTTCAACTGTCATCTCTGCAGTCTGTGATTTCATATTGGTCACTATGAGGGTCAATCTCCGCATAGAATAAAAAGATTGTATTTGCCCAAATTCTAATCCGGCATCTTCGGTTTGTTGTTTAAATTCCCTATGCAGGTATTCACTCGCTTGCTTTTGCATACGAGATGGAATTTCTTCAGATAAAAGCTCTAAGATAAAATCAGACATTATAANTTTTNCAACCTTTAATCACTTTATCCGNGTCGCGATCCATGCATCGGCGGATAACTTTGCNAGAGCTCTNACTCTCAATATGTAACCCTGTCTTTCTGTNACAGATATGGCCCCACGAGCATCAAGTATATTAAATAAATGTGATGCCTTTATGCATTGATCATAAGCAGGAAGAGCGAGATTATTCTCTGCAAGTTTCTTACATTCAATTTCAATTTCACTAAANTGTTTCATTATCATTTCAACATTTGCATAATTAAAATTATATTCTGAATATTCTCTTTCCGCTTCCTTAAAAACATCTCCGTAGGATATATTATTTTCGCCTATTAAACCGTTGTAGTTTAATTCGTAAACATTATCTACACCTTGAACATACATCGCTAATCTTTCTAGCCCATAGGTGAGCTCACCTGTGACAGGTCTACAGTCGTAACCACAGACTTGCTGAAAATATGTAAATTGAGATACCTCCATTCCATCACACCAAACTTCCCAACCTAGACCCCACGCACCGAGAGTTGGGCTCTCCCAATCATCTTCAACAAACCTTATATCGTGCTTAGTTTTATCAATGCCAATATATTCTAAACTATTGAGATATAAATCCTGTATATTTTCAGGTGACGGCTTCAAAACAACCTGAAATTGGTAATAATGCTGCAGTCTNTTGGGATTCTCACCAAATCGACCATCTGTTGGCCTNCGTGATGGTTGCACNTATGCAGCGTTCCATTGGTCTCCACCAAGCGCTCTTAGTATTGTACCAGGGTGGAAGGTTCCGGCCCCGACCTCCATATCATAAGGCTGTAATATCACACAGCCATTGCTCGACCAATAATCTTGAAGCATCAAGATAAGATCTTGAAATGAATTCTTTGGATCTCTTGCGCTTTGCATATTTTTAGGCATTTTTCCGTCAATAATTCGTTATAAGTTCGTCTATATCTATATAAAAAGATTTGCAATTACCATACAATTTTTTTTTGTACTTTACTAGATTTGATAAAAATAATCAGATTTGGTGAGATCAATACGTGCCCTGCCTCTCAACGTATCTTCAACCCTGTTGCTGAATGCCCCACTTTCCTGATGTAATACAACCTGGCTCAGGACTCTTGTTTTTGCATTAGATCCTTTTCTAAAACTCAGAATAAAACGTTGTACTTCACCACTCATATTTGAAATTAATGGCAATATAGTAATACTACCAAGACCAGATAGGAGACAAATAATACGGTTTAGATTTTCAATTTTATTAATTATAGTAATAGTACCCCTAAATTTTAATAACTTGAGGGAATTATTTATCCAATGATCAAGATTAGATCCATCATGATATTTTGCTATGCTTTGATAATGAGATTTTGATTGATTAATAGTGTCTTTATCAAAATATGGAGGGTTCATGTATATCGAATCAAATTTTAGATTTTTTTGATTACCGATGCTGAATGATAGATTTTTTTTTAGAATATCGGCACGCCTTATAATGATATTACCTTCTAGCTTGTTGAGTATTACATTCTTCGTTGCGAGCTTTATGTTTATTGGATCATTATCAATTCCAATGATTGTTATATCCTTAAAATTTGATCCCAAAGCAATCGATGACGTACCGTTACCAACGCCTATATCAAGAACTTTATAACCTGGAGCCACTGGAACTGCCGCGGATAAAAGTATTGTATCTGTGTTGGACCGACCGCCATCCAAAAGCTGTTCTATTGTAATTTTTCCATCAAGGAATTTATCCACACTTGTGGAAAGGCTACTCTTTTTGATCTTCGACATACACATACAATCTAAATTTATTTATTTATATCAAAAAATAATTTATACCTTATGTAAACAAAAAAACAGATTTATGGCACTGCAAAAAAAATATGGAATTGAGGAACTCATATCTCTTACAAAAAAAGATATGGAGCTCGTCAATGATCTAATTATACAGAGAACAATATCTAATACAGATATGATTCCAAAAGTATCACAATATCTTATTTCATCTGGAGGCAAACGCTTACGGCCCATGCTAACCATAGCTTCAAGTAAGCTATGTGAGTGTAAAAATAATTATTATATTCCCTTGGCTGCGGGTGTTGAGTTTATGCACACCGCAACATTACTTCATGATGATGTTGTTGATGATAGCGAAATGAGGAGGGGCAAGATCGCAGCAAGAATGCTTTGGGGAAATGAAGCAAGTGTGCTTGTTGGAGATTATTTACTTGGCGAAGCATTTAAGATGATGGTTGAGGCGCAGTCAATAAAAGCACTGGAGGTACTCTCAAATGCTGCGACAGTTATTGCCGAAGGCGAGGTAATGCAATTAGTTTATTCCAATCATTTAACTATAACACCTGAAATGTACTTTCAGATCATAAATTATAAGACTGCAAAATTATTCAGCGCAGCGTCAGAAATAGGCGCAATAATTTCAGAGTCCAGTACAGATACCGCTGAGATCTTAAGGGATTTTGGATCATACCTTGGTATTGCATTTCAATTATCAGACGATGCTCTTGATTATACCTCTACAATCGATAATATTGGAAAAGAAATTGGTGATGATTTTTTTGAAGGAAAGGTCACATATCCCATTATTGTTTCATATAAAAAATCAAACAAAGAAGAGAAAAAACTTTGGGAAAGGTTGATAAGTAAAAAAAATAAAAACGCTAATGACTTTAAATCTGCTATTGAGTTGATCGATAAAAATAACGGGTTTGAAAAAACACTCGCTGAAGCAGAGAAGTACGGCGAGAAAGCACTGAACTGTCTAAAAAATTTCGAAGACTCTGAGATGAAAAGTGCTTTGATAGAGGCCGTGCACTTCTCCTATACAAGAAATAGCTAGTCTAATAACTTTGTTTCCGTAATCCAAAATTTTGGATACATTTCTTCAAAATTTTTTTTACATTTTGACATATCCTCTTTCTTTAAAAAAAATCCAAAGCATGTAGGTCCGCTCCCAGTCATTCTTGCCAGAAAACAACCTTCAGCTTCAGTTAAGTGGTTTATTATCTCTCCTATTATGGGATAATCTTGTATGATTATCTGCTGGAAGTCGTTCTTACCATTAATAATGTGACCAATTGAAGGATTCGATAAGAACTTTTTGTTATGTAATGCCTCTAATCCCTTGATGCTGATCTTTTCATAGATTTTTGATGTTGAAACAGGTATTTGTGGATTCACAAGAAGACAATAGTATGCATCAGATAATTTTACCTCTTGAATAATTTCACCGATGCCAGATATGTAAGATGACTCATTTATTAAACAACATGGCACATCTGCGCCCACATTCCTTGCCAATGATTCCAGGTTAATTTGATCCATATTTATTCTAAGATCACTAATAAGATACCTCATGAAAGCTGCAGCGTTGCATGAGCCTCCGCCCAGTCCAGCAGAAATTGGGATATTTTTCTTCACATGAACTTTATATTGACTCAAATTTGGAAAATAACTGCTGAGGTAGTTGTATAATTTAATAATAGTATTGGATTTTGAGGAAACATTCTCATAAAAAGGGTTATCAAAGCTAACCAATAATTTCTCAGAGTGATTTATTATTAACTCATCATATAAGTCAAGAAATGCAACATAACCCTGTATATCATGATAATTATCAGAGCGTTTTCCAAGTATATCGAGGGTTAAGTTGATTTTAGCGTTAGCCCGCAAAACTACTTTTGATGACATGTTTCATTAGTGGCAGTATTACATATTGGAGTAATTTGGTCCACCACCTCCCTCGGGTACCTGCCAATTAATATTCTGATTTGGGTCTTTAATATCACAAGTTTTACAGTGCACACAATTTTGAGCATTGATCTGAAATCTAGGACTTTCATCCTCCAGTATCCATTCATACACACCTGCAGGACAGTAATTTACTGATGGTCCTCCATAGTCGTGATATTCACTTGAGGTTTGCAAACCAATATCACTAACATTTAGATGAACAGGTTGATCCTCTTCATGATTAGTTGATGATAAATAAACCGATGACAACTTGTCGAATGAATAAACTCCATCCGGCTTTGGATATTCTATTTTCTTTGATCCAGATTTGCTTTGTAATGTTAGATGATCTGGTTTTTTGTGAGACATTGTAAATGGTATATTAATACCAAGATCTCTTAACCACATATCTAAACCGCCTAAAGCTATACCAACCAAAGTGCCAAATTTGGACCATAATGGTTTTACATTCCTTACCTTTGATAATTCTTTCGCAATGGTGCTTTTATTATACATTTCCTGGTAGCTTACTAATTCTTCCGATATTTTTTTTGAGGTAAAACTCTCTAGTAACGCATTAGCAGCTAAAACACCGCTAACTATTGCATTGTGAGATCCTTTAATTCTTGGAACATTCACAAAGCCTGCAGCGCATCCAACAAGCAAGCCACCCGGAAATGTTAATTTTGGAACAGATTGGTATCCGCCCTCGCTTATCACTCTGGCGCCATATGAGAGTCTTTTACCGCCACTCAGCATATCTTTTATCATTGGATGTGTTTTATACCTCTGAAATTCTTCGAATGGAGATAATGATGGGTTTTTATAATTTAGGTGAACAACAAAACCGACTGAAACTAAATTTTTTCCAAAATGATACATAAATGACCCCCCGCCTGTTTTATTATCAAGAGGCCATCCCATAGTGTGCTGCACTAAACCCGGTTTATGATTCTCTTCTGGAACTTCCCATAGCTCTTTCAGTCCAATACCATATTTTTGAAAATCTGATTCTTTATCGAGTTTAAATTTTTCTATAACTGTCTTTGTTAGATGTCCACGGGCACCTTCAGCAAATACTGTATGTTTAGCTCTAATTTCCATTCCCTGCATGAAGGAGTCTTTTTTTTCTCCTTCTTTTGAGATGCCAAAGTCACCAGTTGTAACTCCTACAACTCTATCTTCATTGTAAATTATTTCAGATGCTGGAAATCCAGGATAAACCTCAATCCCAAGAGACTGAGCAATATTTCCTAACCATTTGACTACGTTTGAGAGGCTTGTCGCAAAACAATTATGATTGGACATCAGTCTTGGGAAAAAGAAGTTGGGTATTCTTAGGCTACCAGCTGGTCCTAAAATATAAAATCTATCGTCAATCACTTCGCTCATATCCGGAGGATCAAGCTCTTTCCAATTTGGAAGAAGCATATCCAGCCCTATCGGATCTATTACCGCACCTGATACTATGTGGGCACCAATTTCTGAGCCTTTCTCAAGGACAACAATATTTATTTCTTGATTATTTTTATTTGCCTCAGTTTTCAGTTTTATTGCCGTTGCTAGCCCAGCAGGTCCAGCACCAATAATTAGAACATCAACCTCTATAGACTCTCTTGTATTTTCTTCCTGCATTCTTGATGTTAACTCTTTCTATTAATAACTTACTATTATTAACATTAATCATTGTATTTTTGTACTATTAATAGATACAATTAAACAAAAAAATCTTAACAAAACCTATGACCTATGAATAATTTAGAAAAAATTGTTTTGCTTAATTGGTATGTCGATGAGAATATTAATTTTGTTCTTAAAAATAATCAAAAAAAATACTCGTCAAAGGAGCGATCAGGCATAGATTATGATAGTCTTCATAAAAAAAATGATCTAGGGGATGTAAAAACAGTTCAAGGTTTGATTGAATATATTGATCAATGTGACATATCGGACCTGAAAACATATTCAAAATTTACTCATATACATCAAGGTAGCCTAAATCCTGAAATATTGATAGTAAATGACTTTCCAAATTCCGAGGAAGAGGATCAGTCCAATAATTTAATGGCTGAAGATTGCAAGGAGTTGTTAGTTAACATGCTTGGGGCAATTAATATTGACCTTGCAGAAAACACGATAATAAATACATTTTATTGGCGCACGCCAGGAGATAGAAGGCCGACTTTAAATGAGATAAATAATTGCAAACCTTTTTTTGATAAAATTATAGAATTATTAAAACCAAAATATATTATTTCTCTTGGAGACTTGGCATTAAACACACTCATGGAGAGTGAAGTTAATTTTATTGACTCCCGAGGAAAGGCTCTAAATAATAAAAAAATGAATATCCCAATATTTCCCCTATTCCACCCAAGAGTATTAATAAAGCAGCCTTCTCTCAAACGGCTGGCTTGGGAGGATTTGAAAATAATTGCAAACGAAATTAAATAAGTATCGGTGATAATTAATGACAGAAAAAAATGAAAATACTTTTATAAGCCTAAATATAGGCGTGATCACGGTATCCGATACTCGAAATGAAACAAATGATAAGTCAGGCGACTTTTTATCACAGGCGATAAATGACGCAAAACATTTTCTGTTAGACAGGCGAATTATCCCTGACGAAATAACAGAAATTCAAAACATAATTAAAGAGTGGGTAGGTACAAACAACTTTGACGCAATAATAACAACTGGCGGGACGGGATTAACAGGGCGAGATGTGACACCTGACGCCATTATGCCACTTCTTGACAAGGAAATCAGTGGCTTTTCTGCATTATTCCACCAAATAAGCTCAGCAAAAATCGGGACATCAACAATTCAATCAAGGGCACTTGGAGGAATTTATAATAATGTTTTTATATTTTGTCTGCCCGGTTCCCCAAATGCCTGCAAGGATGCATGGAATGAAATTCTCATTCATCAACTTAATATTAATCATAAGCCTTGTAATCTTGTTGAGATAATGCCGAGGCTATCTGAAAAATAACGACTGATGAATTCAACAAAGAAACCAGATTTATCTATTGAAAAGGATCTATGGAGTCGAGGATTTAAACTTATTGCTGGAATTGATGAAGTTGGCCGAGGGCCAATTGCTGGACCCGTTGTGGCTGCCGCAGTAATTTTGAAAAAAGATTTTTTTCCAATCGATATAGATGACTCAAAAAAAATTACACCGTTGAAAAGAGAAAGGCTATATCACCAAATCTTAAAAAAGTCATATGTTGGAATTGGAATTGGTGATGTTGAATGTATTGACACCATTAATATTCTAAACGCAACAAAATATGCGATGAATATTGCATACAAAAAATTAGCAAAAAAACCAGATATACTTCTAATTGATGGGAATTTTGAGATCAACTCTGAGATTATAAACGTGCCGGTTATAAAGGGTGATCAAAAATCAATTTCAATTGCAGCGGCATCAATCATTGCGAAAGTAGTACGGGACAGAATAATGAACCAATTCTCACACATATTTAATAAATATACATTTAATCAGCACAAAGGATATCCTACAAAAAATCATATTGATGAGATTCAAAAAAATGGTGTGCTTACATTACACAGAAGTACATTCAGTCCAGTAAGTGATATAATTAAAAAAAATTAATTTAGAAAATAATAACCTTTTTAGTGCCAAACTATTAGTTCATACATAAATTTGAACTACATAGATGCTTAAAAAAAATATTACGGAATTATCGGCGGATCAAACGAATAAAATATTCGTAGGTGACTCAATGAAAATAATGGGGGAACTGCCAGATAATTCAGTCGATCTTATTTTCGCAGATCCTCCCTATAATCTTCAACTAAATGATAATATTTATAGACCTGATTATTCAGATGTTAACTCTGTTCGCGAGGATTGGGATAAATTTGATAATTTTAAATCATATGATACTTTTACCCACGGTTGGCTAAAAGAATGCAAAAGACTGCTGAAACCATCGGGTACAATCTGGGTAATCGGAAGCTATCATAATATTTTCAGGGTTGGTTATATTATGCAAAATATGGAGTTCTGGACTCTTAATGATGTTATATGGACAAAAAGCAACCCAATGCCTCATTTCCGAGGAAGACGATTTACAAACGCACATGAAACAATGATTTGGGCGGCGAAAGATAAAAAATCAAGATATAAATTTAATTACGATGCAATTAAAAGATTAAACGATGATATACAAATGAGATCTGACTGGTATATCCCAATATGTAGCGGTAAGGAGCGTCTGCGTGACGAAGAAGGAACTAAATTGCATCCTACGCAAAAACCGGAGGCATTATTGTATAGAGTAATTGTATCCTCATCTGACCCAAATGCAATTGTTCTTGATCCATTTTCTGGAAGCGGAACAACCCTAGCGGTTTGTAAAAAATTAGGGCGAAGATGGATTGGTATTGAGATGAATAAAAAATACGTTCGAATTGCAGAGAAAAGATTAAAAGAAATCGAAAACCCAAGCCTGTCAAGCATAAATATTAAATCGACGAAAAGGGATCAAGCTAGAATTCCTTTTGGAACACTTGTTGAGAGGGGAATGATTGGGATTGGTGAGAAGCTATATTGTTCAAAAAAGAAGAACTTTGCAATTGTTCAAGCTGACGGCACACTTCAAGCCAATGAAATTAATGGCTCGATCCATAAAATTGGAGCTCATTATCAAGGTACTGAGAGCTGCAATGGATGGACTTATTGGCACTTTGTTAGAAACAATAGCCTTTATCCAATTGATAGAATTCGTGACCAGATTAAGTCTAGTACAGTTGAGTGAAAATACTAAATACCAAATAATTTAAACTTCAATATATTTCGATGCCTTCCTCATCAGACTTGATAGACCGAGTTTTTGTAACTGATTTGGCTTTCTCCAAATTGCATTTTCTGTCACAATAATATTACTCAAATCCGCAGGCAGATTCTTGATTCTTATTACCTTTAATTCGAGAGAAAAATGTGAAAACTTGTGATTGAACGTACCAATAATATTCATATTTTTATTTTTTTTAAAATAATCTGATTTTAGTTTCTTGTCTGTCCATTCTGTTGTTGGAAACTGATAGGTCTTTGCTAAGGGACCATTTTCCGGTCTTTTGTCAAGAAGATATGCTCCATCCGATCTTTCAACTAAATAAACATGACCATATCTTTGTGGAATTATTTTTTTTCTTTTTACTAATGCAAACTCAAATTTACCATTTTTGTATGAAGTACACCCAGATTTTAATGGGCAATGCTCACACTTTGGTAATTTCGAAGTGCAAAGTGCAGATCCTAAATCCATTAAACCTTGAATTACCTCTCTTGGCGAGGCATGGCTTGTCAACAGCTCAACAATATCTTGAACCCAGTTTCGATTTTTGGCGGTATTTGTAAAATCTAATTGAAAATATCGTGTTATCACTCTCTGGATATTCGTATCAACGGCTTTTGAAGGCAAGTTGAATGCAATTGATACAATAGCCGATGAAATATAATCTCCTATGCCCGGGAGAATTTTTAATTCATCAATAGTCTTTGGTATTTTATTTGAGAAATCCCTTTTAATAATTTTTGCTGTTTTTAACAAATTTATACCTCTTGAATAATATCCCAACCCAGACCACATCTCTAAAATCTCATCCTCAGTAGCATTTGAGAGGTCGCTTATGCTCGGCCACCTTCTTATAAATCTGTCATAATAATTTAAAACTGTGGTAACTGTTGTTTGCTGCAGCATGAATTCACTTACCAGGATCTTGTAAGGAGAGTTTTTATGGTTGAAGTCATATCTCCATGGAAGATCCCTCTTATTTGACTTATACCATGAAATTAATGGGTATGTTATGTCGTTTGGTTTGTACATTTTCGTAATTAATAATAATATAATATTAGATAAATAAAAATAGTAACCCAATGTCTAAACAACATAATATTCATAATCTTGCAACAAAGTATAATTCAAGATTGCACATAAGTAAGTTTATTGAACCAATAATTAAACCATTAACAAAAAAATATGGCGTTAAGGTTGATGAATTATCAATGTTATGGAGTCAAGTTTTTGATGATGAGTATAAAAACCAAGTGAGCCCAAAAAAAATAGTAACTGAATATAGATTTAAGGATGGAGAGAGAAAAAAATATAGAAAATTACACCTGGAGGTATCAGGAAAAAGTGCAATGGAAATAGAGTATAGACGCAATTCTATAATTGAAAAAGTAAATGAAATTTTTGGTCATAATTTTATTTCTGATCTAGTAATCAAGAAGAAGCATAGCCAAAATAAGATAAATTGTAATGACCCTATTTCTGATAATTATAATTCATCACAGATATTCCAAACCAAATACGTAGCCCAAGCTGAAAAGAGTGAAACCCTTGAGGATGCATTAACAAAGCTTGGTAAAAATATCAAGGAGCAGAGAAGAAATGAAAACAAATAAAATAATATTTATTTTTTTAGGTATAACCCTTTGCCTTAGTACATTTTATTTATCAATAAATACGAATAAGAATACTGGGATAGATTTAGCATTTATCGATGATAAGAATACTAATGAATTGAATGTATCGGTTTTGGATGCTTCTCTTCAGGAATTATCGATTGGTGATGATAAGGCACCCGTAACAATTATAGAATACTCCTCAATGACATGTTCGCATTGCGCTGATTTCCATACCAACACTTATCCCACTCTTAAAAAAAATCATATTGAAAAGGGCGAGGTAAGGTTTATTTTTAGAGAGTTTCCATTGGACAAGCTCTCAATGGCTACCTCCATGCTAGCAAGATGTGTAGATAGTAGTATCTCCCTCGCTTTTATTGATATATTGTTCCAAAACAGAAATAAATGGTATTCTGATAACGCGCTCGCAGAGTTAAAAAATCTATCAAAGCAAGCGGGTTTGAGTAGTGAAGATTTTGACCAATGCTTAAATGATCAAGAATTGTTAGATCAACTCATACTGCAGAAAGAAAATGCCATAAAAGAGTTTCAGATCAACTCCACACCATCTTTTATTATAAATGGTAATGTGATATCTGGGAATAAACCTTATTCATATTTCAAATCAGAAATAGAAAAAATATTGGACTCTAACAAGGTTATTTAGGAGGTTCTATTTCAAAATGAATTTAAAAAAAATAAAAATTCATGGCTTTAAGTCTTTCGAGAAACAAACAGAGTTGGAAATAAAGAGTGGGCTAACGGGAATTGTTGGTCCGAATGGCTGCGGAAAATCAAATATCCTAGACAGCCTGCAATGGGTTATGGGCGAAACATCATATAAGAATCTTCGTGGATCAGAAATGGATGATGTCATTTTCTCTGGAACCGATACAAGCCCATCAAGGAATTTTGCTGAAGTCTCTGTTATTATGAGTGAAACTGCAAGTAATTCTGAAAAAGATCAAAATGATAGCAATGAATATGAGATCAAGCGAAGAATTGAAAGAAATTCTGGTTCTAAATACTACATAAATTCAATGGAAAAGAGAGCAAAAGATGTTCAATTATTTTTTGCAGATAATTCTCTAGGCCCACATTCAATATCAATTGTAAAGCAGGGACAAATTAATCAAATTATTGAAGCGAAACCCAACGAAAGAAGAAAGGTATTGGAAGAGGCGGCGGGTATTAGTGGTCTTCATCATCGGAAACATGAAGCAATATTGAAGCTTAACGCAACAAGATCGAATATAGAGCGCCTTGGAGACATTATTAGTGTGGTAGGATCAGAAATGTCTTCCCTCAAAAGGCAAGCAAATCAAGCTGAAAAATTTAGAGTAATTGCTTCTCAAATCAGAGATTATGAGCAAGAATTGTTGAAAATAGATTGGTATTCGATTGAAACAAAAGAAAAAGAGTTAAAAGAAAATATCTCAATAACGCAGGAGAAAGTAAAAAATATTAAAAATCAAATTGATAGGATTGACTCAGAAAATAGTAGTCTGACAGGATTAATAAAACCCATCAAACAAGAATACGAGATGCTTATTGAAGATCTTCAGAGCAAAAGAAGTAATGAACTAAATTTAAAAAATGAATTACAATATACCACAGAGAAAATTGTCAATGTAAATAAGCAAATAGAGCAAATATTGAATGATAAAAATCGCGAACAAATAAACGCAAATGATCAGGATACTCAGCTAAAAGGCATTGAGGATAAATTGACAGAAGCACAAAAAACAATTGATGATATAGGGAAAATTGAGAGCGACATCATCGATGCATCAAGCAGTGCAACAGATAACTACAAGATACTAGAAAAAGAATACAACAGCTGCCTGTCAAATGTTCTTACGATGGAGACAGAAAGTTCAAATGTTGGAGATCAAATTGAAGAATGCCAAGAAAATCTTGAGAAACTTGAAATTGATCTTGAAAATGCACTCAAATACAAGTCGCACCTTAAAATTGATAAATCCTATGAAAAAGATCGAGAGTTGATTGTAAACGAACAGAAGCAGATTGAGAAAAAACTCATCTTGGCTCTGAGTGACATGGATCAATGTGAAAAAATAAAATTAGAATTATCACAGGATTTTGAAAAAAATAAGGAATTAAAATTAAATCTAGATCTCGAGATCCGACAACTCGAAAAGTCAAAAAAAGATCTAGATGAGTTCTTACAGAGAACTGAAAATCCCAAAGCAGTAGTCAATAAAATTAAGATTATGAATGGTTTTGAAAAGAAAGTAGGAAGAATTCTGAAAGACCTTGAGATTGCCACGCTTCGTGAAGGTAAAAAATTTTGGATCAACACTAATAAAAAATTTAATGATAAATTTTCGGAAGGAATAACACCGCTATCTGAATTAATTAGTGGACCAAAAGAGATTAGTTTGTTTCTGGAATATACCGGATATACAGAGATAAATCAGACAAATAGAATTATAGAACTACTCAAGCCGGGGCAACAGGTAATTAATGCCAATGGTGAGATGATTAGATGGGATGGCTTTATACAGAAATTTGACTCGGATAATGAAACAATAAATATACCTCATGCAAGAAAGAAAATTGGTGTAATAGGGAAAGGCATAAATGAAAATAAAATAAAACTTGAAAATCTAATTAAGGAGTCAAAGCATATATATGAAAATATAGAAAAAAACACAGCCGAAGCGGCTATGAAAAAACAAGATTGGAAAAGTCTGATTGAAGGGCAAAAACTGGTATCTAATAAAATTAAAGAATTGGATCAAAAAATAAATACAGAAAAAAACTCTAGCATATCAAACCAGATAAAAATTACCTCAATAGAGGAAAATATTAAAATAAATAAAAGGAATATTCAGTCTTTAAACTCAAGGATAGTTAATAAAAGTGAAGTAGATGAGGCAAGAGTTACACTCGAAAAAGTAAAGCAAGATTTCTACAATGCGAAAACGGTAGCGGATATAAAAGAAGCAAATACACAAAATATTCTCAAAGAAAAAAGAGACCTCGAAAAAAGCCAAAAAGACCTACTTGAAAATAAAAATTTATGGAAAGTAAGAAGTAGCCAGACAGAAAAGCATTTAATAGATCTCGATGAGAGACTAAATCACTCCACGGAGTTATTGAAAGGTCTAGAAAGTCAGCCAGAAAAAATAAAAGAAAAACAAACAGAAATTCAAATCGAACTTGAAAGTGCAAATAGGACAAAGCAAAATTTACAAAATAAGTTAGACAACTATGAGCAAGAGTATCAGAAGAATAATGAAAAAATAAAGCTACTGGAGTCTGATCTAATGAAAGACTCTGAAATATTAATCCAATCGAGAGCTAAAATGGAAAATATTGAAGACAGGAAAATTGAGCTGAATGATAAAATAAGGATAAATTTGGGCACGGACTCTCAAGATTTAGTCATTAATTCAGGTCCAAGCTCCATGGATCGGGAAAAATTGATTGGTTTATTATCAGAAGCCTATTCGCAAAGAGAGAAAATTGGAGCCGTAAACCTGACTGCTTCTGAGCAATTTGATGAAAAGAAAGCACAGCACGAAGAACTTCGCCGTGAAAATGATGACCTTGTTTCAGCAACTGAAACTCTACAAAAGGGGATTATAGAGATTGATAAAGAAGCAAGGGAGCGTTTACAGAAGTCATACGAGAAAGTAAATATGAATTTTAAATTATTATTTGAAAAATTATTTGATGGTGGTAAGGCTGAACTAAAATTAGACGATAATGATGACATATTAGAAGCAGGTCTCGACATAATCGCATGGCCCCCGGGGAAAAAACCACAAACAATATCATTATTATCAGGAGGTGAGCAAGCGCTCACAGTAATTGCTTTAATATTAGCAGTATTCCTCGAAAATCCATCTCCAATTTGTATTTTAGATGAGGTTGATGCACCTTTGGATGATACCAATGTTAAAAAGTTTTGTGATACACTCGATGACCTATCAAAAAGTTCAAATACAAAGTTTCTTATCGTAACACATCATCCATATACAATGTCACGAATGGATAGACTATTTGGCATTACAATGGCCAGAAAAGGTGAGAGTGTTATACTTTCGGTAGACTTGAATCAAGCTGAGAAAATGGTCAATGAAGAGATTGTTGCATGATTGACAATAATGATCAACTCGATCAGGTTTCCAAGAAAATTAAGGAAATTAAATCTCGTAAACTAAAGTATGATAGCGCTGAAAAGCAAAAAAGAGGCAGGCAGATATCCATAGCAATGAGAATATCAATTGAGCTTATCGTCTCATCAATCATTGGCGCAGTATTAGGATGGTATATAGATAAGTGGCTGGATACAAAGCCAATTTTCTTATTAATATTTCTAATCCTAGGTATTGTATCTGGAATAAAGACTGCAATCAGATCGTCTAGACAATTATACGAGGATAGAGACAAAAACCATTGATTCACAATTAAGTTATTTTTTTTAATTAAAATTGATAAAATAACTACCAAAAACAGTAAAATTTATATATAAAATAAATAACAAAAGTAAGGATATATAATGGCTGAAAAATCTGGCGCTCCAGATCCTATGCATCAGTTTGAAATAGTTGAGTTGGTTGAATTCAAACTATTTGACTTAAATTTGTCATTTACAAATTCATCTCTGTTCATGGTTTTCAGTGTGGCGCTGATAATTTTCCTTACATTATTCACATTCAATGGCAGGGGAACTGTTCCCACAAGGCTACAGTCTATTGCAGAGCTGTCTTATGAATTTGTGGGAAAAATGGTAAGAGATAATGTTGGTGATGAAGGACAAAAATATTTCCCATTCATTTTCTGCTTATTTATGTTTGTGCTATTTTGTAATATGCTCGGTATGATTCCCTATACATTTACTGTCACAAGTCATATAATTGTAACCTTTGCATTAGCAATTGTAATATTCTTTGGTGTCACAGTTATTGGTTTTGTTATGCACGGCATAAATTTTTTAAAATTCTTTGTACCGAGCGGTGTTCCCAAAGCTTTATTACCCCTCTTAGTCGTTATTGAGGTAATTTCTTACTTAACGAGACCTGTGAGTTTGTCTGTTAGATTATTTGCGAATATGATGGCTGGACATACAATGCTGAAAGTTTTTGGATTTTTTGTTGCAGGGATGTTTTTTTCAGGAAACCTTTTAATAGCACCTCTTGGTGTTGCGCCGTTGCTGTTTATTACAGCATTTACAGGGTTAGAAATACTAGTTGCGTTTTTGCAAGCTTACGTTTTCGCAATTCTAACTTGTATTTATCTAAATGATGCAATACATATGCATTAACTATAACAACAATTTATAAAAAAGGAGAATAATATGGAACCAGAAGCAGCTAAGTTAATAGGGGCAGGATTAGCAACAATTGCGCTTGCAGGAGCGGGTATCGGAATCGGTACTATATTTGGAAACTACCTATCAGGTGCACTAAGAAATCCTTCTGCAGCTCCCGGACAATTCCCGAATCTTTTACTTGGATTCGCCCTCGCCGAAGCAACAGGCTTATTTGGACTTGTTATAGCTTTAATACTACTCTTTGTTGTATAAATTGCTTCACGGTTTAAGAGAGGATTAGCATGTCAGAATCGGGTATGCCACAATTAAATACAGAATACTTTGCCTCGCAAATATTCTGGTTGGTAATATCTTTCATCATACTATATGTGGTGATGTCCAAATACGCCTTACCTAAAATCGCAAATGTTATTGAAACCAGAGAAGATATAATAGCTAGGGATGTTGAGGATGCAGAAAATTTTAAAAAAGAGTCTGAAATTACCGAACAAGGCTATCTTCAATCAATAAAAGAAGCTCAAGAGAACGCCTCAAACTATTTGTCAAACTCAAGAAATAAGCTAAATATTTTCATTGAAGAAGAGAACAGTGTTTTTGAAAATGAAAGCCGCGACCTGATAAATAAATTTGAGATTGAACTTGAAAAAAAGAAGGGGGCCGTACTTGCAAACTCGGAAAAAATTGCGCACGACGTATCTAATGATATTCTATCAACAGTTTTTGGTGAAAATCCCTTAGTCACGGATACACTAGCAAATAATATAAAGATCTTAGTAAAAAAATAATGGATAGTAGAATATGTTAGAAAAAGATGCAACATGGGTCGCGATTGGGTTTATAATGTTTCTTCTGCTCTTAGTGTATTTTAAAGTACCAGGGCAAATTGCAAAAATTCTCGATAACCGTTCGCAGAAAATTAGCGATGAGTTGGAAGAAGCAAAAAAGCTTAGAGAAGAAGCACAAACAGTTCTAGCAGAGTTTCAAAAAAAGAATAAAGAGGCTGAAAAGACTGCTAAAGCAATTATAGATGATGCAAAAAAAATTGCGAAAAACTATGAAAAAGATGCGAAAATTAAATTAGAGGAAAGCCTTGAAAGAAAGAGGAAGTTACTCGATCAGAAATTAAAACGCGCTGAAGTAGAAGCCTTAAGTGCCATTAAAGATGAAGTTAGCGAGGTTATTTTTGAAGCAATAAATAAGTCTATTACGTCAAATAATATAAAGCCAAGCTCATATGATAAAATCCTTCAAGATGGTATTAAACAAATCAGAAAATAATTTTGGTTTTATAAATTCTTGTTAAATTGAACTTGATCGGCTGTAAGCTTGAAGCCCACTAAAATTTGATAATCATTAGTATTTTTTGAACGCTCAAAATTCAGCTTAAAGTCTTCAAAAATAAATTCAAATCTTGCCAAAGTTGCTCCTTCGGGTACGCTAACATTCATATCAACATAACTCCGTGAAATCACTTCGTTCTTATTATTTATTACAGCCACAAACGCAGGCAAAGAATAGGAATTATCCTGTGCTTCTTGACCCAAAGATACTGTTCCAATGATAAATAGGTTGCCTATTGTATAATTAGGTTCAATATTACACTCATAATCAATTCTATCAATGCGAGCCCTGTATATAATATTGGACTCATCATTAAATCCAAAATCCTCAAACTCTGTTATACTAATCGCATCTGCAAGTATCATCGGCTTAGGGCAGGTTAATTCTTTAGAGTTATTTCTTGAAAAAGGATTGATATTGTATTTAGCTAGATCTGGCATACCAAGATTAGGCACACTAAAATCCGATACAGTTTCACAGGATGTTAATAATAAGATCAGCAAAAATGATAATAGTTTTTTCATTTGTTATTCAAGGATTATATTTGAACAATTATGTTGATAACTATATTATTCATAATATCGCTGATAAAGCTATATAAATTTATAAATAAAGAAATAATTAAACTAATGGCTGTGTATACAAAGGTAAGTTTTAGTGAAGCTCAAGAATTTCTTGAAAAATTCTACTCAATACGAGACCTTGAAGAAATAATTGAGATTTCTCAAGGCGTTGAAAATACTAATTATATACTGGTAACAAAAAACAAAAAATTCATATTAACCCTCTATGAGAATAGAGTTTCGCATGGGGATTTACCATTCTTTATTAATCTATTAGTAGAGCTGAATCATAAAAATATAGACTGCCCAAATCCCATTAAAATGAACAATGGGAGTTATACCGAAAAACTTAATAACAAATATGCTGCAATTTTTAGTTTCTTACCAGGTAAATCAACTCTGACAATAAAAAATGAACATTGCTTCCTTGTTGGCCAAACGCTCGCAAACATCCATCTCAAAACAACTGATTTAAGTCTATACAGAGAAAATGCATTATCCTTAAAACATTGGGCTGAGCTTTTAAAGATGATCAAGGAGGTATCGACTGAGCAAGAGGACAAATTATACAGAGATTTATCTATTGAACACAATTTTCTTATGGATAACTGGCCAGATAATCTACCAAATGGAATTATACACGGTGATCTATTTCCTGATAATATTTTTTTCAAGAATAATAAACTCACAGGTGTAATTGATTTTTATTTTGCATGTAATGAATTTTATATATTTGATATCGCAATCTGCATAAATGCTTGGTGTTTTGAAAGTGACTACTCTTTTAACATCACTAAAGCTTCCCATCTACTAGAAGGCTATCGAACCTTGAAAGGCTTAACTGAATATGAAATACAGTATTTACCTATTATGTGTCGCGGTAGTGCGCTAAGATTCTTACTTACCCGCCTGGTCGATTGGAATAAGAGAGATCAAAATGCTCTTGTAATACCAAAAGATCCAAATGAATATTATAATAAGCTGCAATTTCATCAATCTGTAACGAGTCCACTGGATTATGGAATTTATGATAAATAAGGTTATAATTTATACAGACGGTGCCTGTTCGGGTAATCCAGGATATGGTGGCTGGGGGGCCTATCTAATTTATGAAAATAACAAAAAAAAGATTTCAGGATCTGAAATAAATACGACGAATAATAGGATGGAACTTATGGCAGCAATTGAGGGATTAAATGCCTTAAAAAGACCATGTAACGTTATGCTTTTTACTGACTCGGTATATCTAAAGGACGGGATCACAAAATGGATTATAAATTGGGAAAAGAATAATTGGAAAAATGCCAATAATAAAGAAGTTAAGAATAAAGACTTATGGGTTCAGTTACTGAAAGCGGCAAAGAAGCACAAAATTGATTGGAATTGGGTCAAAGGTCATGAAGGAAATGAAGGGAACGAAATCGCAGATGAACTAGCAACTCAAGCTATTATAAACGCTAAGATTAATCAATAGTAAAGTCCTCAATAAAAAATTCCTTATCATTTAAAATAATTACCGAAAACCTCTTTTTACTAATTTTTTCATTTCTCTTTTTCGGGCTATATGAGAAATTGTAACTTTTATATGAATCTTTAATATTCTCAATATCTGAAAGGTAAAATTTATCAGAAATCATGGGGTATATTTTTCTAATTGGTTCGGAAAATTCTAAATTTATAATTTCGTTATTGTCTAATTGCATTAGATTAATTGCACTAATAAATTCCATGCCGTCAGGCCGATAGGTAGGAGTCATTTCTAATGCTTTTTGAATTCTTGTATTGGATTTTTTTCTATAATAACGATAGCTATCAAGGATAGTAATTTTAATTTTACCATCAATTGGTATGCAGATATTGTTACATACTCCTAAATTATAGTATAAATCAAGATCAAAGGGATCATTTGTGTTTCCTAATGAAATTTTGATTGGAATTATATTATTACCGTAATATCCATAATTTGTGCCAAAATCATCTTTAATCATCTCAGGAAGGGGCCAAAGTACCTTATGATTTTTTATGTTCTTTGCGCTTATAGAAATATTTGGCTCAATACCACTATCGCCTGGATTTGACCAATAGGTGTATGTTTCATCATCTAAGCTAATCTCAAAACCTATATATAAAGTATTGTCTTTGAACTCGGACATAACAATTCGCATTTTTGAATTTATATTGATATGCCAATCTGTTTTCATGGGTACAGCTGCATTTTTATTAAAATAGGCAAGAATAATCAAAAATAAAATAAATAACAATCCGAATATTATACTTAGATAATTCCTATTTGTGTTGACCATGATAACTTACTTTCCTTAATGAAAAGAGAATATGGTCTTCCCATCTTCCATTTATTCTTAAATAATCCTTTGCGTAGCCTTCTTCGTCAAATCCAAGTCTCTTGAGGAGGCTCTTTGATGGAATATTGTTCGGCACACACGCGGCTTCAACTCGGTTAAAATATAAATTATTAAATAAGTGATAAAGTAATGCTAAAAGGGATCTTGTCATATAACCTTGATTAGCATGCACCTCACCTATCCAATACCCAATTGTACAGCTCTGTGATATACCCTTTTTTATATTAAAAACGTTTATACCACCCAGTAATTCATTTTTTTTATTGAAAATAAAATAAGAATATTGAGTATTATTTTTTCTTTTCTGAGAGTATATCGTTAGAAGCTTGAGGTATCTTTTTAAACTATGTTCTCCCGGATACCAAGTTGGCTCCCAAGGCGTAAGAAAGCCTTTACTTGACTCCCGAATATTTTTCCATTTCTTATAATCAGCCAATCTGGGATATCTAAGAATTAGATCTTGAGAATATATATTATTTTTATTATTTCTAAAAATTTTAACTCACCTCGTTATTAGTGGTAAAAATTTTTTATAACATCTTGATCCGAGAGTTTTGAGATTGCTCCAAGAGCACTAATTGTAAGTTTTTCTGATTTAAAAGTGTCTGATATGAAATTAATTATGTTATCTTTTTTAATGGCATCTATCCTTTCAAGAGTTTCATTTATGTCAATAATCCTACCATATATTGATATTTGTCTTGCAATTTGATTCATTCTTTCCATTGGACTCTCTGATGACATAAGTAATCCCGCTTTTAATTGTTTCTTTGCCTTAATAATTTCTTGATCGGTTATATTTTTCTCACAATTTAAAATTTCATTTGCCACAGCTTCACTATACTCATTCACTTTATCTGATGAAGTGGCCGAATAAATTCCAAAAATACCCGTATCTTTGTAATTTGATGAAAAAGAAAACACAGAATAAGCAAGCCCGCGACTCTCCCTTATATTTTGAAAGAGCCGGGATGACATTCCACCTCCAAGAATATTAGAGAAGAGGTGAGCTACATAGAGATTGTCATCATGGTAAGAACAACCTTCAAATGCATAAATGATATGAGCCTGCTCTATGTCTCTATTTTCTAATATTTGACTTGGTTTGTAGTGTGCTTTTTTAGTTTGAGGCGTATCACCACTTTGAATAAATTTGAAATATTTTTCACAAAAATTATGTAGCTGAGTGTGGTCAACTGAACCAGTTGCAACTATTGTTAGGTTATTAGAATGATAGAATTTGTTTAAATATGTTATCAAATCATCAGATTTTATATTCGTCAGAGTTTCCTTGTTACCAAGTATGGATCTCCCAATCGCCTGATCCTGATAAGCGGCGCTCTGAAAGTTTTCGAATACTGTATCATCTGGTGAGTCCCTGTAAGAAGCAAGCTCCTGATAAATAACGTTCTTTTCTTTATCCAATTCGATTGGGTCAAATATAGAATTTTGTATTATGTCTGATAAAATTGAAATACCAATTTCAATATCATTCTTTAACAACCTCACAAAATAGGATGTTCTTTCAACGCTTGTGGCGGCATTTATATCACCGCCAACATTCTCAATTTCCATTGCAATCTGCCTTGCTGTCCTCGTCTTTGTTCCTTTGAATGCCATATGCTCCAAAAGATGAGATATTCCCTGCTCTTTCTCTGACTCATTTCGTGAACCAACTTCAGCCCAAATTCCAAGGGAAACTGAACTGAGGTTTGGCATGTGCTGAGATATTATTCGAATATTATTGTATGTTCTGCTTTCTGTTATTGTCATTTAATTACTCACTAAAATTTTTTTTTATATATGAACTTATTTCGTCTATGTCACTCTTGAGATTGATAATGTTTTCTTGCATTTGATATATATCATCGCTTTTTATTGGAAGTTCTGGATATACTCCAATAGCCTTTTCAACAGTATTCGGAAATTTTGCAGCGTGCGCGGTTGATAAAACAATAGAATTTTCGTAACTATTTTTGTTATGAACTCCTACCCCTATTGCAGTATGTGGATCAATTATATTATTAGTATGTTCATATACGTCTTTTATTATGTTTATGGTTTCATCTTCTTTTAGTGATCCTGCATCAAACAAGTTCTTAAACGACTCTGCCTCCGATAAACCTAATTCAAACTTCCCGTATTTATTTAAGTCACTCATTTTTTTTTCTACATTTTCTGAATTCATATCTAATAAATCAAAAAGTAAGCGTTCAAAGTTACTTGATATTTGTATATCCATCGATGGTGAATTTGTCTGTATTGATTCAAAAACTTCATAAATTCCTGTTTTTAGGCACCTCTCCAGGATATTGTTAATATTTGTCGCAATAACCAGTTTATGAATTGGTAAACCCATTTTCTTTGCAATATATCCTGCAAATATATCTCCAAAATTACCTGTTGGAACAATAAAATTTATATTCTTTTTTTCACCAATATATTGTGATAAAGCGCTAAAATAATAGATTATTTGTATCATTATTCTTGCCCAGTTTATTGAATTGACAGCTGTTAAGCTGACTTTTTTTGAAAACTCTCTATCATTGAATAAGGTTTTGACAATATTTTGGCAGTCATCAAAATTACCATCAATTGATATTACTTTTACATTATCAGCATGAACTGTTGACATAAACCTCCTTTGAACTTCTGATATTCTATCTTTTGGGTACAAAACAAATAGTTTGATATTTCTTTTATTTGCGAATGAAGTTACAGCTGCCCCTCCAGTATCGCCGGATGTTGCGCATATTATTGAGGCTTTTGACTTATTCCGAGATAAAATCTCCTCTATCATTCGTGATAATAGTTGCATTGCCAAATCTTTGAAAGCGAGAGTTGGGCCATGAAATAATTCTAATATCGATAATGAGTCATCTATTTTTATTAATGGCGTGACAACATCACTTCTGAATGAGCTGTAGGAGTCATGGATCATCTTCTTCAGTACATCAGATGTAAAGGTTTGACCTGTAAATTTTATAATTATTTCATAAGCAATTGTTTCATAGTCATAACTCAGTAATCTATTTATATCATTAACTGTCAATGTTGGTATTTTTTCGGGAATGTACAAGCCACCGTCTTCCGCGAGTCCATTGAGAATTATCTCTTCAAATGTAAATTTTTTTTCTGTATTTCGTGTGCTAAAATATAACATTTTAAGTCATTTTTTTTTACGTCTATTCCTTGAATAAAAATATATAAATAATAGAGCTGTTGCAAGACCATACCATGTTATTGCATAAGAAAGATGATTATCAGGAAACTTTAATAGTGTTTCATTTGACTGCGGTATATTTTGATCTAAATCAATCAGATCTATAAAGTACGGCTCGATTTTATTTAAATTAAATATTTTTTTTATATCAGTTTTCTCAAAGAGATATAATATTTTCTGATCATAGTCTGTTGTGGGTGTAAAAAAATTCTTTTCGTCAAACTTTCTTACGTAGCCTGTTATTTTTTCCTTATCATATTGATTTATTCCTTCGAAAAAGTCATCAAACATATTCTGGGGTATGAAGCCACGGTTTATAATTATTAATTTTCCATTATTAGCCAAAAATGGGGTCATTATCCAATACCCCGCACCCCCATAGGAACCGCGCGGTTCTGATAAATGAGCGAACACGAAAAGGTTTTTATCAGAGATAAAATTACCGTCAATTTGCAACTTTCGGTATAGCCAACTATCAAGATTGTCTTCATTTATATTAACTGACTGAAGCTCAATAATATCTTCATTAACTCTCTCTAACTTTTCTAGAAGCGCTGCCTTTTGACCTTTTCTATCCATTTGCCACGTGCCAAGGGCCAAAAGAATGACAAGAGCCAACAGTACAGAGAAATTCATTATTATATTTTTCGAATTGATCATCTTATGATTTTTCAGTTACTAATATAGGAGAGAATATATCAGGGATGGGTTGTTTACAAATACACTTAAATACGCTGCTCTTGAATTAATGCGGTATTATGTCGCCCGCTCCCCAAACATAGATTGCTGCAAATAAGAATAGCCACACAACATCAACAAAATGCCAGTACCATGCTGCGGCTTCAAAACCAAAATGCTGATCTTTCTTGAAATGACCCGCCCCAACACGAAGTGTGCAGACAATCAAGAAAATTGTACCAACCAGAACATGAAAACCATGAAAGCCAGTTGCCATAAAAAATGTTGCCCCATAGATATGGCCTGAAAAATTAAATGCAGCATGAGTATATTCATACGCCTGAACACAAGTAAATATTGCACCAAGCCCGACTGTAATCAGTAAGCCAAGTCTTAGACCTCTTCTATCGTCATGAAGCAATGAATGGTGAGCCCATGTGACAGCTGTCCCAGACGTTAATAATATCAGTGTATTAAGTAACGGCAAATGCCATGGATCGAATGTTGCTATTTCATCAGGTGGCCAATGACCACCAGTAAGCTCAGTTCTAAGATATTGTTGCGCTTCACCAGCGTAAAGTGATGCATCGAAATAAGACCAAAACCAAGCAACAAAGAACATAACTTCTGACGCGATAAACATAATCATGCCATATCTGAGATGTAACTGTACAACTGGGGTATGATCGCCCTTACTTCCTTCTTTTATAATTTCACGCCACCACCCGTACATTGTGTAAAGTACAGCAATAAGACCAATAATTAACAGCCAATAGCTACCTTGATGAAAATAGATGACGGCTCCAATTGCCGTTACAAATGCTGCGATTGCACCAATAGCTGGCCATGGACTTGGATCAACTAGATGGTAGTCGTGATTTTTACTATGTGATTCACTCATTATTGAAAACTCTGCATCTTTTGAGGGTCAATTTTTTTTATTATATACATTATTTTTTTACAATAAATCCTTATTTTTGAAAAAAGTATATGAAATTGTAATCGTATCAACATTTCTCAACTCTTCATCACGATCAATCGCAGGATCAATATAATAGGTCAATGGCATCTTCATTTCTTCTCCAGAACTTAGCTCCTGACCATTAAAGCAGAAGCACTCTACCTTTAATATATATGCAGCTGCCTCAGCAGGTATTACATTATAAGTAGCGATACCATTATTTGTATGTGATAATAAATTCTTTGCATTATAAAATGTAAAAATATTATCTCCGGTCGTGACTTTTTCAGAAATTTTATCAGGCGCAACGTCCCAACCTAATTCAGATGATATGTTTACATCATAGCGTATTATAAAGTCTCTCTCTCCTGACTCTGATGAAACAACATTTATTATATTTGGAGTTCCCTTATACCCCGTTACTTTACAAAAAAGTTCATACAATGGAACAGCAGCAAGTGACATTCCGCCCATGAACAAGATGATGGAAAAGCACATCATAAGTATTCTTTTATTTTTTCTATTTTCTGTCATGTATTAAAAAATTATGAAATATTTGATGATATTTTTATAACTGTTGTCAGGAAAAAAATAAAAACTAAAAGAAATAAAATTATTGCAATTGCCTTTGATTTCTTTTTACGATTTTTTAAGAATTCCTCTTGTCCAGGACTTATGGATTTTATGTCTTCATTATTATTTTTCAAATTAACCCCCATTTATATTTTATATATAGGTAATCTATAAGAAAAAAAGTGAAAACTAAAAATAAATATAATATTGAGTAAACAAAAAGTCTTTTAGAGTAATTCTCAATTTTTTCTTTTATCTTGGCTCTATAAAGTTGTACTGAAAATCCAATGAATACTGCACTCAATATGAAAACTGGAAATAAGTATATTACTGTGACCATATCCAAATAGTATGGAAGTAACGCAGAGGCTGACATGATTACTGAATACAAGAGAATTTGTTTGATTGTTGACTCACTTCCTGCAACATTTGGCATCATGGGTATACTTGCCTTTTGATATTCATTAGAAGTAAGAATTGCTAACGCCCAAAAATGTGGTGGAGTCCATAAAAATATTATCAAAAATAATAATACTGGCTCAATGGTAAGGGATGCGCTTGTTGATAACCAACCAATAACAGGAGGGAATGCTCCTGCTGCTCCGCCTATAACAATATTTTGTGTAGTTCTTCTTTTGAGCCACATTGTATATACCACAGCATAAAAAAATATCGTAAATGCAAGAAATATTGCAGCAGCCCAATTTATTAAAACTCCCATTACAAAAACTGAACCAAAGGACATTACCAGGCCATATGTTAACGCTTCAGACCTTGTTATATTACCTGAGGGTATAGGTCTTCCTATAGTTCGTTTCATCACACTATCAATATCTGCATCATACCACATATTTAAAACGCCAGAACCTCCAGCTCCGATTGCAATACAACAAATTGATATAATTGCCAGAAATGGATGCATATTTGATGGGGATAATATCAAGCCAACAAGACTTGTAAATATGACAAGCGACATCACTCTAGGCTTCATGAGCGCGTAATAATCTTGCACGCTACCTGATGAATATTCCATGATAAAACCTACCGAGGTTTAAAAAATTAATGCTCAGCGTCCCTTGTAACCGCTGATGTCTTCTGCAACGGTGAATCTGGTGAAATAAAAGAACCGAAATCGACTGGTTCAGGTAAATCTTCAAACTGGTGGAACGGTGGCGGTGAAGATAGAGTCCATTCTAATGTTGATACCCCTTCACCCCATGGATTATCACCTGCAGGGACCTTCCTAGCAAATGCAAGATAGACTCCAAATAAAAATACCAGAACTGCGAATGATGAGATATATGAACCCATTGATGATACAAAATTCCAGCCCGCGAACGCATCTGGATAATCGACATAACGTCTTGGCATACCGGCTAATCCTAGAAAATGCTGTGGGAAAAATATCAAGTTGACACCAATGAAAGTTAGCCAGAAATGTGTTTTGCCAACAAATTCGGATATCATGTATCCAGATATCTTAGGAAACCAGTAGTACCATCCTCCAAAAATTGCAAATACAGCTCCCATTGAAAGAACATAGTGAAAGTGAGCTACAACATAATATGTATCATGAAAAGATCTATCAACACCTGCGTTAGCTAAAACAACACCCGTAACTCCACCTATGGTGAAGAGAAAAATGAAACCAATTGCCCACAACATAGGTGTCTTAAATTCAATCGAGCCACCCCACATTGTTGCAATCCATGAAAAGATTTTGATCCCTGTTGGCACAGCAATTATCATTGTAGCTGCCACAAAGTAAGCTTGTGTATTAACGCTCAGACCAACAGTATACATGTGATGCGCCCAAACTATAAATCCTATTAGACCGATGCCAACCATAGCATATGCCATTCCAAGATAACCAAATACAGGTTTTTTTGAGAAAGTTGAGATAATATGACTGACCATACCAAAACCTGGAAGAATTAAAATATAAACCTCTGGGTGCCCAAAAAACCAGAAAAGATGCTGGAATAGAATTGGATCGCCGCCGCCAGCAGGGTCAAAAAATGTCGTTCCAAAGTTTCTGTCTGTTAGCAGCATAGTTATTGCGCCGGCAAGCACTGGAAGAGAGAGTAATAGTAAGAAAGCCGTGACTAAAACCGACCAAACAAATAACGGCATTTTGTGCATTGTCATGCCGGGCGTTCTCATATTCAATATAGTCGTTATAAAGTTTATGGCGCCGAGTATTGAAGACGCTCCTGCAACATGTAGCGATAAGATTGCAAGGTCCATTGCTGGGCCCGGTTGCCCCATTGTTGAAAGCGGTGGATAAATTGTCCAACCCCCGCCTACCCCATTTGCGCCTGGAGGTCCTGGAACAAACATCGAAATTACTAATAGCGCAAGGGCGGGAGGCAGTAACCAGAATGAAATATTATTCATTCGTGGAAAGGCCATATCTGGTGCACCTATCATAAGTGGCACGAACCAATTCCCAAATCCACCTATCATAGCGGGCATCACCATAAAGAAGATCATTATCAAGCCATGTCCCGTCGTGAAAACATTGTAAACATGAGGATCTCCAAAAATTTGCAGCCCTGGCTGTTGTAGTTCAAGCCTCATAAATAATGAGAGCACACCACCAACTATACCACTAACAATGGCGAAAATCAGATACATAGTGCCAATGTCCTTATGGTTTGTTGAGTAAACCCAACGCTTCCATCCTGATGGATTTGAATGATGACTTAGCGCTTCACTTGACATATTTTGGCCTCTTAATTTATTAACTCTACTATTTGCATATTTTCATTTTCAACTTCGACTTGAGCAAACTCTTGTTCTGCTTTATTCAACCATGCAACATACTCTGCTTCATCAAGCACATGTACCTCAATTGGCATATATGCGTGACGTACCCCACATAGTTCAGAGCACATCCCATAATAAATGCCAGGTTCATCAACTTTAAACCAAGTCTCGTTTAATCTACCCGGAATTGCATCCGTTTTCACTCCAAAAGATGGTACAGCCCAGTTATGTATAACGTCACCTGAGGTCACTTGAACTCTCACTACAGCACCACTTGGGACAACAAGTGGATTATCTACTGATAACAGTCGTAACTTACCCTCGGTCAGTTCATCTTCTTCAAGAGGCAGGGAGTCGAAATAAATACCGTTGTTGTCTGGGTATTCATAGGCCCAATACCATTGGTATGCTGTAGCTTTTACAGTTAGATCTGCATCAACAGGAATCTCCTGTTGAGTGTAAAGAATACGAAATGAAGGCACTGCAATCGCAATAAGTATTATGACCGGAATGACAGTCCATAAGACTTCAATGAGTGAATTATGGGATGTTCGAGAGGGTTTAGGATTTGCTTTTGCATTAAATTTTATCATTACATATATCAATAATGCCGTAACAAAAAGAGTTATGCCAAGTATAATTGGAAAAAGGAATGAGTCGTGGAACCAAGTGATATCGGCCATGTTGGGTGTTGCTGCATTTTGATACGTCATTTGATAATCTTGCGGAACACCCAAATTTTCCACTGCTTGTGCGCTATCTTGAAAAAACGCCAAAAAGGCAACAAAAACGTACATAACTTTTGTAGTAATAGAATGGTTGATTTTCATTTTCATTAATTTATATTCTTAGCCAAAGTCAATATAATTATGTGGTCAATTTCTCTATATAGATAATATTTTTTACACAACTAATCAAGATATTAATCCTAATATATTTTTTATTAATTAAGTTTTGATGATAAAACGATTGGTAGCTGATTTTCTATTAAAAAAATTTGTTTTTTATACATAAATTATGAATATTTTCGATTAAAATTCGACAAATGACATTAAAAAAAAAATTTATAACCAAAGAACTTAAGTTTGTTTTTCTGATTCCTTTAATTATTATTTATTCGATGTCATTAACCTTTGGCTATGAGCTAAATAAAAATATCATTTATTACCAGGGCTTTATTGATGGCTATCTATTCAAGGAAAATGAAAATTGGTCAATCATTTGTGAGGCTGACAATAATGAAAGATGTCTTCTAACGCAATTTTTAGAAGCAAGTATTGTCGATGATAGACATACCTTTCTCATTTTTGTAATAAAAGAAAATAATGAAAATATTCTCGGAGTCAGAACAAAACCAATGGCTCAATCAGGATCATCCAATGGAGTTCAATCGAAAGTCATGGTATTATCAAATGAATATAATTTAAAGTTTCAACTGTTGAACACTAAATGTAATCAAGATTTCTGTGAGTACATTGCTGTAATCCCAGATAAATTTATGAAAAAGCTTAAAAGTGAAGATAATTTTATAATTGGATTTAACAGTGAAATAAAGAATGGCAACCTTGGTATTATTGTTGAAATGAAGGGTTTCGTTGAGATGTTTGATGTGCTGAGTGAAAATTAGATAAATATAACTAGATATTTGCATTTTTTTATAAGATAATTAACTTGAAAGTTCAAAATAAAAGAATCACAAAGGTGAAATCATGAAGAAAATATTTACATATATGTTCTGTCTAACACTCGTTATTCTAATTTCAGCAGGTCAACTTTCATCAAAAGGTCTTTGTGACGGCCCAGGCGGAGGATTACTTTGCGGGGCAGGTATTGGTGGCGGAATTGGTTCTGCTATTGACGGTGATGACGGAGCAAAAGCTGGTGCTATAATCGGTGGGATTATGGGAATTGCGTCAAGTATAAACGAAGCAGAAAATGAAAGTATAAACGAAAGCCAGAATTCATATAATGAAATTATGTCGGATGAATACTCGACCTTGCTTGTTTACAACACTCAAATAGCACTCATTAGCATTGGTTATTTTGTTGGAATGTATGATGGCTCTTTCACAAGAAGCACAAGTGAAGCAATAAAGAGCTACCAAAAAGATAACAGCCTGATTATAAACGGCATTCCAACAGAACAGCTTTATGAGAGAATTAAGCGTGATGTCGTGGATATTTATAGTAGTGAATAATTTACCCTAATTATTCTTAATAGCTTCCGCGAGATAAAAGGTAATTGTTCCAAGAAAGGCAAGTAAGATAAGTTGTAGTGGCATATAGATAAGCCCAATGCCAGCAAGCACTGCTGCCACATACGAGGAAACTCCAGCTAATGAATACTGGATAAATCCTGATAACCCCGACGCTGCTCCTGCTAATTGTGGTTTAATGCTAACAATGTTAGCAATAATATTAGGCATCACGATACCATTCGAATATGTGATTATCATCATTGTTACAAAAATTATATAGATATTAACAATCCCACTTAAGAACACAATCAACATTAGAACTGAACCAATTATAGTCCCAAATACAGCATAACCAATCATTCTGAGCGAGCCAATCCTCTCCGAAAGCCTTGCGGTTGTAAAACTACCTGCCATGAATGCAAATGATATGACCATGAATGTGAACCCATATTGCGTTGGTGAATAATCTAATTTTTGGATTACTAGAAGTGGGGCAACTCCTAGAAAAGTGAAAAACATAGAGTTGGCGCATGACATTGTAACTGTGTAAAGGATGAATTGGGGTATTTTAATTAATTGTACAAAACTGTTAAGTAACGATTTTATATCCCCTTTGATCCGATCTTCAGTTTTTGTTTCTTGAAGATTATAAAATATATTTAAAAACAAGATTATGCCTACAATCATCATTAGATAAAAGATACTTCTCCATCCAAATAAGTCTTGTAATATACCGCCCAGGGGAGGAGCTATCATAGGCGCAATAACCATAACAGTTGTCACATAACCCAAAGCGCTTGCAGCTTTTTCACGACTATACACATCCCTTATAATCGCTCGACCGAGAACAACCCCTGCAACGCCTCCAAATGCTTGTATAAAACGCCCAACTATTAACACTTCACTTGATGTTGCAACACTGCAAATTGTTGTTCCAATCAAAAAAATAATAATTCCAAGCATTAATATAGATCGTCTCCCATAAGCATCCGATATTGGGCCAATAAAAATCTGACCAATAGCCATTGATATTATGAAAGACGATACGGCAACTTGTGCGCCAGAATAAGTTATTCCAAAATGATCAGCAAGCGCTGGTAATGATGGAACAATTAGGTTTAACGTTAAAGGCGCGAGTCCAGTAACTGCAGCTAAGGACCAGATGGAAGGTTGGTAGGTTTTAATGTTAATTTCCTTTTTAGAGATAATTCTTATTATATACAGATTTTATATTTTTTGACCAATCATTGCTAAATTCATGAATTAATTCGTCTGATGGTGTTCTTTTTTTTGCAAGAATCTCAGACAGTGGTTCTAGATAAATCTCTTCAGTTGCACCATTTTCGTTTTGAATATTCCTCTTAGATAGTCCGTACTTTGATAGAGATACCAGCTCCTTCAGTAAGTCAAATACACTATGACCCTTAAAGCTAACATTCAGACCATCTTTATTTAGACTTTCTTCCAAATGTATCACATCAGAATGTGTCCATTTTGAAATGATTTTGTAGACTTCGTTAAGCACGTCATCGTTATAGATAAGCCCTGTCCAAATGGAGGCTAGCCCGAGAATTGAATTATGATTTCCCGAGTCAGCACCTCTCATTTCTAGAAATTTCTTCAATCTTACTTGAGGAAATAATGTTGATAAATGGGTCTCCCAGTCATTCATTGTTGCTGAAAAATGCTTACCATCATTATTAATAAAACCATTATTTAAAAAATTCCTGAAGGTGATATGGTCAGGAACAACATATTTTTGATTCCTGTGAATGAAATACATTGGAACATCAAGGGCATATTCTGCGTAATCTGAAAATTTACTCTGATCATTGAAAGCAAAAGGTAAATATCCACATCTATCGTTATCTGTGTCTGCCCAAACTCGAAGCCTATTTGATAATAATCCTGTTAGCTTACCATTAAGAAATGGGCTATTAAAGAACATTACTGATATTAACGGCTGAAGTGCCATAGCGACACGAAATTTTTTTGAGTAATCACTTTCATCGCAATAATCGAGATTAACTTGGGTTGTTGCAGAACAATGCATCATATCTAATCCAAAATTACCGACTTTTGGCATATATTCGCGCATTATTTTATATCGCGTCTTTGGAACTTTACCCATATCATTAAAATTCCAATTTGGACAAAATCCGAGGCCTAAAGCTCCAATATTCAGATCATTGCAAACATATTCAATCTGAGAATGATACTGAGTAAATTCTTCATTCGTTTGATGTATATTTGAACATTTTGAACCAGATAATTCAATTTGACCACCTGGTTCTAGAGTAATATTTCTCTCATTTTCCCTATCTGATAAACCTACAATACTATCTCCATCATAAACTGGTTTCCAATGGAACTGGTCTATGAGTATGTCAAAAACATCTACTATACCCGGCCCACTTGAATATTGAATTGGGTTCAATGATCCTTTATGAAACAGAAATTTTTCGTTTTCAGTACCGATCCTATAATCTTTGGGTGACTTTGAACCCAAATGAAAATAATTGATAAGGTCGGACTCTGATGGAATTTGAGATTTTTGATCCATATTATATTTTATATTTAATACCAATTTATTGACACTATTTTTACATCACCCACTTCCAAGCTCTCCCTTTATCGCCTGCAAGAATGAAGCAACAACTATGGCCGCGGTATCAGCACGGAGAATTCTTGATCCTAAAGACAGTCTAATTACATTCTGTAACTCTAAAATATCGTATCTCTCTTTATCAGAAAAACCACCTTCGGGTCCAATCAAAAAGGAAACATTCAATTCTTTTACCCTGCTCAATTGATCAATGGGATTCATTGGATTCGATCTTTCATCACAAAAAACTAATAGCGCTCCTTCGCAACCTTCATTTATTAAATCTTCCATTAATATAGCGCTATTAATTTTTGGAATTCTCATTAAACCACATTGCTCAGCTGCTTCTTTTGCTCTAGCCAATAACTTGTCGTTATTTACCTTTCTAATATTTGAAAACTCAGTAATTACTGGTGTGAAAGACGTTATGCCTAACTCAGTTAGCTTTTCAATTATGTAGTTGTGCCGATTAGCATTTAATGGTGAGAAATAACAATGTATCTCTTCATATTCAATTTGACCTTGAACGCACTCAATTACCTCAATTTCAACAAAATCTCTTTTCACATTTACAACCATCGAACTCCATTCACCGTCCACACCATTAAATATTTGTAACCGGTCGTTCACAACAACTCTCATCACATTTTTTAAGTAGTGGTGATCGTCACTAGTTAACTTAATTATCGCGCTTTGTTGTAGCTTACAATTTTGGTATAACCTTATGTTTCTTGATTGGTTTGATTGCATTTTATTGTTTTAATCACAAAATTTTTGTTATAAATAACTTACTAAATCATCTTGGAAAATTATACTAGATATTGTTTTGAAAAGTATTAAAAAAAAAATTAGTTGCTACATCGCAATAACAAGAAACAATAGACCAATTGGCTGGCTATTGTTGTTTATTCCATGCTTGTATGGGATCATCTCATCCTCAATATACTCACAGCAAATGATTGACATCAAGATCATAGTGCTTTTTTTTCTTGGTTCAATTCTTATGAGATCTGCGGGTTGTATTTTTAATGATATAATTGACCGTAAGATAGATGCAAAAGTTGAACGTACGAAAAATAGACCGCTCGCAAATGAGAGCATGTCACTTCCCGAAGCAATATTCTTGCTGATTCTTCTATTATTTTTTAGTTTGTGTATTCTTATTACTCTTAACACTATCACTATATTCATAGGGCTATCATCTTTAATTCTTATCGTCATATACCCATTCATGAAAAGAGTTACCAATTGGCCGCAGCTTTTTTTGGGGATCACATTCAACTGGGGTGTAATTATGGGATGGACATCAGTATCTGAGAGCTTAAGTACCATGACGTTCCTCATATATTTTTCCGCTATTTTTTGGACTCTCGGATATGACACTGTTTATGGTTACCAAGATATTGTTGATGATAAAATAATTGGCGTTAAGTCCACAGCTGTGCTTTTTGAAAGCAATCCAAAAATAGCAATTTACATCTTTTACAGTCTAAGTTTCTTGCTGATGCTCACAGCAATGATATGGATTGAAACAAGTAACAAAACATTTATAATATTATTGAGCGCAGCATTGCTTAGCCTTGTATTAATTATGAACCTAAATTTAAAAAATGTGCAATCTTGCGCAAATTTTTTCTCGGCAAATAAATATATAGGTTCTCTGGTGGTGCTCGCATTATTGCTATCCATTTAGTCTATTAAAAAATGAAAAATGTATTTCAAAATTTGGCGATCATAATATATGTATTTTTGACAAATTTATTCTTAATCTTTGGATACATATATATGAGTATACGCAAGGCTAGATCTAAGGAAACCCTAAAAAGCTACAAACAAAAACTAGCACAAAATTTTTCACCAAAACCTGGTTTTGATAAAAAAATTATATGGATACACGCTGCAAGCATAGGTGAGTCATATTCAGGACTGAGTGTAGCTAAAATTATTTTGAAACATAACAATGATATATGTATTTTGTTTACGACGGCGACATTATCATCTTCGAAGATTTTAGATGATCACGCAAATGAGAGAATTATTCATCAATTCCTGCCTTTAGATGTAAAAATCTTTGTCAAAAGATTTATAGATCATTGGTCACCACAATTATCTATTTTCATGGAGTCCGAAATTTGGCCTAATTACTTTCTCGAGCTTGATCGGAGGCGCATCCCTCTGTATGTATTGAATGCGCGATTATCTGATCAAAGCTTTAAGAGGTGGTTCAAACTGAGAATACTGGCAGATAAAATATTTTCCATTCCAAAATTGATTTCATGTCAGGATAATGACACTTATCAGAGATATAGGCTTCTATATCAATCAAACATAATATTATCTGAGAATATAAAATACGCAAATACTCCATTAAAAACGAATACAAAGGAGTATCAATATCTCAAAAAAATATTCAGTAAGAAATTTGTGTATATAGCAGCATCGGTGCATGAAAATGAGACTGAGATATTCTTTAATTTACATAGACGGCTCTTAGAAAAATATCCCAATACTGTTTGCATTTTTGCACCAAGGCACCCCGAGACATGTAGCAAGATGATATCCCTTTTGGGTGATCAGCCACACAGTTGGTCATATTTACCAAATCACGAAGTTAACACAAATAACAATTTCTTTATTGTTAATGAGGTGGGAATTCTGGGCACCTATTTTGAATTATCTGAGGTAGCAATAATAGGCGGCTCTTATGACAACATTGGCGGTCATAATCCAATAGAGGCAATACAAAAAAATTGTATTGTGTTGCATGGAAAAAATATTCAAAATTTTAATGAAGTATATGATACTTTAGATAAGCTCAAATGCTCGTTTTTAGCTAATAATACAGACTCACTTATACAAAAAGTTGAGGATTTTATTCTGCAACCGAATGAAACACAAGATATCTTGCAAAACATAAATACAACCATAAAAAAGAAAAAAATAACTGTTGAAACTGAAATAGTTAATATCTTGAAAAATGAACTCGGAGAAATTCGGTGAGACGACCAAAATTCTGGAATAATACATCACTCCTTGTGCATATATTAACCCCAATAGGACTCATATATAATTTTATTTCCAAACAAAGATACAAACTCCAAAAACCATACCTTTCAAAAGCTCCTGTAATATGTGTTGGCAGCCCAGTAATTGGAGGCGGCGGCAAGACACCAGTTGTAATTGCAATACAGAAATTACTTTTAAAGAGAAATAAAAAAATTTCGGCCATATCAATTGGCTACAGGGGTACTATTAATGATCCAGTTATTATAAATAAAAACCACACTTCGCTCGAGGTTGGAGATGAACCCCTACTCTTGTCACAGAATAGTGATACATTTGTATCCAAAAAAAGGAAGGATGCCTTGGTGGCGGCAAATAGCTACAAGGATTATGATTACATTTTATCTGACGATGGATATAGGGATTCCTCAATCAAAAATAAAATAAATATTTTGGTAATTGATGGAAATATAAGACCCATAAATCTAAAGCAGTTCCCCGCAGGTGATTTATTGGGTTCACTGGACTTTGTATTGAACATTGCTGATATTTTAATTTTGGTCGATGAAGAAAAAATTGAGAAGAAATTAATTAAAAAGATTAGAAATACCAAAAAGAACTGCCTCACAGCAAAAACAGAATACCTTATAAGAAGCAATGATAATTCAAAAAAAATAGCATTCACTGGGATTGGTATGCCCGAAAAATTTTTTAGTACACTGAAAAAGTTAAATATAAAAACATTTCAAAATTTAACTTATCCAAATCACTACCAATACAAAACAAAGGATGTAAAATATTTACTCGAAATAGCCAATGGGCATGAAATATTCAGATTATTAACAACATCAAAGGATTATATGAGATTAAATGAAGTTAATGATCCCAATGGGCAGCTTCGAGAAATGATTGATATTGTAGATATATCTATTGAAATTGATTCCACGGAGGAATTGATGAGAAATATTTCACCAGCTTCCATTGGTTAAATTAAGTATTTTTTTTATAACCAGCTAACGCGGCCTCCGCACTTTCATATGGCTCTTGCCTCTCAACTGACCAGTATTTCAAATCACTAATACTTATTTTATTTCCTGTGACTGCACATATTACATATTGACCATCTTTTAATACATCAAACTCACCATCTGAGTATTTTATTTTAGCCTGCTGGCTATTTTTAATATTTTTATTTTTTTCAATCATGGTGCAGTCATCATTTTTTATATTGATTTTTTGCAGTTATTTCACCGTCCGAAAACATAATATTTATTATATTATTTTGGTTTGCAACTCTCATGCTCTCTATAATAGACTCATCTTGATCTTTTATTATTGCATAGCCCCTATTGAGTGTTTTTTTATAATTGAGACTATCCAAAAGTCTATTATTTGTTGATAATACATTCGATTTAATTCGAACTACTTCATTCAAATTTGATAGTAAATCTGAATTAAGTTTTTCGTGCTTGATTGAACTATTGAAGAGTCTTTGCTCAAGTAATCTTAAAATTTTCTCACTCAAATTATTTTGCTTCAATTTTTTATTACTGATATTACTCATGAGGGCTTGTTTTGATATTTTAGAGCTTACTCTCTCAAAATTTAAAAGTTTTTCTTTTTGGTATTGTATCCCAATTGAGAATAACTTTTGCTCTTCAATACTGTATCTTAGTGAAAAAGTCGCCAACTTATCTCGCATAAAATTATCGAGTTTTTCAATATCCTGATTTATTTTATAATTAATGTCATTGATATCGGGAAATAACACTCCAGCTGCTGCGGTTGGTGTAGGAGCCCGATAGTCAGAAGCAAGATCAATTAGGCTTGTATCTGTTTCGTGACCAATTGCAGTCACAATTGGAATGTCAGATGCATATACAGCTCTGACAAGAAACTCATCATTAAAACCCCAAAGATCTTCAAGCGATCCACCACCTCGTGCAATAAGTATAACATCAGGCCGGCTAATCGATGAGGTGATCTTATTAGCCCCAATAATTGCCTCTGTAATTTCCTTCGCGCAATTTTGGCCTTGAACTGCAACATCCATAATATCAACGTTTATTGGATATCCGCGGTCTAAGTGTATTCTTAAAATATCACGAATTACCGCACCATTGATAGAAGTCAAAATCATTAATTTTTTTGGATACTTTGGAATTAATTTTTTTTTGGATATATCAAATAGCCCTTCTGATTTCAAATTTTTCTTCAATTTCTCATAAAGAGCTAATAATGCGCCCTCACCAGCGACCTCAACATTTTCTATGAGTATTTGATATTTTGAATTACTACCTTTTGAATATGTTGTAATTTTTCCAGATGCGATTACTTCCATGCCATCTTGAGGTTTTATATCTAATTTTTTATATTTATCCGGCCAAATTACTGCTTCAATGAGATCATTTTCTTCTTTAAGTGACAAAAAAACGTACCCAGCCTTACTAATACTAAGCCCAGATATCTCTCCTCTTAGTCTTATATAACCAAAATTTTCTTCGAGGCTCCTCTTAATATCTTGAGATAGCTCAATTACACCATATTCACGAATATTTTGATTAACAAAAATCATTTAAAACCATCATTTATCAATTAACATTACAATTCTTTTCATTAATATTATTAGTAAACATATCATGACGTAATTAAAATTGTGGGTAAATGAAGATCTTAATTATTGGAAGCGGCGGAAGAGAGCATGCCATCGCGATGGCTTTATCGAAAAGTCCAAATCAAAATCAGTTATATGCACTTCCTGGTAATCCAGGCATAGAGGAATATTGTGAGTGTATAGAGATAGATGTATCTGATTTTGAAGGTATAAAAAATTTTGCTAAAAGTAATAAAATTCAATTAGTGATTGTTGGACCAGAAGTTCCAATTTGCGATGGTATTTCAGATTACCTAAAAGAACATAGAGTTGATGTTTTCGCACCCAGTCAGGAGGCCTCAAAGCTGGAGTCGTCAAAAAAATTCACAAAAGAAATTGCATTTGAGAATAATATTCCAACAGGTAAGGCAAGGTGGTTTAATAAAATAACGGATGCAAGTGAATATTTAAACAAAATTGAGGCGCCTTATGTCATAAAAGCTGATGGATTAGCTGCAGGAAAAGGTGTTGCCATCTGTGAAAATCTTAAGGATGCGAACCTCTCACTTAAAGATATATTTAATGGGAAATTCGGGAGTGGTCAATCGGTGTTAATCGAAGAGTTTTTGTATGGTGAAGAGCTTAGCTACTTTGCAATTACAGATGGAAGAGAAATTCTTCCTCTTATAGGAGCTCAGGACCACAAACGCCTGCTTGATAAAGATGAGGGTCCAAATACGGGTGGTATGGGTGCCTATTGCCCTCCACCGATTTTATCATCAAAACTTGAGGGTAAGATTATGAATGAAATTTTAGAACCAACAATGCACGGTCTTAGGAAGAGGGGGGTTGAGTATAAAGGTGTTCTTTTTGCAGGTCTGATGGTCAAAGAGAATAAACCAAGCTTAATTGAGTATAATGTTAGATTCGGTGATCCAGAAACCCAAGCGTTATTAATGCTAATGAAGTCAGACTTTACTGAATTATTACAGGAAACTGTAAACGGAAATATAAAGAACTACAATCTTGAGTGGCAAAAAAAAAGAGCAATAACTGTTGTTTTGGCTAATGAAGGATATCCATATCAATACAATAAAGACGCAGAGATATATGGTATAAATGACGCAGAAACAAATCCAAATGTTAAGGTGTTTCACGCAGGTACTTCAATGATGAATGGTACTTTAGTGGCAACAGGTGGCAGAGTGCTCAATGTTACGTCTGTTGCTGAAACATTAGATCTTGCCAGAGAGCGTGCATATTCAGCGATTGAAAAAATATCATACAAAGGCAAAGTATATAGGAATGATATAGCTTGGAGAGCCCTCGGCAAGAACACTTAACCCTCTCTCTTTGATTGAAAGAATGATTTAATCAGCTCCCGGTTTTGTATCTCTAGAATACCTCCGTATATATCTGGGCGATGGTTACATTCTTGGGATGATAAGTATCGTGCTGATTCGCTCGAGGTAAATTCATTTTGTTGATTTGCATAAGCACCAAAGTATAATCTACGAATACGAGCGTTTGTGATTGCAACCGTACACATTAGGCACGGCTCGAGGGTAACGTATAAATCATAGTCCTTTAAAATATTGTTTTCGATCTTACTGGTTGCAATCCTCAAGGCATTAATCTCAGCATGCGCAGACGGATCATAAGTTGTTTTTGTTAAATTATAGGCCCTCGAGATGACCTCCCCATCTTTATGGACAACCAATGCACCGATAGGAACCTCACCCGCACCCTGCGCTTTAATCGCTTCTTCCATTGCGAGCTCCATAAACCTCATAAGTGCCTCTCATAAAAAGATATAAAACATACACATTTAATCATATAATCGTAATATGCCAAATAATATCATTAAAGATGTAAAAAATATTAGGATTGCAAAAATTATCTCCAAATCAGGGGCATACTCACGAAGGGACGCAGAAAAACTTATCTTCGAAGGTAAGGTTGAATTAAATGGAAAAACTATTGACTCACCTGCAACATTTGTAAACCCAAAAGATAAAATCTTAGTAAATGGAAAAATTATAAAACCATTCGAGATGACAAAGATATGGCTCTTAAATAAACCAAAGGGCTATATTACATCATCTAAGGATCCACAAAATAGAAAAAAAGTATTTGATCTACTTCCTGCTAAAATAGCTCACTTAATTGCAATTGGAAGACTTGATTTGAATACTGAAGGCCTTCTCATATTTACAAATAATGGAGATTTTTCCCGATATATGGAGCATCCAAAAAATAAAATAAGTAGAAAATATAAACTGAAGATCAGGGGAAAGATTGATAAAGAAAAAATTAATGAAATAAATGGCGAAATGATTATTGATAAGATTAAATACAACATAATTAATGTAGAATTCATATCATATAGTCAGTCCAATACATGGCTGACAGTCGAAATTGCTGAAGGGAAAAATCGTGAAGTTAGAAAGATCTTTGAATACTTAAACATACAAATAAGTAGGCTTATCAGAATTAAGTATGGACCATTTGACCTTGGACAATTAAAAAAAGGTGAATTTATTGAACTAAAAAAAAGAGAAGTTACAATAAAAATTAAGAAAACAGGTTTCAAAGGATAAAAAAAATGCGTGTCATATCAGGATCCGCAAAAGGTAAAAAATTAATCTCTAGCAAGAGTAGGGAAATTAGACCGACTTCAGATAAGGTGAAAATGGCAATATTTAACATACTGCGACATGGAGTAATTAATTTTGATTTTAATGGATGTTATACATTAGATCTATTTTCAGGATCAGGCTCACTCGGAATTGAGTCATTATCCAGAGGTTCTGAGTTTTGTTTTTTTTTAGACATAAGCCATGGCTCACATCAGGTTTGCAAAAAAAATCTTCAAAGCTGCGGCTTTACGCATCACTCTGCGAATAGAATTTGGGATATTAGAAAGAAAAAACCTTTTTTTGTCGAAAATAAATTTGATCTCATACTAGCTGACCCACCATATGGAAGTGAACACCCAAAAAATATACTAGAGTTTGTCAAAAAAAATGATCTCCTGAAGGCAAATGGTGTTCTTGTTATAGAAGATGACATAAGATCTGATTTTGAAATAAACAATAACTATAAATTAATTGAAAAAAAAGTTTACGGTAAAACACAAGTAATTTTCGTCATACTTTCCTAAATTTACCCAAAAGTCATAATAAGAAATATTTACTAATGATATAGTATATCTACCGAACGAACGTTCGTATTTTAAAACAAACCAAAGCCGTTACTTAGCCCACCAAGCAAGCCCTTAAAGACGGTTGGCATTCTATCGACAGGAGGAATCTCCTTGGTTTCACCCTCTTCAGTTATATTTGATTCTGGCTCTTCTTCTGGAGATTTATTTTCTGCTGAGCCTATTTCTAAAATATCTTCTATACTTACGTCATAATTAATACTTTCATTGCTTCCTGATTGGCTCGACTCTGTTAAATTTTGAAGTGTAAATTGATTCATGCTCAAACTTTCGACGACAATAGAATTTGTTTTTGTTCTATTATCAAATTCATCCTTATCTATATCGTCTTTTACTATGCTATTATTTTCTAACCTTTGAGTCTCAGCTTCTGCATCTAAAATTTGACTATTTTCCTCTTTAAGTCTTAATACATACTCAGCAAGACTTTCATTTTCATATGCCCCTTCTTCACTAAATAATTCTTGTTTAATTTTTGGATTTGCATTACTTGCTTTTGCCATTTCGAGAATAAAAACTTCTCCATCTGAAATATCCGTAATCTCAGTCTCGCCAAAAATCACTTCTTCAGATAAATTTCTTTGCTCATCAATAAATGAAATTTGATCTTCCGATGGCGGTCTTAATAGGAAATCTGGCGGCATTTCCAATGGTTTTTTTGTAACAGTCAAGAACTCATCAGGAGGGCCAGCCTGAAATGCGTTCCCCGTCGAAGACGTTGATACAAACTCTTTCAGTGATGGTCCGCAACCAGTCAATAAAATAATAATTAAAAATGGTAAATAATGATAAAATTTGTGATTTAACATAATAAATTCTATTTGTTTAAGGGCTCATTCTTAATGTTAGGGTAAATAAATGCATATATCAATATTATTAGCCCGCTGACTATGTATATATCCGCAACATTGAAGACATACCAGCTATAGCTGGCTATTTCAAAGTGGAAAAAATCAGCAACTGCTCCGTAAATCAACCTATCAAATATATTTGATGTTGCGCCCGCTAAAATTAAAATTAACGTTATTTTGCGGTATTTTACTTTGGAGCTTACTATAAATTTTGTTATCCAAAGACATATAACAAACGAAACCAAAGTTATGATTAATTGACCGATATAACTCTCTTGTGGAAAAAGACCATAACTTATGCCCTTGTTCCAAACAAGAACTACCTCAAAAAAATTATTAAGTCTAATTGAATTTAATTGATTTTCCAGAAGGAAATTTAATAAATAAATCTTTAGGAGCCTATCTAAGAAAAATAAAACAGCGAAAAAGGTGATTTCTTTTTTGTATTCTTCCAGAAGTCTAAAGAATTTAATATGCATTTATACTAGTCTTGTCTCATGCTAATAAATTCTCTTACAGCATCAGCATCTCTTTTGGATAAATCGGGATACTCAGCATCCGTTCCAACATCTTCAGTGACTCTCCAAGACCTCTTACATTTTTTACCACTAGCAATATGAACAATCACGCCAATTTCAGGCTGCTCATCCAAGATAAAGCAGCTACTATCAGGTTCTTTATGAATTAATTCAAAACTACTTGTGATACAAATCTCAGCAAGATCAACACCACTCACTGAAGTTATAATTTCTCTATTATTCGTATAAATTTGAATGCCCGCCTCGAGACTTGATCCAATTTCTTTATCTCTTCTTTTAATTTCAAGTGCCGCAGTTACAGTCTTCCGTAATTCCCTTATATTATTCCACTTTGCACTTATATTCGCATTACCCCAGTCACCATTTACCAACTCAAATCGTGTGAGATGGATTGATTTATCCAGAGAAAGTGTGTAATTTTTCCATACTTCATCCATTGTGAAGCTTAAGATTGGTGCATACAATTTTGTAATCGTTTTAAATATAATGTTGATAATATATAGAGATGCTTTTCTTTTTTCACTCGACTGTGGATCACAGTAAAGAGAGTCCTTACGTATATCGAAATAGAAGGCGGATAACTCTAGGTTTATATAATTCATGAGTAATGTTGTCACTCTCCTGTAGTCATAAGCCTCATATGCGTCCTGCACATCCTCTTGAAGTCTAGTCAGACCGTGCAACATATATTTCTCTAGTTCATTTAGATCCTCGTAGTCAAAATTACAACTCTGATCATAATTCGATAACACACCCAACATCCACCTTATTGTGTTTCTAATCTTCCTGTAAGACTCAATAATTGACTTTAATATTTCTTCGCCAATTCGTTGATCGTCACTATAGTCAGTAGATGCCACCCACAGCCTTAGAATATCTGCCCCATACTTTTTTACAATATCTTGCGGTGACACGACATTTCCAAGAGACTTTGACATCTTTCTCCCATCTTTATCCATTGTGAAGCCATGAGTTAAAACTGACTTATAAGGTGCGCGGCCCCGCGTCAAACTACTCTCCAGGAGTGAGGAGTGGAACCACCCTCTGTGTTGATCACTTCCTTCAAGATACATATCAGCTGGCCATGTTGTCTCGGGATTATTTTCGAGTACAAAGGCGTGAGTTGTTCCCGACTCAAACCAGACATCCAATATATCGTCAACTTTTTCCCAGTCATCATGATTTTCGATAATTCCTTCCAGGAATCTCTCTTTTGCGTTTTCTTCAAACCAGGAATTCGCCCCTTCCGCAGAGAAAATTTTATAAATCCTTTCAATTAATTTTTCAGATTTATCAAATTCTTTATTGGGAATGAAAACTCCGGTTTTTTTGTTGATGAATACTGAAATTGGGACGCCCCATGTTCTTTGTCTTGACAGCACCCAATCTGGTCTCGTTTCAATCATAGAGTGTAACCTATTCTTTCCTGCTGGAGGGTAGAAAACTGTTTCATTGATTGATTTTAAAGCAGTTGACCGCAAGCCGTCTTTTTTATTATCCTGCATCGAAATAAACCACTGTGGAGTATTTCGAAAAATAACAGGTTTTTTTGATCGCCATGAATGGGGGTATTGATGCTCAAATCGTCTTCGCGAAATAATTGCTCCAGAGTCAACTAATTTACTAATGACATGCTCATTTGCCTTACCTTTTTTTCCATTTTTGTCAAAAACATAAACCTCACCAAAACCATCGATACTCTCATCAAAGGTTCCATCTTCATTTACTGTATATGGAATTGTGCTATCAATGTTTTGTTCATCGAGATTTTTTTTATTTTTCATCCATATCTCAAAATCATCAATACCGTGTCCTGGTGCTGTATGAACAAATCCTGT